>JBDLSG010000005.1:0-79231 GCA_039799645.1 Pseudomonadota bacterium | reverse complement strand
TCCCGCACCGTCGCCTCCCGGCCACCATGCAACTCTGGGTTGGCGCTCTCGAACATATCGATCAAGAAGTCACGGGTAGCCGCGGCACGTTGCGACTCTGCTGTCGCTTTCTTCGCTTGGTAAAATGCGACACCGGACGTCGTCAGAACGCCGAGTGTAGCGATCGTCGCCACAGATACGGCGAGGCGATTTCTCATGACGAACTTACGCGCGATGACAAAGGCGGACGGTGGAACGGCAAGAACGGGACGACCGTCGAGCCAACGTGTCAGATCGGCAGCAAGCGCCTCGACAGAGGCATATCGAGCCGAAACATCGACGGCGAGACTCTTTAACATGACTGCGTCGAGATCTCCACGAAGCTCGCGACTGAGGCGGACGCCGGAAAGTTGAAGATCGGCCGTGCCTGCCTCCGTGGCTACCCGACGACTCGGTGGCGTGCTCACCCCCTCGATAACCGCAAGCTCGACTTCGGCACGACTCTTCACGGATGCGGGATAGGGTGATACCCCCGTAAGCAGTTCATGAAGGATCACACCAAGCGAATACACATCCGAGACGAGCGTCAATCGCTCGCTACGCAACTGCTCTGGACTCGCATAACGTGGAGTAAGCGCACGTGTCATCGTGATCATGTCAGCCTCGCCATCGGGCTGCGTCTCCTCAATGAGCTTAGCGATACCAAAATCAAGTAAGCGGACACCCCCGTTTCGATTGACCAAAATGTTTCCGGGTTTCAAATCGCGATGCAGCACAAGACGGTTATGCGCATACTGAACGGCGGCGAGAACCTGAATAAATAATTCGACTCGGCGGCGCGTATCGAGTCGGTGCTCCTCGCAGTAGTGGGTGATTCGAACACCCTCCACGTACTCGATCGCTAGATAAGGACGAGATTGTTCGTCGAGGCCCGCATCGTAGAGTCTGGCGATATTGGGATGTTCGAGTGACGCCAAGATGTCGCGCTCTCGCTCCATCCGCTCAGATAGATCACTCGCCCACACCATGCGTGGCAGTTTGAGCGCGACGCGACGCCGAGGCTTGCCATCACTACGCTCGGCGAGCCAAACCGAGCCCATTCCGCCTGTCCCTAGCTCTTCAATCACCCGATACGGCCCAACGACATCACCCGGCGAGAGCATCGGCGTTGGGGCGGCGAACCATGAAACGGCTGCGGGGCTCTCTAAAAAGTCATCGCCCTCGATCCGCGCCTGCAGCTCAAGAAAGTGTCGTAGGGTCTCGCGAAGATGGATGTGCTCCGCAGGCAGATCGGCAAGCCAGCGCCCTCGCTCAGACGCGGGGAGCAGCAGCGCCTCATCGAGCATGTGGCTGATGGATCGCCACTGGGTAGCAAGCTTGTCGGTCTCGGACATGGCAACCGCCCTTCTTTCGACTGCGTACTAACGTACGTGAGCCGTCGGAACAAACGGACACGAGCACTTCCGTGCCGGAAGAATCGACAACGAGCTGCTACCGGATGGCTAATGCGGCGGCTAGGTATAGCCGTGCTTTCTCCCAGTCTCGGCGTATCGTGCGATCGGTTAGACCCAAGACGTCACCGATCTGCTTTTCGGTCAGGCCACCGAAATAGCGCATCTCGACAACCTGGGCCAGGCGAGGCTCGAGTTGTGCGAGCTCATTCAAAGCCTCGTGTACGTCGAGAACATCGACTTCCTCGATAGCACGGTCGAGCGCAGGCTCAACCGATAAGGAGGTGTGAAACGCTTTTCCGCCACGACGCTCACGACGACTGGAGCGGATCATGTCGACGATCACGGACCTCATCGCTTGAGAGCAATAGGCCAAAAAGTGATTCCGGTCTACCGGGGTGACTCGATGGGTCTTGGCGAATCGCAGATAGCAATCGTTGACTACACCCGCCGTATCGAGAAGCACATCTCTTGGATGCGTACGAAGACGCGATCGCGCAATCTGACGAAGATCTTCGTAGAGAGCGTCAAAAACCGCATCTAGCGCGCGACTATCGCCTTCGCGCGCACGACTGAGCAGTTCCGTGATGTCCCCCATATTCCCGACATATACTGGGCACGCAAAATACTCGCAAGAAAATATACGACGTAACCGGAGGGATTCGATGGCTCGATGGGTGCTCGCGCTTGATCAGGGAACCACCAGCTCTCGATCGATCCTGTTCGATCATGAGGCTCGCGTGATCGCCGTCGCCCAACGGGAGTTTCAGCAGTACTTTCCGTCATCAGGCTGGGTCGAGCACGATGCCAACGAAATTTGGGCAACCCAAAGTCAAACGCTACTAGAGGCTCTGGACTCTGCGGGAGCTAGCGATGCCGATATCGCCGCGGTCGGTATCACGAATCAACGTGAAACCAGCGTTCTGTGGGATCGCAACACCGGCGAGCCCATTAGTCGAGCCATCGTTTGGCAAGATCGACGCACTGCAGATGCGTGCCAAGCGCTGAAGGCCGCGGGGTTCGAAACCGAAGTCATGCAGCGCACCGGGCTTTTACTCGACCCCTATTTCTCGGGAACCAAGTTGGCGTGGATGCTAGAGCACATCCCCGATGCCCGCCGTCGAGCAGAAAAAGGCGAGCTTTGTTTCGGCACGATGGACTCGTGGCTGGCTTGGAAGCTCTCGGACGGCCGTCTTCACATCACCGACATCACTAATGCAAGCCGCACGCTGTTGATGAATCTAACCACCGGTGAGTGGGATCCGTGGATGCTGGACCTATTACAAATTCCCTCGACCTGCCTGCCACGTATCGTGCCATCGTCATTTTCGCAGCTTGAACCCATTCAACTTGGTAGTCGACAGCTCTCGCTCGGTGCGTTGGCTGGCGATCAACAGTCGGCGCTTTTTGGTCAAGCGTGCTTCCAGCCGGGCATGGCAAAAAACACTTACGGCACTGGCTGTTTCATGCTGATGCACACGGGAAAGCAACCGCTGCGATCGCGACATCGACTACTCTCGACGACCGCTTGTTCAACCCGCATCGGACCAGACGCGACTCAATATGCGCTAGAAGGTAGCGTCTTCGTCGGGGGCGCTGTCGTGCAATGGCTCCGTGATGGGCTGGGTCTGGTCAAAAGCTCTGGTGAAATCGAATCGCTCGCCCGCTCAGAATCTGACCACGGCGGTGTCTATGTCGTACCCGCCTTCACTGGGCTTGGCAGTCCGTATTGGGATCCATTTGCAAGAGGATCGATCATCGGTATCACGCGCGGTACAACCAAAGGACATATTGCTCGTGCTGCGCTCGAAGCGATCGCGTTCCAGAGCGCCGAGCTGCTACTCGCAATGCAACAAGATGCCGAGCACCCGCTGCGCGAGTTGCGCGTCGATGGCGGCGCAGCAAGAAACGATCTGCTAATGCAATTTCAAGCAGACTTACTCGGCGTTCCAGTGATCAGGCCAGCGGTAACCGAGACGACCGCGCTCGGCGCTGCATATCTTGCCGGAATTGCGGCTGGCTTTTGGGTTGATGAAAACGCTGTCACCGAGCGATGGAAAATCGATCGAGTCTTCGAGCCGCGTATGTCGCGCGATACAGCTGAGGCGCGAATGAAGGAATGGGGCCGCGCCGTCGAGCGCTGCCTGCATTGGGCGCAGTAGGCTCAGACGACTCGGCTGAGAATCTCGCGTAGGTCTTTGATAGGCAGTTGACCCGGTGCCGACTCACCCGCGCTGGTCGCAAAGGTGAGCGCCGATCCAAAAACGCCGCCAAAGATACGACTCATAACTCCGAGAGAACCCATCGACATACTGACGACCGGAATGGGCAGCGTCTCGGACATACGCCGCGTCATCGCCAATAAACGCAGAACGTCTTCAGGCGATTGAGGCATCACGGCGACTTTGGCCACATCACCACCAAGCTGATACGCACGTAAGAATACGGACGCCAGCTCCTCGTCGTTCGGAGTGCCTTGAAAGTCGTGCGCAGACAGAATCACTCTTCCGCCGTGGGCATGCACCCTGCGTATCAGCTCACTCGTTAAAGTTTCAGGTGAACGCATCTCGACGTCATGAAATTCGAACGGCAGCTCATTCGCCGCTGTAAGACGCAGCGCATCCACTGCTTGCGGTGAAAGACTAACTGGGTGTCCGCCCTCGGCGCTCGAACGCAACGTGAAAATCAGCGGGATGTCACCAGTGACCTCGCGTAAAGCGCTCCCAGCAGCAACTAGCGCATCGAGGGACTGAATGCCCACAAAATGATCGGCGCGCCACTCGATTACATCGGGATGCTGAGAGACGACTGCTGCGGCATCAGCCAACAGATCGGCATGAGTCTGCGCAATCAGCGGCACACAAACCAGGGGCAGTCTCTCATCGCCGAACAAGGTGCGCGCGCTCATGACTTCGGCTCTCGTGTCTTGCGGCCAGACCGACCGGTCAGGTGAGTCTGATGAGAGTTTTCGAAGGGGTTGCCATATACATCCTCGCCACGATGATAGCGGCGACCCACGCCATCGGGCCTCAGCACGTCTACATCGCTTCTCTCACGACCAAAATCGCGCGCGACTTGCTGCTCTTCAGCGATCTGCCCTGGCGTAAAGAGTTTCGCACCATCAACCAGCTCGAACTTTTCTACAAAACCACGCGGATAAGGAATGAATCCCGCAATGACATCACCTACTGCTATCTCGATTGGGAAGTTTGGCCGCGTGATCTTCAAATTGAAGGTGAAGTCACGACGTAAATTATCGGTCTCGACTACCCCCGTCATGTTCTGCAAACCATCGATGAAGTAATTCGGTGGCTGTATCGTCATCAAGCTGATGTCAGGCGGCGTTCGCAAGGCGAATGCAGCCTGAACCGTGACGATACCGAGGCCGAAATTTGAAACCATGGTTTGCAAACTAGCGAGGCGCTGTACTTCCTCAGGCTCGTGAAACGTCACCGTCGTATCTGCTGGGTCGGGCCCGCCATTCCACAAGAAAGTTGCGCGCAGTAAAGACTTCATTGCAAAGCCATACTGGTTACCGATCACGAGCGGCAAACAAAAATAGGCGTGGCGTGAAAACCAATCGCGTTTGTTATCGCCTCGAAGATTAAAATAAACCTCGTCCTGGCGACCGCGATAAAAGTCGTCATAAGGAATCGCCGCGATCGTATCTTCGGGGACTTTGATCATCATCGCCTCTCAGAAGTCATATCGCTTCGACTCGTCAAACGTGATGAACGAGGCGATCGTATGACGCATCCCGCCGGTAACTCGACGGACGCCGTGCAGATAACGTAGTGTCCCCGGGAAAGTGATCAAAGTGCCCGGTAACGGCTTCAGTTCGATATTCAAATTCGGGAAGTAGATCGTCCCGCCATCATAGTCGTCATTTAGGTAAATCACGGAAGCGAAGTCGCGCCACGGGAACGGGTGCGGAATGCCATCCGGATTCTCGCTGTCAGCATGGGGATGCAATTCATAGCCCGACGGCCATCGAGCAAAATTCACCAAATCGGCAAACAAGGGTGGCTGCGAGCCGAGGTGCGCCTCAAGCGCGCTGTGGAGGGTCATCACCACTCGATCACGGATATCTCGAAAAGAACCCAGTATCGACTGGTGCGCGAGGCGATCCGGAGTCAAGGTTCGCCCACTCCAGTAGTCGGCGGAGAGATCAAAAGACCCAAAGTCCGCATGATCCGAGTTCAGAAAGGCGAGTAACTCTTGACACTCATCTCTCTGGAGAAAGTTTTCGACTATCAGCGGAAAGACGGGCAGTGCGTCAATATCGGCGCGGGATGCCCTCATGACCCCGACTCAGAACTCGGCTCGACGCCCGGCGCGGCGTTGTTCGCCACGTCCTTGGCGCGAATCTGCGCTACCTTCTCGGTCAACGCGCGCTCCATCACTTCGAGCGCCGCACCTTCAGGCCATCCCAACTTGATCATCGCATCAAGCAACTTATCCGGAGTCTGTCCCAACTCAGTCTGCGTGATGATCCATCGACGCAGCTCGGGGGTTACCTTGGCGTGAGTCCGCATACGACTTACTCCGGTGGCTTTCCCGGAGGCCAATGGAGCGCTGTTGCACGGCGCTTGGATCGAAAAATCGGATAGAGAAACTGGGTTGCCCAGGGCTCGTGGCCGTGCTCTCGGTCATCGGCGAGGCCGTATTCGGCAGGGTACCTTCGGGTGATATGCGCCGTTCCGAAGATGATGTCCCAAAGAAAAAGCAAATTTCCGAAGTTTCCCGTGTAGTGACCGACACCATCATCTTGAGTCAAAGCGTGGTGAGCGTAGTGGGTTGCGGGCGTGGAGATGGTGCGCTCCAAAACCCACATCAAAGGTCGAGTCATAGGCCACTGATAAAGCTTTTCGTCCCAACGAACGCTGGAGTGAGCGCCGATGATGACCGTAACCTTGACGATGGCGTATGCCACGTAAACCCAACCGAAGCCGAGAAAAATCAAAAGCCCGCTCAGCCACAGACCAGGCATCATCGCGTAATAAAAGGCGTTGTTGCGATAGACCACCCGTACGCTCATATAGCTGGCGGAATGATGCGCTCGGTGCAATGGCCAAAAGCGGCTGGTGTGCGACAACCGATGCCACCAGTACTGCGTCAAGTCATCCGCGACCAACAGGGTCAACAGCATCCCCCACCAAGGCCAGTCGGCAAGCGCGCCTTGGTAATCCGGGATCAGCACGGAGGCCAGACCCGTTGACGCGGCAAGCACCCCGAGAGAGATCAGGGGGAACAAAAGCGTGACAGCCACGTCCAACCGGTTGTCCTCGCGTGAAGCCTGCCGAGGGAAAAACCGCCCGCGCGCGAGCTCCATCGCAATGAAACTCACCAAGACGGAGGCCGTGACAGCCGTCTGAACTGATTGAGGATCCATGGGTCAGAAGTATACCCCGGCACCAGTGGCTCTCCGCTAAAATCCCTCTATGTCTTCTTTAAGCCCCACCACCCTGCAAATCATCGCTGCCGTCCTGTTTGCGGTCGCGATCATCCACACCTTTTCGACGAAGTATTTCGAACACCTCGCACATACCCGACCGGCCCATAGCGGCCTGTGGCACCTGCTAGGCGAAGTCGAGATCGTCTTCGGTTTTTGGGCGCTGGTATTGGCGGTCACGATGGTGCTGATCGATGGCACCGACTCGATGAAGGAATACGTCAACTCGCGAAACTTCACCGAACCGTTGTTCGTATTCGTCATCATGGTCGTCGCCGCGACACGACCGATCCTTCAGACGTCCAAGCAACTCGTTGAAGTGCTCGCCAAGCTGATCCCAGGCAAAGGCGGTATTTCCACCTACTTCATTGTTCTAACGGTCGTGCCGCTGCTCGGCTCGTTCATCACCGAGCCTGCTGCCATGACGCTGGCGGCATTGATGCTGGCGGATAAGTTTTTTTCGAAAGATATTTCATCCAAGCTTAAATACGCGACGATCGGCGTCCTATTCGTCAACATTTCGATCGGCGGCACGCTGACGGCCTATGCGGCACCGCCGGTGCTTATGGTGGCTGGCACCTGGAACTGGGATACGGCGTTCATGCTCACCCATTTCGGCTGGAAAGCGGCCATCGCCGTCTTCGTTAACGGCATTGCCGTGACACTGCTTTTCGCCAAGGAATTGGCGCAGGTTTCGACAGCCAAAAGCCCCTCCTCGGAAAGTCCGACGGTACCGATGCCACTCGTCTTGATTCATATCGCGATCTTGGCTGGTATTGTCCTGTTTGCGCATTACCCGCCACTCTTCATCGGGCTCTTCCTGTTGTTCATGGGAATCGCCACGGCTTATTCGGCCCATCAGGATCGCTTGATCCTGCGTGAAGGCCTGCTGGTCGCCTTCTTTCTGGGCGGGCTCGTCGTGCTGGGCGGACAGCAGCAATGGTGGCTGCAACCGCTACTTGTGAACATGAGCAGCGATGCGGTTTTCTATGGCGCTACTGCACTGACAGCCATCACCGACAATGCGGCATTGACCTATCTCGGGTCATTGGTTGAGGGACTCTCCGACGAGTTCAAATACTCACTCGTAGCGGGCGCCGTGACCGGTGGTGGCTTGACCATCATCGCCAATGCGCCAAACCCGGCGGGCGTTGCGATCCTGCGACGTTACTTTGATGAAGGTGCAGTCAGTCCGATAGGCTTGCTCGTGTCGGCGCTGCTGCCGACCCTCGTTGCCCTGTTGGCGTTTCGCTATCTTTGATCATCGCTAGCAAATCCGCTGCTTCGCTGACGGAGTTGGTCAGGTGACTGCTAGCGTCCTGCCCGAGTACGACGGCGCGATGCAAGCCGCGTAGTGCGGCCGCGAAGTCCTGATAGCCTGCGGCGAACTGCCTACTGAAGTCGTCGCGGGCAGCGATGCTCAAAGCGCGCACCGAGCGCTGCGTCTCAGAATGAATTCGATAGAGCGTTGACCTGCTCTCATCGCTCATCGAAATGGATTCACTCCCCGCGATGGCGGTAGACCACCGAGTCAACTCAGCTAGGTTGCGCTCGGCGGATTTGATGAGCTTGTCGGTCGCCGACGGCGCCGAATGGGCGGGCATGGAGCACATCAGCAGCAAAATCGCTGCAAGGCGGCTGACTCGAGTCATGGCGGTCCTCATTAAAACCCGACCCGCAGGCGCCTCGGCCTGCGGATCGGGAAACTGCTAGGTCATTGAATCGAGCGAATCAGCCCGCTCAAGCGCCAAGTTACGGTAGGCCCTCCCGATCCGCCAATCCGGGCTGGCCCTTACCTCTACGCCCGATGATTGAACGGACTCCGATCGACGCCTAAGCTGGCTTGCGATGCCCCACGCCGATATACGCACCTCAACGATAACGCCGCTTGTTCGTGCAACGCCGTGGCTGATCGCCCTGTATTTCATCGCGCATGTGGCACTCGATGCCGTCAGCTACGTGCAACCCGTTCTCAAGCTTGGTATCACGCCGCTGTCGCCACAGACCGGGTTGGTGCTCGCCTTCCTCTATGCCTATCGCGGCAACTTTTGGTGGGTCGCTGCCGCATTTTTAGTCTCGGAAGTTGTCATCCGCGGCATTCCGATGCACTCCTGGATATTGCCGCTGCAAGCGATCAGCATCACGGCCGTGTACCAGTTCGCAGCGTGGCTGCTACGAAAAAAGGTACCGATGGAAGGTGTCGCCACACTCAGTGGCACACTGAAGTTCATCGCCGTGGCATCGGTGACAGCGATCATCGCAGGCACTGTCAGCGTCGGGCTTTACACGCTTTCAAACCTCATCCCGGCAGATCAGTTTTCCTCGGCACTCGCGCGATTTTGGGTAGGCGATCTGAACGGCATCCTGCTGCTCGCTCCGCTGCTAATACGATTTGCGGATACTCCGCTGCTACTGCGGGCGATCCTCTCGCGTCCGGCCGCGTTCATAGGCGTACTGCTTGGATTATTTGCCGCGTTCACACTCGTCTTCCTGGTCGGCAATCCAGGCGATTTGCGGTTCTTCTATCTATTCTTTGTCCCCGCTATCTCGGCAGCGCTCATCTGGGGCGTACCAGGCTTTCTCATTGCTGCACTGGCTCTACAAATCAGCTTGGTAGCAGGCGTGCAGCGCCTCGCGGAAGTCGCGCCCCTCGTCGATCTGCAGTTCTTGATGTCGACGCTGCTGGTGACGGGATTGGCTCTAGGCGCGGTGGTCACCGAGCGCGAAAACTCTGCTCGCTTGGCATTGCAGCGCGAAAAGCAATTGCGTGATAGTGAGTCCAACTTGGCGCGCGCCTCACGCGCGGCGACGACTGGCGAGCTCGCCTCCACACTAGCGCATGAACTTAATCAGCCGATGACGGCACTTGTAAGCTATCTCCGTGCAAGTGAAATCATGATGGCAGATGGCGGTCGTAATGACGCGCGCCTCGCACCCACACTTCGAAAAGCAGCCGATGAAGCACTGCGCGCGTCGGATATCTTGCGGCGCTTGCGTAATTTCTATGCCGGACGAGATCCACAACTTGAGTCACTCGACTTGCAACCAATCATCGAGAAACTCGTCGAGGCGTTGCGCCGATCGGAGCGTGCTGGCGTCGAGTCCATCGTGATACGTATCGATCATGACCTGCCGGCCGTCAACGGAGACCGAGTCTTCATCGAAGTGATCCTCTCGAACTTGCTGGCGAATGCACTTGATGCCACAGCAGAGCAACCGAACGCCATTATCGAAATTGCGGCTTGTCGATCTGGCAAGACCATCCACTTATCGGTGGATGACAATGGTCGTGGCATGTCAGAACAGATACGTCGTGACCTCTTCAAGGCGTTCGTCACTTCCAAAGCCGACGGCCTCGGCGTCGGCCTCGCTGTCAGTCGGTCTCTCGCCGAAGCCTGCGGCGGGGAACTTCTGCTCGCCGAATCGAGTCTTGGAGGAGCGAAGCTCGAACTTGTTCTACCGATTGATGCTGTACGCAGAGAGTCACCATGAAAATCGATCCGACGATCTATCTCATCGACGATGACGCGGCCATTCGCGATGCACTGATGCTGTTGTTGAACCTCAGGGGGATGAGTGCGGAGGCGTTCTCTAGCGCTGAATATGCGCTCGCCAAGCTTAATCGTGAATCGCGCGGCTGCGTGCTGACGGATCTACGCATGCCAGGCATGTCTGGGTTAGAGCTCCTAGCCGAGATCAATGCGCGGGAAATCAGTCTGCCGGTCGTACTACTGACGGCGCATGGCGATGTGGCCACCACGCGCGCCGCTTTACGCGGCGGCGCTTTCGACTTTCTCGAGAAGCCGATTGATGAAGACATTCTCGTCGATGTACTGACTCACGCGATTTCGGAGGATGCGCGAGGCCATCAAAAACGCCTGCAGACAGAAACGCAACTTGCACGTATCAACACGCTAACGCAACGAGAGCGCCAGGTGCTGACCCTACTCGGCAGAGGTCTTCAAAATCGCGAAATCGCCATCGAGTTATCCATCAGTCCGCGCACGGTAGAGGTTTACAAGGCACGGATGATGGAGAAACTCGACTGCTCGAGCATCGCAGACGTCGTCAAAATGAGCCTGCTACTCGATAGCCCAGGTCACGGCTAACTTACGACTCGAGCAAGCTTCGAAGCATCCAAGCCGTTTTTTCGTGAACCTCGAGACGCTGCGTTAGCAGATCCGCGGTCGGCTGATCGTCGGCGGCGCTCACGATCGGGAAGAGTCTGCGAGCCGTCCGCGCCGTCGCCTCCTGAGCCGTCACGAGGTGACGAATCATGTCGTTAGCGGAGGGAACCCCTTCGACCTCCTTGATGGATGCGAGCTTCGCAAACTGTCGATAGGTGCCGGGTGCAGGATAACCAAGAGCACGAATACGTTCGGCGATCAGATCCAATGCTGTCCACTGCTCCGTGTACTGGGTCATGAACATCTGATGCAGGCTATTGAACTGCGGACCCGTCACGTTCCAGTGGAAATTATGAGTCATCTGATAAAGCGTGTAGCTGTCGGCGAGTAACTCGGCGAGTCCATCGACGATTTTCTTGCGATCGGACGACTTGATACCGATATCGATACCGGGGCTTTTTGTCTTGGCTTTTTTCATTTGCTGACTCCTTGAAAGCGCGAAGTTTAAACTAACCGACATGCGATCGATCTTCATTGGCATTTATGCGTACTTGGCACTGTTCTTGGCGCCGGCTGTCATCGCCGCTCCGCTGCAAACCGGCCTCGATCGTCTCGTCGCAACGGACTTTGCTGCGCTGAAAGGTAAAAAAGTCGGCTTAATCACCAATCCGACCGGAGTGGATCGGCAATTACGCAGCACCGTCGACATCTTCGCCGCCAGCAAGGCGATTCGACTGGTCTCGCTCTTCGGTCCAGAGCACGGCCTGCGAGGCGATCACTCCGCCGGAGACAAAGTTGCTGACAGCATCGACCCCGTCACACAGCTGCCGGTTCATTCACTCTATGGCTCGCAGCGCAAACCCACCGCGACGATGCTCGCCGGCCTCGATGCCTTGGTCTTCGACATACAAGACATCGGCGTACGCTCCTACACCTACATCGCCACGCTCGGCCTCGCAATGGAAGCCGCTGCTGAAAACGGCGTTGAGTTCGTCGTGCTCGATAGACCCAATCCGCTCGGGGGTCTACGCATCGAGGGGCCCTTGCCCGCTGACGGTCGTACCTCGTTCGTTGCACCTTATCCGATTCCGTACGTACATGGTCTGACCGTTGGCGAACTCGCCACGCTCATCAACGAGTCGGGCTGGTTGGCCGGCGGACTACGCGCGAAGCTCACCGTGATTCCCATGCGTGGCTGGCGACGTAATATGACGTTCGAGGCGACGGGACTGCCTTGGGTTCCGAGCTCGCCACACATCCCGCAAGCGGCTACGGCTGCGCTCTATCCGGCTACCGGCATCATCGGTGAGTTGAGCCCGAGCATGATCGGCATTGGCTACACGCTGCCTTTTGGCGTCATGGCGGCTACGAATCTCGACGCCGAAACCTTTGCCAATTCGATCCGCGCACTAAAACTACCCGGGGTGCAAGTACGCCCCCTTTACTTCATTCCGTATTACTCGAACGGGTCGGGACGACGCCATGGGGGTGTGCAAATTTATTTGAATCTGAGCGAGGTGCGATCTCTCAGTCTGCTGCAGTTTCAAATAATGGAAGTGCTGATCCGACAATCGCCAGAGGCAAATCCGTTTGTGCTACACACCGATCGCCTCGATATGTTCGACAAGGTCGTCGCCGATCCGGCGATTAGAACAGCATTCGCGCAGCGTTGGTCGGCAGCCGATGTCGAGCCGCTCTGGACGACACCGGCCGAATTCATTGATCGTTCTCGTCGCTACCATCTTTACCGGTGATGACTGAATTTCTGTTACCCGCGTTACTCGCGACAGCGCTCGCGGGGCTCGTTCGCGGCTTTACCGGATTCGGCGGTGCCTTAGTGATGGCACCAGTGCTACTCACCCTCATCGACCCGATCAGCACAACGGCCATCGTCATCATCGTGAATGTCGTGGCCGGTATCCTGCAGGCGCGCGAAATCCACCGCGAAGCCGACTGGAGTATCGCCCGACCGCTTTGCTATGCCGCACTGCTGACCGCGCCCATCGGCTTGTGGTCGATCCACGTGCTCGATATCGAACGGGTGCGTCAAATCGTCGGTGCGATCGTCCTCTTGGCAACCGTCGCCTTGCTGCTACGTTGGCGGTTTCCCTTCTCGATCCGACAGCCTCTGGGTACGGTAGCGCTCGGCGGATCGAGCGGCTTTTTATTCGGGCTTGGCGGTATCGGCGGGCCGCCGGTCGTACTCGGCCTGCTGGCCGAACGCACTCCGGCACGCATTGCCCGCGCGACCCAGCTCGCCTACTTCTCCTTGATTCAGGTCTTTACGCTGCTCGCCATGGCCGCCAGTCAATCGCTAACGACCCGACACCTGCTACTCGGCGCCCTGCTATCGCCCATCTACTACCTTGGCGGCCTAGCTGGCGGGAGACTCTTGACCCCGGCGCGCGAACCTTGGTTTCGGCGTGCCTCCATCGGCGTACTCTTCGCGGTTTCCGCCTTCGCCCTCTGGCCCTGACTACGGGTTTCTCCGCTGGACAAAGCCCCTTTTTTTGAGGCAACTTATCGGCATGGAGATCACCCAAACCAATCGTGTGCCGGAGCCGGGCGTGCCGCGGCAGGCTCGTTTGGACGATGTCGCCATCACGCAGCGCGTGACAGAGATGCAGCGCAGCGACGCCCAGCGCGCCAACGAGCAAGCCAATCAAGAGGCGCAATCTGCCTCGGCGCAAGCCGCCTCGCGAGCCCGCGTCGAGGAATTCAAAGAGTCTCTACGCAGCGCCAACGAGCGTTTGGCGGCCAAGGGACGTGAAATCAACATCGGTTACGACAAATCGTCCGCCACCGTCGTCGTGACGGTTTCGGACCGCGAAACCGGCGATACCGTGCGGCAGATTCCGCCTGAGGCCGCGATGCGCATCACGCGCAATATCGACCAACTCACTGGAATCCTGATCGACCAGAAGGCCTGAGCCGCGAAGCGTTTGCGCTCGTAGTATCCTCGCCCTCCATCTCGGGGGGTTCTGATGGCCAAGTCACGCAATCGAAGGCTCGTCCTCTTCCTTGTTGTCGCACTCGTCCTCGCAGCGCTGCTCTATTGGCAGCGCGGACCCATCGCGCTTCGCTTGGTAGAAAACGGCGTCGATCGAATCACCGCTAACGCAGACCCGATCGCAGCGCTCCCTGATGGCTTGCATGTGGGCATCTGTGGCGCCGGATCGCCGATGACGGATGCCCACCGAGCAGGCCCCTGCACGGTCGTCATCGCAGGCAGCAGAATGTTCGTGTTCGATGCCGGCGGAGGAGCTGCGGCACGTCTGCTGCGGATGGAGTTAAATCCTGCACAGATCGAAGCGATCTTCCTGACCCACTACCACTCCGATCATATCGACGGACTCGGCGAACTACTCATGCAACGCTGGGTAGGCGCTGCCGCGACACAACCGCCACGGGTATTTGGACCAACAGGGCTCAACGGTGTCGTCAACGGGTTTGGTGAAGCGTATCGACTCGATCAGTCTTATCGAACAGGACACCACGGCGAACAACTCGCGCCACCATCGGGATTCGGCGCAGATCCGCGCGAGTTTGACATCGAAAGCCCCGCTGGTCGTCTCGTACTGATCGACGAAGATCTGCTGCAAATCGTGGCATTCACGGTGGATCACGGTCCCGTCGCACCGGCTGTCGGCTATCGGATTCGATACAAGGATCGAACGATCGTCATCAGTGGTGATACACGCCGCAGTCAGAATGTGGAACGCGAATCCAAGAACGTCGATCTGTTGTTGCACGAGGCGCTCTCGATGAAACTGGTGCAGATACTAGAAAACGGCTTCGATCGACACGGACGTTCGCGTTACGCGCAAATCATGCGCGACATTCGTAACTACCATTCAAGCCCAGAAGATGCAGCTAGCGTGGCCGAAGCAGCCTCGGTCAAGCGCCTCGTGCTGCACCACATCGTGCCACCGCTACCACTCGAGGCCTTGAAGCCGGAGTTTGTCGGCAAGGCGCCAGCGATCTTCTCAGGACCTATCGATGTAGCCCGTGATGGCGATTGGTACTCTCTGCCCGCAGGTGACGATTCGATCACCGTATCGCGTCGACCCTGATCCTGAACCGATATGAAAGCCACGATATCGCGCGTCTTTTCGCGAGTGCTGACCAGCGTCGCGCGGCGCAACTCGATGCGCTGGTGGCACGGACTGCCGCGTCGTTGCACGCGGCGAGCGGCAATTGTTCATTACTTTCATCAAGATGATGACCCGTATAGCGAGCTACTAGCCGGCGTTCTGCCACAACTGCAAGAGCGCTATCGCATCGATCTGCATTGCCATCGCGTGGCGCCACCTGATGACGCATCGGCCCCCGATCGCGAGCGCTTGCGAGACTGGTCCATCAGAGACGCCGCGGCACTTCAGCTCGCGTATCAACTCAAGTCTGATTCGCGTGCCATTGAACGACTGCAGTGGCACACGCCAAACCCGCAAGCTGGCGCCATCCTGCGTCAGCGGCTCGGCCACTATCTCGGCGCTACGATTTACTTTGAAGGCGAGTGGTATTGGGGAATTGATCGACTGCACTATCTAGAGAAACGGTTGCAGAGTGCAGGGCTAGCCCAGCGCCCCGTCGAGACGCTGCTGATAGAACCCCAAGCGCTCCGTTTCACGCCGATCGACCATCCCAACGCGACTCGACCGATACTCGAATTTTTTTGCTCCCTAAGAAGCCCATATACCTATCTCGCTATCGAGCGAACGAAGCGCTTGGCTGATCACTACGGCGCAGACCTACAACTGCGTTTCGTACTTCCCATGGTTATGCGCGGCTTGCCGGTCGGGTTTGCCAAACGGAAATACATCCTGCTCGATACCAAACGCGAGGCCGAGCGGCTCGAGATGCCTTTCGGCAATGTCGTCGACCCGGTCGGCAAACCCGTTGAAGACGGGCTCGCCATCCTGCATCGAGCGATCGCTCGAGGACGCGGCACCGAATTCCTGTCGTCGTTTCTCTCGGGAGCATTTGCCGAAGGTATCGATACGCATCGGCCACAAGCACTACGCGGGATCGCTTTGCGAGCGGGGCTAACGGATAGCGACTTGGAGGATGCCCCGAACGATCCAGCTTGGCGTACGATGGCTGCTGTAAACCGCGAAGCGCTACTGGCGTCGGGGCTGTGGGGCGTCCCCTCTTTTCGTGTTGTGGGATATCCGTCAGTCTGGGGACAAGATCGCCTATGGATGATTGAACGGGATTTGTTGGCGGCAACTCGCACATGACAAAAACGACAAAATGGTTTTTGGCGGCCAGCGTCGCGATGGCGGTGATCGCAAGCGCGTTCTTCGCGGTTGGTGGCCGAACAGGCCTAACGCTGCTATGGATTCAATATGCGGTGCGGGAAGAGAGTGCGTCCTACCGCGATGTCGAATGGCAGCGTGGCCCATCGTCGCCGTCTGCGCCGGCTGCAGCGCGTCCACCCAACATCGTACTCATCGTCGCCGATGATCTCGGACACAACGACGTCTCGCTCAACGGCGGTCTGGCAGGCGGGCGGCTGAAAACACCTCACATCGATCGTATCGCCAACGAAGGCGTCAATCTCGCGACCGCCTATTCGGGGAGCCCTACCTGCGCGCCCTCGCGGGCTGCCATCATGACGGGTCGATACCCGACTCGATATGGCTACGAATTCACGCCGACTGCCAAAAACTTCATGAGAGTCGTGACACAGTTGCGTCGCTCAGAATCGCAGTTGCACCACTCGATCTATTTTCCCGAACGCGAGCAGGGGCAGCCGCCGCTCGAATCGCTAGGATTGCCGACCAACGAGATCACGCTAGCGCGAGTGTTGCGTAGCGCGGGTTACCACACAGCCCATGTCGGCAAATGGCACCTTGGCGATGCGCCGCAGTTCAGACCGACTGCACATGGCTTCAACGAGTCGCTGTCGTTGCCTTACGGCGCTGCGATGTTTCTGCCAGAAGATGATCCCAACGTCGTCAATGCGGCTTCGAAGATCGATCCACTCGATCGCTTCATCTGGGCGGCACATCCCTGGGGCGTTCGCTTCAATGACGGCGAGCTGTTCAAGCCGAATAAATATCTGACCGACTACTTCACTGACCAAGCGCTGAAGATCATCGATCACAATCGACATCGCCCGTTCTTTCTCTATCTTGCTTACAACGCACCGCATACTCCATTGCAGGCGACTCGTGAAGACTACGAGGCGCTAGCTGAGATCGAGGATCATTCTGTGCGCGTGTATGCTGCGATGATTCGATCTCTGGACCGTAACATCGGGCGCATCCTAGAAGCGCTCGATCAAGCCGATCTGTCGAACGATACGCTGGTGATTTTTACTAGCGATAATGGTGGCACTCATACCATCGGCATCAAAGGAATCAATGCGCCCTTCCGCGGCTGGAAGGCAACGCACTTTGAAGGTGGCATCCGTGTACCTATGTATATGCGCTGGCCTAACGGTTTGCCGCAGGGACGCTTCGATGCACCAGCGAGCCATCTCGATATCTTCTCGACGGCAGCTGCAGCGGCCGATACGGCAGTCCCGTCAGATCGCATCATCGACGGAGTCAACTTGCTGCCGTATCTGCGTGGCGAGGCCGCTGGTCGACCGCATCAATCTCTATATTGGCGTACCGATCGGTATTTGGTCGTACGTGATGGCGACTGGAAGCTACAGATCACCGATCGTCCGAATAAAGCGTGGCTGAACGATCTGTCGACTGATCCCACCGAGCAGATCAACCGAGCTGCCGATGAACCAGCCAGAGTCGCCGCAATGCGTGCGGCGCTCGATGCGTTCGATCGTTCGCAAGTGCCGCCAATGTGGCGGTCTTTGGGTGCTGGCTACATTCCGATTGATAAGACACTCGCTGACCCGCAAGAGCCGGGAGACGAGTACGTCTACTTCTCGAATTGAAATGTCGCGCTATCGACGTGCATGGATCGTGTGGCTGACGGCGACCGTCGCTCTCGGGTCCATCGCTCGGGCTGATATCCGTGCGGCAGCGCAACGCCCCAACTTTGTCGTTATTGTGGCGGATGACTGGGGCTATACCGACGTCGGCGCTTTCGGTGGAGAGATCGCGACGCCACACCTGGATTCACTCGCTGCGAATGGCATCCGATTCGCTAACTTTCATACATCCGCAGAATGCTCGCCAACGCGCGCGATGCTACTCACGGGTGTCGACTCGCATCGCACCGGCATCGGTGCCATGCGTGAATCGGTTCCACATCAACATTACGGCAAGCCAGGTTATCTCACCGTACTGTCGCGCGATGTAGTGACCTTTGCGTCGCGGCTGCAAGCGGCGGGCTATCGAAATTATGCTGTCGGTAAGTGGCATGTCGGCAAAGAGCCACACAATTTGCCGCCTGCTCGCGGCTTCGATCGTTCGCTCGTACAAGGTGACAGCGGATCGGACAATTGGGATACGCAACAACGCTATCTAGGTCTTACCGACAAGGTGTATTGGTTCGAGGATGGTCGCGAAGCAATCATGCCAAGGCGGTTTTACTCCTCGGAGTTCTATGTTGATCGCGCGTTGCAGTATCTGCGACAGGACAAGAACTCGGGCAAGCCCTTCTTGCTGTATCTCGCCTTCCAGGCTAATCACATCCCGCTGCAGGCACCGAAGGAGTTCGTCGAGCGGTATTCAGGACGCTATGACGGCGGCTGGCACCAACTACGACAAGAGCGTCGCGATCGGGCGGCAGCACTCGGCCTGATCCCGACGAACACGCGTATGGTCGAGATGGCGACCACTGAGAACTGGAATCAGCTCGATGCGCGTCGACGCGCTTACGAGTCGCGGCGGATGGAAGTGTACGCCGGCATGGCGGAAGCCATGGATCATCACGTCGGTCGACTGATCGCCCATCTCAAAGAAACAAGTCAGTTCGAGAATACCGTTTTCGTATTTTTATCCGACAACGGTGCTGAAGCCTCTGATCCACTCGCGATCCGATCGGGCCGCATGTGGCTGCGTTGGCAATACACGTGGGAGCGGTCGCGCCTCGGCGAACCCGGTACCTACGCCGTCATCGGCCCGAGTTGGGCAAGCGCAGCGGCTTCACCACTCGCCTACTACAAGTTCCACGCAGGCGAAGGCGGGCTGAGAGTGCCGATGATCATCGCAGGCAACGCTGTTGCGACGCCCGGCGCTATTCATCATTCGTTCACGCACGTCAAAGACATCGCACCGACACTCTTGGAGCTCGCCGGCGTGACAGCAACGAATATCTTCGCAGGGCGCGCTGTCGAGTTGATCACGGGCCGCAGCCTTCTACCGGTGTTGCAGGATCCCACGCGCCGTCACCGCAATGCCGACGAGACGGTGGGTTACGAGCTTGCCGGTCACGGCGCACTTTTTCGCGGCGATCTGAAGCTGCTGCGGATTCCGCCGCCGAGCGGCGATGGACAATGGCGTTTGTATGACATCACGAAGGATCCGGGCGAGACCCGCGACCTGCGTCTCGAACGCCCGTCCGACTATGCGAACATGATCACAGCGTATGCGCGCTATGAGCAGCAGAATGGCGTGCTTCCCCTGCCGGCGGGCTATGAGCCTCGCAAGCAAGTTTCCATCAATGCATTTCTTTTCGTTTATCTTCCCTATATGAAATGGATAGTCGGCTTAGTCGTACTCGTTCTGGCAGCCTGGTGGGTACTCGCAAGGCGCAGACGAAACAAGTCATGAAGACGGTCGTCATCACCGGCGCCTCCGCCGGGATCGGTCGGGCACTGGCGCTCGAGTTTGCCAAACGCGGCTATCGCCTAGGGCTACTCGGTCGGCGAGCCGACGCCTTGGCGAGTTTGCAGCACGAGGCGTTGGCTGGCGGTGCAGCTGCCGCGATGACGGGCCAACTGGATGTCGATGCCGCAGAGTCAGTCGGCCCTCAGCTACAGATTTTTTTTGAGGCGTTAGGCGCCGTGGATATCTTTGTCGCCAATGCAGGTATCAACGCCTTCACCAGCGTTGGTCAAGATGAACTGGCCGACGAGGCCCGTATCATCCAGACCAATGTCATCGGCGCAATCGCCTCGATTAATGCAGCCGCCGCTCACTTCGTGCAGCAAAATGGTGGGCATATCGTCGGAGTCTCTTCCTTGGCCTCGATGATCGCCGTACCGAAGCAAGCGGCTTACTGCGCAAGTAAAGCGGCGATCTCGATGTACCTGAGGTCAGCGCGAATCGACTTGGCGCGTCATAACATTCGCGTCACCGACATCCAACCCGGATTTGTCGTGACGGACATCATGCCGAACATTGGCAAGTATCCGTTTGCGATTCCCGCAACCAAAGCGGCCTTCGAAATGGCCGAGGCAATCGAGAAGGGTCGAGAAGAGGCGATCGTTCCAGCCTTTCCATGGCGGCTCTTCAAGCCGTTCTTTCGCCACATCCCGAACTCGATCTGGAAGCGCTTATGAGCACACGTTACCGGATGTACGGTTGGCACCTGTCCTACTTCGCTGGCAAAGTACGCTCGTACCTGAAGTACAAACGGGTTCCATTCGATGATGTCGACGTGAACCTCTTTGTGCTGATGTGGCTCGGCAAGCGCAAAACGGGGGTGGTTGCCATGCCCCTGCTGCAAACGCCCGACGACATCTGGATGCAGGACTCGAGCGAAACTTGGCAGTTCATCGAGTCACGATTCAAAGATCGACCGATATTGCCGACATCGCCACGGCAGCGCTTTGTCTCTCTTTGGCTGGAGGCATGGGGTGACGAGTGGTGGATTCCTATCGCCATGCAGACCCGTTGGCGTCATAGCGAAAACTATCCGCTGTTCGAGCATGATGCCGGCAACGCTCTACTGCCTGGATGGCCGGGCTTTTTGCAGCGCCGCGCCGTCGCTCGGATCGCTCGTCGTCTACGTGGCTATTTGCCTGCCGTTGGAGTGAGACCAGAACAAGATGAGCTACTGATGGCCTGGACCCGTCGCATGCTGGGTTTGCTAGAGGCTCACTTTACGGAGCACGCATTTTTACTCGGCGGTAAGCCGAGTCTCGCGGATTTTTCATTGATGGGCACGATGTATGGACATCTCGGCCGCGACCCATGGCCTGCACGAGAGCTGATCGCACCGAATCCGCATCTGCGCAGCTGGATCGATCGAATGGCCGACTTGCCAAACTCTCTCGATGAGACGCACGACAGCGCTTGGCTTGCCAATGACGAGTTGCCCGCAACGCTGATGCCAATCCTACGAGTCACCTTTGAGGAATTTGGAGCCCAGGTTGCTGGCATTGCCTCTCAAGTGAGTGCCCTTGCTGCTCACTGGCCGATGGATAAGCGCCTGCCGCGAATTCTGGAGGATGTCGCCATCCCTTTGCAGGAGGGTACTTTCCGGCGCGCGGCGATGCCCTACACACTTTGGATGGCGCAGCGTGCGATCGACGCCATCACCACGCTACCGGAGAATTCAGCGCTCGAGCTGCGTCGCTGGCTTGTCGGCGTCGGTGGCGAAGCCTTGCTATCGCTCGATGCGCCGCGACTAGAGCGCGATGGTTTACAGGCGCGTTTCAGTTCGGCAACACGTAATCGCGGAACTGCTCACGCAACTTGATCTTCTGCATCTTGCCGGTGGCGCCGAGCGGAATAGCATCGACGAAAACGACATCATCCGGAACCTGCCATTTGGCAACTTTGCCGCGATAGAACTCGAGCAGGGCCTCGGCTGACACCTCGGCGGCGGGCTTTCTCACCACGACCAGCAATGGCCGCTCATCCCATTTGGGATGCGGCACGCCAATGCAGGCAGCCATGGCTACGGCCGGGTGCCCCATCGCCACGTTTTCGATATCAATGGAGCTGATCCATTCGCCACCAGACTTGATGACATCCTTGCTGCGATCGGTGATCTGCATAAAACCATCGGGATCGATGCTCGCGACATCACCTGTCGGAAACCAGCCGTCCACCAACGGGTCGCCACCGGCATCCTTGAAATAGCGAGAGACGATCCAGGGACCGCGCACGAGCAGATCACCTGTTGCTTTGCCATCCCACGGCAACTCGCGACCGGCATCGTCAACGATCTTCATCTCGACGCCAAAGATGGCTCGACCCTGTTTTTCCATAAGGGCGAGCTGATCAGTTTCGGGAGCGGCCAAGTGCTTTCCTTTGAGCGTACTCAAAGTGCCCAGCGGCGACATCTCGGTCATACCCCATGCATGCAACACCGTCACACCCAACGTACGGAAGCGCTCGATCATGGCGCGAGGACAAGCCGATCCACCGATGACGGTTCGACGCATCGTCGCAAAACCGCCTTGAACCGAGTCGACATGGTTCAGCAACCCCAGCCATACGGTCGGTACGCCAGCGGCCATGGTGACGCCCTCAGTCTCGATCAAGTGATGCAGCGATTTACCGTCGAGCGCAGCACCGGGGAAGACGAGCTTCACACCGACCATCGCCGCCACATAGGGGATGCCCCAGGCATTGACATGAAACATCGGTACGACAGGCAGCACTGAATCTCTCGACGACAAGTTCATCGCATCTGGCATTGCGCCGGCATATGCGTGGAGCACGGTCGAACGATGCGAATACAACACACCTTTTGGATTGCCGGTGGTTCCACTCGTGTAGCAAAGCGCCGCGGCCGTTCGCTCATCGAACTCGGGCCATGTGTAAACAGCGCTTTCGCGGCTGATCCAGGATTCGTAATCGATCAAACCCGGAATAGACGTGGTTGCAGGGAGTCGATCCATATCGGCCATCAGCACCCACTGCTTTACGGTGGGGCACTTGGCGGCAACGGCCTCAATGATCGGCAGGAAGGTGAGATCGAAACAAAGGACGGTATCTTGTGCGTCGTTGATGATCCAAACGACTTGCTCGGGAGCGAGTCGCGGATTGATGGTGTGCAAGACCCGCGCGCTACCGCTGACGCCAAAATACAGTTCGAAGTGTCGGTAGCCGTTCCAAGCGAGTGTCCCAACCCGAGAGCCCTCGGGTAAGCCGAGATGATCTAGCGCATTAGCGACTTGCCGCGATCGCGCCGCCGCCTCTTGGTAGGTGTAACGATGCAGGTCGCCCTCGACGCGCCTCGAGACGATTTCGGCATCCGAATGATTCCTGGCGGCAAACTCGATCAACCGTGAAATCAGCAACGGTTGTTCCTGCATCGCTCCGAACATGATCCCCTCCTGTCGACCGGATGTACTAGCGGCCGAACTCGCAGTAGCTCTCTCGCTCAACGAGATCGAACGCAAACAAAAACTTTGCCATACCCGTCAACACCGCCATGGTGACACCAAGCTCCAAGATCTGCTCGTTGTCGAAATGACGGATAAGATCCGAATGTAACTCGGGAGATACCACGCCATCTGAATTACCGAGCGACATCTGTTCGGCTAGGCGGATGACTGCCCGTTCGGCGTCACTCCAACAGGGTGCCTCAGCATCATCGATGGCAGCGATTTGAGTCTCGGTCAGCCCCGCTGACATGGCATCGAGTCGATTCCCCTTGTTGCAAAAGGCGCAACCGTGCAGCGTCGAGAGCCGATAACGAGCAAGCTCCTTCATGGCGACCGGAACACGACCACCATGGAACAGGCGCTGGTAAAAATCACCGTACCAGGTGAATACATCAGGGGCATGCCCCATCACGTCGATGAAGGTAGCGTCGCCTCGAACGGCGAGCGCCCGATCATGAGCGGGCTGCATGAACGGCGGCAAGTCGTCTCGTGACAACGGCGGAATGAAGGGATTGGGCTTGTTCATGGGAGACTCAGACATCGACGATAATGGTAGCGCATGAGCGACAACCCCAACTGCTGGACCTGCCGATACTTCCGCGTGACGTGGGACCCTGGGATGCCCTACGGATGCGATGCCATCGGCTTCAAGAGCCGCATCGTGCCGCACCTCGAAGTGCTGCGAACCAGCGGCTCACCCTGCCGTGCTTATACGCGAAAGATCGAATCGCCAATACCGAACGACTCCCGAAGCCGCTGACTATCGACGGACCAACTCGACCACTTCGGACGCGCTCAAGGTGCTCGCGCGTTGTCGGATCGCTGGCAGGTATTCCTGCTGTAGATTCTTGGCGGGCCCCAGCATCTCTTGAAAGGATCGCTTGAGCAGTTCGGTGCTCATTACTCGGCCACCGGCGTAGTAGCGCTTGGCGACTTGCCCCAAGGCATAGGTCGTCGCGAACGAGAAAGCCATGCCCGTGGCGGCACCCGTGAGACCCCCAAGCATCTTCCCGGCTGCCTTGCCGACAAGACCGCCGATCAATTTTCGGCCTATCTGCTCGACATACTGCGAGGTGAGACCAACGCCAACCGTGGCGATGAATTCTTTGACATGACCCTGATCCATCTCGACACCATGGGCTTTACCGATCTTGTACACCATGCGAACCTGCAGCGGGATGATGGCCATCGAAGCCCAGGACTGCGGCAGCAACTCGAGAGCTCCGTTAAGAATCGAGTAGTTGAGAATACTCTTGTCGAGTTCGGCATCGCGGGCGGACGCTGCGGTGAAAGTCGGTGCTGCAATCGGCGCAGCAACGGCCGCAGCCGCGATCGTGTCGGCTTGGGCAGCACTCGCGATCGCCGGATCGTCACCCGCGAGACCGAGCGCGTCGCGCAATGAAGACAAAAATTCCTGTTCGGCCTGACTTTGCACGCCATCGGCATCACAGATGCACACGGCCATCTCGTACGCGAGTTGGCGATGCTCCAGCTCTCGCAAACCAGCAAGCGCTTGTTGCAAGGTGACCCGCTTCAGCAACACATCTTGGTAGACGCCCGCCAGGGCGGCACCCCCCGCCTGACCTGCTAGAGATTCGGCAACGTCACGAATGGCAGCTCGCTCGCTTTCGGATTTTTGACCATCCACAAGTGCAGCGTGAATCATGATGTTCAGAATGGCGCGTTGTGTCGATGTATCCATGATGCCCTCACGCAGTTTCCCTGTTGAACAAGCCAGCTTGCGCCTGCTCGCGGATGATGGCGACAGCCGGGTGCTTGATACGACGCTCGGTCGAGAGCACGTAGAAACGCGCTTTGAGACCTTCGACTTTTCCGATCAACTGGACGCCGTAAGCGTGGACGATTTCTCGCTCAATGGCGAGAGGGGCCGCGAACACACCGACACCTTGCTGTGCAAAGGTCTTGACCAACGCGCTGTCATCAAGTTCCGCTGCGATCGATGGACGAATATGCTGCGCTTCGAACCAGCCCTCCAAAGATCGCCGATTCGGGCTTTTTTCGGTCGGCAACAACATCGGTGCGCCATCGACACTCTGCGGAAAACCCCGCTTCAACTTTCGTGCGAGCGCAGCCGCGCCGAACAATCCCAGTTCAGACTCGCCAAGCAAGTGACTGTAAGCTTTGATACCACTGTCGGCCGGTAACGCGTTGGTCGACAGCACGAGATCCAAGCGATGGGCTGCCAAATCGGCGAGCAACCCAGCCAGCGGCGCCTCGTGACAGACCAGCTGGAATGGCGGATTGGCGCGCAGCAGCGGCTCGAGAATCCGCCAGGTCAACAGCTTGGGGACGGCATCCGCGATCCCGATTGACACAGGCCGTCTCCCGACCGTGCGAGCCCCCCGCAGGACACTCGCCAACTCCAGGCCGCGAGCGAAGATCTCCTCCGCATAGGCGTATGCGATACGCCCAAGCTCGGTCGGCACCAAACGTCGCCCCTGCTTCTCGAACAAAGCCCCCTGCAGCTGAGCTTCGAGCAACTTCAGCTGCCCGCTGATGGTTTGAGGGGTGAGATTGAGCGAGCGAGCGGCGGCGACTACGCCGCCCTCGCGCACGACCGTCCAGAAATACAACAAATGGGTGTAGTTGAGATGTCTCATATATCGATATTTCCGAATCTTTAATACCGAATAATCGATTTTTCAGCAATATTAATCGGCCTTAAAATCCCGTTTATGCACCATCCGCTGCCTTGGCATCGCATCGCTCATCACGACATGCTGGTCGAGACCACGCATGACGAGCGCGCTCGCCTCGACACCATCGCGCACTTGAACGTCTTTGCGGCGCAGCGCCTTGCACCCACCGTGAAAGCGGCATTCGAGCGCAAGGGTGTAACGCCGGTCGATCGGCACGAGGTGAGGCAGGCCATGGAACGGGACCCGGCATTTCGTGCGTGGAGCCTCGTTCGGCGCAACACCATGGAGATGCGCCAGAAAACCGGGCGCGACATCGTCGGACGGCAACGAGAGTCTCTTCGCGACAAAGCGGACCGACTCAACGCGATCGACGACCCCAAGCAAAGCAGATTACATCTCGATCCAGGGCTCGACGTGCCACGCTACGTCTCGGGAGTCGATCAGCACCTGATGCAGGGTGGTTATACCGCCGAATGGCTTGCTCGCGATGTATCGAATGCCGCCAACTACGATGCAGGCATGTTTGCCACCGTCGGCGGCAGCGCGGGCCCTCATAACGATGCTGCGGGGCGAGCATTGTGCGAATGGTTGCGGCGTGAGTTTCCCGCTTTCGTGCCATCGCGCATCGTGGACTTGGGATGTGGCCTTGGGCACAACACGCTCCCGCTGCGTCAACTCTTCCCTGCTGCGGAAATCGTCGCCATCGATGTGGCGGCACCCATGCTGCGCTATGGGCATGCGCGCGCACGCGCGCTGGGCGTCAACGATATTGAGTTCCGACAGGAAGACGCCACGCGGACCTCCCTGGCCGCGCACAGTGTCGATCTCGTTTTCAGCACCATGGTGCTGCATGAGACCTCTCACGAAGCACTACCGAGAATGATGCAGGAATCACACCGATTGTTGCGCGGCGGCGGGCTTTGTATCCATTTGGAGCAACCGCCTTATCGCGGGCTCAATCCATTCGAGCAATTCATGCGTGACTGGGATGGCCGTTACAACAATGAGCCGTTCTGGAGCGCACTGCACGAGAGCGATCTGCGGCAGATAATGACGAAGGCCGGCTTCAGCGAAGAGCTTGTCTTCGAAACACGCTGCGTAGCGCCAACTTGGCAGGCATCAAAACCAACAGAGGAAGATTTCGGACGCGCGCCCGCGTGGTATGCCGTTGGAGCATGGCAGGCTGTCGAAGGATCAACGGCCGAGGGATAGCAAGGACATGTACTCCCACCTCCCGCAAAAAGCTGACCCCAATCCGCCGCAACCAACCACACTGCGTGGGCGCCGTCCGGAATTCACTGACGATCCGATGTTGGATCGTCTCTATGGCATCACTCTCGCACTGGTCGCCGAGTTGTCGGTCACACGGGCACGTGTCGATACACTCGAACGACTACTCGATCGCAAGGGCTTGGTCGGTACGAAGGAAATCGAGAGCTTCACTCCCGATGAGTCGGAAGCGACGAAACGCGGCGAGATCCAGCAACAATACCTCGAGCGGATTTTCCGAACTTTGACCGAGTGAGCTTTGCGGCGTCGTAGCGCGCCCTATTGCTGCAGCTGGCGAATTTCTTGAATATCGGCCGGTGGCTTCAGCCAAAGCGGCGCTTCCGTCTCGAGATAGCGACGCATGGACTCGGGAAGATCTTCATAGCGATCGACACGCCATGAAAGCATGTGCATAACGCCCTTGCCGAGGCCTGCAGGCAGATCGCCAAAACGCAGCCAACTGATCTGATTCGGATGTTTGAGGCCCGCCGAGCTGGGCTGCCGAAAAAAGTCGTAGTGCTCGAACGACTGCATACGCTGACCGGATGGCAACGGGAAGTCCAAAAACAGCGGCGCAGAAAAGGCGACTGTCTCGCCGATCATTCTGGCCGTCAGATCACGCCCCGGCCCGATACGCTGCTTGCGAGGGCCCGCACCCTGCTCGACCCAAGTCTCGAGCGAGGAGCCCTTGAGTTCGTAAGTAATATATTGATAGGGATACGCGATCGGCGGCAACGGCTTACCTTGCCATTCTTTAAGAACAGCGCCGGTTTCGAGATCACGATAGATGAACGTCTTTCGGGATAACTGATGCGCCATGGTGGCAGTGCTCAGGCCTGCGTCGAAACGGGCGACATCTACGCCCTCCATCTGCATGAGCGGCTCACCGTCGGGCGAGCGATAAACCGTCCCAACGGCATACCAATAGACCGGCTCACCACGTCCGACCCTCATATCGACCCATTGACGAAACATCTCGGGCGAAAATCCGTGTTCACGGGCCTGAATCGGCGCTGTCCACACCAACATCACCAGCAGTATCGAGAGCCCACACCAGGATCTGTGTTGATTCGTCATCAGCGCCCCCAAAAAATCTCGTTAGTCGATTGTCTTTTTGATCGTAGCAGCTATCACCTCGGGTCATAAGCATCTGTTATCGCCACATACCGAACTGGTGTTGGAGGCTCGAAGCCGGCTGCATGACGATGGTGGTCATGATTTACGACAGCATTCTGAGCACGATCGGCAATACGCCGATTGTTCGCATCAATCGGCTCGCCCCCTCGCACGTGACGATGTTCGTCAAGTGCGAGGCGTTCAACCCCTTGCATTCAGTCAAAGATCGACTGGCCATTGCCATCATCGAAGACGCCGAGCGTCGTGGCACTTTGCAGCCGGGTCAAACGGTCGTCGAGGCGACCTCGGGAAATACCGGCATCGCGCTCGCCATGGTCTGCGCTGCCAAAGGCTATCCATTCGTGGCCGTGATGGTCGAAACCTTTTCTATCGAGCGCAGAAAAATCATGCGTGCGCTCGGAGCGAAGGTGATCCTGACGCCCGCAGCCGAGCGTGGCAGCGGCATGGTCAGAAAGGCCGAAGAGCTCGCCCAAAAGCACGGTTGGTTCCTAGCACGCCAATTCGAGAACGAAGCCAACCCGGCCTACCATCGCAGCACCACCGGCCCTGAAATCCTGCGCGATTTCGCAGGCAAACGGCTCGACCACTTCGTATCGGGCTGGGGCACGGGCGGCACACTCACCGGCACTAGTCAGATTTTGAAGCTGGCACGCCCCGAGGTCGAGATCGTCGCAACGGAGCCCGAGGGCGCCGCACTGCTCTCCGGCAAAGCATTCGCACCGCACAAGATCCAAGGCTGGACACCGGACTTCGTCCCCAAGGTACTGGATCCGAAGGTGGTCGATAGAATCGTCACTGTTACCGATGACGAAGCTCTCAACACCGCTCGTGCACTGGCGAAGCAGGAGGGCATCTTCTGCGGGATCTCTTGCGGCGGCACCTTCGCTGCAGCGCTGAAAGTGGCCGACCAAGCGGACGAGGGCGCCGTGATTCTCGCCATGCTGCCCGACACGGGGGAGCGCTACCTCTCGACCGCGTTGTTTGCCGATCTGCCGGACGGCAGTGACCCTGAGCCCTGAGCATGGCGTACAACGCACCGCTACCCTCGCCGTATCATTTTTACCGCGGTGGCGAAATCGTTGGCGGCCAAATCGCCTACGAAACCTGGGGCACGCTGAATCAGACGAAGAGTAATTCGATACTGATTTTCACGGGCCTTTCGCCCTCCGCACATGCAGCATCCTCGCCGCTCGATCGTGGCATTGGCTGGTGGGAACAGCTCATTGGCCAAGACGCAACTCTCGATACGAATCACTACCACATCATCTGCGTGAATTCTGTGGGTAGCTGCTTTGGCTCGAGCGGACCGACCTCGATTGATCCCGTGACGGGCGCTCGGTACGGCAACGCTTTTCCAGACGTCTCGATCGAAGATGTCGCAGCTGGTGGTCGCGCCGTACTCGATCACCTCGGTATCGAACGAGCGGCCCTGGTCATCGGTCCGTCGCTCGGAGGCTCTGCCGTGCTCGCTTTCGCCGCGCTGCATCCGGGTCGCACTCGTAGGTTAATCAGCATCTCCGGAACTATGGCGGCCTCGGCCCATGCCATCGCGTTGCGCAGCATCCAGCGCGAAGCCGTTCGAAATGACCCGATCAATGGACTGCGCCTTGCGAGAAAGCTCGGCACTGTCACGTATCGATCCGCTGCAGAACTCACAGCGCGGTTCGGTCGAGCCGCCTCGAACAGCGGGCAAGACTTCGCGGTTCAAGATTATCTCGATCAGCAAGCCGACAAGTTCTCTAAAGCATTTGATCCTGATAGCTATCTGAGACTCTCTAGAGCGATCGACTTGTTTGATCTAAGCGCTCACGGTGATCCGAAAAATTTATTCCACAGCGCCGGCATCGAATCTGCGTTGGTGATCGGTGTCGAACAAGATTCATTGTTCACGATCGACGAACAGGCGCAGATCGCCGCAGCGCTGCAGGCCGCCGGCATCCCGACGCGACTCGAACGGGTCCACAGCCTCGCCGGTCACGACGCCTTCCTGGCAGATCAACCCCTCTTTGCTGCAATCATCACCCGATGGTTGCAAGACACCTGATCACATCCTGATCGAACTTCACGGAGAACAACCATGTCACAGTCCATCACGGACCAACTCGTCGATAACAACCGACGCTATGCCGCAGGGGAAACTCGCCACGACGCGCGCCACCCGGGCAAGCAGCCCATCAAGCCGTCACGACGCGTCGCCGTACTCGGCTGCATGGATGCGCGACTCGATATCGAGGATCTACTGGGTCTGCAAACCGGCGAAGCACACATCATTCGCAATGCGGGGGGTGTGGTGAGCGAGGATGCGATCCGAAGCTTACTGATATCGCATCATCTACTCGATACCAAAGAATTCATCGTCATCCAACACACCCGCTGCGGCATGCTTGCTTTCACGGATGATCTGCTGAAGTCAGCACTTGAAGGAGATACGCAGGCCGGCGAGCTCGTCTCGAAGGCGACGTCACGTCAGTTCGTCTGTCGATCCGTAGCCTCGAGCAGTCCCTCGACTTTTCATGCGTTTCGCGGCGCACCCGAGGCGCTCGACTCACCGCCGGATGCTCTCAATCTCGGCAGGCTCGCCGACAGCGTCAAACGCAGCTTGTCCGCGATCAGAAATCACCCGTGGATTCCGCTCGACGGCGGCGATGCCATCTCTGCGCGAGGATTCATCTACGACGTCGATACCGGGTTATTACAAGAAGTCGTGTGACGAAATACCAGCGGATAAAAAACGGCGGCACTCTTCAGTGCCGCCGCTTTCTATACTCGCAGTGTGTTTGGATCAGAACCGATCGAGGTTCATCACCTTATTCCAAGCAGCGACGAAGTCCTGCAAGAACTTGTCCTTGCCGTCGCTCACTGCATACACCTCGGCGATCGCGCGCAACTCGGAGTTCGAGCCGAACACGAGATCCACCGGCGTTGCGGTCCACTTGATCGCATCACCACGACGACCCTCGTAGACGCCTTCGCCCTGCGCCGACTTCGACCAGGTGGTCGAGGTGTCGAGCAGGTTGACGAAGAAGTCATTCGAGAGCGTGCCCGGGCGATCCGTGAACACGCCATGAGCAGCCTGACCCGCATTGGCGTTCAACACGCGCAGACCACCCACCAACACCGTCATTTCGGGGACGCTGAGCGTGAGCAAGTTAGCGCGATCGACGAGCGCGTCGGCCGGCGAGAGCAAGGTTCCTTTTACGTAATAGTTACGGAAACCATCCGCAGCGGGCTCTAGCGGCTTGAACGACGCAACATCGGTCTGAGCCTGCGAGGCATCGGTACGACCTGCCTTGAACGGCACCGTGATGTTGCTGCCGGCATTCTTTGCCGCCTGCTCGATCGCCGCTGCGCCGCCCAATACGATGAGGTCGGCTATCGACACCTTCTTACCGCCCTTCTTCTGAGCAGCGTTGAATTCCTTCTGGATACCCTCCAAGGTGGCGAGCACCTTGGCGAGTTCCTTCGGATTATTCGCTTCCCAGTCCTTCTGCGGAGCCAGGCGAACACGGGCGCCATTAGCGCCGCCACGCATGTCGGTACCGCGGAAGGTTGCCGCCGATGACCACGCCGTTCGAACGAGCTCGGAGGTGGTCAGGCCGGAGGCGAGGATCTTGCCTTTGAGTGCAGCCACGTCCTGATCATTGATCAGCTCATGATCGACAGCCGGGATCGGATCCTGCCACGTCAATACTTCAGCCGGTGCCATGGAGCCCAAATAGCGCGAACGCGGACCGAGATCACGGTGCGTCAACTTGAACCACGCACGCGCAAAGGCATCAGCGTACTGATCCGGATTCTTACGGAAGCGTTCCGAGATCTTGCGGTACTCCGGATCGAGCTTCATCGATAGATCGGTCGTGAACATGATCGGCGGATGACGCTTCGTCTTATCGTGCGCGTCCGGCACCAGGCTCCACGCGCTCTTGTCCGTCGGCACCCACTGGATTGCGCCTGCGGGGCTGCGCGTCTGCTCCCACTCGAAGGTGAACAGATTGTCGAGGTACTGCGTCGTCCAAGCGATCGGGTTAGCCGACCACGCGCCTTCGAGGCCGCTCGTGATCGTATCGGCGCCCTTGCCGGTACCGCACTTGTTCTTCCAACCGAGGCCCTGCTCTTCGACACCCGCCGCAGCCGGCTCGGCACCAAGGCAGCCTTCCGGGTTACGCGCACCATGCGCCTTACCGAAAGTGTGACCACCGGCGATCAAGGCGACGGTCTCCTCGTCGTTCATCGCCATGCGACCGAAGGTCTCGCGAATGTCGCGCGCAGCCGCGATCGGGTCCGGCTTACCGTTCGGGCCTTCCGGGTTCACATAGATAAGACCCATCTGCACGGCGGCGAGCGGGTTCTGCAATTTGCGATCACCGCTGTAACGCTCGTCGGCGAGGAACTTGTTCTCCGGACCCCAATAAACGAGATCCGCTTCCCAATCGTCGGCACGACCGCCAGCGAAGCCGAAGGTCTTGAACCCCATCGACTCGAGGGCGACGTTACCGGTCAACACCATGAGGTCAGCCCAGGAGAGGCTGCGACCATACTTCTGCTTCACGGGCCACAACAGGCGACGCGCTTTGTCGAGGTTCACGTTGTCGGGCCAGCTGTTGAGCGGCTCGAAACGCAACTGGCCGCCATCGGAACCACCGCGACCATCGGTCAAGCGATAGGTGCCGGCGCTGTGCCATGCCATGCGGATGAAGAACGGACCATAGTGACCGTAGTCGGCCGGCCACCAGGGCTGCGACTGAGTCATCAATGCTTCGATGTCCTTCTTGACGGCGTTGAGATCGAGCTTCTTGAACTCTTCGGCGTAGTTGAACTTTTCGCCGTAGGGGTTCGACTCGACGGCGTGCTGACGCAGCGGACGCAAGTCCAGCTTCTCAGGCCACCAGAACTCGTTGGACATGTTGTTGGTGCCGGCTGCCTGCGCTGCGGGGCCTGAAAAGGCCGCCGACAACGAAAGAGCCGCCGCAACCAACAGGGACACATGGTTGTTGCGCATGGAAATCTTCTCCTTGAATCCAAACATCGCTTATCGCGAGGCGGCCGATGCTAGCACAGAATTAGACTAGGTCTAATTCGTACTGTTAGGAGGATGTTTTGAGCACCCAGTCGGCTGCACGCTCGGCGATCATGATGGTCGGCGCGTTGGTGTTCCCGCCGATCAACCGCGGCATCACCGAGGCATCGACGACGCGCAAGCCCTTGATTCCACGAACTTTTAATTGAGGATCAACGACGGAATCCGGATCACTGCCCATCCGACAGGTGCCGACGGGGTGATAAATGGTCTCGGCCTTTTCGCGGATGGCAACCGCGAGCTCCGCATCCGATCGCCGACTTGGTCCTGGATAGAGCTCTGCCCCGCGATACCCGTCGAACGGTGCAGCGGCGAGGATCTCACGCGAGAGGCGCACCCCCTCGATCAAGCCACGCAGATCTTCGGGCTCTGAAAGATAGTTGGCGAAGATGCGCGGCGGATCAGCCATCGAGCTCGACCGCAAACCGATATGTCCTCGGCTGCGCGGCCGGAGCACGCAAGCATGCAGGGTGTAACCATGTCCCGGTAATCGATTGCGTCCGTGATCGTCTAGCTGTGCCGGGACAAAGTGAAATTGCAGATCGGCGCGCCCATCCGGCGCTCTGGCTGAGCGCACGAAGCCGCCGGACTCGGCAATATTCGATGCGCCCGGGCCACTACCCGTCAACCAATAACGCAAACCCTCGAGGGCTTCTCGCAAAGCACCAAAATCATAGGTGTCAGTACTCTGACTCTTTTGTAATACGCAGTAGTCGAGATGATCTTGTAGATTTGCGCCAACCCCAGGCGCAGCGACGCGTACCGGTATACCGACCGCTTCGAGCTCGCGAGCAGGACCCACTCCTGAGCACATCAATAATTGTGGGGAAGCGACACTGCCACCACAGAGCAGCACTTCGCGAACCGCCCTGACCTGCTGAGTCTGGCCCCGTCGAACGAATTCCACACCCACCGCCCGATCGCCCTCGATCAACACACGCCTCACTTGTGCGTGCGTCATGACAGTCAGATTCGATCGATCAAACGCTGGCCGAAGATAGGCGACCGCCGTGCTGCTGCGACGGGCTCGCCACTGCGTCACCTGATAGAAGCCAAAACCCGCTTGGGATTCCCCGTTGAAATCGTCGTTACGGGCGTAGCCGCAGGCTGTTGTCGCATCGAGGAACACGCTCGATAGCGGGTTGCGATAGCGCAGGTCTTCGACCCCGAGCGGGCCTTCCGCGCCGTGGTAGCGAGACGCACCGCGCGCTTGTCGCTCTGCCTTACGAAAGTACGGCAGGACGGCATCGTAGTTCCACCCGTCGGCACCGAGCGCAGCCCATTCGTCGTAATCGGCGGCATCGCCTCGGATGTAGCACATCGCGTTGATCGAACTGCTACCGCCCAATACGCGTCCGCGCGGCCAGTACAAGCGCCTACCGTGAAGCTCAGGTTCAGGTTCGGTGTCGTAATCCCAATTGATACGCGGGTTGCCGACGAGCTTCGAGATTCCCGCTGGCATGTGGATGAAAGGATTGATGTCGCGACCGCCCGCCTCGATCAGCAAGACCCGAAGGTCACCGCTCGCAGTCAGGCGATTGGCGAGCACGCAGCCCGCCGAGCCGGCGCCAATGATGATGAAGTCGTAGTCGCGGGTCGTCATCCGAAGGACAACGATACGCTAATTTCCTCGCCACGTACCGCGGGACCATCGAGACCACACGCCGCCGCTGTCGCGAAAGACGTGATAGTCGCGCTGCTGCTGAGGTGTGCCGCGTAAGGTTCCCGCCAATAGCAATGCCTCAGAAACACCATCGCCATCGAGATCGATGAACACGAGCTGCGGAGCCGGCGCGTTACCACCTGGGTCCAGCATAGAAGCCGACAGCGAAAACTCCTCGCGGATGGCCGATTCGAGTGAGGCGCTGATCGACGTCTCGGTGGGCACAACTCGCAGTGTCGAGCGCCAAGTTGCATAGCGCGCCGGAGTGGCCGCAGGGTCCGGCTTGGGCAGTGATTTCTTTGAGTTCAGCGCTGCGATTCGACGAGCCTCAACACGCAATGCTGTATTACGCGCAGGCTCATCAACGGAGATCTCGCCTCGGACGATGGCATTCAGTACGTCGCGACCACGCTCGCTCGAATCGAAGCGCAAAAATTGTAGGGCACTTGCACGAGCATCGACTGTCGATGCGGCGAGCGCACGCTTGAGCTGACTCGCTACACTCAAACGCAGCGGATCGGCAATCGGGGTCAAGCTGATCACTAACGTGACAAGCAAAATGACCGACACACCAAAATTGACTCGACTGATTGCCCCAAGCCAGGGCCCTGCTCGCAGACTCGCATAGGCATATCCCACGGCATACAGAACCGCAAAGATCGCCGTGACGAGACCCCAGTATCGAGACGGCGTGAGACCCAACTCGATTAGTCGTACGCTCATCGAGTAGAGCGCCGTGAGCGCAACCAGCACCAGCAGCGGCGGCACGACGCGCAGCGCGTGCTGCAACCAGCGCCCGTAGCCCGGATCAAGATCGCCCTCGCGGTAAGCGGCGTTGAAGAGCAGCAAGGTCACGGCGACGAGTGCCAGCAGAACGGCACTATTGATGACGCGCTCACCACTACCAAACAACGCAGGCAACTTGGGCAGCAATGCTAGTGAGAAAGCGACGACGATGAGACCTGCGAGTGGCAAAAGCCACTTCATCAGGCCAAGCAATTGGTCGAGCACGCCATCGATGAATCGATCGCTGCTGCCGATGATCTGGGTCGCAGTCGCAAATGCCAGCGTCGTAGCGGGATAGACGAATCGCGGATCGCTGAATATCGTTTTAAAGAAATCGTTGCCTAAGGTCTCGAACAGCGCAGCCCATAGCAACAACAACAACCAGAACGCGCCGGTGAACAAGGCGGACTCGGCGAGCGTCAAATAACTGCGCCAAGCACTACGAAAAAGCGCGGCATAGGGTGTGCGCCATCGGCCGATTTCGAGGCGCGCGCGCAGCATCGGTAGCGCAATGAGCCACGCGACTGCCCAAGGCAACAAAAAGCCCGCGATGCGATCTTCCTCCAGATTAATCTCGCCGACTAACGCGGGCAGATCACCGAAAGACCCATAACCGGTGAACGCCAAAAACGTCGCCACAGCAACGCCCGACACCCACAGCAGCTGCTCGTGACGGTGTGACCACAACACCAACAGGGTCAAGGGTAAAAAGACGGCGACGAGATAAGCGGCGAACAAACCGCCAGGTGCGGTCGCGGGCCAAACTCCACTATCGATCGACTGATGCAGCCACCACAGCGCTAAAGCCTGACCCGACGCCAATACCAGTGCGCCCTTGGAAAAGGACCCCGACCCTAACTGTCTTGACATGCAACCCCCTCGATTAAAGGTTTATGACATGGCTCGCTGCGAACGGTTCGAAATATGAACATTAAATTAACGTTAAAATGATGATGTGATCCGCATAACCGAGCTGCAGCTTCCCCTCGCCGAGAAAAGCGTCGAGAACACCCCCGAGGAACTTCGGGCGGCGATCCTCAAGCGCCTCGGTATCGAAGCATCGTCTTTGATCGATTTCAGCGTCTTCAAACGCAGCTACGACGCCCGCAAGAAAAACGACGGCATCCGCTTCGTTTATATCGTTGATGTCAGCCTTCGAGACGAAGCGAGCGTTCTGCAACGACACAGCAACGACCCCAGTATTCGTCTTGCACCAGACACTCGCTACCAGGCCCCACCGCGCGCATCAACGCAATCGCAGGATCGCCCCGTAGTCGTAGGCTTCGGGCCCTGCGGATTGTTCACGGCACTTATCCTTGCGCAGCAAGGCTATCGACCCATCGTTCTCGAGCGAGGCAAGGATGTGCGGCGTCGTACTCAAGACACGTGGGGTCTGTGGCGCAAGAGCGTGCTGACACCTGAGTCGAACGTGCAATTCGGTGAAGGCGGTGCCGGATTATTCTCGGACGGCAAGCTGTACAGCCAAATCAAGGATCCCCGATTTCTCGGCCGCAAGGTGATGCAGGAGTTCGTGCGCGCTGGCGCCCCTGCTGAAATTCTCTATGTCAGCAAGCCACATATCGGCACTTTCCGCCTAACCGGCGTCGTTTCGACGATGCGCGAGGAGATCATCGCCTTGGGTGGCGAGGTGCGCTTCGAGAGCAAAGTGATCGACATCGCCATCGATGACGGCGAGGTTCAAGGCGTGACCCTGGAATCGGGCGAGTTCATCGCTTCCAAAAAAGTCGTTCTTGCACTCGGGCATAGCTCACGCGATACCTTCCGCATGCTGCATCGACGCGGTGTATTCATGGAGCCGAAACCATTTGCGATCGGTTTTCGCATCGAACATCCGCAGTCGACGATCGACCGAGCACGCCTTGGTCGATACGCCGGACATCCCGCACTCGGCGCGGCCGATTACAAACTCGTACATCACGCCAGCAATGGTCGCTCGGTATACAGCTTCTGCATGTGCCCAGGCGGCACCGTCGTCGCCGCGACCTCCGAGACCGGTCGCGTCGTCACGAACGGCATGAGCCAGTACTCGCGTAACGAGCGCAATGCGAATGCCGGAATCGTTGTCGGCATTGATCCCGAGCAAGACTACCCGGGCGGGCCGCTAGCCGGCGTCGAGCTGCAGGAAAAGTTAGAATCGACTGCGTTTGAGCTCGGCGGTCAAAACTATTTCGCGCCGGGCCAACTCGTCGGTGATTTCATCCGCAATATACCCTCGAAAGAATTCGGTGCAATTGAGCCATCTTACAAACCAGGTGTCGCCCTCGGCGATCTCAGCCTCGCGTTGCCCACCTATGCCATCGAAGCCATCCGCGAAGCACTGCCCGCCTTTGGCAAACAGATAGCGGGCTTCGATCGTGATGATGCCGTCTTGACCGGCATCGAGAGCCGAACGTCGTCGCCACTCCGAATTACGCGCAACTCTGACAATCTGCAAAGTTTGAATGTCCGAGGTTTATATCCTTGTGGGGAAGGCGCCGGCTACGCTGGCGGAATTCTTTCGGCCGGTGTCGATGGCATCAAGGTCGCCGAAGCGGTCATTGCCGGTATGACGCCATGAAATTTGACGAGCTGAAAAAACTACACCAGAAAAAGTATCGAGAGCAGTTTGGCCACTATCTGATCGAAGGCGAACACCTCGTACTCGAGCTCATCAAAGCGGCGGAAATCCGTGACGATCTTCGCAGCAGCACTATTTATATCAGCGAGGATCACGCTCCCATCGAGAGCTCGCTGCCGATCAAAGTGATCTCGGGCAAGCAAATGACGGAATTGACGGAAACCGACTCGCCTCAAGGCATCGTCGCCGTCGTTCCGATACTGCCGACGGTGTCTATCAGTAGTCGTCCGCAGGAGACAGTGATCTGCCTCTATGAAATTCAAGATCCCGGCAATCTCGGAACGATCTTGCGCAGCCTCGCTTGGTTTGGCGGATTCCGTTGTCTGCTAACCACCAATAGCGTCGATCTATATAACGGCAAAGTACTGCGAGCGAGCCTCGGCGCCCACTGGCATGTGCCGATTGAAACTGAAGTCGATATCGCCTCGCTACCAACTCGTTTTGCAAAAATTGCTCGCCTCGATATGCAAGGCAAAAGCACGCAAGACGCGAGCTTCAGAAATTTTGACTGCTATCTGTTTGGCAACGAAGCGCGTGGTTTGCCGCGATCAGTCATCGACGTCTTGCAGACTACTCCGTTTACGATATCGGGACAGCGCACCATCGAATCCTTGAATCTCGCCTCGGCAGTCAACATGTGCGCTTACGAGTTACGCCGTTAAGCGGTACGCCGCCACGTATAGAGCGACAACAAGCACAGCAGCCCGCTGACGCACCCCATCACGATATACGGCGCAGAGGGCCTCCAGGCGTCAAAAAGTGTCCCTCCGACAATCGCCGCAAAGAAAATACCGAGCGAACCGCAGAGAGTGAAAACACCTATCACGGCACCGCGGCCTCGCTCTGGCGCGACTTGCCCCACCAAAGCCTGTGACGCGAGGATTCCGCTCATCTCGCCGACGCCTAAAAACACCGCTGCGACATACATCGCTGGCTGAAAGGGATTATCGACGAGACCAAACCAGACGTAACTGCCGCAAGCCAATGCGGACGCGACAGTCATGAACAACACTCGATCGACCCGATCGATGAAAGTGATGACGATCATGGCCCAGAAAGTCGCCGTGATCTGGATGGCAACAAAGATTCCGCCACCCTTGGACAAAGCCTCAGCTGGCGTCATGCCCTGTTCCTTGCCCACCTGCACCATCCACAGAAAGAAGAACGCGCTGATGATCGACAGTGACGCACGGGATACCGCGGCAGACGCATAGGCCAGCCGAACGCGCGGATCTTTCGCCGCATCGATGCCGACTCGAAGCGTCGCGAGCAGCGGCTCTCTCTCACCGATTTGACCAGGAGACTGGCGAGGCAGCCCCTTCAACACGATTACCATCGGGATCAGGCAGATCACTGCGACGGTCCAATATGCGGCGCGACCCGCCTCGATCGGATCGAGTCCTTGGCCGAGATAGATTTTGGGTAGTTGGGCTGCGAGCCCCACAAGCGAGGCAACACCCAGCCCATTGAGGAAGAAACAAATCCCGACCAACTTGCCGCGCGAGGTCTCCTGAGGATAGTCAGCAATCACGGTAGACAACATGGCAGCGATCAGAGACGCACCGCAGGCCGTGATGAAGATCATCGCGTATAGAGTCCAGTTGAATTGCGCGAGTGGAAACAAAAAATATCCGACCGCTAGGATCGCAAAGCCCATGCCGTAGATGATCCGCCTGCCGAGGCGATCGGACATCGCGCCGACGAGACCGGACAGCAACAGCGCCGGAATTTCGCTGATGACATCCATCGTCCCGCTGACACGGCCCTGGATATCGTCGGGTATCCCGAGCATCGAATTGAAAAGGTAGGGGCGAAGATTACCGACGAGCGTCAATAGGCCAATCGAAAAAAACGCCGTCCCCAGCAAGGCATAAAAATTGGACCGCTGAACGCCCGGCGCCAGATCCCAAATGCCAACTCGGATTCCGTTGCTCATCGAGGTGATCCTACCGATGAAGGCGGCTCAAAGCCCATGCGTACCGTGCTCGACGACCGTTATCGGCCGCCTGCAACATCATCGCATTAACTTTGCCGATCGTTGGGCAGGCCTCGATCTGGGCTCACCCAAGTGGCAGGCTTTCCTCGGCGGCGAAGAAACACGAGCGGATAAGCGACGATGGTCGTTGCGAACTGCAGCAGCCAGAATGCCAATGGATACCAGATCGACCAGACGAGATCGCGGATCACCCGCTCATCGTAACGCCGATCGATGATCGCGCCGGCTGTGAACTGTACGACGCAGCAAGCCCCCAAGATGAGGCCAGTCGCCGCCAAAGAGAAGGGCTGGTCTGCCATCACAAGCCGCCACACGATCGCCGCCAGAAAAGAGGCTGCGAGCAGGTAACACCAAGTGACGCTCGCAATCATCTCCAACATCAAAGGTCGCATCCCATGCGAGCGACGACTCCACAACACATCGATATTACGGAGCATCACCTGCGCGCCGCCCATCGCCCAGCGCAGTCTCTGCCGCCAAAGTCCATGCAAGGTCTCGGGAGTCAGAATCCAAACGAGCGCATGCGGTTCGAAGGTGGCGCGCCAGCCCGCACGCTGCAGTTTCCAGGTCATGTCGATATCTTCGGTGAGCGCATCGAGTGTCCAGTAGCCCACTTGCTCCACCGCCGATTTTCGAAAGGCAGCGATGACGCCGGAGACGGTGAACAAGCGCTTCAGAATGAGCTGCGCCCGCTTGATGATGCCAATCATCGCGGAGAATTCGCCCACTTGCATGCGACCGAGGAGCGTCGAACGATTGGCGATGCGTGGATTGCCCGTCAATGCACCCAGTTGTTCGTCTGCCGCGAACGCGGCAGCGATCCAAGTCGGCGCGAAGGGGTCGATGCGAGCATCGCCATCGATGCAAACCAGAATCTCATAGCTAGCTTCGAGTGCGCCCGCCTTCAGCGCGGCTGCCTTGCCTTGATTGAACGGCTGACGAACCACCTTCAGACGCCAAGCACTCTCGGCCAGGGAATCGAGAATAACAGCGGTTCCGTCGGTGCTACCGTCATCGACAGCGATCACTTCGAAGTCGGGATGACGAACGGCGAGTGCATGTTTGATCGTTTCAACGACATGCGCGGCTTCGTTGAAACAGGGAATGATGATCGACACGGGCGGCAAGTGAGTCGCATCCGGTGGCGCATCGTGCCTTGGCGTATGCCGCTCGTACCGGAACCAGGTGTATAGCGCGCCGGTCGTCCACATCAATGACATGACGAGCGGAAAAAAGAACAGGTAGTCGCCGATCAATGCGTCCATGAACTAATTCATCGGCGGATCATTTGGCTGTCTCGAAAAAACTTCTCGCATCTTGGCGGGTTCGGGATGCGAGTCGAACAGCATATCCGGGTAATACGCGATGTGAGTCACGCCCGCGTCATATAACAATCCGATAGTCGCCACGATTTCATCGACGGGTATCGGTCGCTGATCGTGACGCCAATCGACGGTCTGCAGCTCGAATACAATGCGGTTACGCGCCTTTGGAAAGCGCTCGATCCCTGCGAGAATTTGACGCTGGAACGCAATCGGATCAGAAGCCTGTTCCATATATGGCATCGCCATGATTGCGGTGAAGTCATAATGCGCAAGCGAATTCTCGAGTGCTTGCGCATACCATACTTCTGCGCGCGGATTGATAGCCACCTGTGCGTACAGATTTCGCGCGGTAATCAAGGTGGGTTTGTAGCGTCGCACCGACGACGAAATCTCCGCGGCAAATTGATCGAGTGCGTTGATCTTCAGGATGGTCCAGCGACCCAAGGTATCGTCATCTGCACGAATATCAGCAATCGACCCCGGTAAGCCCCAAGACCGATAAATTGAAAGCGCATCAGGGCTCGCATCCTCAAAATCTGAGAGGGTGATGTCGTCGTGGTAGATCACTCCTTCGAAAGATGTCGTTCGAGCGAGATCCTCAAAAATCTCGGCGATGACTCCCCGCGCCTTCGCTGAAAAAGGCGAGAGACGCTTGTAACCCATGTTGAGGGCATTAGAAGATTTACCCGGCAACGTGATCACTTTTTCACTCGCGGCCGGATGGCCTACCGGTAACTCCCAAGCCAACAAGGGCATCCACGCATAAACGCGTCTGACCGGCGTACGCGTACGGATTTCCCAAGCAACGTAGCTGAACAAATCCGCTCTAACGGGCACATGTCGATTCGGAAAATACACGGCGTCGGCTGAGCCGTTGGCATCAGGATCAGCAAAAGCCTGCAGATAGACCGCGTTGACACCTAGCCAAGTGAGTCGATCGACCAAATGATTGATGTTACGACGCTGCTGCTCTGGATCCGGATCGTAGATGTAATCAAGATCAATGTGAGCGATCTTCTGCGGGCGATCGTTTTCCGTAAAGCCGCGGCTGCGAATATTGATCGCATAGCGCAGATCACCGATATTCATCTTTGACTCGATCAGAATACGGCGCAGGCGCGACAGGGGCACACCCGCGTGATTATCGCCGTCATCTAAAGTCAGCCCGACGTTCATGCCGTACTTCGATGCAGTCGACTCGACCATCTCGTTGTACTTGCCGTAAGGCCACGTCACGATGCGCGGCGCAGACCCCGTCCGCTTGCGGATGAGATCCCGGCTAAGTCGCAAGTCTGCATCGATACGCTTGAGATAGTCAGTTTCGGCTTCGTAGCCACGCAATTGGTCGAACCCGCGTGCCGTGGCGGCCGGTTGGGCGCTGCCCTGCGGGTTGGCTTTCAGACCATGGTGCAGGTCGTGGGTGTGACTTGCGATCTCGACGAGCCCGGTCGAGTGCATCTCGCGCAAAGCTTCCCATGACAAAAATCGATCGCGCGGCACCGGCTTACCATCGTAGTCGACATACCCGGCACTTTCCTGCCAGCTCGTCACGACCGAGATAACAGACGGAATCTTCAGCATCTTCAGCAAGGGCCAGGCGTGCTGATAGACCGAGGTGTACCCATCGTCGAAAGTCAGCAGTACCGCCTTGGGCGGTAGCGGCACTCCGCCGCTTCTCGCGCTCAACACCTGATCGACGGAGACGAAAACGAATCCATTGTTGCGCAGCCAATCGATGTGACGCACGAACATCGTCGGACTGACGGCATAACCCGGGATCAACGCCCGGGAGGGCTCCTCGATTTCGTGGTAGCTGATCACCGTCAAGCGATCGAAATCGGTTGCGTGGGTGACCAACGGGGTCAACGCCAGCAACACCCATATCAAACAGACGCGCGAGATGCGATGCACGGCGCGCATTCTAGAGGATATCGAGAGCGGCTATCAGTCGTCCGTTGCGTCCGGACCCCGCACCCGGTTCCAGGCGATCGAAACCAGGATCGACACGGCGAGGATCGCGCCGATGATGCTAAGCGACCAGGTGATCGGGAACTTGCCGCCGAAGGCCTGATTCAACCAGACCATCTTCAAGCCGACGAAAACCAGAATCACGCCGAGTCCGTACTTCAGGAACAGGAACGCCTTAACCATGCTTTGCAGCACGAAGAAGAGCGAGCGCAAACCGATGATGGCGAAGATGTTCGAGGTGAAGACGATGAATGGCTCGTTGGTCAGCGCGAAAATCGCCGGCACCGAATCGATTGCGAAAATGATGTCGCTAAACTCGATGAAAGCGAGCGCCACGAACAAGGGCGTTACCCAAGTCTTGCCGTCGATCTCGACCCAGAATTTGTCACCATGGAAGGCTGGCGTGACTGGGAACAGCTTCTTGACGCCGAGGATGATGGGATTGCGTGCAGGATCGAGCGGCTTTTCCGGCAGAAACAGGATCTTAAACCCGGTGAGGATCAGGAACACGCCGAAGATCACCACGATCCACTCGTACTGCATCAGGATCGAGCCGAGCGAGATGAACAAGGCGCGGAAAAGAATCGCACCCATGATTCCGTAGAACAGTACCTTTTGCTGATACTGCACGGGCACAGCGAAATAGGAGAACACCGCGACGAATACGAAGACGTTATCGATGGCCAGCGCGTACTCGACCACATAACCTGCTAGGAACTCGAAAGAGGTATCCCGCGCGAGTTGCGCATGATCCATACCGGCAAGCTCGGGCCGGGTCGGCAGGTCGTACAACAGAAATTGATAAAGGCCGTAATTGAAGGCCAACGCCAACGCGATGAAGATGACGCTGCGAATAGACGCTGATGTAAGACTAGGGACAGTGCCGGGCTTGCTGAACACCCCAAGATCGAAGGCCAAAATCGCGAGCAACGCGATGATGAACCCGGCATACGCCCACCAGTAATCAGCAAAAGGAATCAGCAGCAAGTCTTCCATGACCAGCCTACTCAGCAAACCAAAGGATGCAATATCTTACTGGTTGGCTTACGGCCTTACTAGGACTACCCGAGGGCCATCCGGCCCGGGCTGCGCGAGATAAGGCACTGTCGCCTCGATGGAGTCGACTTCCTTGGTGCCGAGGTCGATCCTAGCCTCGGCCTGACAAGACAAGGCGTCGGTTGTGGAATCCTTGAAGCGGGCAGTCGCAGAGCTCAAGGTCACTTTGGCATTGTCTTCGTAGAACACGCGACACGCATTTCGGCAGGCCTCTCCGGGCTTACCGCTCGAGACGCTGCATGCCGACTTCACCGATGGGGACTCTGGCCAGCGCCCGCCGAGGCAATAGGCCGAAAACTCCGCCACCGCGCGCTCCTTCAGGATATCCGCGACGCGGGAAGTCACCGACGAATCGTCGCAACTCAAGCGTTGCTCGGAACAGCCAACCAACAGTGACGAGGCTAGCAAGATGACAACGAGGAGTTTCATGCCATGCACCATAAACCGACGCACCACCCGGTGGACCACTGGATCGCCAGATCGACGAGCGCACCGAGCAGCATCACAGGTACCCCGAGATAAAGGAACAAGTACCATAGACCCCAAGCGGTGATTCGCGGCTTGCCGACGTCGATCCCCTTTACCGGCTTAGACATGGCATTACCTTACAACATCAACGTCGTCATCGACGAGCCCGACCAAGATCGATGGAACGAGTTCCACCGCGCGGGCCACGGCGCTTGGGAACAGACTTGGGCGTATGGCGAAGCGATGCGCTCGCTTGACTCTGTTGTTCGTCGAGTGCGCGTGACGAATGAGGCCGACGAAACCATCGCGATCGCGCAGATCCTAGAACGCGGTCTGCTCGGTTATCTCGGATTCGCATCCTGCTCGCGCGGTCCGATCTGGAGCCCGCGCGCGCAATGTGATTCGGCGTTGCGACATGATTGCCTCTTAGCCATTCGCAAAGCCTTGCGTAATCGTCTGCTACATGTGACTGCATTCACGCCGGAATTCGACGATCGCTCGACAGGTGCGGGCGAAGAATATGCGGGCTTTCGCCAAGTCATGACCGGTCTCTCCACTGTGGTGTTAGACCTTACTCGCCCGCCTGCGCAGATCCGTGCCGCGATGGAGACTCGTTGGCGCAATCGCTTGAGCCACGCCGAGCGACACTGGCGTGGCGATCTCAACGTGGGCAGTAGCGTGTCAGGCTTACGCAATTTACTCAGACTCGAGGAACAGCAACGCAGCGCCCGCAAATTCTCGGGTCTGCCGGTCGCACTAGTGGAACGGTTTGTCGAAGCCACAGGCACGACTCACCCCTCGTTCATCATGGCCAGAGCGAATCAAAAAAATGATCTTCAGGCGGCAATGCTCTTCGTGCTGCATGCCGATCGCGCCACGTATCACATCGGGTGGGCCAACGAGGCTGCGAAAAAAGCCAATTTGCACAATCTGCTGCTGTGGCGCTCGTTGCCGGCACTGCGCGAACGCGGAGTCGTCGAGCTCGACCTTGGTGTGATCAACACACGCAGTCTGCCTGGCATCTCACGATTCAAACTCGGCGCAGGTGGCAGAGCCATCACGCTGCCTGGCACTTATATTTGAGTCGTCATGGCCTGAGGCGATATCGTCGCTGCTTCAATCCAGTGCAGCTTGTCTTCCAGGATCCACCAAGGAAAGTACGCTCTTGAGTGCTGCGCAGGAAACAGCTGCCCGGTTCCGTGGTCTCGCCACTCGCCGCTCAGCCCCAAGCGCTGCAAATCGTCTGCACTCATTCGGCGCTGCAAACTGATCGGTCCGATCGAGTCGAATTCATGACGGGACACATCACCGGTATAGCAATCGTGAAAACTCGCCCAGTGATGCCGCCGTAGCATGCGAGGCAGTTCCGCCAACACCAGCTCATGATCCTCGCGCTCAACTGCAAGTTGGCCCAACACGTTACAAAACAGAACGGCTGCGTCCGGCCACGCCGCCAAGCGCCGAGGGAGCTCGGTGACGAGATCACTGCGTAGCCACGTGACGCTACGATCATTGAGACCGGGATGATTCAGCGTGAAAAACCAGCGCGCCAGCGGATCCAAGTCGATGGCGAGGATTTCCTGAAATTGGGATAACCATGCGCCTGGCAAGGTCCAGCCTGCGCTAGGGCCAACCAGAATGAGACGCGTGCAGGGCGGTGACCATTCAGTCAGCCAAGACTCAATCGCTAGCCGAAATGGGCCATAGCGCCGTGCGGCGCGGCGCGCCCGCCAATGCCAGGCCAACCCACCGCTCGGCCGCCACAATCGGAAATCGGGCCTCATAACCACCATGCTAGTATCGCCTGCCGTGGGTACTTCGGCACAGCGCTACGCGCGCGCAGCACTCCTCGCCTGCCTGATGGGCTTGCCGGCCTGTTCCGTCATCTCTTCGTCGACGAAGCCCAGTGAACCCGTTGAAGTACCGGCCGATCCGGTGCCGCCTGACTCAGGTCTCGACGCCGCAACTTCGGATACCTCACCCACAGGTACCGCACCCACAGGCAACACGGAAGCAGCCAGGGTGCCACCATTGCCGGCGTTCAAGCCCGTAGCGCGAGTGCAGCGCATTGCGCCGTTCCGACACGTCTCCGAGTTCATGACTGCTGCCGATTGGCAGAGTCTAAAGGCCGACACCGTTGGCCTGAAGATCTGCGCTCCGGCAGAACTAGCCGAAAAAACCGTGGAATTGGCCGACCCTTCCCCGCTCTCGATGCTCAACGAGGCGGCAATCGCGTGGGGAAAAGCGAGCCGCTGGGAAGTCGTCAATGCCGAAGGCGCGACGTTCCCGATTTGCACTTTCGTGATCGCGCGCTTCGGGCGCTGAAATAAATCAAAGAATTTCGAATTCGCGCGGCATACGATAGGTCTGCCGATACTGTGTAATAGCCTTGTTAGCCTTGGCTAATTCGGCCGCCGTCAAAGCTTGGCGCATCAAATTGATATTGACGGTCAAGTTCTCACGAAAGTCGGTCTCCCACTTCGCTGCCGTCAATCGCGCGATCGACAACCAGACATAAGACTTGTAAGCGCTCGGCTCCACACCCTTGCCATAGGCATAACGAATGCCGATCTCGGCGCGCCCGCGGGAAAACCCTCGCAGCGCTGCCGTTAGATACCAACGGCTCGCTTTGACCTGATCCTCCTGGACGCAGAGGCCACGAGAATAGGTCTCTGCTATGCCAAATGCCGATGAGGAGTCGCCATCGGGCTCATCGTCGAGCCAAGCCTCACGTGCCTCGCAGAACTCGCCTTTCTGAAAGTGATTGAAGCCATCCAGGAACTGCGCCTGTGCAGCCTGCGGTAACAATACAGACAGCAGCAGCGCGCACCCCATGGACTTAGTGATCGTGCGCGACATCATTCCTGACGGGTCGGGATCTGGTTCGGATCACGATACAACACCGTGATACTGATACGACGATTCTTGGGATCGTACGGATCGGCTGCATTCACTGGTTGTGAATCGGCTACGCCCTCGATACGTGCGAAGCGCGAATCGTCCACACCCATCGTGTTCAAAAGCTGGCGTGTCGCATCGGCACGATTAGCCGAGAGGCTCCAGTTGTTGTTACCTGAGCCTTTGAACTGATGACTATCGGTATGCCCACGAACAGCCACCTCGTTAGCGATGCCTTTCAAGCTCTCACCCACCTTCTGCATTAGTGCGCGCGCCTGAGGATCCATGGCGTTCGTACCCGAGGTGAACATCGAGAAGCCAGCATCATCGAGAATCTCGATTCGCAGACCCTCTTTTTCCTTAACGAAACTGACGACCGTCATGAGGTCTGCCGTCTTCTCATCGCTCTGAATTTGTTGCTCGAGCTTCTTCTGTAGAGCTTCAAACTGTTTCTCGTCCTGCTCGGCGGCGATCTTTTTGCGCTCTTCTTCGCTCAGACCTTCGGGCATCGCCTCATCGGGATGCGTACTTTCTTCTTCCTCGCGCCCGGGTGCCTGCAACTGCATCAAACCCGATTGGGTCATTTGCTGTGGCAAAGCCTTGGGGTCGATTACCGACATGCCACCAAAGAAACCCGTAGAACCGCCAGACTTGTCAGCCATCGTCACGACCGACGTCGGCTTGAAGTAATCGGCGATGCTCTTGCGCTGATCGGCATCGGTTGCGCCAAGAATCCACATCAACAAGAAGAAGGCCATCATGGCCGTCATCATGTCGGCGAGCGCAATCTTCCAAGCGCCGCCGTGACCGCCGGCATGGCCATCGGCCATGACTTTCTTGATGATGATGGGCGGCAGCTGCGCTGCCGCCTCGGCCGCGGTTTGTTCCGCAGGCGGTGCAGACTCGGCAGCCGCTGCTTGCTGAGCGGCCTCGTCAGCTGGCGGCGCCTCAGCAGCCGCCGGCGCGTTACTTGCCTCGGAGGCCATCGAATACCTCCGCAAACGTCGGCTGCGAGTGGTGACTAATCGCCGCTCGCGCGCTTTCGATAATCAACGGCACGGGATAGCCCTGCAGGTGACCGATCAGAGCGTGCTTGGCGACGTGATAAATCTCGCCATCCTCATCGATGATTTGTTTCAAACGAGTCGCCATCGGCTCGACGATGCCGTACGCGAGGAACACGCCGAGGAAGGTACCAACGAGTGCTGCGCCAACCAACGCGCCGAGCACCGGCGGTGGCTGATCGATCGCGGCCATCGTCTTCACGACGCCAAGTACGCAGGCCACGATACCCAGCGCCGGTAATGCGCCCGAGAGCGCGGCCAACGCCTCGGCCGGCTTCATCTCGTTGTGATGGTGGGTTTTGATCGCAAGGATGAGTACATCTTCGACCGCTTCGGGCTTAGGCGGTTGATTCGAGGTGACGAGCAAGCGGATTGTGTCCGCGATCATGTTGATCAGCGAATGGTCTTTCAGCAGCTTCGGATACTCACCGAAGATCGAACTCGCTTCAGGATTCTCGATGTGTGATTCGAGCGCCACAGCACCCTCGGCCTTGAAGACCTTGAAGAGCTTCACGACCAGGAAGATCGTGTCCATGTATTCCTGCTTGTGATACTTCGGGCCACCGAACACCTTGCCGATGCCGGCGCCAACGCCCTTGAGGACATCGAGGCTATTCGAAATCACCATCGCACCGACGCCGGCGCCACCGATGATCATCATCTCGAACGGCAGAGCTTTCAGGATGGGCGCCATCTTGCCGCCCGCCAAGACGTAGCCACCGAACACGCAGGCAAACAAAACCACCAAACCGATGATCGCGAACACAGGGAATCTCCAAAACGGAACGATCGGATGCTAGCAAACGCCACCATCACTAATTCTTAAGTCGTCGCCACAAACCATATTTAAAGTCCGGTCAGTGCTGCAGCGTGCCTTTTATTTCTATATTATTGGAAGTATGGAACTGAATCAGGCGGCTGAATCCTTCAACGCGCTCTCCCAACCCAGCCGGCTGGCCATCGTCAGCCTACTCGGACAGGTCGGGAGCGCTGGAGCGCGGCCCTCGGATATGGCCGCTACGCTGCGGCTACCGGCTAACACCCTGTCCTTTCACCTTCGTCAGTTGCGCCACGCCGGACTGGTGACCGAAGAGCGCAGCGGCCGCGATCGCATCTACCGGGCGAACCTTAGCGCGCTGCAGCAACTCATCCTCTATTTGGATGAAGCCTCCAGCCGGCCATCCACATGACATCGCTTGCCCGCGCCATCGACGAGCGCCTGATCGGCGAGTTCAGCGTCGCTCCTGCCGATGCCAACAACAACCAATGGATGGCCGCCATTGCCCGATTGCTGCGCGAAGACCTCTCGGCCCGCGCACTGCGCAGCCAGCTACAGGACCGCGCCAACAAGGCGCGTCGCGTTCATTACCTATCGATGGAATTTTTGATCGGGCGTTCGCTCACCAACGCGGCCGAAGCGCTGGAGCTTGATGCACCGATTCGTGACGCACTCGCCGCGCGTGGTCGTCATCTTGAGCAAGTGCAGGAAGCGGAGTCCGATGCCGGGCTCGGTAACGGCGGCCTCGGACGACTCGCCGCTTGCTTCCTGGACTCGATGGCAACCGTGGACATACCCGCATTCGGATACGGCATCCGTTATCAGTTCGGCATGTTCGATCAAAGTATCGAACACGGCGTGCAGCGCGAAGCGCCGGACGAGTGGTTGAAGGATGGCTCGCCTTGGGAGCTCGCACGAGTAGATCGAGACGTCGAAGTGGGCTTCGGCGGACGAAGCGATCACGACGAGCATGGCAAAGCGCGATGGCTGCCAGAGCGCCGTGTCATCGCCCGCGCCCACGACATGTTCGTGCCGGGTCATGCTACTCATCGAGTGGGCATACTCCGTCTTTGGGAGGCACGAGCAATCCCCGCTCTCGATATGTCTCTCTTCAACGCGGGCGACTTTCACTCGGCCACCGCGATCAAAGGGCAAAACGAAGCACTCTCCTGGGTGCTCTACCCCAACGACAGTACCGAAGCGGGCCGTGAGCTGCGATTGCGGCAAGAGTATTTCTTCGTCTGCGCATCGATCGCCGATATCCTCCAGCGCCATCTCGAAGAGCATTCGAGTCTCGCGAATCTCGCGGATCATGTGGCAATTCATCTGAATGACACCCACCCCGCGCTCGCAGTCGCCGAGCTGATGCGAGCCCTCGTCGATCTGCATTCGATGGACTGGGCGCTCGCCTGGCATCTCACACGCCAGATTTTCTCATACACGAATCACACCTTGATGCCCGAGGCGCTCGAGACCTGGAACATCGAACTGTTCCAACGCGTCCTGCCCCGCCACGTTGGCATCATCGAACAACTGAACGCAGCGCTACTGACGGAAATAGCTGAACGCTATCCGAACGATCTGGGTCGCCTCTCCAGAATGAGCATCTTTGACATTCGAGGTGATGAACCGCACGAGCGCCAGATTCGTATGGCACATCTGGCGATAATCGGTAGCCATACCATCAACGGGGTCTCCGCGCTGCACTCGGCACTGATGGTAGACCGGGTATTCAAAGATTTTTCTGATCTATGGCCGGGTCGATTCACCAACGTCACGAATGGCGTCACACTGCGGCGTTGGCTCTCGCAGGCCAATCCGAGGCTCGCTCGGCTGCTCGATCTGAAAATTGGCGAGCGATGGCGCTTCGAATCAGAGCGACTCGCACTGCTGAAGGATCATTCGCACGATGAGAGCTTCATCGACGAGTTTCGCGCCATTAAATGGGAAAACAAGCGGCGCTTATGCAATCTCATACAGCGCACGACGGGCATAGACACGGATGCGAACAGTCTGTTCGATGTGCAAATCAAGCGCATCCACGAATACAAGCGGCAGCTGCTCAATGTGCTGCACGTCGTATCGCGCTATCACGCGATACTCGCCAATCCGACCGCAGACTGGGTGCCGCGCACCGTCATCTTTGCAGGCAAGGCGGCCTCGTCCTACACGACAGCAAAGCAGATCATTCGTTTGATCAATGACGTCGCTGTGGTGGTGAATCAGGATTCGAGGCTGGCGGGACGACTGAAGGTCGTCTTTCTTCCGAATTACAGTGTGTCGCTAGCCGAGATCATCATCCCGGGCGCTGACCTATCAGAGCAAATATCGACCGCCGGCACCGAAGCTTCGGGAACTGGCAACATGAAGTTCGCGCTCAACGGCGCGCTGACGATCGGCACACTGGATGGAGCGACCATCGAAATGCGCGAACGAGTCGGTGCGGACAACATGTTCACCTTCGGCTTGCGCAGCGACGAGATTGCGAACCTCAAATCGAACGGCTATCGACCAGAGGATATTGTCAGCGCCGACTCCGACTTGGCGGCTGTGCTCGATTCGATCGCCAGCGGCCGATTCTCTCCGAGCGAGCCGGAACGTTATCGCGAGCTCCTCGACGGTCTAATCCAAGGTGGCGATCGATACTATTTGATCGCCGATTTCGCAAGCTACCGTCAGGCGCAGCAACAGGCAGATGAGCTTTTCAGACAATCATCACGCTGGACCGCTGCCGCGATAGAAAACGTCGCCGGCATGGGGTACTTCGCATCTGATCGCGCCATCCGCGAATACGCCGAGAAAATCTGGCGTATCTCACCGCAACGATAAGTAAGCTAGCCTGATGCGCCGCGACATCGTTCCCTCCATTGCCGATCGCGGTCCCCATCGAAGACAAGACGGTGGCACGATCGTACGAGTCTTTCAGCCCGATGCGCACACGCTCGAGTTGCTCGATTCGCAAGGCAAAAAATCACTTGGATTTTTCTCACAACTGCATCCCGATGGATCCTTCGAGATCTCGGTCGATAGAGAAATCTCGGACTACCGACTACGAGCCACTTGGGCCGATGGCAGTGCGTGGATCTTCGATGATCCCTATCGGCACGCTCCGAACATATCCGAGACAGATCTTTGGCTTTTTGCAGAAGGTACGCTGCTGCGTCCGCACGAGGTGCTGGGTGCGCAACGGATTCATAGCCACGGCGTTGATGGCACTCGATTTGCCGTGTGGGCACCGAATGCGAGCAGCGTAAGTATCGTTGGCGACTTCAACTTCTGGGACGAACGACGCCACCCCATGCGACTTCGCGGGAAAAGTGGTATCTGGGAGTTATTCATCCCGGGAGTTGTCGACGGCGCTCTCTACAAGTTTTCGCTGAAAGACCGTCGTGGGCGCCGAGTTGGCCAAAAAAGCGATCCGTTCGCACGTCGCGTCGAACTTCGCCCCTCCAACGCCAGCATCGTCAGTGCAGCTCTCAAACCCATCGAGTGCGACACAACCGCACTAAAGCGCAACCGATTCGATGCCCCGATCAGTATCTACGAAGTTCATGCCGGCTCCTGGCGATACTCGCGTAAACCGGGGCGCCGCTTTGCCGATTGGGACGAACTCAGCGCGACACTGATTCCCTATGTAGTCGAGCTCGGCTTCAGTCACATCGAGCTGCTACCCGTCACAGAATATCCACTCGATGAATCCTGGGGGTATCAGCCGACGGGTCTCTACGCTGCCACATCTCGACATGGCGACGCCGAAGACTTCCGTCGCTTCGTGACCGCATGCCACACAGCCGGCATCGGCGTCATCGTCGATTGGGTACCCGCTCATTTTCCGTCCGACGCACATGGACTTGCGCGATTTGATGGCAGCGCACTCTTTGAATATGCCGATCCGCGTGAGGGCAAGCACCCGGACTGGAACACGCTAATCTACGATTTCAAAAAACCGCAGGTGCGTAATTTTCTGCTTGGAAGCGCGCTGCACTGGCTCGAGTCATTTGATGTGGACGGGCTGCGCGTCGATGCCGTCGCCTCCATGCTCTATCGCGACTACAGTCGTCGCCACGGCGAGTGGCTACCGAATGAACACGGCGGAAAAAATAATCTGGAGGCCATCCAGTTCTTGCGGCAATTGAACGAGCTCGTAGGAAAATATCGTCCGGGAGCGATCGTCATCGCCGAAGAGTCGACCGCATTTCCACAAGTTTCGCACCCCACGTATCTCGGTGGGCTCGGCTTCCACTACAAGTGGAATATGGGATGGATGAACGATACGTTGCGGTATATCAGCCGTGACCCGATTCATCGCAGGCACCACCACAACGAGCTAACCTTCAATATTTCGTATGCGTACAGCGAGAACTTCATCCTGCCCATCTCGCACGATGAAGTCGTGCACGGGAAAGGGTCACTGCTCGGTCGAACTCCAGGAACTCGTCAGCAAAAGTTTTCCAATCTGCGCGCGTATCTCGGCTTCATGTTCGCCCATCCAGGCAAGAAGCTGCTCTTCATGGGGTGCGAGTTTGCCCAAGAGCGCGAGTGGAACCACGGCGCCGAACTCGACTGGAATCTACTCACTGACGATCTTCACCTTGGCACACAACGCTTGGTTCGCGATCTGAACAAACTCCTGCGTGATCTGCCGGCGCTACACCAGCTCGATCACGATCGAGTCGGGTTTGAATGGCTCGATGTAGACAATCACCAGCAATCATTGATCGCCTTCTCTCGAACAGGATCTCGCAACGAATCGGTTGTGATCGTGATCTGCAATTTCACGCCCGCAGCGCGCGAGGGATATCGAGTGGGCGTTCCGTTCTCCGGCGTCTACGAGGAACGCCTCAACACCGATTCAGAACACTACGGCGGCAAGAATATTGGCACGCCGCTCGGGCGGGCTCACTCCGAAAAGAAAACGGCTCACGGCAAGAGTCATTCAATCGTCGTACGTGTACCGCCACTCGCGACGATTTTCCTAACCTGCAAATCGGTATCTAGCGCCCCATCTTCTGAATGACGGCAGCGTAGTCCTCGAAATAGCGCAAGGCCTGCTCGGTCGGCACGACCAACTTCACGCGAGAATCGGACTCGGTTCCCTGAAACTCTACGAGACCAGCATCTTTGAGCTGGTGGATTCGTTTACGTACCGTATTGAAATGCCCGATCTCTTGCCGATCGAGCAATTTATTGATCGGGTACGGTTCGCCGCTCTTCCACGCCTGCGTGATATCGGCGAGCAACAGCTCGACATTCGGAATCGATAGAATCTCCGCGGACGGCAAACTCTTGAGCCCGTCGACGAGCCAGCGGAATCTCAGATAGAGATCAAGGAGCTTCGGATTTGGTTTTTCGCGCATGATGAGTTGCGGTCGATGTGAAGTTGCTAACAATCAAGATACACCCCTTCAGGGCGTAGAGTAGTAATAGTGCGCCAAAAAGATCACCAACGAACATCGCGGTCCAAAGATTAACCCAATCATGCGCTTCGTTTCCGAGCGCATAACGCACCGTTATGTGCGATGTCGAATTGAGAATGGCCGAGACGAATGCCAGCAACAACAACCTGCGCCCATCCATGGCCTGCGTATTCGAACTGGCCATCGGCTGAAGACTACGACCCGGCCAATGGCCAAAAGTCAGCATGACGGCGACCCAGGCGGCGAGCCCGGGAATCACGGCGAGGGCGATATCGAGCGAGGGATCGAAAGTCGGGCCATATCCTGTGAGCTGAGTATGGATGACGGCGCCGAGAGTGAACCCGAGTGCACCCGCAGCGCCTAACAACAACACCAACATCATGCGTACGCCATGCGGCAGATAAACCCAATTGATGCCAGGCACATGCTCCGTCCAGGAGAATAACCATTGATAGAACGGCATGAAGCCGAGCCACACCGCTGCACCAATCAGGGTGAATAGCGCGAACCGGCTGTAGTGCTCCAATGTCATCACTTCAAATAATGAGACGGGTACGCTTTACCTGCAACACCACTCGCGATGGCCGCTTTAGCCACCGCGCTCGCTACGACCTCGCGCAATCGCGGATCCATGGGCTTCGGCAAAATGTACTCGGGCCCAAAAGTGAGCCCCGTGACATCGGGATAGGCCTTGATCACCTCTTCCGGGACCGCCTCTTTAGTGAGATTGGCGATCGCATGTGCTGCAGCGATCTTCATCTCTTCTGTGATGGCGTGCGCGCGCACATCGAGTGCACCGCGAAAGATGAACGGAAAACACAGCACGTTGTTCACCTGGTTCGGAAAGTCCGAGCGACCAGTAGCAACGATCACATCGTCGCGGATCGCTCGCGCCGCAGACGGTCGAACCTCGGGCTCGGGATTCGCGAGCGCGAATATCACGGGCCGCGGCGCCATCGATCGGAGCAATTCGGCATCGAGCAAACCGGCAGCTGAAACGCCGATGAACACGTCGGCGCCCCGCAACGCGTCCGCCAGCGTGCGATGACGACTCTCATTAGCAAACTCGGCCTTGTAGTCCGGCAAATTTTCACGCCCAGCGTGAATGACACCCTGCCGATCAACGGCCGTCATATTCGCGACCGGAACGCCCATCGATCGCAACAAGCGCAAGGTCGCGGTGCCGGCAGCACCGCTGCCAAGACACACGATCTTTGCTTCGTTGAGGCGCTTACCTTGCAACTCGAGCGCATTCAATAAGCCGGCGACGACGCAAATGGCCGTGCCGTGTTGATCGTCGTGGAACACGGGCACCTTGCAACGCGCTCTCAGCGCTTCTTCGATAGCGAAGCACTGCGGAGCACCCACATCTTCTATATTGATGCCACCGAAGCTATCGGCAATGCGCGCGACCGTGTCGATGAAGCTTTCAGCCGTCTCTGCGTTGATCTCGATATCCACGCAGTCGAGATCCGCGAATCGTTTGAATAGCAATGCCTTGCCTTCCATCACGGGCTTGCTTGCCAGCGCACCGAGATTACCGAGACCCAAAATCGCCGAACCATCGGTCACGATGCCGATGAGATTGCCCTTGTTGGTGTACTCATAGGCTGCCTCAGGGTCTGCGGCGATCGCCAACACCGGCTCTGCGACGCCAGGGCTGTAGGCGAGCGCAAGATCACGGCTCGATTCCGCTGGCTTGAAAACGTGGGTGCCAATTTTTCCCGGTCGCGGCATCGCGTGGTACGCGAGCGCTGCCTGGCGCAAAGCCTCGTCAGACATGTCATCTCCCCCTGATATGGTCGGTCACTATAGAGGCTCGCCCCGTCGGGCGGCAGGGGTTTGAATCCCTCCCGAGATCAAACTAGGATCTGGAACACAACATCAACAAGATCCAAAGGGGATCAATATGGGGGAGCGCGGGTTTGACTACGACCTCGTAGTCATCGGATCGGGTCCGTCCGGTCAAAGGGCGGCCATTCAGGCGGCTAAGCTAGGCAAGTCTGTTGCGATCATCGAGCGGGCGAGAACCGTCGGTGGGATCTGCGTCAACTACGGCACGATCCCCTCGAAGACATTTCGAGAGGCGGTCCTGCACCTCTCGGGTTATCGCGAGCGAGGTATCTACGGGTCGTCTTATCGAGTGAAGCAGGAGATCACCATTGACGATCTCCTCTACCGGGTTCAGCAGGTCGTTCGATCCGAGATCGACGTCATCCGTAATCAGATGACACGTAACCGCGTCGAGCTCATCGAGGCGACGGCGACGTTTCTCGATCCGCACCTGATTGAGCTGACCACCGAAGGCAGACATGGCAAGCGACAGATCACGGCTCGCAAAGTTGTGATCGCCTGTGGCACCGAGGCAGCGCGCGACACCCATATTCCATTCGATGGTCAAAGGGTCTTCACCAGTGACGATGTACTTGGGCTCGAGCGTCTGCCGAGATCGATCATCGTCGTTGGCGCCGGCGTCATCGGTATCGAATACGCAACCATGTTTGCGGCACTCGGCGTGCGTGTCACCGTAGTAGATAAGCGGCCGACGCTATTACCGTTTCTCGATCATGAGATTTCGGCAGCGCTCACCTATGTCGTGCAGCAGAGCAATGTCACCATGCGTCTCGGTGAAGAAGTCGCCGAAATCGATGTCATCAGTGGTGTTTCGAAACCCGTTGAAGTTCGATTGAAAAGCGGAAAGGTGTTGCACGCAGAAGCTGCGCTCTATTCGATTGGTCGCGTCGGAGCGACGGAACGCCTACAACTCGGCAACGCCGGCGTACAAGCGGATGATCGCAACCGTATTCCCGTCAACGAGCACTTCCAAAGTAACGTTGAGCATGTCTATGCCGTTGGCGATGTGATCGGCTTCCCGTCTTTGGCATCGACCTCGTATGAACAAGGCAGAGCCGCGGCGCGCCATGCGTTCGGTCTGCGCAATGATCACGAAGGCGGTATCGGTCTCTTTCCGTATGGCATCTACACGGTACCCGAGATTTCGACGATCGGTAAAAGTGAAGACGAGCTGACTGCCGCGGGTATTGCCTACGAGATCGGCAAAGCAAACTATCGGGAAATTTCGCGTGGCCAGATCATCGGTGATCGAACGGGCTTACTGAAGATCATCTTCAGCCCGGAATCCCGACAATTGCTCGGCGTACACATCATGGGCGAAGGTGCGAGCGAACTGATTCACATCGGACAGGTATTGATGGCTCACAACGGCAAGATCGATTACTTCGCCGATGCCGTCTTTAACTTTCCGACTCTTGCGGAGTGCTACAAAACCGCCGCGCTCGACGGACTTAACCGACTCAGCATCTAGAAGTAGCCCAAGGCACCCTAAAGACGGCAGAATCGTTGGGTGAGTGATCGCCTGACGACAACCGGGCTGAGCGAGTCCGAAGCGCAGCAGCGCTTGACCGAGGATGGGCCCAACGTCATCGGCGGACGCACTCGCCCGCCGACCCTCACGGTTGCGCTCGATGCTCTGCGTGAGCCTATGTTCATCATGTTGGTTGCAGGCGGCGGCCTCTACCTTGCGATGGGCAAACTCAGCGACGGCCTGCTGTTGTTGAGCTTCGTCCTCGTCGTCATCGGCAGCACGATCCTGCAACGTCGGCGGACCGAGAAAGCCCTCGATGCGTTACGCCAAATGTCGAGCCCGCGATGTCTCGTCATTCGCGATGGCAAAGAAATCCGTATCTCGGCAACGGAGCTCGTGCGCGGTGATCTCATCGTTCTCGGCGAAGGCGATCGTGTTCCCGCCGATGCGCTACTCCGTCAATCCACCCACTTGTCGATCGACGAGTCATTACTCACGGGAGAATCGGTCCCCGTCAGTAAAACCCCATCCGCCGAAACGGTCGAACTCGGCGAACCTGGCGGAGAGCATACAAGCAGCCTCTACGGCGGAACGCTGGTCACATCGGGTGCCGGCCTCGCCGAAATCCTTGCCACGGGTGAGCGTACCCGCGTAGCAGCAATCGGCGCAGCCCTGACAAGCATCGACAGCGATCGCTCCCCACTGCAAAAGGAAACTGATCGCTTAGTCCGCTGGCTTGCGAGTGCTGGCATCCTTGCCTGTATCGCAGCAGCCGTCGTCTACGCGTTGACTCGCGGAGGAAGTCCCGATGCGTGGCGCGAAGGGGGTCTCGCGGGAATTGCGATGGCGATGTCGTTGATACCCGAAGAATTCCCAGTCGTACTAACGGTGTTTCTGGCCGTCGGCGCGTGGCACATGTCAAAGCGCAATGTCCTCACCCGACACATTCCGGCTATCGAAAGTTTAAGCGCCATGAATGTCTTGTGTGTCGACAAGACGGGAACGCTCACTCGCAATCAACTTCAGTTAGCGCACTTGGCTGATATGACCCATGAGGTCAACTTGGCTGCCGTCGATAATCTCGACTCGCGATTCACAACACTTCTCGCGACGGCGTTTGCTGCCACCAAACCGCAATCCAAGGACCCACTCGACAAGGCGATCCGTCATGCAGCAGAACGATTGATGGGCGTTGCTGACTCAGAACAACACTCTCTGCTTCATGAGTACCCGTTGACGGCCATGCGCCCCGCAATGGGTCTTGTTCGACAGATAGGCGATACCCACGTTCGACTTGCCAGCAAAGGGGCTCCAGAAGTCATCGCCCATCTGTGCACCTTCACGGAACAACAGAAATCCGATCTGCATGCGATCGTAAGCCGCCTTGCCGAGCAAGGCCTGCGCGTCATCGGTGTCGCACAAGCATCCGGAAACGTCGATACGCCGTATGCCGATCTACGTTCGGACTTTGGTCCACTCGAGTTTCTCGGGTTGCTCGCTTTTGCCGATCCGCTGCGGACCGAGGTCCCCCAAGCGGTTGCGGACTGTCGCGGCGCTGGGATACGCGTGGTCATGATCACAGGCGACTATCCCAAGACGGCGCTCGCCATTGCACGCCAGGCCGGCATCGTCGCACTTGAGCATCCCGCCGTGCTGACCGGTGCCGACATGGATGTCCTCGATGATGACGAACTTGCCGAGGCGGTTAGGCAGCACGACGTTTTCGCTCGAGTACGCCCCGAGCAGAAGCTGCGGCTGGTTAGAGCATTACAGGCAAGAGGCCATGTCGTGGCGATGACCGGCGATGGTGTCAATGATGCTCCGGCGCTGAAAGCAGCGGATATCGGTATTGCGATGGGGCAGCGAGGCTCCGAGGTGGCGCGAGAAGCCTCAGATCTCGTTTTACTCGATGACGCGTTCCCCTCCATCGTTGCCGCGATCCGCCAGGGTCGCAAGATCTACGACAACATCAAGAAGGCCAGCATCTTCATCATCGCCGTACACGTGCCGATCGCGGGGCTCGCGCTGCTGCCTCTACTCGACTCGGCTGCGCCACTGATTTTGCTGCCGATCCATATCGTCATCATCGAGATGATCATCGATCCAACCTGCGCTTTGGTCTTCGAGGCCGAACAGCCCGATCGAGATCTGATGAAACGACCCGCACGACCACTGAATCAAAAACTATTCGCACTTCGCGAGGTAGTACTAGCGCTCTTGCAAGGGCTAAGCGTCTTTATCGCATGTACTGTGGTGTACCAGGTTTCGGCGGCTGCCAACGGGTACGAGGTCGCAAGGACGCTGGTCTTCTGCACTTTGATTTCATCGTTGATCGCGCTGATTTATTTCAATCGATCATGGTCTGCTCCGTTTCGCGAAGTTCTCGCTAGGCGCAACCCCGCGCTGTATGCCGTCACCGCTTTCGCCGTTATATGCCTAACGTTGGCGTTATATGTTCCGGTGATTCGAGAGCGCTTTTCGTTTGTCGCAATCAATCTCGACCAGCTTTTCTGGAGCGCTCTCGTTGGAGTAGCGAGCCTGCTCTGGGTTGAAATCGTCAAAGCAAAGAGGAGATCTGTGGCCTAGGGTACATATCGCACCAATGTCACTTTGACATTCTGATCCCATCGGGTTTCGGAAAGTTTGCTCAAACACAGACGGCGCAAGCCGACGAGGTGACATCATGGTGAGAGAAGTAACGAATAACGCCAACAAATCAGACACATCCGATGCGGCAGCCGCCGCATCCGCTCGCAAAGGTTGGGTGGAATCAGCGACTACAGTTGCGTCTTACACGGGCAGCCCGGGTGGCGTGAAGATCGGCACGGTGACCAGCAACAATGGCAGCAACCTCGTCGTCGGCGTTTATGCCGAGGCTGTGGCCGGCGGCGTGAAATTCTGGGTGCAAGTTGAGTCAGGCAGCGGTGACCTGCGCGGATTCTTCCTCGATATTGGAGCGCCGGGTGGCCCGGTTACCCGCGCCGGTGGCGGCGACAACAACATGGGCGGTACGGGCTACTCGTTCGACTACGGTGTCGAGATCGGATCCTCGGGTGCCTCGCAGGACTATTCCAGCAACGCGACGTTCACCCTCTACGATCTCGAAGGAATGAATCTGGCGTCTCTGCTTGACGGTGCCGTATTCGGCATTCGAGCGACAAGTGTTGGCTCGAACAACACCAGCGTCAAATTGGTGGGCACTGCGTCGATTCCGGAAGTGACGGTCAGCATCACCGCCGACGGAGACGTACTCGAGAACGCCCCCGCAGCATTCACGCTGCATCTCGATATGCCCGTTGCAGCAGACATGCTCGTCACTTTGAGCAACGGCGCGACAGTGACGATCCCCGCGGGCGCCACGAGTGCCGCTTATGTGAATGGCACGCAAGGTGACGATGTCTACATCGACCCGAGTTCGGTCAGCGTATCGATCACGTCGGCCGTACCGCAAAGTCCCATCATGGCTGCTGTCATGGTCGACGATGATCCGGCAGTGGTCGATGTCACCGACACGATCGACCCTGTCATCGTGCGTCTGTCGACGACACCCTCGACGAGTGAAGATGGTGGTTCAATCGTCTACTCCGTACAACTTGAGAAAACCTCAGACGGTACTCCCGTAACGACAACCAATGCGATCACAGTGACGCTCACTGGCGGCCAAGTCATCGTCATCCCGGCAGGCTCCAGCAGTGCCGACTCCGACCCCGTGCCTGTCAATCGTGATGATGTTTGGGTTGAGGTCGACGCGATCACCAATCGCATCGCGAGCGCGACCGAAGCCAACGCCGGCACACCCGGCGCGTTCGAAAACCTCACCTTTGATGACTCGCAAGTCAGCACGCAGATTCTGGATGACGTGGACCCAGTGACCGTCGGCATCTACACCAATGACGGCAATCGTGCGCCGGGTGACCCTGCGTATTTCATCATTCGAATCGATCAACCGTTGGACAGCGACCTGCTCGTCAGCCTGTCGAACGGGGCGACCGTGACCATTGCGGCCGGTTCGACAGAGCAACCGTACACTTATGAAGACCCGCCGCTCGGCGATACGACAGTCTCCATCGATAGCGCCGTCGTCACGGGTAAAACGTTTGAAAGTCTGACCTTATCACCCAGTAGCGCCACCGTCACGGATCCGCCGAGCGATGACGATCACTTCCCCACGCTCGATAAAAATATTTCGCATATCACGATCTACTTCTCTGCCGCAGCGGGCTCCGGTTTAGAGTCGAGTGATACGCAGGGGGGCTCCTCCAGTGGCGGCCAGGACGGCGCCGATGGTCTATACACAGTGAAAATCGACTGGCTTGAGAATGATCCCTCGATACGCGATCTCGATGATGCGTGGAATGATATCTACGCTCGTTTGCTGGAACTCAATCCGACGCTCTCAGGGAAGGACGTGCTGGGCGTTGCCATCAAAGCGGGCACCAGCGAATCGTTCTACGCCTTCGATGGCGATACAGACATCGATCCGCTCCCGCAACGCTACGTCGATGGTGAGCCGGTGACCACTCTGGTTTTGACTGGCGGAGTCGATACCGTTTACACCAGCGACTCGAATGACAACGGGCGGAACGATTTCTTCGAGCCGGCCGGAATGTTTACCTCTTCCGTCAATACTCAAAGCCACGGCTCATCGTTGTTCTGAGTGAGGCCACAAAGTTGATCGTCATTCGTGGCGAGTTGGCAGAGGCCATTGGCAAACTTCGGCATGGATTGGTGGCACTCGGTGTCTTCAGCTTCTGCATCAACCTGATGCTGCTGATGCCCGCCATCTACATGCTGCAAGTCTACGATCGCGTTTTGACCAGTCGCAACGAGGGAACCCTACTAGCATTGTCGGCTCTGCTGGTAGGGCTTCTCGCCATCGAGGCCAGTCTCGACTGGATCCGCGCGCGCCTGCTCGGCAGGATGGGTCAGGAACTCGAACAAAACCTAGACGGTCGAGTGTTCGATGCGGCTTTCAAGCGCAGTGTGTCGGGCGACCTCGGCGCACCGACGGAGGCGCTGAGCGACCTCAATAAAATCCGGGAGTTCATAACGGGCAAGGCGCTCTTAGCCATTTTCGATGCACCATGGGCGCCCGTCTTTCTGATTGCTATTTTTCTTTTAAGTGGAACGCTCGGCATCTTCGCCACCCTGTCGATGCTTCTGCTCATCGCACTCGCTTGGTACAACCAACTCAGCACGCGCGCGACGTTAGCGGAGTCCAGTAAGCTGGTGTCTGCTTCGCAGGATGAAGCGACTACCCGTCTGCGCAACTTCGAGATCATCGCCGCTCTCGGCATGCTCGGTCGATTCCGCGAACGATGGCAACGACAGCAAGCCAATCTGCGCGATCTCTCAATGAAACTCGCAAACCAATCCGCGCTGCTCGGCAGCGTCAGTCGATACGCAAGACTCGTGCTGCAATCAGGCATACTTGGTCTCGGCGGCTGGTTGGTGCTGCAAGGACAAATGACGCCCGGTGGCATGATTGCAGCGTCGATATTGCTTGGACGGAGCCTATCGCCGTTCGATTTGCTGATCTCCCACTGGAGCTCGATCGCCAAGGCGAAAGAGGCCTTCGCACGCATCTCGAACCTACTGCTCGATCAAACCTCCACTTCACCCCATGTGGTGCTACCCCGCCCTGCAGGGCGGGTATCGGTCGAGAACCTCACCGTTGCACCTCCGGGTCAAAGAGTTCCGACTCTGCGCAACATCGCATTCGATGTCGCGCCCGGAGCCTTGATCGGGATCGTCGGCGCTAGCGGTTCGGGTAAATCCACCCTCGGCCGGGCACTACTCGGCATCTGGCAACCGCTCGCTGGCACGGTCCGAGTAGACGGCGCGGCCATTCATCAACTGGAGCGCGATGACATCGGTCCGTGGTTGGGATACCTGCCACAAGATGTCGAGCTGTTTGACGGGACCATCGCCGAAAACATCTGTCGTTTTACGGCGATCGACTCGCCAAAAATCATCGAAGCGGCCAGAAAAGCAGGCATTCATGATCTCGTTCTGCGTATGCCAAAAGGATACGAAACTCGAATCGGACCAGCCGGTGCGGTGCTATCGGGCGGGCAAAGACAACGGTTAGCGCTTGCTCGTGCGATTTTCGGTAACCCAGCACTGTTGGTCCTGGATGAACCGAATTCCAGCCTAGATGAAGCGGGTGATGAAGCGCTTTTCAAGACGCTTCACGAGTTGAAGCAGGAGAAGAGAACCGTCTTCGTCATCTCGCACCGCATGAATATTCTGCAACTCGTTGATCAAATCGTCGTACTAGAGTCAGGCACCCTCAAGTTATTTGCCCCTCGTCAAGACGTTTTGAAGGCGGCTCAACAGGCGCGTGTCGGAACCCGAGTCGATGTCGCATGACGGACGGTCACTTTTATGGAATATGAAATTCGTACAGGCTGGCGAGTCATTCTTTTGGGGTTTGGCAGTTTCCTTGCGTGGGGATCGTTGGTGCCCCTCGATCAAGGCATCCCAGCCGCAGGCGTGATCGCCAGCGAATCCAGTCGAAAACAGATTTCTCATGTCACCGGCGGCATCATTGAGGCAATCGCGGTCAAGGAAGGACAACTCGTCAAAAAGGGCGATCTGCTCGTTCGACTCGATGAGGCGCAGTCGCTCGCCAGTCTAAAGGCTGCTCAGTCACATTGGTGGACTACCTTAGCAATCGAATCTCGACTGCAAGCCGAAATCCAACGACGGCCATCCCTCGAGATTCCGGAGGCGTTACGGGGACAAACGGACCTTCCAGAAATTGCTGCAATTCTGAAGACGCAAAGAGACGTTTTGCAAGCTCGCCGAGCCGCCTCGGCCGGTGAGATTCGCTTGATTCGAGAATCTAAGCGAGGTCTCGAGAATCAGTTGCGATCGCTGCAAAATCTCAAAACCAGCCGTGAGCGACAAGTCGCACTCTTCGACGAGCAAATGGCATCAGCCCGAAGCCTGCAGGCGCAAGGATATCTATCGCGCAATCAAGCCTTAGATGTCGAGCGGCAATTATCTGAAGTACATAGCCGTCAGAGTGAGGATCTTTCCAGCATCAACGCCATCCAATCCAGACTCGCAGAACTGCACCTTCGTGAGTCGCAATACCTCATCGACCAGAGACGGGAGATCGAGGCAGAACTTGCAGACGCGCGGCGTGATCTAACTGCACTTGCCGAGCGAGTTGCCGCCTTCAGCGACACACATGAGAGATTGGCGATACGCGCACCCGTATCAGGGACTATTGTCAATCTCGCAGTGACGACCGTGGGCGGGGTGCTGAAGTCTGGAGATCGCGTACTCGATATCGTGCCCGATGGTGATGAGCTGATCGTCGAGGCTAAAGTCGATCCTCGCTATATTGACCGGGTGCACGCTGGTCTTCAGGCCGATCTTCGGTTTGATGCCTATCTAGACGCCTTCCAACGACCCATCGTCGCGGGCGATGTCGAAGTCGTATCTGCCGACGCGATGCCGGACGAAAGGACCGGCGCGCCCTATTACAAAGTTCGAGTCACGATACCCCCAACAGAAAAAGCGCTGCTGTCATCGCTAAAACTGCAACCTGGCATGCCTTGTACCGTCATGATCAAGACTGGCGAACACTCGCTTCTGACCTACTTGGTGCAACCCATGATGCGTCGCTTCGTAGGCGCCTTGGCTGAGCCCTAACTCGCAATCATGCGCTTGCCATCCTCAGTTGGTCTCTCTGGTTTGCTCCCGAGGCCCTCTGCGTCAGCAGGCTCTGACTACACTCGCAAGAAAAATGCTGAAGGCCCTCCGGATCGACAATCTGCACGCGGCCTCTGGATGTTTTGATGACCGACGTCTGCGCTAAACGCGCGAGCGCTTCGGTAACAGCCTCCCTGCGTACACCGAGAAAGTGGGCAAGATCCTCGTGGGTCAAGTCGAAACCCGTAGCCCCTGAGGCGTGATTCAAACTCAAGAGCCAACGGGCTAATCGACGCTGTAGCGGATGACGGAGGTTGCAACCGCTCGTCACGCCCAGAATTCCAGTCGCTCGAACGAACTGACTGTGAACAGCCCGCCGCAACTCGGGCGACCGAACCAATTCGGCCGCAAAGATTTCACTGCGTATCTTCAGTGCATAGCCCGGGATGATCGCACGAGGCACGCCTGACATCGCCAGATCGATCGAGTTACGCGCACCGATAGCATCTCGATACCCGAGCAAGGCGAGATGGCAGTTGACTCCATCGGACATCGTCAACTCCAACGAGTAAACACAGGTCAGCGGGAAGTACACGTACTCGAATCGGCTCGTTGGATCTTTGTCGGTGTCGCCTCGCCTTATCTGCGTGAGCTCGACATGATCGTCGAACTTCATCAGCACTTCCTTCGGCAGGCCCTGGAGAAATTTATTTTGTGTCATCACTGGTTTCATTACCGTCCCTCCGTGAACTAGTGATGAGCGGAGAGTGTCAATTCTCTGACTTTAGCCGTCACGAACAATTTGCGTTCAATGTGAGGCACCGCTCATTCGATCTCTCGCGCGAGGCAGTGTCACGCAGACAAGACACTACTCGACCCAATGATTTCTAAGGTGATCTAGCGCACGTATCTCCTTTCTGAATTTTGCGTGCGAAGCGCCACCGACGGGGTCGAATTACCTGCGTAGACTTCGAACCGTCGATTGGAAATCACTTCAGGCCTTTCCCGAAGTAGAGCCATCGATCACAGGGTGGCACGGTCCCCGACAGACCGGCGTCAAGGCGACGAAAGGGTTGCCGAGACGATGTCCTCAACGACAGGCCCCACCCTGCGACCGCGCTCAAGTAGCTCGGTGAGGCAGCTCGGCCTTTTCCCAACACGGAAGGTCGAGCTGCTTTTTGCGCTATCCCCCCAAGTGGCTCGATTTCTCCAGCCACCAGTTCGGGCCGGATCTATAACTAGATCCGGCCCTTTTTTTCTTTACTTGATTTCGATGTTGTGAAGTTCGGATCGCGCCTTTTTCGGCAAGGTCAGAGCCAGAACGCCGTTCTCATACGCTGCGCGCGCTTTCTTGGGTTCAATATCGTGCGCCAACGACATGCTGCGTGAGACAGCGCCGAAATTGCGTTCTGAGCAAATCCAGCGTCCGCCGTTTTGGCGATCGATTTGACTTTGTTTCTGCGCCGAGATGGAAACGTAGTTATCGTCCAATTCGATTTTCACATCGTCTTTCTTAGCGCCCGGAATTTCAGCATGGATGGAGTACGAGTCGTCGTCTTCGTGCACATCAAGTCGCATCTCGGGTGTCGCGGCATCGAGAGCAAAAGGCCGGCGCATGAATCCGCGAACGACCTCCTCCATATCGTTGATCTGCTCATGCAGTGAAAGCTTTTTCATTTGAGTTTCCTCGTTGTCAATCGGGAAGACATTTTTCCCGAGGCCAGTATCCCGAGGACCACTTTCGATATCCGTTTTGTTCAACACCTATCGGGATTTCGATCTACGTGCGATGACGCGCAGGTTGCGTGAGATGCCTCGCTCTACATTGCTCGCGTCGAGGCTACAGCTTCGACGATTACTGAAATCAACACAGGAGAACTCCATGAAAAACTTTCTGAAAGCGTTTATCCGTGACGAGCGCGGTCTTGCCGCGGTCGAGTACGCGATCGTTGCCGGCGTCGTTGTTGCTGGCTTGGTTGGCGTGTTCGAGTTGATCGGAACCGAGGCGACGGATCGTCTTAACGAGCTCTATAACGCGCTCGCCTAATAGACAGTCGTCAACTTAATGAGTGTCCGGGTGGTGTCTTCCCTCCCCACCGCCCGGACACTTCTGGAGAGCTCCGTGACATCCGTTCCTATCATGCAGCTGGCAGTGTTGATTCCAGCCGTTTTGCTGGCAGCTGCTTTCGACTGGAAATCTCGTCGGATACCGAACGCACTCACTGCATTTATCGCAATCGTCGGCGTTTTCTATCTAGTCGTTGAGTCTTCGCCCATCACGGCTGTCGGCGGACTCGGACAGGGCTTTATCGCGGGGCTCGCTTGCATGCCGATTTACGTGCTACGAGGCATGAGCGCCGGCGATGTGAAGCTCATTTCAGCGACTTCGATTTGGTGGACGACATCGCAATTGCTGGTTGCACTCGCTTCGACTGCCATTGTCGGGGCGATTCTCGCTGTGATCTATCTATGTTCAACACGGGGCGCGACGCATGTTCCGTATGCGATCGCCATCGCCACGTCGACTGTCGGCACCGCCCTGGCTGCTTGAGGACCCCATGAACTACGAAACACGAAAAAACTTTTGGTTGATTTTTATTGCTCTGATATTCGCCGCGTTGGCGGCATGGCTCGCGACACGCTGGATGCAATCACGCGTAGCGGCCGCGGACGCCGGTAAATTATCTTTTTCGAATGTGGTCATCGCCGCACGGGATGTCCCACTCGGAAAACGTATCGAGGCGGCCGATATCAGGGTCGTTCGTACGGTTGGATCGAGCATTCCACCTGATGCGTTCACTCGATCCGATGTCGCCATCGGTCATGTTTCGAGATCGGCGCTCTTCGCCGGTGAGGTACTGATCGATCGACGGCTCTCCAAATACGCCGGTGGCAGTGCCTTAGCCGCTGTGCTCGCACCCGGTATGCGTGCCGTGACCGTACGAGTCGACGATGTCATCGGCGTAGGAGGATTCGTACTCCCCGAGAATCGAGTCGATGTCGTCGCCGCATTCCAGGACGGCAACTCCTCCCAAGCCGAGACGATTTTGCAGGATATCCGAGTGCTGGCAGTCGATCAGAGATCGGATTCCGGTACCAACGAGGCCTTGCTAGTTCGGGCAGTGACCTTGGAAGTCACGCCGGGGGGTGCAGAGAAGATTGCGGCGGCCCAGCAGCGCGGACGAATTCAACTCACCTTGCGGAACCCTATTTCGGCAACGACAGCGACGAACGACCCGATTGCCGAAACCGAGGTCGTCGTCCGCGCGCCGAAGCTGATAGAGGCCGGAATCTTCCCGATCAAAACGCCGCAATTGGAGCGAGTGCGCGATCCCTCGCCGCCTGTGACTTTGATCCGCGGTACCCAAATCACCACACGTAAGTCGGAGTAGGAAACCAACATGCATCGACCATTATTCTTGTTTCTTTTGGCCACACTCGGCGGATTCGTCAACGCAGCGGATCTGGAGGCGAGCAGCCGAAAGATTACTCTGCCCGTGTTCCAGTCGCACACCGTGACTCTGCCAAAGGCCGCCAAGCGAGTGTCCGTCGCCGACCCTGGTATCGCGGATGTCGTCGTGTTGAGTCCAACCGAATACTACGTTCTCGGTCGTGATGTCGGCGTCACCAATCTGATGGTCTGGGATCGCGAGGACGGCGCGCGATCCTCATTTGAGGTCGAGGTCACACACGATCTTGAAGGGCTGAAAACGCGGCTGTTCCGTTTGATACCCGGTAACAGTATCGAAGTCACCTCGGCACAGCGATCCATCGTGTTATCCGGCCGCGTGCCGAGTGCGACCATCATGAACACGGCGATCCGTCTAGCCGAGAGCTATCTGGCGCGTCTCGATAACGCGCGAAAGAGCCGCGAGTCGGACTCCGAAAAAACGCCCACCCAACGCGAGGCGAGTCGCCCGACCGGTGAAATCATTAATCTGCTTGAGGTCGCGGGCGCTCAACAGGTCATGGTGGAGGTGCGGGTCGCAGAAGTCGCACGTTCGGAACTCAAGCGAATCAATGCGCGCTTCAACGCCTTCGGCGTTCGCGGCAACTGGAGCGGAGGCGGCGTCAACGGCGGCGCCTCGTTTCCGGATGCGATTTTCGGTCCTTCCGGCGCTCGCATTCCGTCGGTCGTCTCCGGCGCCAGCTCTGTAGTCGCACCAGCGCTGGATGAATTTTCACCGAATGATCTCGTCATCTCCAACCAAGGCATTTTCACGAGCTATTTCTCAGATAGCTTCGCGTTCAATCTCGCCCTGGATGCAGCCAAGGATCAGGGGCTCGCCAAGATTCTGGCAGAGCCCACTTTGACGACGTTGACTGGGCAGGAGGCGACCTTCCTCTCTGGAGGCGAGTTCCCGATACCGGTACCGCAAAGCGACCGAAGCGTCACCATCGCCTTCAAGGATTTCGGCATTTCCTTGAAAGTTCTACCGACCGTACTCTCCGATGATCGGATCAACACCAAGCTCGAGGTTTCAGTCAGTGAAATTTCGAATGCGACCAGTGTCGTTCTCAATCCAACGCAAACAAGCTCTACCTTTGTTGTTCCCTCACTGACGAGACGAAACGCTACCGGCACAGTCGAACTCGCCGATGGCCAAACGATCGCATTGGCTGGTCTATTCAGCGACAACGTACGTTCGTTGGTGAGCAAATTCCCAGGGCTTGGCTCTCTGCCAGTACTCGGCGCGCTCTTTCGCAGTCAGGACTTCGTGAAGGGCAATACCGAACTCGTCATTTTGGTAACCCCACGGCTTGCCCGACCGATTGATCCGAAGACACTGGAGTTACCGACGGACCGCTATCGCCAACCCGACGACTGGGACTTCTACATGATGGGACGAATCAGCGCACCAGAAGTCGCCCCAACAAAAGACACGCAAGAGAGGAAAAGTCCATGAATGCAAAGAGCTCCATTTCCATCCTGTGCTCGACCGTATTGAGCGCTGCCATGCTGACCGGATGCACGACGACCGAAACATCCGTTGCCGATGGCCAGAGCGTCAAAACGATCATGGCAGCCCAAGTCAATGATGCCGAAGCGACAGCTCGGCATGGCACCACAGCCCCGCGCGGTACCGACCCGGAGGTGTCGAATACGACCGTCAACAGCGTCCGCAGTCGCAGTCGTGAAGGTGCATCGCGTCCAGGATTATTTGACTTGCTGCTGGGCGGCATGGGCCGCAACTGACATGTCTACGCGGGCATTGCGAAAATCGCATCGAGATCGAGGCAGCGTCATGCTGTTGATGCTGGTCGCCTTGGTGACGCTAGTCGGCATCGTCGGGCTTGCAATCGATGCGAGCCATCTCGGGTACGTGAAGTCGAGACTGCAATCGACGACGGATGCCATGACCTTGGCCGCAGCTCGTCGACTGGATGAGACCGGCTCTACTTTGGCGGCCTGCGAGTCTGCGCGCGACGTGCTGCTGGCGAATGCTGTTGGATTCACCGAACTGACGACTGAGCTGCCGTCTAGCGTTTCGTGCCCGCAGAACACCTGGTTCGAGATGCAGTTCTCGGCAACGCCCCGCCCCTTCGTTGCAGGCAGCACGCCAGCGCGCTATGTGCGGATTCGACTATCCGATGTATCGAGCAACGTCAGTTTCGCAAGGGTGCTCGGGATCGTCGACCTTTCGGCCGGTGCGAGCGCCATCGCGGGCCCGAGCGCGCCTCTCATCTACGCGTGCAATGTCGTGCCGGTCGCTGCATGCGCGGACGTGGCCGTCGGTAAACCGTATTTCGGCTATACGCCCAATGGCATTTATGGTCTTCGCAATGCGGGCGGGACGACCGTCGGCAACTTCGACTTCCTCAGCTTGGGCGACAACGGCGCGGACGCGCTTCGTAAAAATCTGGCAGGTGACTACGCAACTTGTCTTGCCGTGGGCGAACGCGTGGATACCAAGCCTGGCCAATCTACGGGTCCAGTGTCCGAGGGCTTTAACACTCGATTTGTCGAGGGGGGGCTTTCTGCTACGGCCTACCCGCCGGATGTCGTCGTCGATGAACCATCGCCTTTGTTAGTCGTCGACGCGAAGACCGGCCAAGTGACCCAAGGCTCGAGTGTCATCACCAAAGCGAGTGATCTCGTTGTCAATCACGCCAAATACGAAGCGGATATTGCCGCCGGTCTTTATGACAATCAGCCTCGCCCGATCGGACTGGGTGCTTTTCGACGACGCGAGATTGCCGTACCCCTCGTCAACTGCGCACAGCCAACGAAGGGCAGAACAGAACTTCAGATCGTTGGATTCGGCTGCTTTTTCATCCTGCAAAAGGTCATCAGAGGCGGCTCAACGTCAGAAATCTTCGCGGAGTTTCTTCGCGACTGTGAGGCGGGTGGACGCCCCGGCCCGCAACCCGGAACGAGCGGGCCTTACGTCATCCAGCTATTCCGCGACTCTTTGAGTAGAGACTCATGACCCGAAAACAATCGATCGCGGGTCTGGCGATTGTCGAAATGGCGATCGTTCTGCCCATCCTGATGCTGCTGACGTTGGCTGCCGGCGAGTTCGGTCGTGCATTCATTCAATACTCGAGACTCTCTCACCGCGTTCAATCAGCAGCACGATTTGTTGCAGAGAACACGCTGCAGGGCACCACGGGCGTAGCCGTGTTGACCGACAGCATACGAACGCAAGCCAGAAACCTCGTCTTATATGGAACCACTTCAGCTGGCACTAAACCGGCTGTTCCGGGCCTGACTGCCACGGATGTCGCCATTACGGTGACGCCCGATGGCATCGTCAACGTTTCGATTGCCTATGCCTACCGACCGGTGATCGGCGACGCCCTGCCTGTTTTCGGATTCGGCCAAGACATCGCCACCGCATCCATTTTATTGAAACCCAGGGTCGTCATGAGGGCGCTGTGATGAAATTCATGCCAACCACTAACGGTCGCCATCGGGAGCGCGGCACGACGATTGTCGAATTTGCACTCGTCGCATCCACCTTGCTACTAACGCTCTTTATCGTGATCGACCTATCGCGCCTCATTTATCTTCGAATGACTTTCGAAGAAGGGGTGCGTCGCGCCGCGCGTCTCGCCACCGTTTGCCCGCTCGGTGATCCACTCCCTGCCTTGGCTGCGCGCTTTGAGGATCCCGCCTCAACGGGAGTTTCAATCGCCGGTGCATCTGCGGCCAATGTATCGATCTCGTATCTCAACGCCTCGGGTCAAGTCATCACTAACCTTACACAGAATTATTCTGACATTCGGTCAGTTCGCGTTAGCTTGCAAAACATCCAGATTCCCCTATTAATTCCGTTCATATCCGGCCTCTTTGCCCCCGACACGATCAGCGCTACGGCGATTGCCGAGAGCTTAGGTGTCAATCCCACCGGAGTGCCGGCATGCTGAAAGACGTGCTCCTTGTCGGAATGAGCCGCGAAGACCTCACCCGCATCGAAGACCAACTACGTGATCTCGCCGACATTAGAAGCCGCACACTGCTCTTCGACGACACCAGCAACGGCGCGCTTCGTCGCTCATTCGCAGAGGCAGACCTCGTTGTGCTTTGCTCACGAGGCCGTCAGCTCAATTTATTGGCGGCAGTCGATGCCCTGCCGGTTTCGCAAAAGCCGCCGATTTTGGTTTGCGGTGACCTGAATACACCAGACGCCGCCAAGCTTTTAGTGCGAATCGGCGTAGACGATCTGCTTCCATCGACGCCGATGACAGACGAGTTGCAAACCGCTGTCTTAAAAGCGCTGCGTAATCATGGCGACAACTCAGCGGGGCGCCGCGAACCGATCATGATCACGGTTCTTGGCGCCGCAGGCGGTGTTGGCGGTTCATTCATTGCATGCAATCTTGCGCATATCTTTCAGAGCGAGGCGAAGAAACCAACCTTACTGATCGACCTTGATCGCGCCTATGCACCCATTACCTCGATGCTGGGCTTAAAGCCATCACGCGGCATCGACGAGGCTATTGTCAATATACCCACACTGGACGCAATCGCATTGGATGGTTACGCCAGTCGCCACGACAGCGGACTGCAGCTGATATCCGCCACCATTGACGGCTCTTTCCCACGCGTAATCAGCGGGACAGACATCTCACGTCTACTCGCCATTATCAAAAGTCGACACGATCTCATTGTGGTGGCCGCTAACCGATGGCTTGATGAGGCTTCGATCGAGGCGCTAGTCCAATCGCAATTTGTTTTGATCGTGTTACGCCCGGAACTCGCGGATGTCAGATCCGCAAAAAGACTTCAGTCCTTGCTCACAGAGACGATCGGACTGCACGAAGACACCATCAGGATGGTCGTGAATCGATATCCATCTCGATCTAAGTTGCCCGACAGCCTCATTCAAAAAGCTTTGTTGGTTTCCGACATCCACCGCATTGCTGAAGATAGTTCGTTGGTGCGACGCAGCATCGACTCAGGCACTCCCGTGTTGGAGATTGATCGAGACGCAGCGACAACACGAGCACTTATCCAACTTGCAAACACCCTGGCTGGAACCCATATGCCAGTCGAAAAGCAACCATTTGCACGATTTTGGACTTCACTCTCCCGGAGCGATAAACATCCATGACCGACTACGCCATGATCTCCGAGCTCTCGGAACCCGAAGCCAGCCCGCTCGAAGCGGAGTGGAAGCAGCTGATTCTACCGCGCGTATTAGGGACGCTCGATTTATCGATGATCGGGATGATCGATGAAAAACGCGCGCGCGCACAAATTCGCGATATCGCAAACCGACTGATCAACGAAGAGGCGGCACCGCTCAGTTTGATTCAACGACGCCACGTCGTGCGCCAAATCGAAGATGAGGTGATGGGACTCGGCCCACTCGAGCCTCTGCTTGCCGACCCCACTGTTTCCGACATTCTCGTCAACGGACACGACCACGTCTTTGTTGAGCGCGCAGGAAAGCTGCAACGTACCGCCATTCGATTCCACGATGACGCACATTTGCTGAACATCATCGACCGGATCGTCTCCAAGGTTGGCCGTCGAATCGATGAGTCGATTCCGATGGTCGATGCACGCCTCCAGGATGGATCGCGAGTCAACGCCATTATTCCGCCACTGGCTATCGATGGGCCGGTGCTATCGATCAGAAGATTCCGCAAAGACGCTCTGCGAATGGACGATCTCGTCCGCTTTGGCTCACTTAGCCCGGCGCTGGTCGATCTGCTCAAAGCGATCGTACTCGCGCGCCTGAACGTCATGATCTCCGGCGGAACGGGTTCCGGCAAGACGACCCTTTTGAATGCCATGTCTGCGTTCATTCCAGAGCGGGAACGAATTATCACGATCGAAGATTCGGCGGAGCTTCAGCTGCAACAACCGCACGTGGTGCGACTCGAGACCCGGCAGGTAAACGTCGAAGGCCGAGGGCAAATCAACCAACGTGACCTCGTGCGCAATAGCCTTCGCATGCGCCCCGATCGTATCGTTGTGGGCGAGGTTCGCGGTGCCGAAGCACTGGACATGCTCCAGTCCATGAATACCGGTCATGACGGGTCTCTCACAACCATCCACGCGAATTCGAGTCGAGATGCGCTTAGCCGCGTCGAGACGATGGTGGCTATGACTGGCATCCAGTTTCCGATAACCGCACTTCGAACCCAAATCTCCTCGGCGATCGACGTCATCATTCATATGGAGCGCCAGGAGGATGGCTGCCGACGGGTGACTAGCGTCCAAGAAATCAACGGTATGGAAGCCGACACCGTCGTGATGTCCGAAATTTTCCGTTATGTCCGATCGGGCGTCGACGAACGCGGTAGCGTGATCGGACGATTCGCGCCTACAGGACTTGTGCCCGAGTTTTACGATCGAATCCGCAAACGTGGCATTGAGCTGCCGATTACGATCTTTTCGGCAGAGCAGACGGAGTCACGCTCATGAGCATGATATTGATCGTATTTTTCTTTCTCGTTTTCGCATCGGTTTTTCTTCTGCTGCGTGCGACCACAGCAGAATTGATATCGAGACGCGGATCCAACCGCGATCTAAAACGAATCCTCGAAACGGACCTTGATTCCGAGGTCCCCACAGAACCGCGCTTCTTAAGACGACCACGTCTGGAGCGCCTCTCGAATCTCCAGAAGGCTATTGAGAGACGCTCCGAGTTAGATACTTTGCGTCGGCTCTCGGATCAGGCAGGGCTCGAGGTTCCGATGTATCGATTGGTCCTCTACTCGATGGCGTTGGCCGGCATCACGTTCGGTGCGTTCATGCTCTCACCCTTGGCGTGGTGGATTGCTGCAATGGCAGCGTTGGGAGCAGCGGCCATGCCCGTGCTGGGACTGCTCTGGCTTCGATCAAGACGTATTTCGAAGATTGATATGCAACTGGCGGACGCGGTCGACATGGTCAAACGCAGCCTCCGCGCGGGTAACCCGCTGGTATCGACGTTTCGACTCGTCTCAAACAACATGAACGATCCGATTGCACGCGAGTTTGGGATTACCGCGGCAGATTTGAGCTACGGAAATGACCCGCGCAGTGCGTTACTAGCGATGCTCGAGCGTGCGCCGAGCGTCTCGCTACATGGGTTCGTCACCGCCATCCTTGTGCAACGCGAGACCGGCGGTAATCTCGCGGAAACGCTCGATCACATTTCCGAAGTCATCCGTCAACGTTTTCGCTTTGAGCGAAAGTTGCGAACCCTCTCCGCCGAAGGGCGCCTCTCAGCATGGATTCTCATTGCTGTTCCGTTTGCTCTCGCAGCAGTTCTGCACTTCACATCACCTAACTACCTCGGGCGCTTGCTGGACGACCCGCGCGGGCCAACCTTGCTGTCAGGGGGCGCAGTGTTAATGACGATCGGCGTGATTTGGATACGCCGTATTTCTCGAGTCGTGATCTGAGGCACAGCCATGGATAACTTGAATTTTCTGATCCCCATCTCTGTGGCGCTTTGCGCCTTCCTGCTCGCATATGCTGCTGCAAATTGGATTTGGATCGTTCGAGATCCCGCCCGACGGGGAATTGAAACTCTCGCTACGGATGGCTTTGGCAGCCGATCGATCGGCTGGACGTGGAGCCAACTCTCGCCAATCGGCGAGAAACTGTTACCGATCCTAGGCGATGAGCGCAGCCGCGTCGCCGAACGTTTATACATCGCCGGATACCGACGGCCCAGCGCAGCGGCCGTCTTTATGCTCGCAAAGGTGGGTTTCGTCCTGACGGGAGCCATCGGTATTTGGGTGCTATGGCAGCTTCCGACGACGATCACGACCGCGCAACTCGTCTTGGTATCAGCTTTGATCGCTGCGATCGCCTTGCTGCTCCCTAACTGGTGGTTGCGAGAGAAGATGAAGCGTCGTCAGGCACGCCTACGTAATGCATTCCCGGACGCGCTCGATATGCTCGTGATCTGCGTGGAGGCAGGGCTCGGTCTCTCCGCCGCGATGGAGCGCGTCACCGATGAAATCCGCCACATGCATCCGGATCTGGCCACGGAGCTGGCATCGGTCAACGCTGAAATCCGATCGGGTATCGACCGTGGCACAGCCCTTCGAAGCCTTAATGTCAGAACGGGTCTACCGGAAATCAGAGGCTTCGTGAGCCTGCTCACCCAAACGTTGCAGCTCGGCACCGGAGTTGCCGACTCACTGCGAATCTATGCAGAAGAATTTCGTGATCAGCGCATGCATCGAGCCGAGGAACGTGCGGCAAAAACCGGAACCAAGATGATATTCCCCTTGGTTTTCTGCGAATTCCCAGCCTTTTTTATCATCGCTGTCGGACCTGCCACTTTGCGCTTGATGGATGCATTCGCGACATGAAACGAATCACTATATTCGCTAGCGCCCTATCGTTATCGGTGGCGATCACCGGCTGCGCTACTGGCTCCAGCTTGACCAATGAATCGCGTCAAGCAGAGGAGTTGATCTCGGCGGATCAGGAGCAAGTAGCGCGTCAGGAGCGGATCGAGTTGCTGCTGACTCAAGGCGATATCGCCGCCCGTGACGGCAAGATCGACTACGCGTTCCATCTGTTCCTCAATGCCGAAAAGCTCGCCCCATCCGACGATCGCGCTTTGGTTCGCGCTGGAAACCTGCATAGAACACTCGGCAATCGTGAGATGGCGATCAAGGCTTGGCAGTTGGCGCTCAATCGAAATCCGTCTAACGGCAATGTCCATGAGAGTCTCGGGTTTCTGCTTCTCGAAACCGGGCAATACGATGAAGCAGTTCAAGCCTTCGAACAGGCCGTTTTACTCGCCACCGAGAAGAGACGCGCCATGATCGGTCTTGGGCTCGCTTGCGAGAAACGTCAGGACTACGCGCGCGCTCTGAACATTTATGACACCGCACTGCGCGGCGACCCTGGCGCCGTCGAACTGCTGACCTATCGTGCCCGCACACTCATGAATCTCGGACGCCTCACGGAATCGAAATCAGTTATCGCGTCCATCATCAATGAGCCGATTCAAGCAACGTGGATCGTTCGTGGCGACCTGTTCGCGATCGATGGCGATTACGCTGCTGCGCTCGGCGCATATCTAGAGGGGCTCTCGGAACAATGGGCCTACCAGCGACTTGGCGAACATGCGCTACGTCAAAATGAGCTAGATCACGCGCTGCGCTTCTTTCGACAAGCCGCTTCGGCGTCGCCGCAATTCTTTCCAGATGCAGAAAACGGCGCTGCCGTCACACTCGAAAAGCTGCGTCAGAGATAAAGCTATTTCCATATTCATGACGTAAACGTGTGTTTTCGAACAGATATTAGGTGCCCAAGTTTTTAAATTGTCATCCCTGTCAACACTGGGGATGAACATGGTTTCGCTCAATGAACTGGATCGCAACGAGCTGCTTTTCGCTCTCCCGCTAGAGCTGCGCCAAAAACTTGC
>JBDLSG010000004.1:0-82380 GCA_039799645.1 Pseudomonadota bacterium | reverse complement strand
GTTAGCTCAGGCGAATGAGTACCCCTTGCGTGACGATGGCGCGGACATCTTTGGACAGGTCGAGCGCATTCGAACGCGTTACGAAGACACGCTGATCCAGATCGCCCGCCGCTACAGTCTCGGCTACGAGGAGTTGCTGCGCGTCAATCAGGGTGTCGATCCATGGTTGCCGGGCGAGGGGACTCTGGTGCTGATCCCTGGGCAGCGCTTATTGCCGCCGGGTGAGCGCGAGGGGATCGTGGTCAACCTGCCGGAGCATCGTCTCTACTATTTTCCGAAGCCCAAGATGGATCAGCCCGCCACCGTGCTGACCTACCCAGTGAGTGTCGGCAAGATGGATTGGCGCACGCCGATCGGGTCTACCAAGATTGTCAGCAAACAAAAAAATCCGAGCTGGACGCCGCCCAAGTCAGTGCATGAAGAGCGCAGACGACTGGGCGAGCCGCCCTTGCCAGCGGTTGTGCCGCCGGGTCGCGACAACCCATTAGGGGCTCATGCCATGCGCCTTTCGATCCCCGGGGGCGCCTATCTCATTCACGGCACCAACAATCCGGATGCCGTTGGGATGGCGGTGACTCACGGGTGTTTGCGCATGTATCCCGAGGACATTGCGACACTGTTTGAGCGCGTTCCAGTCGGGACCAAGGTCACGTTGATCGACGAACCGGTCAAGATGACGAAGATCGATGGTGAGGTGTGGCTTGAGGTGCACCCGCCGATCGACGATCAAGGGCGTGCGGTCGCGGTATCGCTCGACCTGTTTGAGGCAAGACTCGATGCGCTACTGGGCGAGTCAGAGGTGGTGATCAATTGGGATATCGCGCTCGAAGCACTGCGCGATGCGCGCGGCATCCCGGTGATGATCGGGTTGGAGTTGCTGTCTGAAGAGCCAGCGCCAACCGATTCAAATCAATCGGAGTCAAACCAAGGCGACGTGGTGCCCCCCGTCAACGGGTAACACGACACCGTTGACGTATGAGCCTGCATCCGAGGCGAGTAGCAGGGCTGGCCCGACGAGCTCTCCCAGCTGACCTGCCCGACCCGGTGGAATTCGCTTCAAATAATCGAGACCCGCATCGGTGGCGAAATAGTCCTCGTTCATCTCGGTGATGAACCAGCCTGGCGCAAGTGCATTCACGCGAATTCCGTAGCGAACGAACTCGAGCGAGAGGCTTCGGGTCAAAGAAATCAGTGCCGCCTTGGAAGCGGAGTAGGCAGAGTATCCCGGACCAACACCGAGTCCGAGCACCGAGGCGATATTGATCACGCTGCCACCGCGCTTGGCGGCGACTAGCCGCTTGGCGATCTCGGCTGTGAGGTTCCACGCCGCGGTGAAGTTGGTGGCCATCGTCGACTCCAGCGTCTCGGCGGAGGTCTTCAGGAAAGACGCGGGCTGAGCAACACCGGCGTTGTTGATGAGTACGTCAACGATCCCAAGCTCCGCTTCGATCTGCGCAAGCGCGGTTGCGATCATATCGGCACGCGTGACATCAAGCGCAACGGTGGTCACTGCAGCGCCTGTTGCCCTCAATTCGTCAGCGAGGGCTTGCAGGCGCTCGACGCGTCTCGCCGCTAGCGCGACACGGCCGCCCGCCGCTGCAAACTGACGCGCCAGCATGGCGCCGATGCCGCTGGAAGCGCCGGTGATCAGGATGGTTTTGCCGTCGAGACGAAAGCTTTTGATGGGGTCGCTCATGCAAGGATGATAACGTAATGTGGATCGATTCAAATGCAGGGGCGTCTGTGCAGCTTGGTGGTCGTACATGAGTGGCGTGATCACACTCACCTCGGATTTTGGCTTGAAAGATCCATTCGTCGGCGTGATGAAGGGGCGGATCTACAGTCACTTCCCATTGGCGAAGGTCGTTGATCTCACGCATGAAATCGTAGCGCACTGGCCCGCAGAGGCCGGCTTTTGGTTGCGTCGATCTTTCCCGTATTTTCCCGCCGGGACAGTACACGTAGCCGTCGTCGACCCGGGCGTTGGAACGGCGCGAGACATCGTCTTGATCGAGTCGCATCAGCACTGGTTTCTCGCACCCGATAACGGTTTGTTGGCACCGATCGTCGAGCACGATCGCGCGGCGCGTATCTGGCGTTTAAACAATGAACGCTTGCAAGCGCTCGGACTACCCAAACCCAGTTCGACCTTTCACGGCCGCGACATCTTCGCGCCGGTGGCGGCGGAGTTGGCTGCGGGTCGATGGAAGCCCGAGATCATCGGCGAGCGGGTGCAGTCGGTGATTCCAGCGTGGGTCGATGAACCTGAGTTAGGTCTCGATAGCATTGCAGGTGTGGTGATCACGATCGATCACTTCGGCAATCTGCTGACGAACATTGAAGTGGCGCTGCTCGAGCGCTGGGTGGAGCCGCGAGTGCATATCGGTCAATCGATCTTGCCCCTGCGTCGAACCTACGGTGACGTGGCACCCGGGCAGCCGATCGCACTCATTAACTCGTTCGGTGTCGTCGAGATTGCGGTTGCCGAAGGGCGCGCCTGCGATGCGCTCGGCCTATCCCGAGGCGCTCCGGTCGTGTTGCGGGATGCCGTGGGCAAACGCTGAACTTGCGCCCGGACGTGGTTTCGTTATAGTGCTCGGCTCCGACCGGGGAGGTCGTTTCTAACTCCTTGATTCTTAAGGATAAGAGAGCATTGATGATGTCCGAACGCGACACCGAGAGCTTCGAAATCGACGAAGACCTGCTGGGCGAGGTTAGTAGTCAGGAAGACAACAACGACTACGACCGGTTTTTGGACCGCGTCGAACGTCGTGCAAAACCCGTGGCGGGCAAACGCGGCAAGGCGGCCTGGAGCAAGGTTGAAGAAGTCATGGCGGATAAGAAACTCGCCAAGGATCTACGCGAAGTCTACGACGACGAACTTTGATGGCACGGTCAACCATGGGTACCTCGCTCCCTTGGATCGTGTTGAAGTTCGGAGGCACCAGCGTCTCCTCCGAGCCCAATTGGCGACACATCTGCGAGATCGTCCAGCAGCGTCGTAGCAACGGTGTACGTGTTTTGATCGTGCACTCGGCGCTGAGCGGCGTTACCGATCGTCTCGAAAAGTTGCTTGAGTCGGCCTTACGCGGTGAACACCTCGAGCCGCTTGCGGCACTGCGCCAGCGTCACGCTGAACTCGCCTTGTCGCTGGGTATTGCGCCGCAGGTTGAAAAGGCGCTTGAGCCATGGTTCAACGAACTGGCGCACCTCATCGACAGTATCGCGTTGATTCGTGAAGTGACCGAAAAGGCGCGCGCGCGCGTTATGGCCATGGGCGAGTTGCTAGCGACCGAGATCGGCGCCTGCTATTTGCGCAGTCAAGGCGTCGAGGCCGCTTGGCTCGACGCACGCAGTGTGTTGCGAGCGGAGCAGCGCGAAGCGGCTAGCATCAAGGCGAGCTATCTATCAGCGACCTGCGACTTTGCGCCCAGCGCCGAAGCGAGCGCGAAAGTTGCCGCAGCCGGTGATGTGGTGATCACGCAGGGCTTTATCGCCAGTGATGCTGCGGGTGACACCGTGTTGTTGGGTCGGGGTGGTTCGGATACCTCAGGCGCGTATTTTGCTGCGTTACTGTCCGCGCAGCAGCTCGAGATCTGGACCGACGTTCCCGGGATGTTCAGCGCGAATCCGCGTTCGATGCCGACGGCACGTCAACTGCTCGAGCTCACCTACGATGAAGCGCAAGAGATCGCCACCGCGGGTGCCAAAGTGCTGCACCCGCGTTGTTTGCTGCCGGTCAGACAGTACGGCATTCCGCTTTTCGTCTATGCGACCCAGGTGCCACAACTGCGCGGTACGCGTATTACATCTACACCGGGTAGCGATGCGGCGCAGGTCAAGGCGATCTGCGTCAAGAAAGGAATCACGCTCGTCTCGCTCGAGAGCCCGGGAATGTGGCACCAAGTCGGCTTTCTGGCCGACGTCTTCCAGATCTTCAAGAAGCACGGCCTTTCGGTCGATCTGGTGTCGACCTCCGAAACTAACGTCACGGTCTCGCTCGACCCGCAAGCCAATGCACTCGATAACGCGGTACTCGCGCAGTTGCAGGCCGATCTGAAGCCGCTCTGTCGGGCCGATCTGATCGGACCCTGCGCCTCGGTCAGTGTGGTCGGACGCAATATTCGGAGCATCCTGCACCAGTTGGGCGGTGCGCTGGAGCTCTTTGAAGAGCAGCGTATCCATCTCGTGAGCCAAGCGGCTAACGATCTGAACCTCACGTTCGTCGTCGATGAAAATCAGGGCGATCGCCTCGTCGAAGGTCTGCACGAACTTTTGATTCGACCGGTACGGGATGACGCGGTCATTGGTCCGACCTGGGAGCGGTTGTTCGGTAGCGGCCGACGATTGAGCGAGACGAATGCCGAGCCGTGGTGGCAAGTGCGTCGATCGGCTCTGCTCGAGCTGATGCGGGCGCGCGATTGCGCATACGTCTATGACGTCGCGACCGTTCTGCAGCGTTGTGCCAGTTTGCAAAGCATGAAGGCGCTATCCAGGGTGTCTTACGCAATGAAGGCCAACTCGAGTCCTGAACTGTTGCGGGTGATCCATTCGAGCGGTCTCAAAATCGAATGCGTATCGATTGGCGAGGTCGAGCGCGCCTTTGAGGCTATTCCGGAACTACGGGCGGAGGAGGTGTTGTTCACCCCGAACTTCGCACCGCGAGAGGAATACGCCGCCGCTTTGGATCGAGGCGTACACGTCACGCTCGATAACCTGCATCCGCTCGAGCACTGGCCGGAGTTGTTCAAGGGGCGCCGCGTTTTCGTTCGGATCGATCCGGGTAGCGGTCGTGGCCACCATCAGCACGTGCGCACGGGTGGCATCCACTCCAAGTTTGGTGTGGCGCAGGAGGATGCATCGCGCTTTGCGGCGGCGGCCAAATTAGCAGGAGCGACGGTCGTTGGCTTACATGCCCATGCCGGTAGCGGCGTGCACGATATCGACAACTGGGTTCGCACGACACGCTTATTGCTCAGTCTGCGCGATATTTTCCCGCAGGTGCGCGTGATCGATATCGGCGGCGGCATCGGTGTGCCAGATCGCCACGGCGGCCCAGCCTTCGACATCGCGGGGCTCGACGCTGCGCTACGGTCAATCGACTCCACGAAAGCGGGAGTTGAATTATGGATGGAGCCCGGGCGCTACGTTGTCGCCGAGGCGGGCGTACTGCTTGCCAAAGTGACCCAAACCAAGACGAAGGGCGCAGCGGGCTATGTTGGCGTTGCGACGGGTATGAACTCGCTTATCCGCCCGGCGCTCTATGGCGCACATCACGATATCGTCAATCTCTCGCGACTCGCGGAGGCGACCGACGGAATCTTTGATGTCGTCGGACCGATTTGCGAAACCGGCGATGTTCTCGGTCATGATCGCGCATTGCCCGCGTCCACCGGCGAGGGCGACGTGCTGCTAATCGCCACCGCGGGCGCTTATGGTGCTTCGATGGCGTCGAACTACAACTTGCGTTCAGCAGCCGAGGAGTTGTTGCTGCGCTGATGTCGCTCTGCGAGGCGAGCCGTAACCTCTTCAAGGCTCACGTCTTTGGCTCGAAGCAGCACAAGTGTGTGATAGAAAAGATCGGCTGATTCGTCGATGATTTTTTGACGGTCGTTCGTCGTTGCAGCAAGCGCGAGCTCCACGCCCTCTTCTCCGACCTTTTGCGCCACGCGCTGCGTGCCGGCCGCCAGCAGCTTGGCGGTGTAGCTCGATTCGGGTGATTCACTCGCCCGCCGAGCGATGATGTGCTGCAAGTTCGCGAGAAAGCCAACCCCAGAGCCTGCTTCACCAAAGCACGTGGCGCTGCCGGTATGACAGACCGGGCCAGCCGGCAAGGCACGAGCGAGCAGGGTGTCGTGATCGCAATCGGCGGTGAGCGAGACGAGCGTCAAAGTGTTGCCCGAGGTTTCGCCTTTTTCCCACAATTGTTGGCGGCTCCGACTCCAGAAGACGAGTCGCTGTCGCTGCAAAGTGAGCGCGAGCGCATCGCGATTCATCCACGCGACCATCAATACCTCACCGCTGTGCGCGTGCTGAACGACGGTCGTGATGAGCCCAGCGGCATCAAACTTCAAGGAGTCGATGTGGTTCTCTTGCAAGGTCATAACCGCACCTCTATCTCTGCAAGCTGCAGGGCTTTTTTCAAATCGGGAATCGCGATCTCGCCACTGTGAAAAACGCTAGCGGCCAGTGCGGCATCGACTCTAGCTTGGCGAAATACATCGACAAAATGCGCCACGCTGCCAGCGCCACCGGAGGCGACGAGCGGCACACGGCATTTGGCGCGTATCGACTTTAGTTGAGTGAGGTCATAACCCCGACGTACGCCGTCACTCGCCATGCAATTGAGCACGATTTCGCCCGCGCCGCGATCCTGCGCCTCGCGCAGCCAACTCAGCGTGTCTTTGCCCGCGTCACCGGCGCGATTCGGATCACCGGTGTAGCGATGGACGCGGTAGCCCTCAGTGGTGGTTTCGCTATCGATGCCAACGACAACGCACTGGGAGCCAAAGCGGCGCGCCAAAGCGTCGATCAGTGCGGGGTTCTCGAGTGCGGGCGAGTTGATCGAGACCTTCTCGGCGCCGGCGTTCAGAATGGCCTCGGCGTCGCCAACGCTGCGAATGCCACCCGCGACGCAGAATGGGATGTCGAGTACGCGGGCAATGCGCTCGACCCAGCTGCGATCGACCGAACGACCTTCGGGGCTCGCCGTGATGTCGTAGAACACGAGCTCATCGGCACCCGCGTCGCGATAACGCGTGGCGAGCTCCAGGATGTCACCAACGATTCGATGGTCACGAAATCGCACTCCCTTGACGACTTGGCCGTCGCGGACGTCGAGACAGGGAATGATGCGTTTGGCGAGCATGCTCAGCCCTTCAACCATTGGCGCATTTGGTCTGCGTCGATACGACCTTCGAGCAGGGCTTTGCCACTAATGGCCGCGGCAGCGCCGGCGTCATGTAGCGCCTGCAGATCGGCGCTGTCGCGCACACCACCCGAGGCCTGCCAGGAGATCGTCGGAAAACGAGCTGCACATTGTCGGTAGAGTTCGACATTAGGTCCGGCGAGAGCACCATCGCGGTCGATGTCGGTGCACAAGACGTGTTGAAGCCCGTGCTGCTCGAAGCGCTCTACCGCCTCAACGAGACTGACGGTCGTCGCTTCGCGCCATCCTCGAGTCTGCAGTTGCGGCAGACCTGTGCTGTCGAGGCGTACATCGAAGGCGAGGCACACTCGCTCGGGACCATAGGCGCGCAACCAGGCGGCAACTTCATCGGGTTGCTCAACGGCGGCACTTCCCACGACGACGCGCGCCACTCCGAGTGACAGCAACTCGTCAACGGTGGCACGTTGGCGAACGCCACCACCCACTTGTACGGAAAGACCGGCAACACCTGCCATTTGGGTCAGCGCAGACCGATTGGTGAGCTCGCCATCGCGAGCGCCATCTAAATCGACGAGGTGCAACCAACGTGCGCCGCGACTAGCATAATTTTGCGCTATCTCGAGCGGCGAATTTGCGTAGATCGTCTCGGCCGAAAAGTCACCCTTGAACAATCGCACACAGTGACCGCCGCGGACATCGATGGAGGGAATCAACAACATGTCGTACTCGGACTCATGAGTTCAGAAAGTTGCGCAAAATGGCGGCGCCGACGATGCCAGATCGCTCGGGATGGAACTGAACGCCGGCGACGTGGTTTCGTCGCACCACGGCAGCAATCGATTGACCGTATTCGCTCGTGGCGACGACCTCGGGTAGTCGACCGGATGCAAAGTAACCGTGTACGAAATAGCAGCGATCGGTCGGCTGCAGCCCCGCAAGTAGCGGCTCGGCACGCAGTGTAGTCAAAGTATTCCAACCCATGTGTGGCGCGGGCAAGTCGGGCGATGCAGGGAGCCTCTCTACACGGCCCGTCATCAAGCCGAGTGTTTCCGTGTCGTCTTCGGCCGAGTGTTCGAAGAGCAACTGCATGCCGAGGCAGATGCCGAGCAATGGTTTCTGCAGATCACGCAAGATAGAGACGAGACCTGCGGATCGTAACCGCTGCATCGCAGCGCCGGCGGCGCCGACACCGGGCAGCAATACGCGATCGGCCTGTTGGATGACGGTGGGATCGAGACTCACGGTCACGTCCGCCCCAAGGCGCTGCAGCGCATATTGCAAAGAGGCGAGGTTAGCCCCGCCAGAATCGATGACGACGATGCTCATGTTGCCACTCAGAGCGTGCCCTTGGTCGAGGGCAGATCATGTCCCTCCCGCCGGAGCGCCTCGCGCAGTGCGCGACCGACTCCCTTGAAGCACGCCTCGATCATATGGTGCGTGTTATCACCAACCACGGACACATGAATCGCCGCGCCGACACTATCGGCGAGCGAGCGGAAAAAGTGCGGCACGAGTTCCGTCGGCATCGTCCCGACTTGCTCGCGACCGAAACGTCCCTCAAACACCGAGAAAGCGCGGCCCGATAGATCAATTGCGATCTGCGCTCGCGCCTCGTCCATGGGCAAGAGGAAGCCATAACGGTGTAGGCCACGCTTGTCGCCAAGGGCGGTCTTCAGTGCTTCACCGAGGGCGATTGCGCAATCCTCGATGGTGTGGTGTTCGTCGATATGCAAATCGCCGACACACTCCAATTGCAGTGAAAATCCGCCATGCTTGGCAAGCTGCTCGAGCATGTGATCAAAGAATCCGATGCCTGTCTTGGCACTGATCGGTCCCTCGGTATCGAGATCGACCTTGACGAGAATGTCGGTCTCGCGCGTCTTTCTATGGGCAGTGGCACGCCGCGCCGTGAGTTCTTTGACGATGGCGGGCCAACTGTAAGCGGTCTCACCTCTCGCAAGTACCTTCAAGCCTCGGATGCCGAGGTTGTTGGCAAAGTCGAGATCGGTTTGCCGATCACCGATCATGGCGCTCTGACGCAGATCGACACCTTTTTCACGCACCCACTGATCGACAAGCTTCGTGGAGGGTTTTCGACAATCGCAGCCATCCGACTTCTTGTGAGGGCAGATGAAGATCGCATCGAAAGTGATGCCTTGACTCGCGAAAGCGTCAAGAATGAATCGTTGCGGAAGTTCGAAGTGCTCCGTTGGGAAGGAGTCCGTACCGAGACCATCCTGGTTGGTCACCATCGCAAGGCGAAAGCCGGCCGCCTGCAATTCAGTGAGGGCTGCGAAAACGCCCGGTAGAAAACGGATTTTCTCGAGCGAGTCCACCTGCTCATCGGATGGCTCTTCGATCAAGGTTCCGTCGCGATCGACGAACAAGACCTTCATGACAAACTCCGGATGATTCGATCGTTTTGTGCCGGCGTGCCGATCGTGATTCGGATCGCCTCGCCGAGGCCGCTCTTGCCCCTAAAATCACGCACGATAAGACCAACGGCAGCCAGTCGGTCGAGTACGGCTTTACCATCTCGCGCTTCGACCAGAAGAAAGTTCGCCTCGCTCGGCCAGATGCGGGTCAGTAGTGGGCTGCTCGACAAGGCTGTGCCGAGTCGCTCGCGCTCACGCAGCAACAACTCGATACGCTCACGAGTGATGGCAAGCGCCGGCGGTTGCATGGCTATCGTGCCTAAGTTTGCACTGTCGCAAGGCAATGCATAGGGTGGAATGATCTTGCGCAGTAGTTGGATCACGCCTTGATGGGCGATTATCGCGCCAATGCGCAAGCCGGCAAGACCATGCGCTTTCGAGAGCGTTCGAAGCACGACAAGATGCGGGTTATGGGGAAGCGATGCGATCCACGATGGTTCTTTGGCGAACTCGGCATAGGCCTCATCGACGATCACGATGGCTCGCCCCCGCGCAGCGTCGATGACTTCTTGAATGTCCGAGCGCCCGAGACTATTGCCGGTCGGATTGTTCGGCGAGCAGACCCAGACCAACTTTGGCGAGCGCGAGCTCGGCGCCTGCAGAGCGGTGACGATCGCCGTGACATCGAGCTGAAAGTTCTCTCGTAAGGGGATCGAGACGGTGCGCGCACCCTGAATCGCGGCAGCGACGGCGTACATGCCGAAAGTCGGCGGGCAGACGACGACCGAATCTTGCTCAGCGCGACAGAACGCTCGCGTGAGAAGGTCGATGCCTTCGTCGCTACCACGCCCGACCAACACCTGATCGGCGGCGACGCCATAGTATTTCGCCATCGCCGCGACTAGTTCGGCGGGTTGCGGTTCGGGGTAGTGATGACGGGCGAGGCCATCGTTGGACGAGAGTGGCGGCCACGGCGACTCGTTGGCATGCAGGCGCTCGAGCTCTGGTCGCCACTGCGCGTGTTCGTAGGCTTTCAACGCGCGAATATCCTCGCGCGCCAGTGACAACACGGCATCGATCTCGCTCGTGATCATAGAGCCGCCAAACGTAAATCGACGGCGAGTGCGTGCGCATCGAGACCTTCGATACCCGCAAGCACGCTGGCCGTTGGGCCGAGGCCGCGCAGACCATCGGGCGTCAGCTCCTGCACGGTGATGCGCTTGAGGAAGTCGTGTACCGACAGACCGCTGTACGCGCGCGCGTAACCGTAAGTCGGCAGAACATGGTTGGTGCCCGAGCAGTAATCGCCCATTGGTTCTGGACTCCAAGCGCCCAAGAAAATCGAGCCTGCAGAGGTGATGGCCGGTAGATGCTGACGCGCGTCACGCAACTGCAATATCAGGTGCTCCGGTGCGTAATCGTTCGAGATGCGTAATGCCGTCGCAAGATCGCTCACCACGATTAATCGGCTACGCTGCAGCGACTGATCGAGAATGTCGCGACGCGAGAGCTTCGGAAGCTGTGCCAGTGCACTCGTTCGGACCGCTTCGGCCAATTCTCTGGATGTGGTGAGTAGAATCGCCTGCGACAGCGGATCGTGCTCAGCTTGCGCAAGCAGGTCTGCCGCAACGAACGCGGGATTTGCTGCGTCGTCGGCGATGACCAACACCTCGGAGGGACCCGCGGGCAGATCGAGTGCTGCACCCGCGGCGTCTTCGGCCACGATTTGTTTAGCTGCCGTTACCCAGGCGGAACCAGGGCCCACGATCTTGTCGACCTTGGGAATTGTCTGCGTGCCATACGCCATTGCAGCAATGGCTTGCGCGCCGCCTGCGGCGAATACTTCAGTGATTCCAAGGAGACGCGCCGTCGCGAGTATTGAACGGTGTATCGGCTGACCGCGAGCCGCGGGAGTGCAAAGTACCCGGCGCGGGCAGCCAGCGAGTTCAGCTGGCACGGCCGACATGATCAGGGCGGAGGGCAGGGGCGCAGACCCACCTGGCACATAAAGTCCTACCGAATCGATCGGTCGGGTGATGCGCTCACATCGAACGCCGGGCGAGGTCTCGACCGATAGCGGCGCTGGTAACTGTGCTGCGTGGAAACGCCGCACGTTGTCGATCGCGCGCTCCAGCGCGTGTCGTTCGATCGGGGCTAGAGACTGCAACGCCGAATCGAGATCATCGACGGACACGCGCAGTGATTCCGGCTCGCCACCATCGAAACGTCGTGCGTAGTCGAGCACCGCCGAATCGCCCTCTGCACGCACTCGAGCCACCGTCTCGCGAACGAGTGAAACCAGTTGCGCACGTTCGGCCACTGCTGGGCGCGACAAAGCGTCACGCCGAGCGGCGGCGTCGAGTGCGGCGTAATCGAGAATCGGTAACATCATGCGAGCATCTTCTCGACCGGTAACACGAGCAAGGCACTGGCACCAGCCGCTTTCAGGCTCTCCAGCGTTTCCCAGAACACATTTTCACGGCATACCGCGTGCACGGCGACGCGATCCGGATGCCCCTCAAGCGGAATGATGGTCGGTGATTCGCTGCCAGGCAGCAGCTGGCGAATCGCCGGCAATGCGCTGCGCGGTGCATGCAGCATGATGTATTTGCTTTCGCGGACTTGTTGCACGCCATCGATACGCATCAGCAAACGCTCAACCCATTCGGTCTTGATGGGATCGATGGCAACGGGTGTTCGGATCAAGACAACCTGACTCTCGAGCACGGTTTCCACTTCGCGCAGCCGATTGGCGAGCAATGTCGACCCCGTTGAAACGAGATCACAGATCGCATCGGCGCGTCCCAAACGCGGTGCAATTTCCACGGCTCCGGAGAGCGTCACGATATCGGCCTCGATGCCTCTCTCGCGCAAGAATCGCCCGAGCACATAGGGGTAGGTCGTCGCGATACGCTTACCTTGCAACGAGGCGGCCCCAGTCCAGGCCATCTCCTCGGGTATGGCGATGGCAAGCCGACAACGCCCGAAGTCGAGTGGACGCAAGATGGTGAACTTGGGCTCGTGTCCGCGCGCGATCCACTCGAGGCGCTTCTCCTCGAGCACGTTGAGCCCGACCAGACCTAAGTCGCAGACGTCTTCTTCGACCAAGTCTGGAATATCGTCGTCGCGGACAAAGAGCAGATCGAGCGGCATGTTCTCGCCAAAGCCGACAAGTTGATCCTTGCCGCGCGAGAATTTGAGCCCGCATCGAACCAAGAGGTCGGTCGAATGTTCTGTCAAGCGGCCGGATTTCTGCACAGCGAGCTTCAAACGATTGGGGTCAGCGGCGGACATCATCGATTCTCCTGCAAGCGTTGACGGGCAAGCTCGTAGCCGCCGTTGCCGTCGCCGACGTAGCGCGCGACGCGCGCGATGGTGGTCACACTGACACCCGTGTGTTTGTGAATCTCTCGGTAGGGAACGCCGCGCTCTAGCCACTCGACAACGGCCCAGCGATCCGACATCGCCTCGAGCTCAGCGGGAGTGCATAGGTCGCGAAAGAACGCGCGGCACTCCTCGACCGACTTGAGGGTCAAAATCGCCTGATAGAGGTGCTTCTCGGCGCGGGCCTCTTGGCGAGGCGAGACCGTGGGGTGGGGCTTCATGGGGACCGTTTGAATGTATTAACGTGCTAGTACGATAGTACAAAATGGTCGCAAGCTCAAGGTGCAACTTGACGCCTGTCCGGTCCGACACTTACCATCCGCCGCCTCATCGAGACCGGCAGAGGGACAGGCCCGACGAAGCCGGGGCAACCAACGGTGCCAACCACACCGTGAAGGTGCCAACTCCTGCCGCAGCACAATACTGCGGTCAGATGAGTGCCGACATGGCTCCGCGAGGAGATGGCTGTCGGTCCCCGCCGCGCGCGGGCACTCGTCGAGCGGGTTGATCGGTGTGAGCCATGGCAACTCGGAACACCACTCGAACATGTCGTCCCAGATCGCCCGTAACGTCCGTGAAGGAGTTTTGTCGTTAGGCAAACCGTTCTGTTTGCACCACGGCGGCCAAATCGCATCGCTAGATATCGCTTGGCGCTGCGAGGGTGACCCAGTGCACCCGGTGGTTGTCGCGCTCGGCGGCATCTCTGCGCATCGAGTTGTTTGCGATCAACGCGACGCAGCCGCCGGTTGGTGGAGTACGGTCGTCGGGCCGGGCGCGCCGATCCCGACAGATCGATACCAGATTCTCTCCTTCGACTATCTCGGAGGCAGTGGCGACACGACAGGTCCGAAAGACTCGTTAGCCTTTCCGAGTGTTTCCACGTTCGACCAGGCCGAGTTGCTACACCTCGTTCTGCGTCATCTCGAGATCCAGTCGATCCATGCCTTCGTTGGCGCCTCGTACGGCGGTATGGTGGGTCTTGCTTTCGCCGATCGCTACCCGCAGCGGCTGCAACGCCTGATCGTGCTGAGTGCGGCACATCGCACTCATCCGATGGCTACCGCATGGCGCAGCGTACAGCGTCGTATCGTTCGGCTCGGTGATCGACTCGGGGATACGCGATCCGCCCTCGCGCTCGCGCGTGCTCTTGCGATGTCGACCTACCGAACACCGGAGGAATTCCTGCAGCGTTTCGATGGGGAAGCCCGTCATAACCCGGAAGGCGCCGTTTTCCCGGTGGAAGAATATTTGATGGCTCGTGGTGAACAGTACGCCGTACGCTACGCGGCAGGTAGCTTTGTCGCCTTGTCGGAATCCATCGACTTGCATCGGGTCGATCCCCGGCAAATTTCGGTACCGGTGTCGGCACTAGCCGTGGACTCGGACCAGCTCGTCCCCCTTGCGGATATGCAACAGCTCGCCGCGTCGCTGCCGCAGTGTCGATTGACGCAAATACACTCGATTTTCGGGCACGATGCGTTTTTGAAAGAAGCGCAGCAACTTCGGCCATTTTTTGAGCAAAGTTTAAGGTAATCATGAATCGCAAGACGCAAGCCGCCAATGATCCGCGAACCCGCGCCGTTCGAGCTGGGCTCGAATCCGATCCGACCACCGGTGCGGTTGTCCCGCCGATCCACCTGAGCTCCACCTTCGCGTTTCCCAGCTTCGGCGTGAAAGGTCGCTACGATTACTCGCGCTCCGGAAATCCGACGCGCGATCTTTTAGCCGAAGCCGTCGCTGATCTAGAAGGAGGCGCCGGCGCCGTCGTAACGGGGTCGGGGATGGGTGCGATCGCCTTGGTGGGGCAAATCCTGAAACAAGGCGCCCGTATCGTCGTGCCGCACGATTGTTATGGCGGCACGTTCCGACTTTTCTCGGCGTGGCAGCGACGCGGAGATTTTCGTGTCGAGTTCGTCGACTTCGGTAATGACAGCGCTTGGCGTTCCGCGCTCAGCACGCCCGCGGATTTGGTTTGGGTGGAATCGCCAAGTAACCCGTTACTGCGTATCACGGACATTCGAGACGTCGCGCGTGTCGCGCATGCAGCCGGCGCGAAAGTTGCCGTCGACAACACCTTCCTCTCGCCAGTGCTGCAGCAGCCCTTGTCGCTCGGCGCCGATCTCGTCGTGCACTCGATGACGAAATACCTGAACGGGCACAGCGATGTGATCTCCGGTGCGGTCGTTGCCGCGACGCCGGAGGATGCAACCCAGCTCGCCTGGTGGGCCAATGCGCTCGGCATGACGGGCACGGCGTTCGACAGCTTTCTCGTGCTGCGCGGTCTGCGAACCCTGCACGCACGCATGGCGATACACGAGCAGAATGCCAATGAGCTCGCGAGTTGGCTCAAGACTCAGCCGGGCGTCGGCCGCGTGCTGTATCCCGGCTTGGTCGATCATCCCCAGCATGCGACGGCGCGAGCGCAGCAGAATGGTTTCGGCGCCATCGTGACCATCGAGTTGGTTGGCGGCTTGCCCGCCGTCGAGAAATTTGTCGGTGAGCTTCAGTTATTTTCTCTCGCTGAATCGCTCGGCGGCGTCGAGAGTCTCGTGGCACATCCGGCCACGATGACGCACGCGGCCATGGATCCGGCGGCGCGCGCTGCAGCGGGCTTAACCGATGGACTGCTGCGCTTGTCGGTTGGTATCGAGGCGGTCAACGACCTGCGTGAGGATCTCGCGCAGGCGCTAAAGGCACTCTAGCCCACTGCGCTAGACGAGCGCTGCGAGTACCGCATCGCCCATCTCGCTCGTCGAGAGGGGTTTGCTACCTGGCGTTGCGATGTCGGCCGTGCGTGCGCCGGCATCGAGAGCGCGGCCAACTGCCTTCTCGATCGCCACGGCCTCGGCGTCCAAGCCCAGCGAATGCCGCAGCAACATCGCCGCACTCATGATCGTGCCGATCGGGTTGGCGATGCCTTTGCCTGCGATATCGGGTGCCGACCCATGGATTGGCTCGTAGAGGCCACGCTTGCCATCACCCAACGCGGCCGAAGGCAACACACCCAAAGAACCCGCCAGCATCGCGCCCTCATCGGTGAGCACGTCGCCAAACAAGTTCTCCGTGAGAATCACGTCGAAGTCGCGCGGATTACGGATCAGTTGCATGGCCGCCGAGTCGACCAGCATGTGATCGATGTTGACCGACGGGAACTCTTCGCGGATGACACGCTCACTCACGTTGCGCCAAAGACGCGACGTTTCGAGCACGTTGGATTTATCGATTTGAGTAATCTTGCTGCGTCGGCGAACGGCGAGCCGGCCCGCCATGCGTGTGACGCGCTCGATCTCGCCGACCGTGTAGGCACACTCGTCGACGGCGCGATCACCCTCACGCCACTTTTTGCCAAAGTAGATGCCACCGGTGAGTTCCCGAACGAAGAGCAGGTTCACACCATCGATGATCTCAGGTTTGATCGGCGAGGCCGCCCGCAACGTCGGGTGTACCTTGATCGGGCGAAGGTTCGCATAGACCCCAAGCTCTGCGCGCAAACGGAGCAGGGCCGATTCAGGGCGGACTGGCGCATTAGGGCCCCACTTCGGTCCACCGATGGCGCCGAGCAATACGCCGTCGGACGCGAGACAGCCTTGGATGGTGTGTTCGGGCAAGCCGTCGCCGAATTGGTCGATGGCGACACCACCGAAGGGCAACTCCTGAAGCACGAACTCGTGTTGATGCTGCACAGCCACCGCACGCAGCACGCGCAAGGCCTCGGCAATGACCTCAGGACCGATTCCGTCGCCCCCGAGCACGGCGATATGCGCCTTCATGCGCGGCGACTCGCCTCGTAGCGCTTGATCTCGGCATCCTTCGAGAGCAGGAAGCCGAGCTCATCGACGCCATTCGTCAAGCAATAGCGGGCGAAGCCATCGATCGGGAACGTCACGCTGCGACCGTCGGCAAGCTTCAACGAGGACGTTGTCAGATCGATTTCGACCTCGACACCCGAGTTAGCGAGCAACCAAGCGTGCGTTGCCTCATCCACGATGATCGGCAGCAGTCCGTTCTTCAAAGAATTATTGCGAAAGATATCGGCGATCTCGGTGCTGATCACAGCCTGAAAGCCGAAGTCGACCAACGCCCACGGCGCATGTTCACGCGACGAACCGCAGCCGATGTTGCGCCCCGCAACGAGGACGCGACATCCAGCCGCTTCAGGGCGATTGAGAATGAAATCCGGCTTCGGTTGCCCTGCGGCATCGTAGCGCCAGTCGGCAAAGAGCTGTTTACCTAGGCCTTCCTTCGTAGTCGTCGTCAAAAAACGAGCCGGTACGATCTGGTCGGTATCGATATTGGTGGAGGGCATCACGACCGTGCGTGAGCGAATAACGGTGATCGGATCCATGGTGGGCCTCAGATGATGAACTCACGCGGGTCGGTGACACGACCGCGAATGGCCGATGCCGCCGCAGTTTCGGGGCTCGCTAGCAAAGTGCGAGCGCCGATACCTTGGCGACCTTCGAAATTGCGATTGCTGGTGCTGACGGCATACTCACCCTTGGCAACGGTGTCGCCGTTCATGCCGAGACACATCGAGCAACCTGATTCGCGCCATTCGGCGCCAGCTTGTTTGAATATCTCGTGCAGACCCAGCTCTTCAGCCTCGCGTTTGACCTCTTGGGATCCCGGCACGACGAGCATTTGCACGCCAGGGGCGACGCGTTGGCCCTTTAACACCTTCGCCGCAGCCTGAAGATCGCCGAGGCGCCCATTGGTGCAGCTGCCGATGAACACCACGTTGACCGGCGCGTCGGTGATCGGCGCGCCCGGGGTCAGCCCCATGTATTTCATCGCTGCATCGAACACGGCATCGCCACGACGGTCTGGGACCTGTCCCGAGATCGGAACCACCATGCCCGGATTGGTCCCGTAGGTGATCATGGGCTCGAGCGCGGAGGCATCGATCTCGATGGTTTTGTCAAAGGTCGCGCCTTCATCGGTCGCCAATGTGCGCCAGTAAGCCACTGCCTCATCCCACGCAGCACCTTTGGGCGAGCGCGGTTTATCTTTGAGATAAGCAAAAGTGACCTCGTCCGGCGCGATCATGCCGGCGCGCGCACCCGCTTCAATGGACATGTTGCAGACGGTCATGCGCTGCTCCATGTCCATCGCGCGAATTGCTTCGCCGCGATATTCGAATACGTAGCCGGTGCCGCCCGAGACGCCGACCTTGCCGATGATAGCGAGGATCAAATCTTTCGGGGTGACGCCGGGGCGTAGTCTTCCGGAGACATTGACGGCAAAAGTCTTCGGCTTCTTCTGCAACAGGCATTGCGTTGCCATCACGTGCCCGACTTCCGTCGTGCCAATGCCGAAGGCGAGCGCGCCAAAAGCGCCGTGCGTGGAGGTGTGACTGTCGCCGCAGACGATGGTCTTGCCGGGCTGTGTCACGCCCAGCTCGGGGCCGATGATGTGCACGATGCCGCGGCGCGCGTCCTGCAGACCAAGCAGTTCTACGCCGAACTCAGCGCAATTCACCTCCAGCTGCCGGATTTGCTTGGCCGCTGATTCGATCGAAATCGGCGCACCACCGAACACCTGTTCGGTTCGGGTCGGTGTCGCGTGATCCATCGTCGCCAGTGTCAGATCCGGACGACGAAGCTTGAGACCGCGCGATTTGAGCACGGAGAACGCCTGCGGCGAGGTGACCTCGTGGGTGAGGTGCAGGTCGATGAATATGACAGCGGGTGTATCAGCCGTCTGAGGCACTACTTCGTGTGCGGCCCAGACTTTCTCGAACAGGGTTTTCGGAGCGGACATGGACTTCTTCTGCAATAAGGTGAAAGGAGTGGGGTATCTGTTTCGCGAGTGCGCGGGTTAAGCGGCCTGCGCCTTCTGTGACAACTCGATGCGATTGATCACTTCGAGGAACGCACGGGTGGCCGATTCGACGATATCGGTTGTCGCACTGGAGCCTCGGTAGCTTCGATCCTGAAAGTTGACGTACACGATGGCCTCGCCCTGGGCATCCTCACCCTCAGAGAGGCTGCGCAGCTCGAATTTCTGCAACGAGGGGTTGATGCCCGTGATGTCCTCGATCGCCTTGAAAGCCGCATCGACAGGGCCATCGCCGCTGGAGCTGCGTTCGATACAGCGACCGTCTTGATGACGCAGGCTCACCGTGGCCGTTGCATTTTGCAAACCGGACGCGGTGCTCAAGCTCTCAAGCGACCATGGGCCCTGGTCCTGGCCTTCGGCCTTCAAAACCAGCGCTTCGATATCGCCATCGAATAATTCCTTTTTCTTGTCTGCGAGCGCCTTGAACTCTTCGAAGACTCGCGCGAATTCCGCCTCGTCGATATCAAAGCCGAGTTCTTTGATGCGCTCACGCAAGGCGTGACGGCCGCTATGCTTGCCGAGTACGAGAGCCGAGCGGCTGAGACCGACATCCTGCGGGCGCATGATCTCGTACGTACTCGCGTGCTTGAGCATGCCATGCTGGTGAATCCCCGATTCGTGCGCGAAAGCGTTTTCGCCAACGATCGCTTTGTTACGCGGGATCGGCATTCCGGTAATGCTCGAGACAAGACGAGAAGCAGGGTAGAGCTTCTGCGACTGGATGTGGGTTCGGGCATTGAAGAACGTTTCGCGAGTACGCAATGCCATCACCACTTCTTCGAGCGAGCAATTACCCGCGCGCTCACCGATGCCATTGATGGTGCACTCGATCTGTCGTGCGCCTGCAACGACGGCCATCAAGCTGTTGGCGACCGCCATACCGAGATCGTCATGGCAGTGGACGGAGAGGCGAGCGCGATCGATGTTGCTGACGTTCTTGCGCAGATACCGAAAAAGTTCAGCGAACTCGTGCGGCACCGTATAACCGACGGTGTCCGGGATATTGACGGTCGTGGCACCCGCGTCAATGACCGCTTCGACAACCTGAGCGAGGAACTCGAGCTCCGTGCGCGAGGCGTCCTCAGGGGAGAACTCGACGTCTTCGCAGTATTCGCGAGCGATTTTCACGCCCTCGACGGCGCTGCGAATAATTTCCTCTTTCGCCATGTTGAGCTTGTATTGCCGGTGGATAGCACTCGTGGCGAGGAATACGTGGATACGGTGCTTGGGAGCTGGACGCAGCGCACGCGCGGCTTTTTCGATGTCATCGCGTGTGCAGCGGGCGAGGCCGCAAATAATGGGCCCCTCGACCTCGCGGGCGACCGAGTGAACGGACTCCCAGTCGCCGGGCGAGGCGGCGGGGAACCCGGCCTCAATGACATCGACGCCGAGGTCGGCTAGCGCCTTCGCCACGCGCAGCTTTTCCGGCTGCGTCATGCTGCAACCTGGGGCTTGCTCCCCATCGCGCAGCGTGGTGTCGAAGATCATTACCCGGTCGGCGTTCGATGTCATGGCAGGTTCTCCTAATTAACGACCTTGATCCAACCAAGGCATGCGGGCGCGCAGCGCGTAGCCCACTTTCTCGATCGGACGGTTGAGGTCGTTCTTCAGCATCTTGTCGTACTTCTTGCGGCCCGTAGCGTTCTCGCGAATCCATTGACGGGCGAACTTACCCTGTTGGATTTCTTTGAGAATCTTGCGCATCTCGGCCTTGGTCTTGGCGTTGACCACGCGCGGACCGCGCGTGAGGTCGCCGTACTTGGCCGTCTCGCTGATGAATTTGTGCATCTTCCAGATGCCGCCTTCATGCAGCAGATCGACGATGAGCTTCAGCTCGTGCATGCACTCGAAGTAGGCCACTTCGGGTTGATAGCCAGCCTCGACCAGCGTCTCGAAGCCCTTGACGACGAGCTCGGTTGCGCCACCACAGAGCACGGCCTGCTCGCCGAACAGATCCGTCTCGGTCTCCTCGGCGAAGGTCGTCTTCAACACGCCGCCGCGAGTACCGCCAATACCATCCGCGTAGGCGAGCGCCTTGGCGAAGCCCTTGCGCGACGCGTCTTGGAAAACGGCGATGAGAGACGGAACGCCTCGGCCTTGCTCGTACTGACGACGTACGAGATCACCGGGTCCCTTCGGCGCGATCAAGACGACGTCGAGATCCTTGCGCGGCTTGATCTGCTTGAAGTGAATGTTGAAACCGTGCGCGAAGAGCAGGGTCGCGCCTTTCTTGATGTTGGCGACCACGGACTCGTAAAGATCTTTCTGTGCGAGATCGGGAGCGAGCATCGCGATGAGGTCCGCACCCTTGACGGCATCGGCGGGCAGCGCGACGGGCAGACGATCTTTCTTAGCCTTCTTCCAGCTGTCGCCTTTGCGAACGCCGATAACGACGTCGTAACCGCTGTCCTTCAAGTTGAGCGCATGCGCACGACCCTGACTGCCGTAGCCGAGCACACAAATGCGCGCGCCTTTCAGCGCTTTCTTATCGACGTCCTTCTGCGAAAACAACTTCATCACATCACTCCCGGTTGCACTTGAATCGTGAACGAACAATAAAAAACCCCGCATCGGCGATCGGCCGGTGCGGGGTTTGTCTGATCCTCCTCGGTCGCTGGATCTGGCCCTTGGGCTTCAGACCCCGACAGACAACCCGCACCGGCTGCTTAGGCTTAGCAGCGGAAATAGCCCGGCCGCGACCGCGTTGCCAGCGGCAACCGACGAGAAGCGGAGCGAGAAATTAGTGCGGATCATGGGCGTAATGTCATCACAGCCACGGTTCGGGTGTCAATCGGGATAACATCCTGCCCATGGTCATCTCTAACGCTAATTCCCGCCCGATTTGGCTCGTCACCGAGTCCTCGCTCGCCCAATTTGCAGCGACGCAGAGCGCTGCCGCGCGCGCTGTGTTGTCCGCGCAGAGCTTCAATGCGGAGCGTCATCGCGTGCTGCTCTTGCCGAGCGAAGCCGGTGAGCCGATTGCCGCGGTCGTGCTCGGCCTTGGTGCACTGGAGTCGATTGATCAGCTGCGTTGGTGGCACGTCGCAGGTCTGCCCGACAAACTACCGGCAGGGCGTTACCACTTCGCCGATGTGCTTCCCGATCGCGTGAGCTACCAGTGTGAACTCGGTTGGCGGCTAGGCGACTATCGTTATCTACGCTATCGCGCGACGCCGACCAGCTCTCGCGCCCAACTGGAAAGCCCGGTCGGCGATCCGAGCAAACAAGCCGAACGCCGCGCCGCGGCCTGCAACCTGACGCGCGACCTCATCAACACCCCGGCCAACGATCTCGGGCCGGCGGAACTCGAAACGGTCATGCGCGATCTGGCCGCGCGGCACGGTGCCGAGTTTCGCAGCATTGTCGGCGACGATCTGCTCGGGGCTAACTATCCGCTCGTCCATGCGGTCGGTCGGGCCAGTGACCGTGCACCGCGCATGCTCGAATTGCGCTGGGGTAATGAGCGTCATCCGCGGGTCACCTTGGTTGGCAAGGGGGTCTGCTTCGACTCCGGCGGACTCGACCTAAAGCCCGCAGCCGCCATGTTGTTAATGAAGAAAGACATGGGCGGTGCTGCGGTAGCGATCGGGCTTGCCAAGGCGTTGATCGAGCGCGCCGCGCCCGTACGACTTCGGGTGCTGATTCCGGCGGTTGAAAACTCGGTGGGTGGTCGCGCTTTTCGTCCGGGCGATATCCTGCGCTCGCGCCGCGGACTCACGGTTGAGATCGGCAATACGGACGCTGAGGGGAGGCTCGTGCTCGCCGATGCGCTGACCGAGGCACAAAGCGATCGGCCCGACTTGTTGGTCGATTTCGCCACTCTGACCGGTGCGGCGCGCGTTGCTTTGGGGCCGGAGTTGCCGGCGCTATTCAGTAATGATGCTGCTTTGTCGCAAATCCTGCAGACGCTCGGCGATCAAGAGGCCGATCCCGTTTGGCCGTTACCACTATGGGATTCCTACGACGAGGAGCTCACGAGCCGCATCGCCGATATCAATAACGTGTCGAGCTCCAGTTTCTCGGGAGCGATCTTCGGCGCGTTGTTCTTGCGTCGGTTCATCGAGCCGAGCACTCCTTGGGTGCATTTCGATTTGTACGGTTGGAATGCGCGCGAGCGACCCGGCCGACCGGTCGGTGCTGACGCGCAGGTGCTACGTCTAATGGATCGTTACCTCGCCGAGCGATTCGGCTGATCCTAGATGTATTCGTCTCGCTAACCGTAAGCCAATTAACCCCCACATCTTATCTTTGAGGCTCTCATGAACCGCAAGCGTTCCTCGAATCCCCGCGCTTCCCAAGCCAAGAACGATCCGCGTCGTTGGTCGCGTCTGGTCGTGGATGGCCCAAAGCAAACGCCGTCCCGTGCGATGTTGCGCGCCGTCGGTTTCAAGGACGCAGACTTCAAGAAGCCGCAGATTGGTATCGCCTCGACCTGGGCGAATCTCACGCCCTGCAACATGCACATCAACGATCTGGCCAAAGAGGCCGAGGCGGGCGCCAACGTCGCGGGCGGCAAGGGTGTGCTGTTCAACACCATCACGGTGTCCGATGGCATTTCGATGGGCTCGCCGGGTATGCGCTACTCGTTGGTTTCTCGCGAAGTGATCGCCGACTCCATCGAAACCGTAGCGGGTGCCGAGGGCTTTGACGGTATCGTCGCGATTGGTGGCTGCGACAAGAACATGCCGGGGTGCGCGATCGCGCTCGCGCGCCTCGATCGTCCAGCCGTCTTCGTTTACGGCGGTACGATCCGCCCGGGTGCCAAGCGTCGTGACATCGTGTCGGTATTCGAAGCGGTCGGCGGGCATGCGGCCGGCAAGGTCAGTGACCGCGAGCTGCTCGAAGTCGAGCGCACCGCGATTCCAGGTCCTGGCAGTTGCGGTGGCATGTACACCGCCAACACGATGGCATCGGCCATGGAAGCTCTCGGCATGTCCTTACCCGACAGCTCGGCACAAGATGCGATCAGCCCGAACAAGCTCGTTGATTGCCGCAGGGCAGGTGAGGCGGTGGTCGCGCTCGTCAACGCCGGCATCACGCCCAGACAAATCATGACCCGCAAGGCATTCGAGAACGCCATCACCGTCACGATCGCGCTCGGTGGCTCAACCAATGCGGTGCTGCATATGCTTGCCATCGCGCGAGCAGCGCAAGTGAAGTTGACACTCGATGACTTCACGCGAATCGGCAAGCGTGTTCCGGTGCTCGCCGATCTGCGACCGAGCGGGAAATATGCAATGTCGGAATTAATCGCAATCGGTGGCATCCAGCCATTGATGAAGCGATTGCTCGATCGCGGCTTGTTACATGGCGATTGTCTGACGGTGACAGGCAAGACGATGGCGGAAAACCTGCGGCACGTTCGTGATTATCCGCAGGATCAAAAAATCATCCAGCCGTTCTCTGCGCCGATCAAGGCCGACAGTCATCTTGTCGTCATGTACGGCGGCGTAGCGCCGGAGGGTGCCGTTGCCAAGATTTCGGGTAAGGAAGGTCTTGCGTTCGAAGGGCGCGCTCGTGTTTTTGACGGCGAAGAAAAAGCCACCGCTGCGATTCTCGCAGGCAAGGTCAAAGCCGGTGATGTCGTTGTCATTCGTTACGAGGGTCCTCGCGGCGGCCCCGGTATGCGCGAGATGCTGAGTCCGACAGGCGCGATCATGGGCTTGGGGCTTGGCGATAAAGTGGCTTTAATCACAGATGGTCGTTTCTCCGGTGGTAGCCACGGTTTTGTCGTCGGACATATTTCTCCGGAAGCAGCTAACGGCGGGCCGATTGCACTCATTCGCAACGGCGATCGAATTCGCATCGATGCCTTGAAGCGCCGCATCGATCTGGATGTCAGTGCGCGCGAGATGAAGGCGCGTGCGAACGCATGGAAAGCACCGAAGCCGTACACCACGACGGGAGTACTCGCGAAATACGCGCGTTCGGTTAGCAGCGCATCCGAGGGGGCTGTCACCGATTGATTGCACAACACGAAATGAAGTTTCGGTGAAAGTGGGTTGTCAGTCGCGACTACCGCGGTTACAGTTGGCCTCGGTTAGGGGGTATGCAAGGGATTGCACTGGTGCTGGTTATGCCTGCTTCACGGCGGGTTATACCGGGAGCAGGGAAGTTCCGAGACACCCCCAGCCCATTCCGCCCACTGAAGAAAACGGCGTCTAGTGAAGAGGCTGTTTTCCGATGTGCACGGAGTGTGGGTTCTCCCGGTTGGTGCGTGCCCGAGAGGTGGGTGCCGGACGGGAGTCGACGGTTGCGCGGGGTCGAGAAGACGGTTAGTTTTGCGACCCGCAGTTTCGCAACCATTGAATAGCGACCACGAGAGAACATGGCCCGCTACGTAGAACAGAACAACTCACGCCGTATGGCCGTATTCGGGGCCATCATCGGATTCCATTTGCTGTTGGTGTACGGGCTCGTCAGTGGCCTCGCACGCAAGGTCGTGGAGGTGGTTGCGCCGCCTCTCGTCACCGACATCATCGAAGAGATCAAGCCGGAGGATAAGCCGCCACCGCCGCCGCCTCCGCAGATGGAGCGCCCGCCGGTTCAGGTGCCGCCGCCGGATGTCGTCATCGACATTCCGATGGAGACGCAAACCACTGCGATCAGCAACGTCACCGACAAGCCCGCGCCGGCTGTCGTCGCGCCGCCTGCGCCGCGTGTCGTGATGGCGCCCGCGAAGATCGGTCGTATGCCGTCGAGTGAAGACTATTACCCGGCCGCCTCCAAGCGCGCTGAGGAGCAGGGCTCGGCGACGGTGCGTGTTTGCGTCGACGCCAAGGGCAAGTTGACGGGTGATCCGCAAATCGCCCAGTCGTCCGGCTTCCCGCGTCTCGATGAAGGTGCAGTCAAGTTGGCACGTGCTGGTCGTTATCAACCGGGCACCGCCAACGGTCAGCCGCAAGAGCAGTCTTGCGTGTCCTTCCGTGTCAAGTTTGAGATCAAGTAAAGAGTTCACCCGCTGAGGAAATCATGGAAAACGAAGTAGCCACCGCAGTAGTCGAGAACCCGTACGGCCTCGGAGCTCTCTGGGAACAGGGAGATTTCGTCGCCAAGGGCACTCTCATCATCATGGTCATCATGTCGCTGACGTCTTGGTACGTCATCCTCATGAAGTTCATCGACCAGCGTAAGCTCTTGGCGTCGGCCAAGCTGGCCGAGCAGAAGTTTTGGACGGCAGGTTCGGTCAACGAAGCTGTCGATCGTCTGCCGAAGGGCGACACCTTCCGCTCGATCGCCGAGGATGGCGTGCGTGCTCGCCAGCACCACGAAGGTCGTTTCAACGAGCGTGTTGATCTCCACGAGTGGATGACGCTGTCGCTGCAGCGCTCGATCGAGGGTATCAACATGAACCTAACCGGTGGTCTGCCGTGGCTTGCCACTGTGGGATCGACCGCTCCGTTCGTCGGTTTGTTCGGCACGGTGTGGGGCATCTACCACGCTCTCGTCGCGATCGGCGTTTCGGGTCAGGCGAGCATCGACAAGGTCGCAGGCCCGGTCGGTGAGGCGCTCATCATGACTGCTATCGGTCTCGCGGTCGCGGTGCCGGCGGTGATGGGTTACAACTGGCTGATCCGTCGCAACAAGGAAATTCAGGAAGAGCTCGCGAGCTTCACGAGCGACCTCCATGCGTTCCTGGTTGGCGGCGCTCGCACGCCGCTGCCGCCCTCGGCTGCTCCGGCTGCCGCAGCTGCCAAGAAGTAATTGACGATAATCATTCTCGGGTGAAGGCCTGGGGTGCATCGTGTGGTGCACCCCAGGCTCCTGAGACAGACGAGGAATACAGTCCATGGCGATGAGTGTCGGTTCTGGCGGCGAAGACGAACTCAACAGCACGATCAACACGACCCCGCTCGTGGACGTCATGCTGGTGTTGCTCATCATCTTCCTCATCACGATTCCCGTGATCACGAAGACGGTTAAGGTGTCCCTGCCCAAGGCGGCCAACATCCCGACCGAAACCAAACCTGAGAACATCACCATTGCGGTGGATGCTCAGGGAAACATTTACTGGAACAACGAGCAGATCGCCGGACGCGATCAGCTGGTTGAAATGGTGAAGGCCGAGGCCATCAAGGATCCTCAGCCGGAGATCCACATTCGCGGTGACTCCAACTCGCGTTACGAAGATGTCGGTCGCGTGCTGTATTCGGTGCAGCGCGGTGGCATCGTCAAGGTTGGCTTCATTACCGAGCCGGATCGCGGCATCCGCGGCGCGCGCTGATCGAACGTTTAGGAGTTCATAGTCATGGGAATGAATGTAGGCGGTAGTGATCAGGGCGCGATGTGCGACATCAACACGACGCCGCTCATCGACGTCATGCTGGTGTTGTTGATCATGTTCATCATCACCATCCCGGTGATGACGCATGCTGTGAAGCTCGACATGCCGCGTCCGACCAATGCGCCTCCGCCGCCGGTTCAGCCGGAAGTCATCGATATCGAAATCGACTTCGATGGCACGGTGCTCTGGAACGGTACGGTTGTCGACAACCTCGATAAGCTCGAAACGTACTTCCGTCAGGAGTCGCAGAAGGATCCGCAGCCCGAGTTGCACATGCGACCGGACAAGCGCGCGAAGTACGATGTCGTTGCCAAGGTGCTCGCTTCGGCGCAGCGCAATCGCATGAAGAAGATCGGCTTCGTCAACGTGGCGGAGTTCCAGGAATAAGGGACGCCGCCTCGATTGCAGCAGGTTTAGAAATATCCTCGCCGCATCCCTAATTGGGTGCGGCGATTTTTTTTATGAGGAAAGTCATGAACAAGTCTGTCGCTCTGATCCCCGCCTTGCTGATCGCTGCCTTGGGTTTCGCGCCCGTCGCTGATGCGCAGGCTGCCAAGAATAGCGCTGCAGCGGCCAAGACCTTGGCGGCTGCGCAAGCCGCAAGCAAGGCAAATCGTTGGTCGGAGTGCATCGCCAAGGCCCGCGAAGCGCAGGGCGTGGCTGGAAAGAACGCCTACGATGATTTCATCGCCAACGAGCTGGTTGGCTTTTGCGCAACGCGCTCGAATGATTTTGCGTCGGCCGTCAAGGCGTATGAGACAAACCTTGCCTCGTCGTTCGTCGACGCGAAAGCGGTGCCGGCGCGAACCAAAGCGATCTTGCAGCTCTACTACAGCATGAAGAGCTACCCAAAAGTCATCGAGTACGGCCAGAAGATGATCAAGGACGGTTCGGCTGATGCCGACACCTACTTGCTCGTGGCGCAAACCTATTATCAGCAGGGCGACAGCAAGTCGACTCGTGACTTCGTCGGCAAGTGGATCGCCGATCAGGAGCGCCGTGGACAGCGTCCGCGTGAGAATGCCATCCAGATGTACGTCACCGCGTGCATGAAGCTCAAGGACGAGGAGTGCACCGCGAAGGGCTTTGAGAAGCTCGTCACGTACTACCCGAATCCGGCTGGTTGGGCGAATTTGATGCAATCGCTGTTCGCGAGCCGTAACGACGCAGCGGCGTATAACGCCTATCGGTTGGCGATGGACGTGGGCGCCATGGGCGGTTCGTCGGACTACACCGAGATGGCGCAACGGGCGATCGAGTTGAACATTCCGGCGGAAGCGCAGAAGACGCTCGAAACCGGATTCGCCAAGAAGGTCTTCACGGAGAAGCGCGACATCGACCGCAACACGCGGTTGCTGAATTCCGCCAAGGAGCGCGCCGTAGCATCGAAGGCCGGCGTTGCCAAGCAGGAGCGGGATGCCGCTGCGGGCAAGAGTGGCGATGCCGATCTCGCCGTCGGTCAGGTCCATTTGAGCCTAGGTGATGCGGCGAGCGCCGTGAAGGCGATTCAACGCGGTCTTGGCAAGGGCAACGTGACAAGCGCGGCCGAAGCTCAGCTCCTACTTGGCATTGCGCAGCTGCGGGCTGGCAACAAGGGAGAAGCTGGCAAGGCCTTCAAGGCCGTCAAGGGCGACGCGGATCTCGAGCGTGTTGCCAAACTTTGGACGCTGCGCGCCAACTAAGGCGCGAGGCAAGAGGTGAAGTTCATGTCCATGCATCGTCTTAAACACTGGATCCTCGCGGCAGGCGTCGCAGCGATACTGGCCCCCGCGGCGTACGCGCAAAAGGAAGCCGCCGCGAAAGGGCCGTCGATCAGCAAGGCGGTCGCCAAGCAGGTCAAGACGGCTCAAGATGCCATCAAAAAAGAAAAGTGGGCTGATTGCGTCGCCGCACTTCAGTCGACAGAAGCGGTAGCCGACAAACCACCCTACGATGTCTTTGCGGTCGCGGAGTTGCTCGGTTTCTGTGCGGCGCGAAATGGCGATACCGCGGGTGCCGAAGCAGCCTTCTCGAAAGGGCTCGAGGCGGGTTTCCTTGATGATGCCAATCGACTGATTCGCTACAAGCAACTGCTGCAGCTGAACTACAACCTGAAGGCGTACGAGCGCGCAGCCGGGTTCGGCGAGCAAGCGATTGCCGCCGGCAACACCGAAGAACCCGTGGCGCTGCTGACCGCACAGTCGTACTACCTGCTCAACGATTTCAAAAGAACGACCGGCTTCATCGACAAGTGGTTGGCAGCCTTGCAATCGCGCGGCGAGAAACCGGCGGAAATCGCGCTACAGCTGTATGTCAGCTCTTGTTCGAAGCTCGACGACGATACCTGCATCCTCAAGGCCCTCGAGAAACAGCTCGAGTTCCATCCGCGACCGGAGACCCCGGGTAACATCACGCTCGTATTGTTGCGCAACGCCTCTGAAGGAAACACGCTCAATGTGTTCCGCTACGCGTTCGAGGCAGGTGGAATGCGTCGCGGCGAGGACTACACCGAGATGGCGCAATTGTCGATCGAGAAGGGTCTGCCCGGTGAGGCGTTGGCCGTGGTCGAAGCGGGCATAGCAGCCAACGTGTTTAACACGCCAGCGCTGACCGACCTCAGCAAGCGGCTGTTGTCCTCGGCGAAGGCGCAGGTGGCTGCCGACAAGCCAACACTCGCCAAGCAGGATAGCGATGCCGCTGCACGCAAGAATGGTGAGATCGACGTGCGCATAGGTCAGGCTTATCTGAGCTACGGCGATTACGCTAAAGCCGTCGCGACGATTGAGCGCGGTATCGCGAAGGGTGGCGTGCGCAACGCCAACGAAACTCAGATCACCTTAGGTATCGCTCGTCTCAAGGCGGGCAACAAGGATGGCGCTAAAGAGACCTTCGCGGCCGTTCAAGGCGATCAAACGTTGAAAGATCTGGCTCGCCTCTGGACCTTGCGGACGCGCTGATCAGCTCTCGACCGCGGCGACCGGGTCATCCTCGGCGCCGCGGTGATTTCCTCTCAGTACCTCGTCAAGTTCGGCGTGCACGGCACGCATCATGCGGTCGACGAAGGCCTTGCGGCGCACATCGCGTTGAACCGCCGACTTCGGATCCGGTCGCCATAGATCGACCTCGGTCGCTTTCAGTACACGCTTCTTCGTGAGTAGCCGCTCAACCGTATCGAGGCGATCGCGCGTCACGGATAGCTCTTCCATCAATGTCACCGTCATCCATAACAACTTGTCGATCGCCGGATCGCTGAAGTATTGAGGTTTCTTCCCCTTGGCCACGCGGGCTATGCGCGGTGGGGCATCGGGCGGCGGTACAGACGATTTAGACTTTGGGGTCCGGCCCGACTGGCGAGTCTTGCTTGTCGTTTTCTTCGGTTTTCGGGTGGCCATTACGCTGCTCCGTGCTTGTGACCGACCAAAATCTTCCAGAAGAAATGCTGGGTGTAGTTCATCTGCGCGACATCCATTTTCGGTACGAATTCCTCTAGAGAAATCTCATCAGCAGCAAAGCCCGCTTTTCGCGCCTCTGCGGGAAGATCAATGCGGGTCATGTACCGACTGAAGGTTTCGTTGTTGTTGTACGACTCCCAGTTGTGCATGAATTTCTCGATCGGCGTGCGACCACGCGGGATTTCCAGATGCAGCATCAAGCCGCCGGGTTTTAGTAGCCGCCGGCACTCGGCGAGGATGCGAACCAGCGCCGATTTGGAGGTCTCGTGCAGCACAATGTGCGAGATCACGAGATCAAAGCTCTCGTCAGCGAAGTCCGTGCCTTCGGCGTTCTGTTGACTGAAGTGAACGGCGGCACCGAGCGCCTCTGCACGTGCGTGGGCGTAGCGCAGCACGGGTGCTCCAATATCGATGCCGTGCACCTCGGCTTTCGGAAAGGCTCTAGCCCAAACCACGGTGCTATTACCGATGGCACAACCGAGGTCGAGTATTCGCTTCGGCTGATGTGACGGATGACGCTCGCGCAGATAGGCCAGCAGCGTGTTGCCCATCAGATCATTTTCGGATCCGAGCGCACCGCCCATGTAGAGGTTGATGCCCTTGTCGTAGATCGCACCGGCCGCAATGTCATCACTCGTGAAGTCGGTGTGATATCCGCCCGGTTGAAGATGAATATCCGCAGCGGCGTGATAACGCGGTACTGTCAGCGACGGGTTCAGACGCAACGAACCGCGCTTACTTGCCTTCGTAGACTTGCCGCCGCGCGCGCGCTGGATCAATTCGGACCATTCGCGCTCAGTGGGATCGATGACCGACTCCCAAAGTAGTTCCTGACTGCGACGCTGCAGTGCGCTCCAGAACTGGTAGTAGGGCTCGCGCGTCATCCAATCACGGATTTCCTGCTCCTCCCCAGGTGGCCGGCCATGTTCGGCTGCGAAGCGTGGCGCGACACGACGCTCGAAGAGTTGATAGTTGCCAGGCATGACTCGCCCGGACAGGTGGCCGCGCAAGGCCCCGACGAAGTCTTGGCGAGCTTGTTCGTCGTGCTGTGGAGTCGGTAGCAGCGCGTGCTGCTTAAAACCCTTCATGCAGATCGGCCTCCGTGTTGGCGGACAGACCGAGCGATGCTACCCCTTGCGGCTGCCGCGTGTGATCCGATCATCACGAAATTCACGGAATGGACGCAGCAGGCGCTGTGCCAACTCGGCGCGACGGGCTTGTCGCTCGGCATCCACAGCCTCGTTTGGTTTGTAGCCATCGATCTCCGCGAGCGTCACACCGAGACGTTCTTGCAGAAGACGCTCAAGGGTGTCGATACGATCAAACGCGACGGCAAGCTCAGTGCCTAAGATGACGTAGCCATCGTACAACTGGTCGATCGCCGGATCTGAGAACACCTGCGGTCGATGACCCTTCGGAAATTCTGGTGGCGGTTGGATCGGATCGGTCATGTTCACGCCTCGATGAGTTCGATCCATTCCCCGGCTGCCCCGACGCAAACGCCCGCGCGACGACCATAGTAGGGAGCTTGTGGCAGGGCACGCGGTGGCGCGATCCACTCGAGGCCTGTCGGCCACGTACTAACCGTGAACGACACCATGGAGATCGCCGGCGGGAGCTCTCCCTCCATAGCAAGTCGAGGAAGGGTGCCAGTCGGCATGCGATCAGCCTCGATGAACGATTGCCCCTGTAGCGTCAATGCGGCGAGGTCGTGGCGTGCGTCGTCCGGGAGTTCGTGCGCTTTCGAGATCACGGAAATCACCGAGGGTATGACGGCAGCGGGAGCTACGCCGAAGTGGCGAGAATAAAAATCGTTGATCGAAGCGCAGGATTCGCCACCTAGAATCACAATGAACACGCGATCGACATAGTGCTTGGGATCAGGGGTATCGAACTCGGGCAGCTTTTCTTTGAAGGACGTGAGGTAGATCGATTCCTTAGCGGGGCCGAGCGCCTGCATGGCGCGGATTTTATCGGAGAACGACAGGTCAGCCGGTGGGCCGATGATGTCGAACGGTGAGCCGTCCAGACGCGCTGCGATGCCATCGGTGTCTTGCACCATGAACTCGGCCGCATTCCAACCCATGTGGCGGAAAGCGACGTAATCATGATTCGGGCGACTCTCGACGAAGCGCAGAAAGGTTTGACCATCGCCGCCTGGCAACATCAAGGCATAGCGGCGCCCGGCGAGGTTCGGCAGATTCCACAGCGCCGCCTGCGCCGGAGACAAACGACCGTGATCCACCAACTGGTAGCCAAGGTGCAGATGATACGAGTCGATCATGTGCTGCAACTCGGGCGCAGCGATCGTCACGCACGAAATGGGTCCCAAAGTGCTGCTCATCTAGGAAAGCTCCGCAAGTAATTCAGCGCATCGGCCAACGACGCAACCTCAGCGTATTTGGCCTGCAAGTCGAAGAGGTTAGCCTCATGCGGACCTGGGGCGCGATCACCGACAGCTTCACGCACCACGACGGGGACGAAGCCGTGCTGGCAACAATCGACCGTGCTCGCGCGCACGCAGCCGCTCGTTGAGAGTCCCGCGATCAGGACGGTGTCCACCCCCAAAGCCGTCAGCGTCGAGGCGAGCGACGTGCCGAAGAACGCACTCGCATATTGCTTTGAAATGACGGTCTCACCTGCAACGGGCTCGAGACCCTCGGCGAACGCCGCGAGATCCGGGTGCACACCCGCTTCAAAGCAGGCGAGTGCGGGCACCTTGCGAAAGAACACGCCGCCATCGCGACCACCGGGTTGATAAACCACGTTGGTATGGATGATGGGGATACCCGCCGCGCGAGCATCGTTCAGCAGCGTGACGCAGTCGGCTCGCGCTTGCTCGACGCCCGCATACAGTGGCGAACCCGGCACGAGGTAGGCGCGGACGAAGTCGATGACCAACAAGGCAGGACGACTCCCGGGCGTGAGGCGTTGACCGAAGCCGCCACGGGCGTAATTGTCGTGCAGCGATTCGCCCGCAGCCATCAGATGACCTTCGCGGTGCGCAGTTGGGCGAGGCGCTCGGCCGTGTAGCCGAGTAGTTTCGTGTACACCTCGTCGTTGTGTTGACCGAGCTCGGTCGGTGCCGGTGTACGAATACTGCCCGGCGTCTCGGAGAACTTCGGCACCGTGTTTTGCATTCGCAGCTCGCCGAAATATGGGTGTTGCGTCGTCACGATCGCATCGCGCGCCTTGAAATGCGGATCGTCGAGCATCTCGGGCGCGCGATAAATCTGACCCGCCGGCACGCCGTACTGATCCATCAGCTCCAACACCTGTTTGGTGTTCATAGTTGAGGTCCAAGCCTCGATCAAACCATCGAGTAATTTTTGGTTGGCACCGCGCGCTTGATGATTGACGAAGCGCGCGTCTTTTGGCCACTCGTTCTGGCCCATGGCTTCACACAGACGTCCGAACACCGTGTCCTGATTGGCCGCGATCAGCACGAGCCCGTCGCTGGTTTTGTAGACGTTCGAGGGAGCAACGTTCGGCAAGATCGCGCCCGTACGTTCGCGGATATAGCCAGTCTTGTCGTACTCGGTGATCAAAGACTCCATCATCGCGAGCACCGCCTCGTACAAGGCGGAGTCCACCACCTGACCGCGACCGGTTTTCTCGCGATAGTGCAGCGCAGCGAGCGCGCCCAAGCAGGCAAACGTGGCGGCCAATTCGTCGCCGATACTGATGCCCATGCGTGAGGGCGGCGTGGACGGATCGCCGCAAACGTAACGCAGACCGCCCATCGCCTCGCCGACGGCGCCAAAGCCCGCGCGGTGCGAGTAGGGACCATTCTGGCCGTAGCCGGATACGCGGATCATGATCAAGCGAGGGTTGATTTTGCTCAGCTCTTCGTAGCCACAGTTCCATTTTTCCATCGTGCCGGGCCGGAAGTTCTCGAGTACGAAATCTGCTTCCTTCACCAACTCTTTCAGCACGCGCTGTCCTTCGTCCTGACGCATGTCGAGGGTGATGGCCTTCTTGTTACGAGCGACGACGGGCCACCATAGCGACGGTTCGCCAGCCTTCTGCCGTCCCCACACACGCAGCGGATCACCCTGGCCCGGCGGTTCGATCTTGATGACCTCAGCGCCGAGATCGCCGAGCAGCTGACCGCAAAAAGGGCCGGCGAGTAACGTGCCCAACTCCAGCACGCGAAGATCAGAAAGGGGGCCACGCTTGAAATTCGGTTCGGCGGTCATGGTCGGTGATACCTCGGCTGACGAAAGGTTCGAGTGAGCACAAATGCCCCGGGGTTTGTACCGAGTGACGATTGTCCGGTCAAGAACGTATCGACCCTCACACACGGAGCGGGCAACAGGGTTAGAATGATCGGGCTAGACGACAGCATGGAGGTTCGATGTCGCGCACGATCGAAATCGTGGAAGTTGGCCCACGCGATGGACTGCAGAGCGAGCCCGGCGTCATGCCGACGGCCGCCAAGATCGAGTTCATCGAGCGGCTCATCGATGCGGGGCTGCGTCGTCTCGAAGTGACCAGCTTCGTGAATCCCAAGAAGGTTCCCCAGATGGCGGACGCCGAACAGGTGCTCGCCGGTCTGAACAAGCGCGCTGACGTTCGTTACGTGGGTCTCGTGCTCAACCACAAGGGTTTCGAGCGCGCGGTTGCGGCGGGTTGCAACGAAATCGGCATGGCGGTGGTCGCGAGCGACACCTTCAACCGCCGCAATCAGGGCGTGGGCACGGAAGAATCCATCGCCGCATGGCTTGAGATCGCGAAGGCCGCGCATGCCGCCGGAGTTCGCCCGCAGGTGACGGTATCGGCTGCATTCGGCTGCCCCTTTGAAGGCGAGATTTCTGTCGACAGAGTGATCGATGTCGCCAAGCGCGTGGCGGAAGCCAATCCGTATGAGGTCGCCTTCGCCGACACCATCGGCGTGGGCGTGCCATCGCAGGTCACGGAGATTCTCACGCGCGCCCGCGAGGCGCTGCCCGGCGTGCGTCTTCGCGCGCACTTTCACAATACGCGCAACACGGGTCTCGCCAATGCCTACGCCGCCGTCGTGGCGGGCGTGTCCGCGCTCGATTCGAGTGCGGGTGGCATCGGGGGCTGTCCGTTTGCGCCCGCCGCCACCGGCAACATACCGACGGAAGATCTCGTCTACATGCTAGAGCGCATGGGGGTTTCGACGGGTATCGATCTCGACAAACTGCTCGCGACGGGCGAGTGGTTGCAACAAACTCTCGGTCGTAACGTGCCTGGCATGTTACTTAAGGCCGGTGGTTTTCCGAAACCGTCCGCGCAAGCGGCATGACCGTTCATCGGTTGATGTCGCGCGTCGAACGGATTGCAGAGCATGGGGTGAGGTCGGATACTTCGGCCTCCTTGTTTCACCACGGATAGCGAGCCCAAGGGGGGCGCATGTCATATCGATTGGGTGTAGACGTCGGCGGCACGTTCACGGACCTGCTGCTAGTTCATGAAAAGTCGGGCCAAGTGTGGACCGCGAAGGTGCCCTCAACACCGGCCGATCAGTCGATCGGCGTGTTGAACGGTATCCAGAAGGTCTGCGAGCGCGCGGGGATCGATCCGAAGCAGATCGATCACGTGATGCACGGTACGACCGTTGCCACCAACACCGTGCTCACCGGCACCGGCGCGAAGGTTGGCCTAGTCACCACCAAGGGCTACCGACAGGTGCTGCAGATCGCGCGCTCCTTCGTACCGGGCGGTCTCGGCGGCTGGATCATCTACAACAAGTCGCTGCCGATGGCACCGCTCGCTTGCACGATCGAAGCCGACGAGCGCGTCAGTGCGAAGGGCGAAGTCGTACGCAAGCTCGACGAGAAAGCGCTGCGCGTGAGCTTGCGCTCTCTTAAAAAGCAGAACATCGAAGCGCTCACGATTTCGTTGATCAACTCGTTCGCGAATCCGTCGCATGAGCAGCGCGTTCGTGCAATCGCGATCGAAGAACTGCCTGGCATGCCAGTGTCGATTTCTTCGGACGTCGTTCCCGAGATGCAGGAGTACGAGCGCACGGTGACCACGGTTGCCAACTCGTACGTGCGCCCGCGCGTCGATCGCTATGTCAAAAACCTCAAGGCCAAGCTCGGTCAGGTGGCAGACAAGGTCAAGCTGCACATTTTGCGCTCGGATGGCGGCCTCGCCTCTGCGCAGTCGGCAGCCGATTACCCGGTCAATTTGTTGATGTCAGGTCCCGCCGGTGGCGTAACGGGCGCGTTGTGGGTCGCCAAGCAGGCCGGTTTTCCGAACCTGCTCACGGTCGACGTCGGCGGCACCTCCACCGACGTGGCGCTGATTCAGGGCGGCCAGCCGCGCCTGCGTCGCGAAACGACCGTTGGTGACGTCACGGTTCGTGCTTCGTCGGTCGACATTCGCACCGTCGGCGCGGGCGGTGGCTCGATTGCCCACGTGCCCGAGCTCACCAAGGCGCTGCGTGTCGGTCCTCAATCGGCCGGTGCCGATCCCGGCCCGGCTGCCTACAACCGCGGTGGTACGGAACCGACCGTAGCCGATGCCAACATCGTCCTCGGTTATCTGCCCGAAATGCAGAAGCTCGGCGGCGATATGGAACTGCGCCGCGACCTCTCGCAAGTTGCCGTGAAGAAAGTCGGTGACGCGCTTGGCCTGAAGGTCAAGGATGCCGCCCAAGGTATCTACAACATCGTCAACGAGAACATGGTCGGTGCACTGCGTCTCGTGTCGGTGGAGCAGGGTTACGATCCGCGCGATTACGCGCTGATCGCCTTTGGCGGTGCCGGCCCGATCCATGCCAACGCGCTGTCGCGTTTGCTTGGCTCTTGGCCATCGATCATTCCGCCGGGTCCGGGCGTGCTGTGCGCACTCGGTGATGCCACGACGGCAGTTCGTGACGAGCGTGCACGTACCTACGTGCGTCAGTTCTCGGAAACGTCTGCCAAAGAAATCGAGAAGATCCTCAAGGAGCTGGCGGCCGACGCATCGAAGGGTATCGAGGCGGAGGGCGTCAAGAAGTCCGAGATGACCACGAGCTATCAGGTCGATCTTCGCTACCACGGTCAGGGTCTGCGTCTGACGGTCGAAGTTGATCTGAAGGATCTTCAAAAGAAGGGCCTGAAGTCGATCAGCGACAAGTTTGACGAAGAGCACAAGCGCCTGTTCACGTTCGCGCTGCCGCTCGAGCACGAGCTCGTGACGCTGCGCGCCGCCGTGCAGGGCCAGGGCATCAAGATCAAGCGTCAACCGCTCAAGAGCGGCGGATCGAATCCGAAGGCCGCGATCGTCGGTAAGCAGAAGTCCTACATGGACGGCAAGGACGTGACGGCCACCGTCTACGCTCGCGCCAAGCTGCAAGCCGGCAACAAGGTCGCTGGCCCCGCAATCGTGATGGAAATGGACTCGACCACGGTGATCCTGCCGAAGCACACCGGCCACGTCGACAAGTCCGGCTGCATCCTGATTTACCCCGACAACTACAAGGCGCCCAAGAAGGCGGCCTCGAAGAGGAAGTAATCCATGCCTGCAACAATCGTTCAGCGCAACAAGAAGCCCTTCAAGAAGGTCAAGGTCGACACCGTCACCATCGACATCATCGAGAGCGCACTGCGCAATGCGCGTTACGAGATGGACACGGTGCTGTTCCGTACGGCGATGTCGCCCGGTATCCGCGAGCAGCATGACGAGTTTCCGATGATCGCCAACACCGACGGCAAAATGGTCGTCGGCCAGTTCGGCTCGTTCATTTGGGGCTTCATGAAGGGTTACGACGGCACGGTGGAGGAAGGCGATATCTTCCTGACGTCTGACCCGTACTCGGTCAACGGTGCCATCAGCCATGCCAACGACTGGTTGATGTTGATGCCCGTTTATCGTGGCGGCCGCATCATCGCCTGGGCGGCGATGTTCGGTCACATGACGGACGTGGGTGGCAAGGTCCCGGGTTCGCTCCCGACCGACGGCACCACGATCTACGAAGACGGCATCGTCGTTCCGCCGACCAAGATCTTCAAAGGCGGCAAGCTAAACGAAGACGTGTTGCGCGTCGTGCTGCACAACTGCCGACTGCCTGAGTGGAACCTCTCGGACTTCAACGCGATCACGGCGGCTCTGCGCACGGCGGCAGCGCGTTGCGTTGAAATCTCTGAGCGCTTTGGCGATGACGTGTTCTACTCGGCCATGGATGCCATGCTCGATCGCAACAAGCGCGCGATGCGGGCTCTGATCCGTCAGAACGTGCCGGAAGCGAAGCAGTACTTCGAAGACTACATCTGCGACGACGGTCTCAACATGGGCCCGTACCGTATCAAGTGCAGCATGTGGCGCGAGGGTGACAAGTGCATCTTCGACTTCACGGGCACCGACCCGCAGTCGATTTCTTCGATCAACTTCTTGTTGAACGAAGAGATGTTCAAGATGTTCGCCGGCATCTACATGATCATGGTGTTCGACCCGCAGATCCTATTCAACGACGGGTTCTACGACCTCATGGAAGTGCGCATCCCGCCGGGTTCGCTGCTGAAGCCGTTGAAGCCCGCTGCGCTCTCGTGCCGTACGCACGCCCTCGGCCGTATTTTCGACATCCTCGCGGGCTTGCTGGGTCAAGGTAATCCCGACTTCATGTGTGGTGCAGGCTTCTCGGACAGCCCGCACTTCATGTATTCGGGTTACGACAAGAACGGCGAGTGGTACCAGCTGTACCAGATCACCTTCGGTGGCATCCCGGGCAAGCCGTTCGGCGATGGTCCGGACGGTCACTCGCTGTGGCCGTCGTTCACCAACGTGCCGAACGAGTTCCTCGAGAGCTACTTCCCGTTGCGTATCGACATCTACGAAACCATCGCGGACACCGGCGGCGCCGGCAAGAACCGTGGTGGCAACGGTCTGCGCATTGGCTACCGCTTCCTCGAGCCGGGTGAGATCTCGATCCACGACGATCGTTGGCTCACCTACCCGTGGGGCGCCAATGGCGGTGAGCCGGGCGCCCGCAGCCGCAAGCTGCTACAGCGCGCCGACGGCACCGAGGAGTTGCTCCCGTCCAAGATCGACCACGTCAAGGTGGAAGCGGGCGACCTGTTGATCGCCGACACCTGGGGTGGCGGCGGTTGGGGTGACCCGCTCGAGCGTGACGCCAAGCAAGTTGCATTCGACGTCGTCGCCGGTCTCGTGACCGTTGAAGGCGCCAAGCGCTATGGCGTCATCGTCGATGCCGATGGCAACGTCGATGAAGCGGCGACTGCCAGCCTGCGTAAGCAGATGGCGAGCAAGCGTGGCAAGAAGAAGATCTTTGATCGTGGTTTCGAATCGATCGAAGAACTCAAGTCGCGCTGCAAAGCCGAGACGGGCTTTGATCCGCCGGCTGCGCCGCGCTTCACCAAGTGGGCTGCGGTGGCTGCCGAGGCGATGAAGCGCGCCGAAGCGGCTGCGAAGAAGGGCTCCAAGGCCGCCTAAGGTCTTGAGCCTGATCAGGCCTTGAACGAAAGTCCTCGCATCAGAGTATGGTGCGGGGACTTTTTTCTTTTGCGAAGGCTCTAGCGAACGTCGAGCGGGGGAGAGCATGACGGACAAGTACGTCGGAGTGGGTTACTCCAGCGGCAACATCGGCTACGGTAAGAGGGCGGCCGTGCTGGTGGTGGATTGGCAGTTAGCCTTTACGGATCCGCGCTTCGAACTCGGCGGTCTGGATCGACTGCATCAGGCTCGCGACAACACCGCGAATTTTTTAAAGGTCGCAAGAGAACACGGTCTGCCGGTTGCCGCCTGTTACACCGCGTACTGCAGCAGCAAAGACATGCCTCTCTGGAAGGTCGCCGCCGTTCGTAAAGAGTTTTTCTATGGTCACGAATGCACGGCCATGGACCCCAAGATTCACGATCCCTCAGACTTCACGTACTGCAAAAACGCGCCGTCGATGTTCTTCCAGACGCCGCTGATCACCTTTCTAGTCAAAGAAAACATCGATACGGTATTGGTGACCGGCTGTACGACGAGCGGCTGCGTGCGCGCTACCATCGTGGATGCCTTTTCCTACGGTTTTCGGGTGCAGGTGCTCGCCGACTGTTGTGGCGACGCAGAAGAGGGGCCGCATAACGACACGCTGCGCGATGTGGGTCGGCGCTATGCCGACGTCACGGATCGTGCCTCGGCAGAAGCTTGGATACGCGCTGCTTGACCCTGCAAGACCCGCAAAGACGCCTATTATTGCAAGCAGCTATCGCTGTGAGCGGCGGGCTGTTGCTGCGTAGTGCGCCAGCCGCGGCGCTCATGACCGACTCAACCGCGCGCTTTAGTGCTTATCTCGAAATCACGCCTACGGGTCGCATCCGTATCACGAGCCCGCAGTCGGAAATGGGCCAGGGCATCCACGACGCGCTCGCGAAAATTCTCGCCGAAGAACTCGAAGCAGACTGGGCGGATGTCGAGATCGCCTTGCCAACGGCCGATGATGCGCTGATCAACCCGATAACCCGACGGCATCGCACGGCCGCCAGTGAGTCAGTGGTGATCTACCGTGATGTCATGCGACGGATGGGGGCGAGTGCCCGGGAGATGCTCGTACAGGCTGCCGCAGATCGATGGCAGGTCGCGGCCAGTGAATGTCATGCCGAGCGCTCGGCCGTGCGCCACCGTGCCTCGGGTCGACAGCTCGGCTTTGGCGCACTGGCGGTACCAGCGGCCGTCCTGCCAGTGCCCCAGAACCCGACATTGAAATCACCGGCAGATTATCGATTGGTCGGACGGACGACGCCGCGCAAGGACACCCCGCCGAAGGTCACGGGACAAGCGGTTTACGGTATCGATGTGCAGTTGCCCGGGATGTTGTATGCGGCTTTACGTCGCTCACCGGTGGTGGCCTCGCGAATCAAAACTTTCGATCGCGAAGCCGCTCTCGCTCGGTCAGGCGTCGTCGACGCATTCGAGGTCGATGAGGGCATAGCCATTGTGGCCAGTTCGACCTGGCTCGCTTGGCAGGTGGCCAAAGAAATCTCGGTCGAGTTCGACGAGGCGCCTGCCGAAGGCTTCGAGAGTGAGGCACTGCGTAAAGCCATGCGTACCGCTCTCGATGCCGATAACGAGGCGCGACTCGGACGCGCACTGAGCGGACCGGCGTACGATCGTGATGCGACGTTGGCAGCGCTATCGAGTGCGCCACGGCAGGCCGAGTGGATTTACGAAGTGCCATTTCTCGCCCATGCGGCGCTCGAGCCATTGTGTGCGACGGCCGTCGTCCATGCCGATCGAGCCGAAGTCTGGGCGCCTACGCAACAACCCGATCGGTGTCGCGATGCGATCGCGGCGATCACCGGTTTGCCGCGCGAGCGATGCACTCTGCATGTCACGTTCCTCGGTGGCGGCTTCGGTCGAAAATGGGAAACGGATTTCGTGCGTCAGACCGTCACCATTGCGCGCGAGTTGGCGCGCAAGCGACCCGGTACGCCCGTCAAGCTCACTTGGACGCGCGAGCAAGACTTTCTGCACGATCGATTCAGGCCGGCTCACGTGGCCCGCTCGCGAGCGGGCGTGAGCGACGACGGTCGCCTCCTAGCACTGCACAGCCGCGTTACCGGCCCGAGCATTTTCACATTCCAAAAACGCAACTTGCCGCCGGGCGTAGCCGACCCCTTCGCCACTGGGCTACTTATCAACGACTTTTATCAAATGCCGGCTCGGCTCGCTGATTACGTGGAAACCAAAGCACCGGTACCGATCGGCACTTGGCGCTCGGTCGCTCAATCTCAAAACGGATTCTTTGCCGAGAGCACGATCGACGATATCGCGACTTTCACTGGGCGTGATCCCTGGGCATTACGGCGCGAGTTGTGCGCACATGATCCGCGGGCACTCGCGATCCTCGATCGCGCAGCGGAATTGGTGCAGTGGGACAAATCGCTACCGAAAGGGCGTGGCCGTGGGATTTCATTGAGCATCGCCTACGGCTCGTACTGCGCCGAAGTCGTCGAGGTGCGAGTCACGGGGCGTCGCGTGCAAATCGAGAAGATCACGGCCGTATTCGATTGCGGCTTGATGATCGATCCGGGCACGGTCGATGCGCAGATCTCCGGTGGCATCGTCTTTGGCCTCTCGGCCGCCATCGATGGCGACATCCGCTTCGCGCAAGGGGCGGCCGTATCGACAAATTTCGACTCGGCACCGGTGCTGCGTATGGCCCAGACGCCGCTCATCATGGTCGATCTGCTGCGCACGGCGCATCCGCCCGGCGGCGCGGGCGAGGCGAGCGTACCGGGTGTCGCGCCAGCGCTCGCGGGCGCCATTCATGCTGCGACCGGTCACCGACCGCGCCGACTACCCCTCGTGAGCGACGGCTGGGAGTTCACATGAGTCTGCAGCGCGTCGGCTTGTGGCTAGGCGCAGGCCTCTTTTCTTTGATGCTGGTATTGCCTGCGCCTGACGGTCTGTCGCTCGAGGGCTGGCGCGTCGCCGCTCTGACGGTGCTGATCGGTTGCTGGTGGTTCACCGAAGCGGTGCCCGTAACGCTAACCGGTAGCCTGCCGTTCTTGTTATTGCCGCTACTCGGGGTGTCGAAGGCCGACGCCGTTGCTGGGCAGTACATGTCACCGGTGCTGTTTCTGATTCTCGGTGGCACCCTGATCGGCGCGGCATTCGAGAAATGGAACCTCCATCGACGTGTAGCGTTGTTTGTGGTTTCGCATGCGAACCCAGAGCCACGCTCTTTACTGTTCGCCGTGATGGCGGTCACGGCTGTCGTGTCGATGTGGGTCAATAATTCGGCCACCACCGTCATGATGCTGCCGATCGCACTCGCGGCCATCAGCGCCATCGTGCCTAACCTCGATTCTCCCGACACGGATGCTCCTCGGCGCAACTTCGCCGCTGCCATGATTCTCGGCATTTCGTTGGCCTCCAATATCGGCGGGTTCGCCACGCCGATTGGAACACCCGTGAATTCGATCGCCGTCGGCATTCTCGAGCGCAGTTTCGATACCTCGATTTCTTTCGCTCAGTGGATGAGCTACGGCGTTCCTTTCATGTTGGTGATGCTACCCATTACCTGGTGGGTTCTCTGTCGCGTCACCTTGCCGTTCCAGTTCGATGGCGGAACACGCGAGTCCATTCGCGCCGCGATCGGCGTCATGGGGACGATGGGCGCGCCCGAGAAGAGGGTGGTGGCGGTCGTGAGCCTTGTCGCGCTGGCATGGGTATTTCAGCCGTTCGTCGAACGACACGTGACGGGCATTACCGATGCCGGTATTGCGATCGCAGGAGCGTTGTTACTCGCGCTATTACCGTCAGGCGCGTCAGGTCCTGGCCGACCACGAACGCTGCTCGAGTGGGACGACGCGAAGCGCGCCCCGTGGTATCTCATCTTGCTGTTGGGTGGCGGCCTGGCGCTCGCCGATGCGGTCGTGAAATCAGGTCTATCGGCGTGGCTCGCGCAGGCGCTCGGCGTCGTGAGCGATTTGCCGTTGCTACCCATGCTGCTCGCCATCGCCTTGCTCTGCGCGCTCATCACGGAGGCAGCCAGCAACGTGGCTACTGCGACCATCTTCATGCCGATCGCGGCGAGCCTCGCGCTCGGTGCAGGCTATGACCCGGTGCTAGCGGCGCTGGCCGCGGCCATGGCCGCGAATCTCGGCTTTGCGAATCCTGCTGCAACATCATCCAACGCGCTCGTGTATTCGACGGGCCGCATACCGATTACGGCCATGCTCAAAGCCGGCCTGTTGATCGATCTTGCAGGGGCGATCACCATTGCCGCCGTGTGCTTATGGATCGTTCCGTACCTGCTGTGAGCCATGAGTTTCTATCCACTCATCGTTGCGCTGCTGGCGTGGAGCTCGGCCACCGTTGCCGCACTTGCGCCGGGTAGAGTCACGAGGCCAGCGGCCATGTTCGTGGCGATGCACATCATCGCTGTCGGTGCGATTACCGCGCTCGTTGCCACGCAGACGATCCACTGGGGTGCACTGGTCTTACCGCTTGCGACTTTGCGCAGTGTTTTTGGCGTGGCAAACGATTGGCCCAGCGACGATGTCGAGGCGACGACTCGAGTCCGTGGCACCGCGATCAAAGTGCCGGTAGTCGGCCTAGTGTGGGTCTTGGGCTGGGCGGTCGCGGGTACTACGGTTTAGATAAGTGCCGCAGAATACCGAGCGTCGTCTCGCCGCTCCGGCGCGCCAACGAGTACACCTGATCAGGGGTCAAACGCTCATCGGCATGGTCGGAGATCATGCGCAGACAGGCGTAGGGCAGGCCAAACTCGTGACACACCTGCGCCACGGCCGCGCCCTCCATCTCGACGCAGAGCGCCTCCGGTGTGACCCGCTGAACGCGCTCCCGTGCCACCTCATCACCGATGACCTGATCGCCCGTAGCGATGGCGCCACGGTGTAACGTGGGAGCCGAACGACCCGCCTGCTGTTCGGCTTCTGCCCAGCGCCCGTAGGCTGCCTCGAGGCGCCCAGCGAGCGTCGCACACGCCGGCAGCGCAGAAAGACCGAGTAATGGCACCTCCGTGGGCGCGAAAAAAGGACGAGCGTCGAGATCATGCTGAAAGAGGCGATCGGCGAGGACCAAGTCGCCGATCTTAAGATCCTGCTTCAACGCGCCCGCGATACCAGTAAAAACAACTGCTTGTATAGGATATCGAGAAAGCGCATGAGCTGCTGTAGCAGCCGCGGCAACCTTGCCCCAGCGCGAGAAGGCCAGTACCACCCGCTGACGATCGATGGCGCCCAACGCGAACTCGCGGCCCGCGCCGAACTGCAGTTCGGAAGACGTCAGGCCGGCGCGCAGGGCGGCGATTTCCTCGGGCATCGCTGATAGCAGCAGGATCATATCGTATTTAACATAATATACATTATACGAACACTTGAATGGGCTAACCCGAGACCGGAGTGTCGCATTCCTTGGCGTAAACTGCGCGCTGTGTCGACCGCTGAATCCCCCTTGCGTTTACTCGTCTACAACATCCGTTATGCGACCGGTACTGGTCCGGCTTTTCATCTGCCGCTGCCGGGTGCGGGTTACCTACGCAGCAGCCGGCGCGTCCTCGATGACATCACGCAATTCGTACGCCGCGAGGATCCCGACATCGTCGGGCTTATCGAGGTTGATTCCGGTTCGGTGCGCAGCGGACTCGTGAACCAAGCCGAGTACATTGCGGATCGTTTGGGTCATTACACGGCCTACGAATGCAAATATGGCTCGGCCTCGATCAACCACCAGTTACCGATCGTGCGCAAGCAAGGCAACGCGATCTTGGCGGCACCCCGGGTCACCGGTGAGCGCTTTCATTATTTTCCAACCGGCATCAAGCGCCTCATCATCGAGATGGAACTCGATGACGTTTGCATCTTTCTCGTTCACTTGTCGTTGCGATATCGGCACCGTCAGGAGCAGCTACGTCATCTGCACGACTTGATTTTGAAGGCGCAAAAACCCGTCGTCGTCGCCGGTGACTTCAACACCTTTTCCGGGACTAATGAGCTTTATCTCTTCATGAGTGCAACGGGTCTGCGCAGTGCGAACGTCGGCGGACTCGCGTCGTTTCCTTCGCGCTATCCGCAGTTCGAGCTCGACTTCGTGCTCGTGTCTCGCGAAATTGACATCCTCGATTTTCGAATACCCGATGTCCGGCTCTCGGATCATCGTCCCATCGTGTGCGACTTTCGAATTAAACGTGAGGCCATCTCGTGACTTCAACTTGCTGGACTCGAACCCAAGACAACAACGGCATCGTCTGGCTGATGCTCGATCGCCCGGGACGCTCTGCGAATGCGCTGTCGAAAGTCGTGCTCGAAGAGCTCGACGCGATCTTGCGCGATATTGCCCTCGCCGTCCCACGCGGCCTCGTCATCGGCTCGGCTAAAGCCTCCGGCTTCATCGCCGGCGCTGATATCAAAGAATTCACCACCTTGAGTAGCGTTGATGAAGCGCGTCGTCTCGTACGCGCCGGTCAATCGGTACTCGATCGTCTAGAAGCACTGCCGTGTCCGACGGTCGCGATGATCGAGGGCTTCGCCTTGGGCGGCGGACTCGAATTGGCGCTCGCTTGTCGCTATCGTGTTGCGCTCGATGATGGCCGACTGACGCTCGGCTTGCCGGAGGTCATGCTCGGTATTCATCCGGGGTTTGGTGGCACCGTTCGCGCCGTCCGTTTGCTTGGCGCAGCGACGGCGCTCGATTTGATGCTGACAGGGCGCAACGTACGGGCAGACAAGGCACGTAAGATCGGCTTGATCGATGCGCTCGCACGCGACCCCGAGGCACTGAAGACACTGGCGCGTGACTTCGTCTTGACGCCGCGTGCTACCCACCGGCCGCCACTGCTGCAGCGCGCCTTGTCGTGGGCGCCGATTCGCCCCTTTGTTAAACCACGCTTGCTCGCCCAGGTACGCAAAAAAGCGCGTCAGGAGCACTACCCTGCCCCTTATGCGCTCATCGAATTGTGGTTCAAGCACGGCGCGCAGGGTGCGGTGGCCTACGAGGCCGAAGCAGACTCGATCGCCCAATTGTTTCTTACGCCCACCGCGAGAAATCTCGTTCGGGTATTCCTTTTGCAGGATGCGCTGAAAGCCCAAGGTGATAAGACACTAAAGGCCGCCGAGCACGTCCATGTCATTGGCGCGGGCGTCATGGGCGCCGACATCGCCGCGCTCTGCGCGACACGTGGCCTGAATGTGACATTGCAAGATCGTGATGCCGCCATCGTCGAGGCCGCGATCTTGCAGCAACATGCCAAGATGGCTGAGCGCATCAAAGATCCGGCACGACGCGATGCGGCCATCGCGCGCCTGCGAGCCGATGTTGACGGGTCCACCGTGGGCGAGGCCGATGTCGTGATCGAAGCGATCGTCGAGCGAGCCGACGTCAAGCGCGGCGTCTTTACCGCGCTCGAGCCACGGCTGAAAGAAGATGCGATCCTCGCGACCAATACCTCCTCGATCAAGCTCGAGGAATTAAGTTCCGCCTTGCAACGGCCCGAGCGACTAGTGGGTCTGCATTTTTTCAATCCAGTGGCGTTGATGCCGCTCGTCGAGATCGTTCGGGGTGCCTCGACGGACGAGATCACGATGAATCGCGCCATCAATTTAGCGCGACGCATCGACAAGTTGCCGTTGCCTTGTCGCAGTTCACCGGGATTTTTGGTGAATCGCGTCTTAGTCCCTTACATGTTCGAGGCCATGCACGCGGCGCAGGAGGGGATCTCGAAGGAGATCATCGATCGCGCTGCAATGGATTTCGGCATGCCCGTAGGTCCGGTTGAACTGTCCGACATGGTGGGGCTCGACGTGTGCTTACACGTCGGCACCATCGTCTCCAATGCGCTCGGCAAAACGACACCCGATCTGGCGCCGCTGCAGGAACTGGTCACAGCCGGCAAGCTCGGCAAGAAGTCTGGCGAGGGCCTCTATCGTTGGGCCGCGGGCAAGCCGCAGCGAGCGCAAGTTGAGGGTGATGTACCCGCCGATCTACAAGATCGCTTGATGCTGATTCTGGCCAACGAGTGCGTCGCCTGTCTGCGTGAAACACTCGTCGATCGTGAAGAGTGGATCGATGCTGGCATGATCTTCGGCTCTGGCTATGCGCCCTTCCGTGGCGGCCCGCTGCGAGCGGCCCGCGAACGCGGTGTCGATGAGTGCGTGCGACGCTTGCAGGATTTGGCAGCCCGTTACGGCTCGCGCTTTACGCCCGACCCCGGTTGGGAGCGCCTGCGCCTGCCGCGTTGAGACGCCATAGCAGTCGCTCGAGCGCGAGCGGCTTGTTGATCGGCGAGTCGATCCACTGACGAGCCTCGCGCAGCGGCTCTTGCAGCTCCAGCAGTCGGTTGGCGAGGTCCGACTTACCCGTAGCGACACACTGGCGTAGCTGTTGCAGCAGCCAGTGCTCCATACAAGCGATACGCAAGCCGTAATCGTCCTTGCCCCAGATCTCGGCGGTCTCGATGGCATCGAGCGTACCACCGCGCGCGCGCTCGAGCGCTCTGACGGTTTCGTCATACAACGCCACGATCGCAGCCGAGTCCACCTCGAGCGCCGCGAGCGGATTGGCACCGATCACGGCCAGCACCCGCTCCCAATCGGTTGCGCCGCCACGCTGGCTTTGCAACCACTGCACCAACACGCCTTCTGCAGGCGGCGCGATACGAATGCGGGTGCAGCGACTCTGCACAGTCGGCGGCAGACGATTAGCCTCACCACTGACGAGGATCAACACGGCGCCCTGCGTCGGCTCTTCGAGTGTCTTGAGCAAGGCATTCGCAGCAGCACGATTGAGCTTCTCGGCGGGCGAAATAATGGCGACTTTTCGTCCGGCTCCATGCGCCGTCAGAGCGAGCTCCGCAGTCAACTCGCGAACCTGATCCACACGGATTTCTTTGGAGTCCTCGATGGGGCGCAGCACGAGACAGTCTGGCTGCTCGTCGGCCATCACGCGTTGACAGCGGCGACATTCACCACAGGGGCGCAACGTGGGCAGCTGCTCGCAGTAGAAACTGGCCGCTAACCAATAGGCTAACCATTCTCCCCCCTGCCCTGGTGAGCCAGTGATCAACAGCGCGTGCGAGAGACGATCTTGAGTGATCGCATCTCGCAATTGCGTCTGTGCGGCGACTAGCCAAGGAATCTGCATCGTCAGCGACAACATCAGCTCAAACCTCGCCGCGACGGGTTAGCGTATCGCTGAGTGCCGCCTGCGCCGCGTTGATCACCGCCTCGAGTGGCTGCGTGGCGTCGATCACGACAAATCGCTGCGGCGCAGCGGCAGCCAACTGCAGATAAGCGCGACGAACTCGCTCGAAGAACTCGATAGCCTGACTTTCGAAGCGATCCATCACCATCTCACCACGCGCTACACGGCGCTGTCGGGCACGCTCAAGCCCTACCACGACCGGCAGATCGAGTAGCAACGTCAGATCGGGTTCGACGCCGGCGTGTACTTCTTTCGCTAGCTGTTCGATCCACCCCGCATCGACCGAACGCCCCGCACCTTGGTAGGCACGGGTGGCATCGGTGTAGCGATCGCAGATGATCCACTCACCTCGCGCCAAGGCGGGTCGAATCCGGTTTTCGATGTGAACGGACCGCGCGGCAAACATCAGCAACGTCTCGGCAACCGGTGAAATCGTCTCGGATCCGCGCGATAGCAAAATACCGCGAAGTTGCTCCGCGAGCGGTGTTCCGCCGGGCTCGCGCGTTGCCTGTACGGCATAACCGCGCTGCTCTAGGAGCGCAATCAACGCTGCAGCGACCGTCGTCTTACCGGCTCCCTCGATGCCTTCCAAGGTGACGAATCCGCCTTTCATGGACGACCGCGCTCACGAGCCTGCCGCTCGAGCATGGCTCGAACGGCAACGCGATGCTCCGCGTAGGTCTTCGAAAAACGATGTGATCCGTCCGCATCACCGGTGGCGACGAAGAAAAGATCACCCGTGATTTGCGGCTGCAACGCAGAGCGAAGCGCCGACTCACTCGGCAAGGCGATAGCCGTCGGCGGTAGGCCGCGGCGGGTGTAAGTGTTGTACGGAGTATCGGTCGTCAGGTGAATGCGACGGATGTTGCCGTCGTACTGATCGCCAATGCCGTAAATCACGGTCGGATCCGATTGCAGACGCATGCCGAGTTGCAGTCGCGACACGAACACTCCCGCCACGCGCGGTCGTTCCGAGGCGAGACCGGATTCCTTCTCGATAATCGACGCAAGCACCAACGCTTGCTCGGGGGTCTCGATGGGTAAATCTTGCGCGCGATCCGCCCACAGACGCATCAGCAAATCGTTCATGCGGCGATGCGCTAGCTGCAACAACTCACGGTCAGACGTGCCTGCCGCGAAACGATAGGTGTCGGGAAAAAAGCGGCCCTCGGGGTGCCCTGCCAGCCCGAGCTCGCGCATGACCTCGGCATCACTCAAACCCCGCAGTGTCACCTTGATCTCGGGATGAGCCTCGAGTGCGCGACGAAAATCCGCAAAGCGAGTTCCCTCGATCACCGTCAAAGATTCGAGGATGACCTTGCCTTCGCTTAACTGCGCCACGATCTGCCGAGGCGTCGCTCCGGACGGAATGGCGTAGCGCCCCGTTTTCAAAATGAACTTGGGGTACTGCCAGCGGACCCAGCGTTCGACCAGCCGGGGCTGTTGCAGAGCACCTGCGTCCGCCAGTCGTTGCAGGCTGCCTCGCAGACTGTCGCCCCTGACGACACGCAGTTCGATCACCTCGGTATGAGTGCCACCACGATCCAGAAGAGCACCCAACCACAGCCAGCCCGCGCCCGCTACGAGCGCAAGACTCAGCAGGACCGCGACGAGGAGACGGCGCATCAGCCGCGAAAGCGACTGAAGATCAGGGTGCCGTTGGTGCCGCCGAAGCCGAAGGAATTCGACATGGCAACGTCGATCAGCATTTGCCGCGCGGTGTTCGGAACGTAGTCGAGATCACACTCTGCATCGGGCTCGTGCAAATTGATCGTTGGCGGTGCGACTTGATCGCGCACGGCGAGCACCGAGAAGATCGCTTCAACGACACCCGCCGCACCCAAGAGGTGCCCGGTCATCGACTTGGTCGAGCTCACGGCCAGCTTGGCGGCGTGATCACCGAAGGCCCTCTTGATAGCCACCGTCTCAGCACGATCGCCAAGATTGGTCGAGGTCGCGTGAGCGTTGAGATAGCGAACGGCCGAGGCATCGATGGCCGCATCGCGCAGGGCATTGCGCATCGCAAGCCCTGCCCCAGCCCCATCTTCTGGCGGCGCGGTGATGTGATACGCGTCACCACTCATACCGAAACCGATCAGCTCAGCATAAATCTTGGCGCCGCGACGACGTGCGTGCTCGAGCTCCTCAAGCACCAAGGCACCGCCGCCATCGGCCGCCACGAATCCGTCGCGCTCACGATCCCAGGGACGCGACGCACCCTGCGGGTCGTCGTTACGCTGCGATAGCGCCTTGGCCTGCGAGAAGCCCGCAATACCCAGCTTCGTCGTGGACATCTCACCACCACCGGCGAGGATCACGTCGGCATCACCGTACTGGATGGTACGCAGACCAAGACCGATCGCGTGAGTCGAGGTGGTACACGCCGTGACGACACCGAGATTCGGGCCGCGCAAGCCGTAGCGAATCGACAGATGCCCGGAAATCATGTTGATGATCGAGGACGGAATGAAGAACGGCGAAATCTTGCGAGGGCTGCCGCTCGCTAGCAGCGTGTCGTACTCGGACTCGATGGTCGAGAGACCGCCGATTCCGGCACCCGTGATGACGCCGCAACGTTCTTGATCGAGAACGGCGAAATCGATACCGGAGTCGGTAACCGCTTGGATGCCCGCCGCCACGCCGTAGTGGATGAACTCATCCATCCGGCGCGCTTCTTTCGGCGGAATATATTGAGCGACGTCGAAGTCGCGAACGGCGCCACCAATGCGCGTCGCATACTGGCTGGTGTCGAAGCGGCTGATCAAACCGATGCCGCTCTCACCGCGCAAGATCGCGCTCCAAGCGGAGTCGATGGTGCTACCGACGGGAGAGACGATGCCCAGCCCCGTCACAACGACGCGACGTTTGCTCATGACTTCCCTAAAAGCCAAAGGCCGGCTTGCGCCGGCCCCGGTAACGGACCTTAGGCCTCAGGCCTTGCGGCGGGCCGTGACGTAATCGATGGCCTGCTGCACCGTCGTGATCTTCTCGGCGTCTTCGTCCGGGATTTCAGTCTCGAACTCTTCTTCCAACGCCATCACCAGTTCCACGGTATCGAGCGAATCGGCGCCGAGATCGTCGACGAACGAGGCATTGGGGGTCACTTGTTCCAGCTTCACGCCCAACTGCTCGGCGACAATGGCTTTGACTTGATCTTCGACAGTGCTCATCTGTGATGTGTCCTCTAAACGACCTGTAGTGGCCGCAGGCCCGAAGCGGACCAACGACGCTGACTATTGTAGGCCAAGGGGGGTTCAAAATCACCCGAAGGCATCAAAGTGGTTGAAATATATGGGAAAATCGCCCATTCAAGGCATATACATGCCGCCGTTCACATGCAGGGTCTGCCCGGTCACGTAGGCGCCCGATGGAGCGACGAGATAGAGCACCGCCATGGCGATATCTTGCGGGTCACCCAGACGCGCAAGTGGAATCCCTGTCGCGAGCGCCTGCCGCTGATCCTCCGGTAGAACCCGCGTCATGTCCGTATCGATAAAACCGGGCGCAACCGCATTCACCGTGATGCCGCGGCTCGCGACCTCACGCGCCAATGACTTCGTGAAGCCGATAACCCCCGCTTTGGCCGCGGCATAGTTGGTCTGACCGGCGTTACCCATCGAACCGACTACCGAAGTGATGCTGACGATACGGCCGTAGCGTTGCTTCATCATGTGTCGCATGCAGGCGCGACTCAATCGAAACACCGAGGTGAGGTCCGTCAGCAAAACCTGATCCCACTCCTCCGGCTTCATCCGCACGAGTAGGTTGTCTCGCGTCACGCCGGCGTTGTTGATGAGGATATCTGGCTGCTCACCGCGCGCCTCGAGGTCCGTCAGCAGCGCCTCCACGGATGCCGAATCCGCTACGTCGAGAACCGCGCCACGACCCGTTGCTCCGAGCGTGTCACTGATGGCGTTTGCACCGGTTGCGGTGGTTGCCGTTCCGATCACCCTAGCGCCCGACGCGCCGAGCAACTGGGCAATGGCAGCACCGATGCCACGGCTAGCTCCCGTGACGAGCGCTACGCGCCCCTGCAAGTCCGGCGTGTTCGAGCTCATGTCAGCGCTTCCTTGATGGTGGCGAACTGGTCGACGGTTTCGAGGGCCGCTATCTGTAACTCTGGGCGTTTGTCGATTCGACGCGCTAACCCCGCGAGCACCTTACCGGGTCCACACTCGATGAATTGCGTCACACCGAGGCCCGCCAGCGTCTCGATGGTGGACACCCAACGCACAGGGCTCGCGAGCTGCCGATACAGCAGATCGCGAATACGCTCAGGATCACGATACTCAGTCGCATCCACTGAACTTAAAAAACGGATGGACGGCGCTACCAAGCTGCAGCTGCGCAACCGCTCACGCAAGCGCTCGGCAGCCGGCTGCATCAAACTGCTGTGACAGGGCACACTGATCGGCAGCGGTAACGCACGCTTTGCTCCGCGCGCTTTGGCGGCCTCGATCGCGCGGCGAAGCGCCTCGACGTGACCGGCGATCACCACCTGGCCCGGCGCATTGAAGTTCACGGCCTCGGCAACCTGATCGCCCGCTGCCTCTCGACACGCTTCGATCAACGCCGCGTCATCTAGGCCGATGACCGCGGCCATTCCGCCTTGCCCGTCGGGCACGGCATCGCGCATGACTTCGCCGCGGAACCGAACGAGATCTACCGCTTCGGCAAAATCCAATACACCCGCTGCCACCAGCGCCGAGAACTCACCCAAACTGTGCCCTGCTACCCAAGTCGGGTCAGAGCCGCCTACCGCACGCCAAACGCGCCACGTCGCCACGCCCGCGACCAACATCAAAGGCTGGGTAATTTCGGTGAGTGCGAGTCGCTCGGCCGGACCTTGCTGCGCCAAATCCCACAAATCGAAGCCGAGCACCTTGGATGCGGTGTCGAAACTCTCACGCACCTGCGGATGATGAGCGGCAAGATCGGCCATCATGCCGACGGACTGGGATCCCTGACCCGGGAACAGGAAGACACTACTCATGCGGTTCATTATAGCGAGCGGGGCCAATCACGAGAGCGTCATGCCCGTTTGCTATGATCGGCCATCCGTTTGGTGGGAGTATCGCGTGCACACCAGCCTGCATTCCACCACGCTTCGTCGCGACGAGCGTGGTTTCACCCTGATCGAAATCATGGTGGTCGTCGTGATCATCGGTTTGCTCGCGGCCTTCATCGTGCCACGCGTGATGGGTCGGGTCGACGACGCTCGCATCACGAAGGTCAAAGCCGACATTCAAGCAATCGAAACGGCGCTCTCGATGTACAAGCTCGACACCGCGCGCTACCCCAGCACCGTGCAAGGCCTGCAAGCCCTCGTTCAAAAACCTGATGATCCGTCGCTGATGAATTGGAAGACCGGCGGTTATATCGCGCGCATTTCCAAAGACCCTTGGGGCAACGACTATCAGTACCAGTTCCCCGGCACGCGCGGGCGCGAGTTCGATCTCTACTCGTTCGGCCCCGATGGCGTTCCAGGCGATGTTGCCGGCGGCGGCGACGATATCGGCAATTGGAATCTCGACAACTGAACCGAGCGCATGCCATGCGAAGTCGCTTCAGCGGCTTCACGTTGCTCGAGATACTAGTGGTAATCACGATCATCGGCGTGCTGATCGGTGGTGCCGTTTTATCTTTGGGCCTGCTCGGGCGCGACGCAGGGTTAGACGGCGAGCTGCAGCGTTTGCAGCGCCATTTGTTATTCGCGCGTGATCGCGCGGAGATCGAGCAACGACCCTACGGTGTTCTCATCGAAAAAAACGGTTATCGCTTTCTCGTTTTCGACTCTCGCGCCTTGCAATGGCAACAGACCGATGACGACGCGCTCGCTCGTCATGCGTGGCCCGCTGGCGTGACGGCCGAGTTGGATGTCGAGGGACGCCGCATCGTGATCGCGCCGCGTAACGACGAGTCGGCACCACAAATCGGCGTGGATGCGAGCGGCGAATTCACTTCGTTCGAATTGCGCCTCTCGCGCGCAGGGGTCGCGGACACAGCTTGGTTGCGACCGGACGCAGACGGCGCTTTGCAGCTAGGGATCACGCCGTGAACTTGCGCGGTTTTACTTTGGTCGAGGTGCTGGTTGCACTCGCGATCGTCGCGCTGGGTTCCGCAGCGGTGATGACCGCACTCGGCACCGGCTCTCAATCCACTTCCCGACTGCGCGAACGCAGTTACGCCGAATGGGTCGCTCTCAATCGAATGGCAGAGATTCGCGTCTCGCGCGATTGGCCGCTCGCCTCCACCGAAATCGGCGAAGAAACGATGGCCGGTCAGCGCTGGCAATGGCGGCAAACCATCGAGCGTAGTGATGTCCGCGGCGTCTGGCGTATTCGTGTGGACGCGAGGCTCACCGGTCGAACGAGCGGCGACGATTGGCTCGTCACCGTCCATGGCGCCAGAGGCGATGATCTTGCAAGCCGCGGCCGTGACGATGCGATATGGGATACGGCAAGTCGGAGCGCACCCTGATGCGGTCTGATCTAGCGAGATTTCCGCGACGCGGCTTCACGCTGCTCGAACTGGTGGTTGCCCTGTTCGTTTCCGCAGTGATGTTCGCCGTGGGCTACGGCGCGTTGATGCAAGCGACGCAACAACGTGACGGTATACGACTCGCTCAGGATGAGCTCGCCAGTTTGCAACGCGCAATGCGACTACTCACCCTCGATATCACGCAAATGACGCCGCGACCGATCGCCGACATGCTGGGTCGTGGCGAACTCGCTGCCGTGATCGGAGCCGATGGTAGCGGTCGAGTGCTCGCGCTGACTCGCGGTGGTGAGGGTGATGCGCGCGCTAGCGGGCGCCCGACGATACGCCGCGTCGAATACCGACTGGAGCAAGGCGAACTGCGACGACTCTCCTGGCCCGTGCTCGACCCGGTGGCCGGAGTTGAGCCACGCCTTCGCGTGTTGCTGCGTGACGTTCGCGTGCTGGAGTTTCGCTTTCTCGATGATGAGGGACAGTGGAGTCGCGTCTGGCCAAAACCAAGCACGAGCGCGACATCCGGCGCCTTGCGACAGCGACCTCGCGCCGTCGAAATGCGTATCGAGACCGAGCGCGATGGTGTACTCCGTCGCGTGTGGGAGGTTCCCGGGTGAACAGACGCTTACGAGGCCATGGGATCGCGCTGTTGACGGCGCTCATCGTGCTCGCGATCACGGCCGCGCTCGCCTACGCACTCACCGCCGAGACGGGCTTGGCCATTCGTCGAACGGCAGGCAGCGCCTCACAAGAGCAAGCGCGCGAAATCAGCGCCGCAACAGAGGCATTGGCCGCCTCGTTGCTTCGAGAAGCACTCGAAGATCCGAATGCCGCTCTGCACGGCTCACAACGTTGGGCGCGCCCATATGGCCCGGTGGAAATCATCCCCGGCTACCTCATGGAAGCTCGCGTGGTCGATCTGCAGGGACGATTCAATGTGAATGCACTGGTGAGTGCCGATGGACGGCCGAACGAACTGGCGCGACGCACTCTCGAGCGTTTACTGCAGAACCTGGAGCTTGAGCCGCAATGGGCCCCCAAGATCATCGACTGGCTCGACACCGATGACCAGTCGCTCGATGGCGGGGCGGAAGCCAGCAATTATAGTTCGCTCACGCCGGGCTACAGACCGGCCAATCGCATCATTACCTCGACGAGTGAATTGCTTGCGATCGAGGGGTTCGATCTCGATCGCTACCGCAAACTCGAGTCGCACATTGCCGCTCTGCCACGTGATGCCGGCTTGAATCTCTGTACCGCGACTGGCCCACTACTCGATGCATTAACTGGCGAGCGTCAGTGGAGCGGCGCGGAGGAGTCCTTACAGCGAAATCGGCAAACAGGCTGCTTCCCGCGCATGGATGTCTTGCGCAACAGTCTCGGTGATCCCACCGAGTTTGACGCCTTACGTAACGCACTCGGCATTGGTGAGCGCAGCCGCTACTTTGGGCTCTTCAGCTACGTGTCTAGCGGTCGTTCCGGCTACACTGCATTCAGTCTGCTGCATCAAGCGGAGCCGGCTACCGGCCAGATTCGGGTCTTGCTACGACATACGGCGCCATGAACGAACCACTCTTGCTCCACATCCCGACGGGCGCCAACTTGGACGCGGCGATCGCGTCATTCAAGCTCTCTCTACCGCCGGTTGGAGCAGACGGGCCGCACACGGCACCCTCTTTGATCGTTCTGGTCTGCGCAGCGCTAGTACCGCGACTCAGCGTAACGCTACCCAGCGTACCGCCGCACAAATTACGACACGCAGCCGCCTACGCCATCGAAGACCGCCTCGTCGGCGATATCGAGTCACAGCATTTGAGCATCGTCGACTCGCAGCCTGCGGGCGGCGGCCGAATCGACATCGAAGTCGCGGCGATCGATCGGGACTGGTTGAGCCGTCTGCTCGCGACACTCGATACCGCGGGGCTGAAGCCCATTGCTGTCTATGCCGACGCCGATTGCATCGCATCCAAGCCCGGTGACGTGCTGCTGTGGATCGATGGTGCTGATACGCACTGGATCACCCCAGCGGGTTTGCGACGCACCTGGCCCGTCGACGCGCTGCACGAGGCGCTCGATTGGTCACTAGGCGCAACACCCCCCGGCACTTTGGGATTGCGCGTTTACGCCAGCGCCGCCGATCTGCAACAGCACGGCGCGGCACTCGACGCCCTGCGCACTCGACTCGTCAGCGTTCAGTTGCATGCAATGGAGCATCCGCTCGAGTGGCTGTCGCGCGAACTTGCTGCTGCGCGACCGCACAATCTCTTGCACAGCGAGTTCGCGCCACAACAAACGCGCTCGGAAAGCTGGCAGCGTTGGCGCTGGCCGCTGCGTGTTGCAGCGACCATCTTCGCCGTTTTTCTGGCGCAAATCGTGTTGGATCTGACCATGGCGAGCTCGCGCGCGCGCACACTTGAAGAACGTATCGCCGCGCAAGCGAGCGCCCTACTCCCGCCGGGCAGCTCGAGCACCAACGTCGTGCCACTACTCGAGCGGCAACTGTTGGCCACGACGAGCCGATCAGCGCCCTCACCCACACTCGATACGTTGAATTCATTGGTCAATGCCTCACGCGGCCATGCCTCGGGCGCAACCTCAATGAAACTCGATAGCATCGATCTGCAGCCTGGGCGAGCGACGCTGCGTTTAGGCGGCGCGGCGCCAGAAGAACTCGCCGCTTGGCGCGCTGCGTGGTCAGCAGCAGGTTGGCAAATCTCCGAAGGCAACGATCCGCAAGGCGCTCTGGTGATCGAGTTGGTGCGCCCATGACGTTACCTACCAGCGTGACCCAATGGTTCGACGGGCTACAGCCGCGGGAGCAGCGAATCCTACGTATCGGCATACCGGTCATTGGCGCGCTCCTGCTGCTCGGCGCGTTCGGCTGGTTGCTCGACGCGCGCGATGCTGCGATGCAACGTTGGCAACGAGCCGCCACCTTGGAGCCGCGCATAACGCAGCTGATATCGTCCGGCAGTACAGCCTCGACGAGCTCCGCTTTGCTCGCGACTGCACGAACCGAAGCGGGCATCACCACGCTGGCCGTGACCGATCTGCCCTTCGAGCAGGTGTTAGAACAAATCGCCGCGTGGGAACAATCGGGCGGTCGTATTCAACAACTTCAGTTGCGTCGCGCGAGTGACGGACGCGTCAGCGGCGAAATCCGTGGCAGCCTCGGCCAGCGCTGATCGCAGACCACGGCGATCGCGAGCGCCCACCACTTTTTTCATCCTCGCCTGTTTCGTCGGCGCCATTGTTTGGGCGCCGGCCGCATGGCTTCGGCCCGCACTGCCCGCGGAATTCATTTGCGCCGACACCGCCGGAACCGTCTGGCGAGGTGAGTGTCGGAACCTGCAACGGCTCGACTCGTTCGGTTCGCGAACGGAGCTCGGTCACTTGCAGTGGCACATCTCAGCGTGGTCGCTATTTGCGCTGAGCCCGAAAGTCGAGCTCATGTGGCAATTCGCCGGTGCGAACGCACGGGCTGACGTTCATTGGGATATGAACTCCACTTGGCAAGTCCGTGACGTCTATTTCACCTCGAACTATCAATCGCTAGGCCCACTTGCTGATCCTGATCTGCGACGACTATGGCAGGGCCTGCCCACTACCGAGGGCCTGTCACTGACGATACCCCTGGCGTCGGGCAACGCCAAAGAGATCGAGCACCTTCAAGGTGAGCTTCGATTTTTCGCTTACGGAAATCATGTACTGCGGATCAACCCGGACGGACACGGCGAAATTCTCTCAAGCGATGGTGGGCTGCGTCTGTCCGGCCCCCTCGAGTGGCAACGCGATGGACGCTATCGCTTGCAGCTGAAGATACGTTTGAGCGGCAATGCCGATCTTGGCTTGCGCGCCGCGCTTAGCTCCTTTGGTCCGGTGAACTCTCGTGGCGAGTATGACCTGACCATCGAGGGATCGATTTGGACGCTGCTGCGCTGACCGCACCCCCGAGTTAGTTCAGTTCAACAAATTGAGCCAACGTCGGAAAATAGAGCGCGGCACGCACGGGCTCTGGACCGAATCGCGCCAGTAAATTCGAATAACGCTCCAATTGAGCTCGATGGGCTTCGCGCTGCGCATCGAGGAAACCAGATAAGTTGTCATCGGACGGAATCGATGTCTTGTAATCGATCACCCAACGCTGACCGGCCTCCACGAAACAACGATCGATCACAACGTTGACGATACGCCCCGCAACCTTGCCAGTCAGTGCCAGTTCGATTCCGTCGCGTTCATCGCGTCGAGCGAGAATCCAACGTCCGCGTTCATCCTGCAAAGTCCGTTGTACTGCGGCGCGAACTCGCTCGAGATACCAATCACATCGCTCACGAGGAACGCCCTCAAGCAGCAATCCCTGACGCCAACGCAGCATTGCTGACGCATCGATCTCGAACGGCAACTGCGCTTGGCGAGCGAGCCGTTCGAGCTCCCGGTGGATCACGATGCCCAAAGCGCGCGCATGGGGATCGCCGCTCTGAGCGATCATTCGTTCCGGCTCGGCATCCAACTCGGTGCTCGACAGGTTCAGCGTCGATACCGTGAGATTCTCTGGCCATACGGGCGCTTCGAAATCGACCGGCCAGCGACGAAAACCCATCGGTGCAAGCACTGCGCTGTCGAGCTCGATCGGCATCAGCGGTTCTCGAAGCGCGCGTTCGATGCGCTCCACCATCGCGGGCCGCAGCACGCCAAGTGGCGAGCGTGCGGGAATCGATGCCTCCCCATCCTTCTTGACGGTAAAGCAGGCGATGGGCGCGAGATAGCGCTTCGCCCTGGTCATTGCCACGTATAACAAACGGGCTCGCTCACGATCGATGCGTCGGGAACGCAAACGACGTATCCAAGCCGCAACCGATGGTCGACCCGCCACCGCGTCGCTAGCCTCGATGGGCCCGAACAGCGCCAAGGATTGCTCACCCTCCTGCCATTCGACCAACTCGAGTAACTCACGCGGGTCGCTCTGAACCCGACGAGACAATCCGGGCACAATCACGGCGTCGAACTCGAGACCTTTGGAGCGGTGGATCGTCATCACTTCGATCGCACCGGTCACCGTGCTACCGGCTGCATACAGGCCCTCGAGCATCGCGCTCAGATCAACGGCGGCGCGCCAGCCTGGACGCAGCGACGCTTCGGCCAAGGCATCAAAATATCGCCGAGCATCATCGATAGCGCCCTCGTCCTCGTAGCAGGCCGGTGCGTGAAGCTGCAACCAAACCGCTTCGACACGCGCCGATAGCGAAAGATCGCTGCGAACCAACATCGGCGCCACGCAACTGCGCAAATGATGAACACGTGAGCGACCCTCGGGGGACAATCGAGCGAGTCGCTCCTCGTTCTCCCACAATTCGGTGATCGCCGCGTGGGGCTGATCCGCTAGCAGCGCCGTCAAATCGACCAGCGACATTCCGCACCATGGCGCACGCAAAATCGTGAGCCAAGCGAGCCGATCGAGCACTGAAGCTAAAGCGCGCGTCAGTGCAAGCAGGTCCTGCACGACCGACGTCTCCGCGAGCGGCACAAGATCGACACCGCGGACGGGATAGCCTGCGGCGCGTAGCGCCGCCACCAGTGCTGTCGCGTGATGACGGGCTGCAACGAGTATGGCAATCGAATCGACTGATGCGTCGGCACGCCAGCGACGCACGCAGTCCACGACGGCTTCGGTTTCCCAGCGCTGGGACTGTGCGTCATCGCCCACCATTGCAGCGAGTCGCCAGTCGATGGCCGGGACGGCGCCGCTGGCATCGCGCTGTATACGGCTGACGTCGCGTCCGGCAAGGCTCGCGGCGAATGGCACCGCCGACTCGCGTGGCTCAACGACCTTGGGAAAGACCACCGTGAATAGCTGATTCACGTGCTCGACGATGGCGGGAACCGAGCGAAAATTACGCGCTAATGAACGCGGCGCGAGTTTTACGTCGCCGAAACCATCTCGCAATGCGGCTTCGAACAGATCGACCCGCGCCTCACGGAACTGATAGATCGACTGCATGGGGTCACCCACTACGAATAGCGTACGACCATCACCGGACTGCCAATCGCGAGTCAGCCCTAGAATCAACTCAAATTGATCTCGCGAGGTATCCTGAAACTCGTCGATCAACAGATGCTGCAGACGACTACCTTGATGCAGTACTCGCTCACGGTCGAGATCGCCCACTTCCCGAAGCACCTCGCGCGCGGCGGCTGCGACGCCGATGAAATCCACTTCGCCTCGCTCGCGAAACGCCAATTCCAGCTGACTTGCGGCGAGCAGTAGCAATCGAACGAGCGCTTGCATGAGCTCGCGCTCGTCGGCATCGAAACAGACTGGCGGCGCTTGTCGCGCCTCATCCAACAACGTCGCACGCTCTGGTGACGACCAGTCGGTCAACCACTGCTCGAACATTTTCTTCTTCGGATCCTTCGGGCCGAACCCCTGCCGGATATCTACACGCCGCCGAAACTGGATGGCTCCAGATTGATCTTTCTTGGTCAATACGAGATGGGCAATGGCACGCCAACACTCGATATCCGGCACTAACGCATCATTTGCCACACCTTCTTCGGCATCGGCGATCGCCTGCAACTGGCGTCGAAGATCAGCGTCCCCACCCGCTGCATCGAGCGTGGTCTTCGCATGCCGCGCCAACTCGACAATCTGACGCCGAGCCCCGGATTCAAAGGTTTGCTCCAGCTGTGCTTGCAACTGCCGTAAGACCTTTGCGATGCCCTGCGACAATTCCTCAGAAAGCTCCTCAAAGCGGCGCCCGACAAGGTGGGGCAACCAGCGTGCCCGCTGCGCCAACATCTTCGCCAGCAGGTCTTCGACCCGCACCCAAGCATTGTCCAGATGGTCGAATAGTCGCCCCGAGATCGACGCCCACTCCGGATCCAGTTCGGCTTCGCGCAGGCTGCGGCGCGCGACTTCTCGATAAAGCAACATCGGCTGCGCCGCGAGCGCAAGCTGGCCAGCGCCGCCGGCACTGATGGGGACGGCCGCAGCGAGACTTCTGTGGACGCCGTCGATCGTTTGGATGCGCAAGCGACCCGGCGTTTCCGATAACTGCCAACCGCACGCCTGCGCATGCTGTAACGCCGCGTGCGCGAGCACGATTGTTTGGCGTTTGGATGGATCATCCGGCCAACTGGATTCGGGCAGCGCCGCCTGTGCCAGGGCCTGCTCGACTCGCGCCAGCATCTCGCCCGCAGCCTTGCGCGTAAATGTCATCGCGAGAATCGATTCGGGCTCATCGACCGAGGCAAGCAGGCGCAAATAGCGCTGAATGAGCAACGTTGTCTTGCCTGAGCCAGCCGGTGCCTGGACGATCAGCGACCGAGTGATATCAAGCGAGTCAGCGCGAGCCTCGGTATCTTTCTCGAGAAGCGTCATTCGGCGCCCTCTTCCGAATCAATGTCGATCGAACCCACTGCGCCGAGCTCGGCCCGTCGACACAAGCCCTGTAAATCACAATAGCGACAGGCGCGCTGGCTCGGCCGCACCGACGCGACGCCATGCATGAAGCGCGACGCTAGTGCTAGGAGTTCGCGATGTACCTCAGCGCGCTGCTCAGACCATGCAATGCCCGCTTTAACACCGGGCAATAGATCGCCGTCGTCCGTCGATGCCACGTACCGGCACGCCGATGAACTCAGATGGATGTTCGCGAGTGCCACGATGCTCTCTTGAGCTTCAGTTTCGACACACAGCGCATACAGCCACAACTGGACCGCATCCAGTTCGGCGAGCGAAAACGACAGTGGACGATGACGTCCGCTCTTGTAGTCGAGGATCATCAAGCCCGGCGACTCCGAGCCGTTACGCACACGGTCGATTCGATCGACGCGAAGCTCAAGCCGCGCCTCACCCAGTGTCAAAGACACCGGATGCTCGCGATATTGCACGGTAAACGGTGGACGTCGTAACTCCAGCTCGAGCAACCGGCGAATGACACGCTCTGATCGGCGCCGCTCGCGAGCGAGCAGTTGCTGCTGCGCGAGCGATCCTGCGCCCTCTGTGCCCGCTGATAACGAGGGGTCGCTCAACGCCTCCGACAGACTCAACTCGATCACGGCATCGAGTTGCCGAGCACTCAACGCACGCAGACGCTCCGAGTCGATCAATTCACGCCACAACACATGCAGTGCGCGATGCAGCAAACTACCGCGGACGAGCGCAGAGATGCCCGGTTCCAGCTCTTCCTCCTGCCTGCCGAGTAGACGACGTTCCGCATAGGCTCGGAAATCGCACAATGCCTGAGTCGCTAGGGTTTCGGCACCACCCGGAATTCGGCGTGCGGCATCCCAAGGAATACCGGTCGTATCAGCGGGCTCCGAGCTCGGCCGTCGTGGATCCGCATCGCGACGCGCTCGCGCGAACGAGATCGGCGGAGACGCGCTCTGACCGTCGTAGGGGCGTAACAAGGGGCTGGGCTGAAGCTCCGTTTCACCATCGCGTAGCGCACTGGAGTAATGCAAATCGGGCGTCGATTCAGCCCACTGCCGCATCGCCAGCTGTGCACGCTGCGATTGACCGAGTGCGCTCGACTCCGGAATGCCGAGCGCTCGTTGCAATAGATACGGCATGAACGGATCGGCTCGCGCCGGCGACGGCCACGCATCGGCCTGCATTCCACAAACGTAGATGCCATCGTATCGAACGGCCGGATGATCGAGCGAACGCGTAATGGTGACGGGCAACTCACCGCGCGATGGCGCGACGAACTCACGCTGTGCCAGTGAGGCGAGCAGTCCCACGCTCTGCTGTCCGTTCGCTGCGGAACGCGAACGCTCGATCTCGCCAAAGACTTGAATCAACTCGCGCCATTGCTCGCGAATCTGTCGCGTCGTCGAATCTCGCGCCGGACGGTGCTCGAAGACCGCTTGCTGAGCAATGGCGGCGAATCGCCCGGCCCAGCCTTGGCCACTGCGTTCGAACTCGGCCTGCACACGCTCGAGTCGCTGAACGATGGCCTGTACAACGCCCGCATCGCTTGCGGTGGGGGTTCGCAGTTGCACGAGGACCGCGAGCCACGCTCTTGCCGAGCGGCGCTCGAAGGGGTCACGACGCAACAATGCAGCCAAGCGCGCGCGCGCGGAGATCGACAAATCGTCGAAGACCTCGCCCTCGAGCAAGCGGGCGAAGGCCTCTGCTTCGTCGTAAGCCGCCAACCAGCGCAGCAATTGCAAAACCTGTCGCGGCTCGGAATATTCGGCTAACGGACGCCCACCCTCGATATCGAAGAGCGTTTCAGAATCCGGATCACGCCAACGCGACGGCGTAAGCTGCGACGAAAAATGCCGTTCAACCTCGGCACGATGTGCTTCGAGCGAGGGCACGACGATATAGAGTCGCGCTTCGGAATTTTGTTCTAAGCGGGTACGGGCCCAGTGCGCGGCGGCTGCGACCTCATCGGCCGGCGTCGGCAGTCTATGGTGGCTCACCTTAACGTCGGCTCTCGCAACGGATTGAAGAGCCGACACGCCTTGGACCACGAACAGGTCACGCAGCAACGGCGGGATAAACCCGCCTAGGTAGGTTTGATACGAAGACGGTCCGTCGCTCTTGAACAGCGATCCCGCAAGCAACAGCTCCCCTTGCTCGAATGAGGCGCTTGCGTCCTGCTCGCGTGCCGCCGTACCCACCGCGCGACGCGCACTTAACAACCACTGGGCTTCCGTCGAGGCGTGTCGCGACAGACTTGCATCGTCAATCCGCCACTCACTGCACAGCCGCGCCGATTGTTGCAACGCGTCGGCGAGTGCATCCGTCGACCAGATGAAGGGACGCGGATCGTCGCGCGCCGTCAGTAGCTCACGAGCCGCGTCATGCCATAGACACCACTCTTCGTGCAGCCCGAGCGGACGCCGGAAGCGGTGACCCTCGTTAAGGTACGCCTCTCGAACCCATGCAGCCATCCAACCATTGACAGCGGTGACCAGCGGCGTGCGCCAAACCTCGAGCGAGCGCAGTTGCTCGCGCGCGTACGCGAGCCGAATCGCCGCAGCCCGCGAGCGCGTCGGAACAATCAGCCCCGATCCTGCGCGAAGGCGATCGGCGATGTCGTCAAACGGTCGCAATCAACCTCGGAAACGAGCGCTTGCCTCGACCACGCGTCCCGCGGGTACCGGCGGGCGCGAGCGATATTCGGCGAGCAGTTCGCTCATCCGCGCGAAAACCGTCTTCAACTGCGCGGCATCCGGCAGATTGGTGATGCGGAAATGGTTCTTGTAAGGCACGTTGAAACTCGTACCCGGCGCCACGAGCACATGCTTGCGCTCCAACAGATCGAGTGCAAACGCCTCATCATCGAAATCCTTGATCGAGTCGTTGACCCCGACAAACCCATATAACGCGCCCTTCGGCGTAGCGAGCTCCAACGAGGGATCCGCGGCCACCGCCTCGACGATCGCACGGCGAGATTCGAACAAACGACCACCCGGTCGAGTCAACTCACGAATACTTTGATAGCCACCGAGAGCTGTCTGCACGGCCCACTGACCCGGCACGTTGCTGCACAAACGCAACGACGCTAACAACTCGAGCGCACTTAGGAAATCCTGAGCGGCCGATACCTTGCCCGACACTACCGCCCAACCGACTCTATAGCCACAAGCGCGGTAGACCTTCGAGAGACCCGACATCGTCACACAAACCGTATCGTGCACCAGGCTCGCCATCGGCACGAACTCGGCATCGTCGTACAGAATCTGATCGTAAATCTCGTCGCACAGCAGCATCAGACCGCGCTGCTCGGCGAGCCGCGCAATACCCTCGAGGACCTCGCGCGGGTAGACCGCACCTGTCGGATTGTTCGGATTGATGACGACGATTGCCCGAGTGCGTGGTGTAACCAGCGCCGCCAACTCTTCGACATCCGGGACAAAACCATTCTCGGGATGGCAGGGATAATGAATCGCCTTGCCGCGATTGAGATTCACCGCAGCACTCCAGAGCGGATAGTCGGGGCTCGGCACCAAGACCTCGTCGCCGTCATTCAGCATGGCACGCAGACACAAATCGATGAGTTCGCTGACGCCGTTGCCGATAAAAACCTCTTCGGCGCTGACACCGGTGACACCGCGAGCCTGCTGCTGCATCACGACGGCCTCGCGTGCCGGGAAGATGCCCTTTTGGTGACAGTAGCCTTCGCTCTCCGGAAAGTTTTCGATCATCGCGAGCCGCATCGTCTCCGGCGTACGAAAACCAAACAACGCGGGGTTTCCGATATTCAATGAAATAATTTCATAGCCCTTGCGCGCGAGCTCTTGTGCGCGTCGTGCGAGCTTGCCGCGAATCTCGTAACGAACGTTACGCAGAGCGTCACTGGTGCGAATCGGGGTATCGGCCGTCATGGAATGGTTTCGCCACTATCGAAGGCCCGCAGGCCGGACAACTTACAAGAATAACGGCTTGCCTCGCTCACTGCATGATCTTCAGAGGCAATTCGCCGGTGGTAGCCTGCGCTTCGTTTAAACATGGGGGCTTGAGATCATGAACCAAACGGTATCAACGACCGCAAACTTCGACTTGCGCGCCCACATGCCCCTGCTCGCACGGCAGGCGGGTGTATGGGCAGGCGTCTATCGGTACTACGACGCGGACGGCAACAAAATCGACGAGCATCGTTCGCGACTCATTTGCCGCATCCCCGACTCGGGTCCGCACCATTACCACCAGACCAACGAGTACACCTGGTCGGACGGTCGCCAGGAGATCCGTGAATTCAAGGGCTCGTTCCGCGACGGGAAGCTTTGGTTCGACAGCGAATTGATCGAGGGTTGGGCAGCGGAGGAGCCGCTCGATGAACACCGCCGAACGCTATTGCTCTACTGGGTGCGCCGCGGAGAGACCGACACCTATCTTTACGAAATGATTCAGGTCGACGACGCATGCCGCCAACGTACCCGGGTATGGCAGTGGATACGTGGCGGCGCGACGCGGATGCGCACCCTCATCGATGAAGTGAAGGTGGCCGATGACTGGCGGAGCGTCGCTTAGCGACGACGGCGCTTTTTCTTCTTGTGACCGTGATCGACACGCCCATCACCGTGATGGTGCGGCGTGTCGCCATGGGCGTGGCCGTGATCGTACTCAAAGTCGATCGGATGGTTATGGCCGTGGGTGTTCACCCACTTGTAGAGCTCCGGATTGCGATGCAGCAAGCGGCTGGCAGCGCGCTCCTGGTTCTCTTCGGGAGTCGTCCACGGGTTGAAGTGGAAGTGGTTGTATAGCTGCGAGTCGGTGCGGCCGATCGCGAGCGTGCCGAGCTTGCAACCGAAGGCGCCGTGGTTGATGTACGGCGGACGCCAGAAATAGCCACCGGTCGGCAGATCACCGAACTGCATCATCCAAGAGGTGCCCCAGATGTGATACGCCTCTTCGACGCAATCGTGGTAGGAGATGTTGTCCTGCCAGAAATTCGGCGTCATGCAGTAGAGAAACGTGAAGGCGTGTGTGCGCTGATCGAATCGCAGCACCTTGACCAAACATCCGGGCGCCGTCGCCGGGAAGAAGTTCGTCGAGGTCCACTGCATATTCTCGTAGGCGTTGACCGCGGCGAAGCGATCGCGCTCAGCGCGCGGATGATCGCTGTCGGACTCAACGAACGACGGCTCCCCGTGGTTGTAGAACAGCAAGCCCGTGGCGCCTTTTGGCGAGCTCAGCGCTTCGATCGCGACACCGGCCGGAACGAAGAGGTAGCTGCCGGGACCGTGGACTTTTTCACCGACGGTGACCGAGCCGGTCATGATGAAAAGCTCGTATTCCGTGTAGCTCATGCCTGGCGGCTGCTTGTAGCCAGGCTCGAACAACACCGTCATGGAGCAGGCTCCATTGTCGGTGTCGATCGACAGCATTTTGTACTGCATACCCTTCGGGAAACCCGGCAGGGTCATCCTCTTGAAGGGAACGTCGCGGTCAACAAACGGTTCGATATGCGGGCGTGCCATGGTTCAATCCTCCGCGGCGCTAATCAGAATACGACTCGGAACTTGCGTTTCGGCTTGACCGGAATCTCTTCCGGACGAACCTTGCGCATCTGGTCCCAATGGACGTGGGTACCGCGCGTCTGGATGCGCTGCAGGAACTCCGCTACCCACTTATCGCGCTTCGGTGCGAGCGCATCCTGCTCGGCGACGATTTTCTTGTAGCGCTTCTTTTGCTCGACCAATTCTTTCTTCAGCCAAGCTTCGACTTCGCGGCTGCGCTTATGGGGAATGGCTTTCATGCTGCTCCTCGCGTTCGGGTCGGTTTCGACCCCTATTGCATCGGATATTAACCCCGAGGCGGGCAATTGGGGCTATGGGGCAAGGCTATCAGCGCGATCTGACCACTCTGCGAGCTTTACCCTGCGTCAGCTGACTCTGGCCGAACAGTGCCTCTCGCGCTTTTTCGTCGGGGTTACCGATTTTCTCACGCTGATCGAGTAGTGCCACACCACGCTGGACGGCAGGTCGCTGGCCGATCGCGTCGTACCACCGAGCCACATTTGGGAACTCGGCCAAATCGATCTTGTGCAGCCAGCGCACGCGTACCCATGGCCATGTGGCCATATCGGCGATCGAATACGCGCCTGCCAGATACTCGACATCGGCGAGCCGCCGATCCATGACGCCATACAAGCGCAGCGTCTCGTTGCGGTAGCGATCCATGGCATAGCGAATCTTGCGCGGTGCATAGCCGAGAAAATGCCCGCACTGACCGAACATGGGCCCGACATTCGCGACCTGGAAGGTCAGCCACTGCAACACCTCATAACGACCCCGCTTCGAGCGCGGCATGAACTTTCCGCTCTTCTCGGCGAGGTATTGGAGGATCGCGCCGGACTCGAAGAGCTTGATCGGTTCGCCGCCCGGCCCATCCTGATCGACGATCGCTGGAATCTTGTTGTTCGGATTGATCTTGAGAAAGGCGGGTCGAAACTGCTCGCCACGCAACATGTTGACCGGCTTGACGCGATAGCGAAGCCCGCACTCTTCGAGCATGATCGGAATCTTGTGACCGTTGGGCGTCGGCCAGTAGTACAGGTCGATCACGAAACCCCCTAAGCACTCGACATTCAGATCGAGAGATTCGAACATAAGGGCATGCTCAGCGCCATCCTCGTCGTCACCTTGGTGGTGGCCGATTTAGATTCCACCCGCAGCGCGTACGTCGACTGGCTCGACTACCAGATCGCCGCCGAAGACTCCGTCTCCAGTGAACTCGCCGCAAGCTGGGCGGCGCCCGCAGCCGCCGGTAGTCGCTCCGTCTTGTTGCAACCGGCGAGCGGCGGCACGATGTGGCTGCGTCTCATCGAGCGCCCGCACGCCGCCGGATACCGGGCGATGCAATCGACCGGTTGGACGGCCAATGAAATCCTCGTCGAGGATCCGTTTGATCTCGCTGAGCGCTTCAGCAAGCCAGGCTCACCCTTCAGAGTGGTCGGGCCGCCGGCGCCACTCGGGTCGAATGGCAAAGTCATCGCCATGCAGGCCATCGGACCGGCCGGTGAGCTCAACTACTTCACCCGCATTCCACCCGAGGGCGGCACCTTCATCAAGACGCCGGCCGCCGGCCGAGTTGATCGAACCTTCATCGCGGTCGTGGGCGGTCGTTCAATGGCATCGATGAGCGCCTTCTATCGCGACACGCTCGGCATGGCCGTACTCGCGCCCTATCCATCGGCGGTGCAAGTGGTCAACGACGCGCGCGGTCTGCCGTCTGACTATCAAATGCAGTTAGCGGTAGTGCCGATTTCGCCAGCTTCCATACTGGAGCTCGACGAATACCCTCTTGATACGTCCGATCGGGTTGCACCGACGGGTGACCTCCCCGCTGGAATGGCGATGGTGAGCTTCATCGTTGAATCGCTGGACTCGCCGAAGCTCGCTTGGCGGTCACCACCGCGTTTGCGCAGCGAGTCGCCCTACTCGGGACGGCGTGCGGGTGTCGTGGTGGGTGCCGCCGGCGAATGGATTGAGTTGATCGAGCGCGAGACGCGCTAACGCGCCTCGAACACCTCGTATTCCGTGAGCTCGTAACGGGTCTGCATATAGCCCGTCACATAGGCGAGCAGACAAATCCGCTCATCCGGCGTGCACCAAAGATCATAAGGGGGATGCTTGCCGGGTTCGTTGCTGGTGTCATCGCCCTCGCTGGTCTCGATGATGCGGTAGTGCAGCGCATCGAACGTGCCCGCGGCCACAGTGATTCGATCGGGACCCACGTACTGCAAACGCACTCCCAAGGGGTGTCGCATGATCATGGGCCCGGTGGCACCGCGATGATCGAGTGAGCACAGCAGTACGTTCGTGTAGAGACCGATACCCGGACCACGCGTGATGTCGAAGATACTCATCAACCAGGCATCGGCCTGAATCGGATGGGTACCAAAGGCATCCAACTTGCCCTGCAAGGGATAGCGCTGCGAAATGCGACCCTCGGCAACCGTGTAGCCCTCGCACTCCGCCTCGGTCTCGGTGAATCGAAACCAACTTGAACCCACGAACCGATCACCCACGGATAGACGCACGAAGCAATCTTCCGGGCGCCAATCACGATCGAGGCTGAGCGTCACGTCGCGCATGACGTTCGGGGCATCGTCGATCTCAGTGTAGGCACGGATGGTGCGTCGCCCGTCGCCGTGCACCGTGATGGTGAAGTCTTCCCGACCTCGCTCTACGCCTTTGCGACCCTCTTTGTCGCTCGTGTAGTGCAACTTGCCTTTGATGCGGCGATGTGGAATGGGCATGGTGACTTACTCCAGACGAATCAACGGTTCACGAAACAATTTCTTGCGCGACATCGGCTTGTACCACGCGGCCAGTGCCGGTCGATCGATCAGCGGATCGAACTTGGCATCGAGACTCGGGATCGCCGCTGCCACCTGTGCCATTTTCAGACGAAGGAACTGGACGGCACCGACGCCGCGCATCTGCCCGATGTCGATCTTGCCGTAGCCCGGCGCATCCTTTTCCATCTGGTCGAGGATGGCGATGATCTTGCGCCAGCAACGATCGACATAAGCGGCTCGCTGCTGATCCGGTGGTAGCCACGATTCGATGATCAGTAGTACGAAGGTGTCGAAGAGTCCATCGGCCATCCACGCTTGGCGCAGGGTGGTCCAACGCTGCGGCCCTTTCGAGGGGTACAGCTTGCGCCGACGATGGAGCGAGTCGAGGTATTCATAGATGACCGGGCCACCGGCCAAGTACTCACCCGAATCGAGTAGTAACGTCGGTACTTTGCCAAGCGGATTGACGCTCGCAAGTGGCGTGTCAACATCGAACGGCTTGGTCGCAACCGGCTCGATTTGCGCATGTAACTCGGCGTAGTTGATCAAGGCTTCGACGGTATGAACGTAACCTTTGATCGGCGTGTAAAGCAGCTTCATTTCAATTCGCCTCGTTCAATGCACTTCTTGGCCGCCCGAGACATTCATCGCCTCGGCCGTGATGTAGTCGGCTTCCGATGAACACAGGAAAGCGCAGGCCTTGGCGGTATCTTCGGCAAGACCGACACGCCCGAGCGGAATTCGCGACCGCATCTCGGCGAGATACTCTTCGATCGTCTGACCACGTTGCTCTGCACGTAGCGCGTTCTGGACGCTACCCAACCCCGTCGTGACGTGGTTTGGGCAAATCGCGTTCACGGTGATCTTGTGGCGCCCGAGCTCGAGCGCTGCACTGCGCGTGAAGCCGATCATGCCGTGCTTGGACGCCGCATAAGCCGATAGATACATCGAGCCTGACTTCGCAGCGACGCTCGCGATATTAATGATGCGCCCGCCTCGTCCCTGCTCGATCATCGCTTGTGCCGCGTGCTTGCTACAAAGAAAGGCACCCGTCAAATTCACCCCGAGCACGAGATCCCAGCGCTCGAGGGGCATCTCGGTAAACGGCGCCATGAGATAACCGACCCCGGCATTGTTCACGAGAATATCGAGACCGCCATAAGTCGCTCGCGCGAACGCGACTGCGTCTTTAACCTGCGCCTCGTTTCGAACATCGAGCAAACAGGCTGAGGCGTCACCGCCTGTAGCACGAATACCGGCGACGACCTCGTCGAGTTCGCTGCGGGTCCCGATGCGATCTGACGGAAGATCAGCGGCCGGTACGCCAAGATCAGTGACGACCACTTTGGCTCCTTCGCTCGCCAAGCGCAGACAAATTGCCTCACCCAAACCTTTACGCCGGCCAGCGCCCGTCACGAGCGCGACTTTGCCTTCCAATCTTCTCAATTCATTTCTCCTGCCAACGCCAGCATGCAACCTGGTGTTGTGGGCTGACTTCATCAAACATAGGCGCGGTTTCCGCGCATCGTGCCTCCGCGATCGGACAGCGCGTCCGAAAGACGCAGCCCGACGGCGGCGACAGCGGCGACGGCAGCTCTCCACCCAAGGCGGTACCGAGTCGACTGGGTTGCACTGCCGGATCCGGAATCGGAACGGCCGCCAACAGTCCGCGCGTGTAGGGATGGCGCGGATTCGAATACAGCATCTCGGTCGGCGCCAGTTCCATCGGTTTACCGAGATAGAGCACAAGAACGCGCTCACACAGTTTGCGCACCACGGCGAGGTTATGGCTGACGAACAAGATGCTCATGCCAAAATCCCGCTTCAAATCCTGAAGCAGATTGACGATCTGCGCCTGAATCGACACGTCGAGCGCACTGACGGGTTCGTCACAGACCAATAACTTCGGTCGCAGCACCATCGCACGCGCGATACCGATGCGCTGACACTGACCGCCGCTGAACTCGTGCGGATAACGATTGATCACATCGGGCGACAAACCCACCCGCCGCAGGATATCGGCGACGCGTTCGCGTCGCTCCGCTTTCGATAGCTCCGGCGCGTGTACACGAAGCGGCTCTGCAACGATCTCGCCGACTGTCATACGCGGGTCGAGACTCGCGAGCGGATCCTGAAAAACGATTTGCAGATCGCGACGGAGCGGTCGCACCTGACGCGTCGACCAGCCCTCGATCGACTGACCCATCCACACGATCTGCCCTGCCGTACTCGGCACCAAGCGAAGAATCGCGCGGGCGAGCGTCGATTTTCCGCAACCGGATTCACCGACAATTCCCAGCGCCTCGCCCGCTTGCAGATCGAAGTCGACGCCGTCAACGGCGCGCAGCTGCGCGGGCTTTCCGAACAACGCAGCACCCACGGGGAACCACACACGCAGGTTGCGGATGCGCAGCAGAGGTTCAGTCATGGATATCGACTCGGATGGGGAAATGACAGGCAACCGCCCTGCCTGCCGTCGTACTCAACGCCGGGCGCTCGTTTGCACAACGATCGGCGGCGAGCGCGCAGCGCGGATGGAATGCACAACCACTCGGCAGACGACGCGGGTTCGGCGGTTGACCGCCGATAGCCTGCAAGGGCGCGTTACCCACTTCGTCGATCCGTGGCATCGACGCCAACAACGCACGGGTATAGGGGTGCTGCGGCGCAAGTAGGATATCTTTGACAGCGCCACACTCGACGATCCGACCGCCGTACATCACGACAACCCGATCGGCGATACCGGCGACGACACCGAGATCGTGCGTGACAAGCACCATCGACATGCCACGTTCGCGCTTCAACTGGGCAAGTAGTGCCAAGATCTGCGCTTGAATCGTGACATCGAGTGCCGTCGTCGGCTCATCGGCGATCAAAACCTCCGGATCGCAGGCCAGCGCGATCGCAATCATCACGCGCTGACGCATGCCGCCTGAGAGCTCGTGCGGATATTGGTCGAGCCGTCGCTCGGCATCGGTCACCTGTACGAGTCGTAGCAGCTCCAGTGCGCGCTGTCGCGCTTGCGCTTTGGAGAATCCACGATGACGAACCAAAGATTCGCCGATCTGATCGACGACCCGCAGGTGCGGCGTCAACGACGTCATTGGGTCCTGGAAAATCATGGCGAGCTTCGACCCGCGCACGGCATTCAGCGCCTGGCGGTCGTTGCCCAGCAATTCGGTATCACCGAGTCGCGCTGAGCCACTCACGGACGCATTGGCAGCCAGCAAACCCATGACGGCCAAAAACGATTGACTCTTTCCGGCGCCAGATTCGCCAACGATGCCCACGCACTCGCCCGGCGCGAGTTCGAGCGAGAACTCATTAACGGCCGGGACCACCCCATCGGGGGTCGCGAAGCGCACCGCGAGATCGCGGATCGACAGCACGGCACTCATCGTTCACGCGGATCGAGCGCATCGCGCAATCCGTCTCCGAGAAAGTTGAAGCAAGTGAGCAACGTGACTAGGAAGCCCGCAGGGACGAGCAACATCCAAACGGCCGACTCCATTTCCTGAGCGCCCTCATTGATCAGGCTGCCGAGACTCGCTTGCGGCTCCTGCACACCGAGCCCAAGGAACGACAGGAAGCTTTCAAACAAAATCATCTGCGGAATCGTGAGCGTGGCGTAGATGATCACCGGTCCGATGACATTCGGCACGATATGTCGAGCCAAAATCGACCCGGTACCGACGCCCGAGGCGAGCGCCGCCTCGATGAATTCTTTGCGTTTGATCGAGAGCGTTTGACCACGCACGATGCGCGCCATCGTCAACCACCCGACCGCACCGATCGCGAGAAAGAGCACGAAGATATTGCCGCGATCGAATAGCGTCGAGAGGATGATGACGATGAAGATGTACGGCAGCGAATAGAGGATATCGACGAAGCGCATCATCAGGTTGTCGATACGACCACCGAGATAACCTGCGGTCGCGCCGAATGCCACGCCGATGCAAAGCGATACCAAGGTCGCGAGCAAACCAATCTGCAATGAGATCTGAACGCCCGCCAAGGTTCTAACGTACAGGTCACGCCCCAAGCGATCGGTGCCTAACCAATGATCATTCGGACCACCGGGCGGCACCGCCATATGGTCCCAGTCGATCGCGTCGAACGCATGCGGCGAGAACGACGGCCCTAAAAACGCCAGTAGGCTGATGAGTACGATCAAAGTCGCGGACACCATCGCGGCGCGGTTACGCCGCAATCGACGCCAAGCATCCGCCCAAAAACCTCGCGCTGACGGTTGTGCCAACTCAGTCATAGCGAACCCTCGGGTCGAGCCACCCGTAGAGCAAGTCGGCCAATAAATTGAGCGTCAAGGTCAGCCCACCGTAGACGACGATCATGCCCATCACGAGCGTGTAATCACGATTGATCGCACCTTGCACCAGATAGCGGCCGCTGCCGGGCAATCCGAAGACGGTCTCGACGACGAGTGATCCCGTGATGACGAACGCCGTGGCTGGCCCTAAGTAACTCACCACCGGCAACAACGCAGGGCGCAAGGCATGACGCAGGATCACCTGTCGCTCAGCTAGCCCTTTAGCGCGCGCCGTGCGTACGAAATTCGTTCGCAACACCTCGAGTAGACTGCCGCGAGTCAAGCGAGCGATATAAGCAATGACCGGCAGGGACAACGTAATGACGGGCAACACGAGATAGCGATACTCGCCCGCCTCCCAGCCTGCAACGGGGAACCAGCGCAGGTGCAGGCCGAAGATCAATGCGAACAGTGGGCCGGTAACGAAGCTCGGCAAAGCGATGCCGAGCACCGCGACGGCCATGATGCCGTAGTCGGTCGGACTGTTCTGCCGTAACGCGGCCAACGTTCCAAGTGGTATGCCAACCAACAAGGCCAGCAAGACAGCCGACAGGCCGAGCATCAGGCTGACCGGCAAACCCTGCGCGATCAGTTCAGTAACCGTGAAATCTTTGAACTTGTACGAAGGACCAAAATCGCCCTGCGCGAGACCACCGAGATAGCGAACGAACTGCTCGGGTAACGGCTTGTCGAGACCGTAGGCGGCCTCCAAGTTGGCCTTGACCTCCGGCGGCAGCGTCTGCTCTTCGTCGAATGGACCACCCGGGGCCAGCCGAATCACGAAGAATGACAGCGCAATGATGATGAACAGCGTCGGAATGACGCCGAAGATCCGACGCAACGCGTAACGCAGCACGGCGAACTACAGATTGTCGGTGATGATGAACTGCGGCGAGTCGGCAAATTCTCGGAACTGAGCCGCCACCTGCTGCATCTTCTCCGTCGACACATCCTGACCGAGCTGCTCAAGGCTCTTCAGATCGATGATCTCGATGTACGCGTAGGGCGAAGCACCGCCGCCGAGCAAGCCGCTCGCTTTCAGAACCTCGAAACGATGTACCGACGGCAAGGCGTTGACGATCGGCAGGTCAGTCTCGCGCGCAAAGCGCTCGTAGTCTTCGACACTGACACCCGGTTTCAAATTGAACAAAACGACGATTTTCGTCACGGATCCCCCTTCCTTGAGACGAGGCGCCAGCAGGTGCGCAGCCCGAGTCTAGGGGCCTCTCACTGCTCGCCGCAAGCGATGGCCAACCGCCGGTCAGCTTGCTGGCGTAAATCCCATGAGACTCACCGGAATTCCATCCGGATCCAGAAATATCAATTCCTGAAAAGTACCGTCGCCTCGCGCGTAGGCCGTCGGCCCGGCCATGATCGTCACACCCTCGAGCGCGGCAATTTTCACCGCCAGATCGGCCACCCGTGTCGTTTCGAACACGAGCGTTGACTGCCCGTAGAGAGGAAACTGCCGCGGACTGCCTGTCTCGCCCATCGGACGTGGCGCCGTATCGCAAATCTCATACAGCCCGATCCAACCAAAGGGTTCGCCTGCGCGGCCAAGATGTGCGATGCGCAGGCTAGCCTCGTCGAGGCCAACCATTCTGGCGATCGCTGCGCCCTGCAGTTGCTTCTCTTCGAGTACCTCGAGGCCGAGTACGTCGCGATAGAGCGCGAGTGAGCGCTCAAGGCTTCGCACCCAGAGCGTCACCCGCTTCAATGGGGGTGCGACGGCCACCACGCTCACAGCCCGAGACAACCTGGATTCATACGCCCAGCCGGATCGAAATGCTGCTTGAGCGCCTTCAACAAGCCCGCCGCCGACGGCTCGAGCGATTCCTGGTAGCGATAGAACTTACCGATCTGGAAACTGACCGCACCGGCTTGCATGAACGCTTCGGCCAGATCGCCACGCAACGCCGCCACCGCCGCCGCGGCAGCTGTATTCGCCTCGAATTTCGGTAACTTGGCAAGGTAGTCGGCATCGAGCACACGCTCGTGGAAGCCAAGCCGGGCATCGGGCCAATACAGCACCGGTTCTAGCAGCGCCGCGGATCCGGCGATCGTGGCACAAAGATAGCCGCGATCGATCTCGAATTTTTGCATCGCATCGGCATGCTTGGCGAACACCGCCTCGCACTTCTCATACATGCTGAGTGTCTGCGAGAACGGCACCGAACCGTGCACCGGCACCCATCGCTCGCCGCCAGGTCCCAACATGCTGTTGAGCTCGGCGAACGGATTGGCGCGCATCACCTTAGGCACGGTGTTTTCGACCTCGACACCCTCGCGCGTCATGATCTGACGCACGATCGCTGCTTTACTGTCTGCATCGGTGGCATCGCGTCCGTCTACCGAGAGGTGCACAGAGAAAGTGCCTTCCTCGAGAAAGTGGCGACCCGCCATGACGACCTTCGCACCTTCCTTCAGTCCCTTGAGCAGTGAGCCGGAGCTCTGCACCACCTTACCGAGTGCTTTCACGTCAGCCGTGAGGCTGCTGCGCTTCATGCGCACGGCCTGCAGCCCAGGGTCGAAAGCGAACTGCTCAGAAGCCACATCGGCGCGGGCGACATCCGCCATCGCCCGGAACAGCGGACCCGCCTCACGAAACGTGAACGAGAGATAGCGACTTTCGGGCAGCGGTCGAATCAAGCGGAACGTCGCACGGGTCTTGATGCCAAGCGCGCCGCAATCGGAGAGGAACATGCCGAGCAGATCCGGTCCGATCTGCCGAAAAAACGGCTCGCCGTTCTTGTTGGCATGGCTACCGAGCTTGAGTACGGTGCCATCGACCAGTACAACATCGAGACCGATAACGCTCTCGGCGACCGGACCGTAACGACCGGAACCCAAGAACATGCTGCCCTGCGACAAGGCGCCGCCAACGGAAGAACGCAAGCCGGAAAGCGGACCGTAGAACGGGGTGCGCACACCCTGCGGTTCGAGGGCGTCGAATAGATCCTTCCAAGTCGAGCCGCACTCGACGGTGACGTAACAGTCTTCCGCATCGACGGCGATGACGCGATTCATCGCGAGCAGATCCACCATGATCGAATTCGCGCGCGCGGGCAGATAGCCGTCTGTGTACGACATGCCACCACCACGCGGCACCACGGGCAACCCGGTCGGCGCGATCGCGCGCAACGCGGCAGATAACTGCTCAGTGCTTTTCGGACGGATGACCGCCACCGGTAGCTGGCCACTGCGGTAGACGTCTTGCGAGTAGAACGCTAACTCGGCCGGCGCGGTAATCACCGCCTCGTCGCCTAACACTTGTCGCAGATTGGCCAAGGCGGTCGGAACTGCTGAATCGGCGGAGATCGGCACCACGGTTTGCATAGTCATCCATCCTCACGAAGTTCAAGTGGCTGCCCGCAAGTCTAGCGGCGCCAGTTAACGCATAGAGCGGTGTTAAGATTAAGCGGCCATCAGGCAGGTTCCCATGAGCATTTTGCGCAACACACCCACCTCTCCTCTACCCGAGTTCGAATACGCCATCGACGTCGCCGTGATCGGTGCCGGCGCCTGCGGGCTGACTGCTGCCCTCGCCGCCCGAGACGCGGGAGCCGATGTATTGGTATTCGAGCGAGACAAGCGCCCTTGGGGCAGCACCTCAATGTCGTTGGGCGCGGTGTGCGGCGTCGGCTCAAAGGAGCAGCAACGTCACGGCATCGACGATTCTGCGGCGGCGTTTGTCGCCGACGTCATGGCGAAAACTGAACAGCGTGCCGACGTCCGGCTCGCCCGATTGATCGGCGAGCGTAGCGGTGGCGTACTCGATTGGCTCAACGAGACGCATCAAGTGCCGCTATTGCTCGACGCAAAGTGGACGGGCCTTGGGCATTCGTCACGTCGCCTACATATACCGCCCGGGCGCAACGGTGAGGAACTGCTCGCGCTGTTGCTCAATGCCTGCGCGCGCGCAGGCGCAGAAGTGGTCACCGAAGCCACCGTTACCGCTCTGTACGCCGACGAAGACAATCGAGTTGTCGGCCTGAGGGTCGAGCGCCCCGGCGGTGTGATCGAAAATATCGGCTGCGGCGCCGTCGTTCTGGCCACCTGCGGCTTCGGCGGCAACGAGTCGATGATCGCGGAGCACATCCCCGAGATGCGCCACGCGCGCTACTTCGGTCATGAAGGTAATCGTGGCGATGGCATTCTTTGGGGTCTTGCACTTGGCGCCGCGGCAGCGGACATGACGGCCTATCAAGGCCTCGGAACGCTGGCTGATCCGCAGCAGATCGTCGTGCCACACCCACTCATGATCGAGGGCGGTTTCCTCGTCAATATCGAAGGCAAACGCTTCACCCACGAGCTTGCGAACATTTCGGGTATGTGTGTGCCGGTGCTCAAGCAGCCCGAGGGTCGCGCCTGGGTCATCTTCGACGAACAACGACATCGGGCTTGCCTCGAACACTCGGTCGAGCAGCGGCAACTAGCCGAGGTCGGCGCCATCAAACGCGCCGAAGACTGGGCGACACTCGAGCAACTCTGTGGCTTGCCCGCAGGTTCGCTCGCTGCCGAAAATGCCGCGATCGATTCGGCACGTGCAGCCGATCGAGAGGATCATCTTGGTCGATCGTTCAAAGATCTCGCGCCACTCAAACCGCCTTTTTGCGCCGTACGTGTCACGGGCGCTTTGTTTCATACCCAAGGCGGGCTCTGCATCAACGAACAGGCGCAAGTCGTGCGCGCAGATGAGTCACCGCTGCCTAACCTCTACGCCGGTGGCGGCGCCGCCCGTAGCATCTCGGGCCCCGCCGTTACGGGTTACTTGCCGGCCGTCGGCCTCAGCATGGCGATCACGCTGGGGGCCATCGCCGGCCACTCGGCCGCCGCACACCGAATCAGCGCGTAGCGGCCTTCAAGGCCAAAACAATTTGACGCCGATCGTCGGGATCGGTGATGGCCTTGTAGCGCATTCGATGGCGACCTCCTAAAAATCGCTCAGGATCCGCGATCAACTGATCGATCGTCTGCTCGTCCCAGACCAAACCGTCACGTCCGGCCAAGACGAAAGCTTCGCTGTAGTAAAAGCCCGCCGCGCTCGCAGCGCGCCGACCGAAAACACGATGCAGATTGGGACCGACCGCGTGCGGACCGTTTGCCTCAAAGCTGTGGCAGAAGCGACACCACATGAAGTCCTGTTGTGCTTGACCGGTGAGCGCTACTGGATCGATCGAACCTGCGTAAGGATCGACCGCGGGCGGCGGGCCCGACTCGACCAGCTGGGCCGAGGTCGTAAACGGCACCACGCCGAAGATGCGATACGGCGCGTAGGCAGCGAGCGATAACATCGCAACCACAACCAAAGCATGCGCGCCCTGGGTCGGCAAGCTGATCGACGCTGCACCCGACATCGCCAAACGTGGACCGTTCTCCGACGACCACGGTACTCCTGGCAGGAGTCGCCACGGCGCCGCCCGATATCGCAGGGATTGCCAAAGACTGGTCAGCACCGCGACGCCGAATGCGACGATGACAAGAAAACCGGTGGCGCTATGCAGATAACCGAAGGTGACCGAGAGTCGATAACTCGTCGGCACGAGCGCGGGTAACGTCACCCAACCGAACCAACTGACGGCATGTCCCTCACTCCAAGCGAACAGCGGTCCGGTGACGACGAAGGCTGCAAGTGTCCACCACAGCAGCGCCGCGATTCGACGTGCGAATAGATCGGCGGCGACGGGCATGCGGCTCAAAAACGGCTCGGCCGGCAATCGCGCAACCAACCACGAGCGGATCGACAACAGGATGAGCAGGGTCAAACCGTTCGAGATATGCAGGTGCTGCAACGCTTCTCGCGCTGCGGTGCCGCGCGGGGTCACGCCAACCTTGCTCGACTGGTACATCTGGAAGAGCACCAGCGCAAAGATGACGATCGAGATCACCCTCAGCGAGCGGCGCTGCCAACGATCAGAGTTCATGTTGTTCAGCGTCATGATGAGGCTCCTTCATCGGCGGCCCGAATGATCGTGTTGATCAACGGCCCATCATCCCAATCGAGCTGCGATACGCCGGTACGAACGACGATCAATTCTCGAGATGGAACGATGTAAACCCGCTGCCCACCGAACCCGTCGATGTAATAAATATCGTCGGCCAAAAATTTTTCCGAATGGAACGCCTTGACGGAATAGTCGTTGTACTTGCGTTGCGTACCGGGTGGAGAGCCCAACCACAAGTGCATGCCGAAGTTGGGATTCGTTGAACTTGGGGTCTTCATCGCCTGCACCCACTCGCTCGCCACCAATTGACGCTCGCCCACCTTGCCATCGGCAGCGAGCAACAACCCCACCCGCAACCAGTCGCGCGCGCTCGCGAACAGACAACAGAAACCGCGCGGCACGCCACCCTCGCGATCCATCCACAACCCCGCCTCCGCGGCACCCAAGGGCTGCCAAAGGCGCGACGAGAGATAATCGGCGTAGCGCTGTCCCGTCGCTCGCTCGAGCAACAGCAACAAGAGCTGCGAGCTGGCATTGTTGTACTCAAAATAAGTACCGGGTGCGCGTGAATAACCCAATGAGAGGACAGCACCCGGCAAGTCGGAACCGAGCAGTAGTTTGGTTGCCTTCCAGGTTCCAAAGCGCGGTAACTCAACGCCACTATGCATCCGCAGCAAATCTTCCACGGTGACATCGCGCCGGGCATCACCCTGCCATTCGGTCAACCAGCGAGACGCTTTGCTATCACGTGATGGAATCACGCCATCGGTAACCGCCGCACCGATCGCGAGTGCGAGCACCGTCTTGTGCATGGAGTTCGGATTGGTTCGCGTCGTTGCATCGAATGGCGGCCAATATTTTTCGTAGCGCAGCGCACCCCGATGCCATACGAGTAACGCGACGGTACTCGTCTTTGAGGCGAGCGCTTCGGCCGCTACAAGCGGTTTCGCCGCGAGCGTCGTTGCTGCTCCGGTCGGAATGTCACCCACCTGCGACGCACCCCTCACACGTGCCTGCGGCTTCGACA
>JBDLSG010000003.1:0-107095 GCA_039799645.1 Pseudomonadota bacterium | reverse complement strand
CGCAGAGTCTTACTGATTTCCAACTGACCCACGATATCGGAAGGAATCGTGTCCAGATCGATTGCGCGAGTCGACGGGTCCGGGGCAGAAATGCTCACGCCATCGATCGTGACCGCCGAAAACTCCGACGGGCCACCGCGCACGTTGATATAACGGCCTTCTCCCTGATCGCGCGCAATGGCAATACCCGCAACGCGCTGCAAAGCCTCGGCAATGTTCGGATCGGGGAAGCGACCGACGGTATCGGCCGAAACCACGTTTGTCACGCCCCGCGCATTTTTCTGCTGATTAGCAGCTTTGGCGGCGGCGTCGACGATCGCAGTGATCACCACTTCTTCGAGCTGATCAGCATCTTGCGCCCGCCCAACATTCGCGAACGATGTGCCCATCGCGATAATCAAGCCAACGGCTCGAGCAACAGGAGATTGATATTTCACGGATAGCCTCGCAAGAGCCACCTGCCCACCAGACTCCTGAATCCGATGTGAGGGAATACCGAGATGCTCGCCAGCGAACTCGGCATTGCGCGACATGAAGGCGAACATGGCTTTTTGAATATGGGTCAAATGAGCGCGACCGTTGGTGACGATATCGTCACGACCGATGACGTAGGTCACTTCCTGCGGGATCACATCCTTATAGATCCGCTGTACATCACGCACGAGCGTGGGTACATTGATCGTTTCCATGAAGCCAACCGTGCAATGCACCCGCAGCAAGCCTGAGCTTAGCTCCGCAACTTTGGTTCTGGTGCCCACGCTCACTCTGGGCGTCGACGCCACGCCGATCGTCATGATGATCGTGCGCGCATGCAGCACGCGATTGATTTGAATATTACGCACCAAGGTGCGCGGAATTCGAGCCGCATGGCTAGTCAAGAAAACGACTGTCTTATCGACGATCTGCGGCTGCACCTCGGCAAGTAAGCGGCGAAACTCGCTTTCCGTATAGTCCTCTCGGCTGGTGATCGTATGGATGGCATCGCGACCGGACTGCCAGGTACGCATGATCCAATAAAGACTCGCACCGAAGACCAGAGGAACCCAGCCCCCCGCAGCCACTTTTTGTAAGTTGCCGAGTAGATAGGCCGCCTCGATCAAGACGATGAAACCAAGTAACCCTATCTGCAAACGGCGCCATCGCAGACTAGCGCTGCTAAGAAACAGCACCATCAAAACCGAATCGATCAGCATGGTGATCGAGACGCCAACGCCATAGGCGCCCGCCAAACCTTCAGACGAGCCGAAACCAATTACCAGCACCAAGGTAAAAAAGCACATCATCCAATTGAGAAAGGGAACGTAGACTTGTCCGATCGACTCCTCACAGGAATGCTGAATTCGCATCCGCGGCAGCAGATCAATCTGTAGGCACTGTCGCGTAATCGAAAACACACCCGAAATCACCGCTTGAGAGGCGATGATGGTGGCAAGCGTTGCCAATACGATGAATGGCAGCAATAGCGACGAAGGTACAAGCAGATAAAGAGGGCTATCGATCGCAGCGCCATCGCGCAACACCAATGCGCCCTGCCCAAAATAGTTCAAGAGCAAGGCTGGATAGACAAGGAAAATGAAGGCGCGAGAAATCGCCGGGCGACCGAAGTGGCCGAGATCTGCGTATAACGCTTCACCACCCGTCACGCACAGGAAGACTGCACCAAAGACAGCCAGCGCAACGATCGGATGTTGGACGATGATGTGCTCGGCATAGATAGGATTAATCGCAGCCAGTACTTGCGGATTCTGTCGTACTGACAAAAAGCCGAGCACGGCTAGCGAAACGAACCAAACCAACATGACTGGGCCGAACAAGCGGCCAATCTGTTCGGTCCCTTTTCGTTGCACCAAGAATAATCCGATGAGGATTACAACTGCGATCGGCACAATAAAGCGGTGCAGCGCAGGCGCGACAAGCTCGAGACCTTCTACGGCACTCAATACCGATATTGCTGGCGTAATCACGCCGTCACCGAAGAACAGCGCGCAGCCCGCAACACCCAAACCGAAAACTAATGACGACCAACGGTGAGAAACTCGCGTCGCGACAAGCTGCATCAACGAGAGCACGCCACCCTCGCCATCGTTGTCGGCCCGAAGCACAATCGCGACGTACTTGATGCCGACGACGAGCGTGATCGACCAGAAAATCAGTGACAGAACGCCAAGAACGCTCTCGAGATTGGTGGGGTCAAGTTCGGAAGCGGTGAAAACCGCCTTGAATGCATAGAGCGGACTCGTGCCGACGTCACCGAACACCACTCCCATCGCACCGATGAGCAGTGGCAAAGAAGCTCGAGATTTGGACGTCGTAGACATCGAAGTGGAGCGGCATCATACGCCTCCCCACATGAAGTTCTCGTCATCTTCGTCAGTCGGCCAATTTTTTAGCCATACCACTCGATAGCCAAGCAACCACTTTCGGCAACTTCGGTGCATAGCGCTCTTCGTAGCCTGCTGACTCGATATTCAAGCCCGCGCGCTCGATCAACGAGCGCATAGGTCGATCGAGATGGCATCCGCCACCAATCACTTTTTGTATCGGCGTTAATCGGTGTTGCCAACGGGCAACACTGCTATCGGGTGACAAGCCATGTTCGAGAAACAAAAACTGCCCGCCGGGTTTGAGAACTCGGTGGACTTCGCGCAGTGCTGACTCCACATCCGGTATCGAACACAGAGTGAACGTGCTCACGACGGTGTCGAAACTGGCTGTATCGAAAGGCAACTGCTCTGCCGATAATGCGTGAACGATCACTTCACGCGAACTCTTCTCAAGGCGTCGCCGCGCACGGACGTTTAGCGCTACATCGGGTTCGACAATCTCGAGCTGCTGAACTGACTCCGGGTAATGAGACAAATTGGCGCCAGTGCCAAACCCGATCTCGAGTATTCGACCCGAGGCCGGCGCCAATACGGGCCGTCGATAACGGCTGATCCGTCGATCGCTCATCGCGCGATCAAGCAAGGGCGGCAAGATGTAGCGTCGATAAAAATTTGTCATCCGCTGATGTTGCCAGAGTCAGCCAAGTTCCGTCTTGACCTTGCTACGAGAACTTGGATACTTCGCGCCCAGCATGGCCAACTACCGCGAAGAAACCGTCCTGCACGTCCATCACTGGGATGAGCGGGTATTTAGCTTCCGCACCACGCGTGATCCCGGATTTAGGTTCGACAACGGTCAGTTCGTGATGATCGGTCTTAGCGTGGATGGTCGCCCGCTGATGCGGGCTTACAGTATTGCGAGCGCCAATCATGACGAGAACCTCGAGTTCCTCAGCATTAAGGTACCCGATGGTCCGCTCACCTCGCGCCTACAACATATCCAAGTCGGCGATCGTGTCCTCGTCGGTCTAAAGCCGACTGGAACGCTACTCATCACTGATCTCAAGCCGGGTCGCAATCTGTATTTACTCGCGACGGGCACGGGTCTCGCTCCTTATATCAGCATCATTCAGGATCCAGCGACCTACGAGCGATTCTCGAAGGTGGTGCTACTGCATGGTGTGCGCTACGCCAGCGAGCTCGCTTATCACGATTACATTGTGAACGAGCTGCCACAGCACGAGTTCTTGGGAGAGTTGGTGAAAGAGCAGCTCTTCTACTATCCCACCGTGACCCGCGAAATCTACGAACATCGAGGCCGTCTACCGGATCTGCTACGTAACGGCAAAGTCACAGCCGATCTCGGCATCGAGCAACTCGACCCGCAGCACGATCGCGCCATGATTTGCGGTAGCCCTGCGATGCTAAAAGACCTCTCAAGTATGCTCAACGAGATGGGCTTTGCCATCTCTCCACGTATTGGCGAAGCAGGTGACTACGTAATCGAACGCGCCTTCGTCGAACGCTGATTCAACTCACGGCGCTATCGCAAAGCTCGCTTTCACTTGAACCCGAAGCGTCATGTCTCCGGGCCGATAGCTCTGCTCTGCCGCTGCATCCTCCGTAGCGGCAACAGATGCTCGAAGCATGATAGGCGATGCCATGATGGGCGGGTCTGCTTCGATCGCGTCCACTCGAAGTACTGCGCCAAGCTGCGCTTCGAGACCCGCGGCAATCGCAGCTGCATTGCGCCTGGCGTCTCGCGTCGCGTCGGTGAGTAGCTCGCGTCGCAGTTCGCCCTCGCTCTGAAGTGCGAAACGCGGCGGAGATATTTGATTGGCGCCCGATTTGACGGCGCGTTCGAGAACAGTGCCGAGCTTGTCTAAATCGATTAAACGCACTCGGATAGTACGGCCAACATGATAACCCTGCAGGCGACGAGCACCCGACTTAGGTTCCCAGACAAATTCAGGCTGTACGATCAGCGAGCCACTATCGATCGAATCGTCCGTGATGCCAATTTCCTTGAGGCTGCGTAGCACCTCACTCGTTCGCGATCCCGCTTCAAGACGCGCGCGGTCGAGTTTGTCGCCACGTACATCGATGGTAATTTCAAGGTGAGCAAGGTCTGGTCGGACCAGGCGCTCGGAAACACCGACGACGTTAATGACTCCACTTGGCGACTCCGCACGTGCTGGCAGGGCATTCAGCCAAAGGCATAACGCTCCGGCACTCAGCAATAAACCGAAGGCTTTGCGACGTTCTTTCATAATAAATAAACCACGAGTATGGTGAGGAAAGAGCCCAGAGTCGCGAGCGCCATATCTTTCTGCGCATCCCACTCATCGCCCTGAGCACCAAGATAAGCGGCCCCTTGCCCTTCTCCGAGAATCTCGGTGGCCCACCATTCCAGCACTTCAAAAATCATGCTGGTCGCCATAACCAACATCGGCGAAAGAAAATAACTCCAGTAGCCGACCGGCTGTGCATAACGCTCGAACAACTCGAAGAAGGGATACGCGAGCAACAAGCCATAAGCGAAGTGCACGACGCGATCGTAGTGATTGCGGGCCCAGCCAAAGAGCCGGTTGAGTCGTACGCCAAACACCGCATGAGTCACATCGTCATAAGGAACTCTGACGTAAGTGTAGTGTCCGCCGATGATATGCATCACCAAAAACGCCACGGTCAGAGTGTATGAGAAATCACTCAGCGGCCAGCGTTCGTGTGTGGCGAGCATCGCGGCAACGGTGGCCACCGTAAAAATGTTTTCGGCAAGCCACACGGAGCGATCATGCGGCTTGATCGCGAGCAGCAACCAAAGAGCAGAAAACGGCAGCAGTAACCAGTGTAGGTATGCCATCGTCTCTGGGTGGAGTGCTACTCCACCGTCACCGATTTAGCGAGATTACGAGGTTTGTCGACATCGGTGCCGCGCGCGGTCGCCACGTGATACGAGAGCAACTGCAGCGGGATCGTATAGACCACGGGCGCCTGCAGATAGCTAACATGCTTTGGCATGGTGATAACCGTGACACCGTCGGAAGACTGCATGCCCGACTCGGGATCGGCAAAGACGATCAGTTCACCGCCGCGCGCACGCACTTCCATCAGGTTCGACTTCAGCTTCTCAAGCAGATCGGTATTGGGAGCCACCGCAATCACCGGCATGTCGTCATCGACAAGGGCGAGTGGTCCGTGCTTGAGCTCACCGGCCGCATACGCCTCAGCGTGAATATAGGAAATTTCTTTGAGCTTCAGCGCGCCTTCCATTGCGATGGGATGCATCGTACCGCGCCCCAAGAACAAAGCATGGTGCTTCGGGACAAAGCGCTGCGCGAGTTCGCGAATGATCGGATCGAGCGCTAGCGTCTTCTCCATCATGCCCGGCAGCTCGACGAGGCGGCTGACAAGTGTGTGTTCCTGCTCGGGGCTCGCACCGTGCGTTTTCGCTAACGCGACGACCAACATACCCAGTGCGACAAGCTGCGTGGTGAATGCCTTGGTCGAGGCAACGCCAATTTCAGGGCCTGCTCGCGTGAGCATCACTAGCTCCGATTCGCGCACGAGCGAGCTTTCGGGCACATTGCAAATGGCGAGCGAGCTCAGATAGCCAGCTTGTTTCGCAAGACGCAGCGCAGCCAAGGTGTCGGCCGTTTCGCCAGACTGACTGATCGTGACAAACAGTGAGTTTTTTGGTACGACCGGATTGCGATAGCGATATTCGCTCGCGATCTCGACGGTGCAAGGAATCTTCGCTAACTGCTCGATCAGATAATGGGCGACATAGCCGGCGTGATAGCTCGTACCACACGCCACGATATGCACGTGCTCGGTCTTGGCGAAAATCTCGCTGGCTGCAGGACCGAAGGCGGCTTCGAGTAAACGACCATTGGCTACGCGCTCTTGTAGGGTGTCGGCTAGCGCACGCGGCTGCTCGTGGATTTCCTTGAGCATGAAATGCTCGTACTGTCCCTTCTCAGCCGCATCAGCCGAGAGCGCACTCACGTGGAGTTTGCGCTCGACGCTGGAGCCTTCACGATCGACTACCTTGACGCTCTGACGACGCACTTCGGCAACATCGCCCTCTTCGAGGAAGAGGAAGTTCCGGGTGACCGGTAGCAGTGCCGCAATGTCTGAGGCAACGAAATTCTCACCCTCACCAAGACCGATGACGACGGGACAGCCTTCGCGCGCGAGGATCACACGATCAGGATCGCTTTCGCTAACGACAGCCAAGGCATAAGCACCTTCAAGTTCGCTCACGGTCGCGCGCACAGCCTTGAAGAGATCACCCACTGATTTCATGTGGTGATGAATGCGGTGCGCAATCACTTCGGTGTCCGTTTCGGAGGTGAACTCGTAACCTGCCGCGCGCAGCTCGGCACGCAGCTCGTCGTGATTCTCGATGATCCCGTTGTGGACGATCGCGAGACCATCTTCGGAGATGTGCGGATGGGCGTTGCGCTCACTCGGCACACCATGAGTCGCCCAACGCGTGTGGGCGATGCCGATCGAGCCATGGGTTGGTGAAGCATCGATGGCATCTTGCAGGATCTGCACCTTGCCGACGGTGCGTACTCGCTTGAGATGCCCCGAACCATTGAGCACGGCCACCCCGGCAGAGTCGTAGCCGCGGTATTCGAGCCGACGCAATCCCTCGATCAAGACAGGGACGATGTCTCGCTCAGCAATGGCTCCGACAATTCCGCACATAGGACATAGCTCGATTGAAGAAAGCGCGTATTTTGCGCTTTTTCCGGAGGTAGATACATCACCCGAAGTGGGGCGATTTGGGCAGTTCAGTTAGAGCCGGATCGTGCCATCCACTTTCGCAAAACCACGATCGAAGGTTGCCATCGGGGTGTGCCCGTGTTGACGAGCATGTTCGAGTATCAGCAAATCGGCGAGCCCGACAGATGGCTTGGCTCGCAGGGCTTCGCTGGCACGACGTACGACTTCGGCGTCCTGCAGAACGAGGCTCTCATGATCTAGCAACAGATCGAGCGTACGCGCGAGTTGACTTGCCGACCGTTCGTATCGAACGCTTAGCACCCACACCGTTTCCAAAAGGACCAGTAGCGAGACCCAAGCGCCCGACTTGATGTATTCGTCGGCAACGCGTGCTTGTTCCACATCATCGCGGACGAGTAGACGTACCAAGACATTGGTATCAACGGCCCGCATGACGTTTTCGGATGTAATCGGCGATGGCAGCTTTCGTGTCGACGGGTTTAGCGCTCGTCGGCGCAGCCTCTGAGAATAAGGCTCGGTGTACATCGAGCGTAGTGGCCTTGGTTGCTCGCCGAACGACGAAACCGCCGTCGCAGGACTCCCACTCGAGTATGGCGCCGGGACCGACACCCAAAGTTCGGCGCACCTCTGCCGGTATGGAGATTTGGCCCTGCGCGGTGATCCGTGAATGGAATAACTTCATCCACATAAATTACCCCGGTAATGGGATCGGGACAAGCGAGACAGGATGACAGCACGCCCGGGTCACGTCGTGCCGGATTAGTCATCAAATAAAGAAAAAGCGAACGTCAGCGCTTCTTTTGCGGCCGCTTCCAGCCATCGAGGGTGAGCTGCTTTGCACGCGCAACCGTGAGCTTGCCGGCTGGCACGTCTTTGGTGACCGTGGATCCCGCACCGACAGTGGCGCCCTCACCGATCACGATCGGGGCTACTAATACCGAGTTAGAACCCGTGTGGGCGTCATCACCGATGGTGGTGTGGTGCTTATTAGCGCCGTCGTAGTTAGCGACGATGGTACCTGCGCCGATATTGACCCGAGCGCCGACCGTCGCATCACCCACATAGGCGAGATGGTTCGCTTTCGAGCCATTCGCCATTGACGAATTTTTGATCTCGACGAAGTTGCCGATGTGCACCTCGTCAGCGAGTGTCGCGCCAGGTCGCAAACGGGCAAAAGGACCGATCAGCGATCCTGCGCCAACAGTCGCCTGTTCAATCACGCAGTTCGGATGGATCACGACATCGGCGGCGATCTCACAATCGCGAAGCACACTATTTGGGCCGATACGCACACGATCACCGAGCGTCACGCGACCTTCGAAGACGACGTTCACGTCAATCAGGACATCGCGGCCAATGGAAACCGGGCCCCGAATGTCGACTCGTGCCGGGTCGATCACGGTGGCACCTGCAAGCATGATCTCGCGCGTCCGTAATCGACGATACTCAGCTTCGACCTCTGCCAATTGCAACTTGTCGTTGATACCCAAAACTTCGGCAACGGTTGGCGCGATCAGAGGTTTCACCTCGACGCCTTCGGCGACCGCCATCTCGATGATGTCGGTGAGGTAGTACTCGCCCTGAGCGTTGCTGTTTTTCAGGCGCGCGAGCCAGGCGCGTAAACGGGCAACCGGGACTGCCATGACGCCGGTATTGCCTTCGCGGATTGCACGCTCGTCGTCAGTTGCATCCTTTTGCTCGACGATTCGAAGGACTTTGCCATGCTGATCGCGCACGATTCGACCGTATCCCGAGGGATCGGCGAGCTGTACCGTGAGAAGAGACATGGCATCGCGACTCGCCAATGCCAACAACTGTCGCAGCGTCTCTGCATCGATCAACGGCACATCACCATAGAGAATGAGCGCGATGGCATCGTCGTCGAGCGCTGGCATTGCCTGCTGCACCGCATGCCCGGTGCCGAGTTGTTCGGCTTGTAGAGCCCAGTGCAGCGCCGGTTCCCCTGCAAAGGCATCACGCACTCGATCGCCACCATGCCCGTAGACGACATGGACCGAAGCTGGATTCAAAGATTTCGCGGTAGAGATCACGTGACCGAGCAGGGGCTTGCCGGCCAGTGGCTGCAGAACTTTCGGCAAGTCGGACTTCATCCGCTTGCCCTGGCCCGCGGCCAGAATGACGATCGAGAGAGAGGAATCAGACCGAGCGCTGCTCGAGCCTGCGCTCATGATCAGCCTTTGGTCTTGCGCAGCTTCGCGATCATCTTCAGCTGAGCGGCGGCACGAACGAGTTCGGCAAGCGCCTCGGCTTCAGAGATCTTATCGAGATTGCTCGCGAGCAACTCTTCCGCGCGCTGCTTCGCTTCGAGAGCGCGCGCCTCATCGAGATCGTGCGCGCGCAAGGCGGTATCGGCGAGGACCGTCACCTTCTTGGGCTGAATCTCGATGGCCCCACCGCCGACAAAGAACGATTGTTCCTCGCCTTCCGGCGTCAGAACACGAACTTCACCGGACTTGAGCAACGTCAGCAGCGGAGCGTGACGGGGCGCGATACCCATCTCGCCCTGCGAGGCCGGGACGAACACCATCTTCGCCGCTCCCGAGAAGATCTCGCCTTCGGCGCTGACGATATCGCAATGGATGGTGTTGTCGGCCATGTGGGGTTACTCGTGTTGCAACCGCAATTACTGCAGGGTCTTGGCTTTTTCGACGACTTCATCGATCGAGCCGACCATGTAGAACGCCTGCTCGGGCAAATGATCATATTCGCCCGACAGAATGCCCTTGAAGCCGCGGATGGTTTCCTTGAGCGGAACGATCTTGCCGTCCTGACCCGTGAAGACCTTCGCGACGTTGAACGGCTGCGACAAGAAGCGCTGGATTTTGCGCGCGCGAAACACGGTGAGCTTGTCCTCTTCCGAGAGCTCGTCCATGCCGAGGATCGCGATGATGTCCTGCAATTCTTTGTAGCGCTGCAATACGGCCTGCACGCCACGAGCGACCGAGTAGTGCTCTTCGCCCACGATCAACGGATCAAGCTGACGGCTGGTCGAATCGAGCGGATCCACCGCCGGATAGATACCGAGGGCCGCGATCTGACGTGACAACACGACGGTCGCATCAAGGTGAGCAAAGGTCGTGGCCGGTGACGGATCAGTGAGGTCGTCCGCCGGAACGTAGACAGCCTGGATCGAGGTGATCGAACCAGTCTTGGTTGAGGTGATGCGCTCCTGCAGCACGCCCATTTCTTCGGCCAGCGTCGGCTGGTAACCCACCGCCGACGGCATACGACCGAGCAGCGCCGACACTTCGGTACCGGCGAGCGTATAGCGGTAAATGTTGTCGACGAAGAACAGCACGTCGCGGCCCTTCACACCGTCTTCGCGCACTTCGTCGCGGAAATATTCGGCCATGGTGAGACCCGTGAGCGCCACGCGCAGACGGTTGCCTGGCGGCTCGTTCATCTGGCCATACACCATCGCGACCTTCGAATTCTCGAGGTTCTCGAGGTCGATAACGCCCGACTCGGCCATCTCGTGATAGAAGTCGTTACCTTCACGAGTACGCTCACCGACGCCCGCGAATACGGACAAACCGCTGTACTGCTTGGCGATATTGTTGATGAGCTCGAGCATGTTCACGGTCTTGCCCACGCCGGCGCCACCGAAGAGACCGACCTTACCGCCCTTGGCGAACGGCACGAGCAGATCGATAACTTTGATGCCCGTGACGAGCAGATCGCTGCCACCGGCCTGTTCGTCGTACGACGGCGCGGGGCGGTGGATCGACCAGTGCTCTTTCGAGGCAACGGGGCCGCGGTTGTCCTGCGGCGTACCGAGCACGTCCATGATGCGACCGAGCGTCGCCTTACCGACCGGCACCGAGATCGGTGCGCCCGTCGATTCGACGGCGAGGCCGCGCTTCAAGCCTTCGGAGGCACCCATCGCGATGGTGCGAACGACGCCATCACCGAGCTGCTGCTGCACCTCGAGCGTGAGATCGACGTCCTTGAGCTTCAGTGCCTCGTAGATCTTCGGGATCGATTCACGCGGAAATTCCACGTCGATGACCGCGCCGATGATCTGAGTAATCTTGCCGGTTGCCATGTCGGTACCCTGTGCCTTGTATTCGTGTTCGAGTCGCGTAATCAGACTGCGGCCGCGCCGCCGACGATTTCCGCCAATTCTTTGGTGATCGCTGCTTGACGCGCCTTGTTATAGACGAGTTGCAGATCGCCGATCAGTTTGCCTGCGTTGTCCGAGGCCGCCTTCATAGCGACCATGCGCGCTGCCATTTCACAAGCAACGCTCTCCACCGCTCCACGGTAGACCTGCGATTCGACGTAGCGCATCAGCACGCCATCGAGCAGCTCTGCCGCGCTCGGCTCGTAGATGTAATCCCAATGATCCTGAAGATCGTCGACATCCACCGTCTCGGCCGGCAGCAACTGGGTTACCGTCGGCTTCTGAGTCATGGTGTTGACGAATTCGGCGTTCACGATGAAGAGCCGATCGATGGTGCCGTCTTTGTAGGCATCCAACATGACTTTCACCGAGCCGAGCAAATCGCGCACGTGCGGCTTGTCGCCAAGACCTGTGACGCTCGCAAGCACCGGCGCACCGAGACGACGGAAGAACGCCACGCCCTTGCTGCCGAGCAAGCAAAGATTGACCTTGGCACCCTTGCCCTGCCACTCGCGCATCATCATCAAGGTGGTCTTGAAGACGTTGGTGTTGAGCGCACCGCAAAGACCACGATCGCTCGACACCACGATGATGCCGATCGATTGCGCTTCGCGCTCGACCAGATACGGGTGTTTGTAATCGGGGTTCGCCTTCTTCAGGTGACCGATGACGTTGCGGATCTTCTCGGCATAGGGACGCGAGAGGCGCATGCGATCCTGGGCGCGGCGCATCTTGCTCGCAGCGACCATCTCCATCGCCTTGGTGATCTTCTGAGTGCTCTTCACACTCGAGATCTTGTTGCGTATTTCCTTTGTGCCGGGCATGCGTTGTCAGCCGATCAGTAGGAGCCGGTGGCTACGAAGTCGTCGCAGATTTTCTTCAGCGTGCCTTCGTGCTTCTTAAGCACGGGCTCGGCGTTGATCGCATCGAGCGACGCCTTGTGCTGCGAATTCGCAAACGACTGCAGTGCCGCTTCGAAGGCAACGACCTTGCTGCGGTCGACCTTGTCCATGTAGCCGTTGTTCACGGCATAGATCGACAAAGCCATTTCGGCCACCGACATCGGCGCGTACTGCTTCTGCTTCATGACCTCGGTCACGCGCACGCCACGCTCGAGCTGCTTGCGGGTTGCATCGTCGAGATCCGAAGCGAACTGCGCAAAGGCCGCAAGCTCGCGGTACTGCGCGAGGGCGAGACGGATACCACCGCCCAACCGCTTGATGATGTCCGTCTGAGCGGCACCACCGACGCGCGACACCGAGATACCCGCGTTCATCGCGGGCCGGATGCCCGAGTTGAAGAGGTCGGTTTCGAGGAAGATCTGACCGTCGGTAATCGAAATCACGTTGGTCGGCACGAAGGCCGTCACGTCGCCCGCTTGGGTTTCGATGATCGGCAGACCCGTCAACGAACCGGTCTTACCTTTCACGGCACCCTTGGTGACCATCTCGACATACTCTTCGTTGACGCGCGCGCTGCGCTCGAGCAAACGGGAGTGGAGATAGAACACATCGCCAGGGAACGCTTCGCGGCCCGGCGGACGGCGCAACAACAACGAGATCTGTCGGTAGGCAACCGCCTGCTTCGACAGATCGTCATAAATGATGAGCGCATCTTGGCCGTTATCCATGAAGTATTCACCCATGGTCACGCCCGCGTAGGCCGAGAGATATTGCATCGCAGCAGGCGTCGAGGCCGAGGCGGCCACGATGATCGTGTGATCCATCGCGCCGTGCTCTTCGAGCTTGCGTACCACATTGGCGATGGTCGACTGCTTCTGACCGATCGCAACGTAGATGCACTTAATGCCTGAGGACTTTTGATTGATGATCGTGTCGACCGCAAGCGCAGTCTTACCGGTCTGACGGTCACCGATGATGAGCTCACGCTGACCGCGACCGACAGGAACCATCGAGTCGACGGCCTTATATCCGGTCTGCACCGGCTGGCTCACCGACTTACGGTAGATCACGCCCGGCGCTACGCGCTCGATCGGCGCAGTGAGGGTGGTCTTGATCGGACCCTTGCCATCGATCGGGTTGCCGAGCGCGTCGACGACGCGGCCCAACAGCTCCGGGCCCACAGGCACTTCGAGGATGCGGCCGGTCGTCTTGACCGTATCGCCTTCCTTCAAAGATTTGTAGTCGCCGAGCACGACAGCGCCGACCGAATCTTGTTCGAGGTTCAGCGCGAGGCCGAACAAGTTCCCCGGGAACTCGATCATTTCGCCGTAGCGAACATCGGCCAAGCCGTGGATGCGGCAGATACCGTCGGTCACCGAAACGATCGTGCCGACGTTGCGCGCTTCCGCCGCCGACTCGAACTTTTCGATTCGCTGTTTGATGAGATCAGAGATCTCGGATGCCTTGATGGACATGTGTGGTCCTCTAAAAATCCTGCGACGACCGGCTCAAACGCCAGCCATGGTGATGCCGAGTCGCTCGATGCGCCCGCGCAGCGAGCCATCGACGACGAAATCTCCCGCCTTCACAACCGCGCCACCGACCAAAGCCGGATCGACGTGGGTGCTGAGTCGCACCGTGCGCTTCAAGCGCGCGGTCAACGCTTTCGACAACTTCTCGCTCTGCTCCGGCGTCAACGGCATGGCAGAGGTCACGGTCACATCGACCGTGTTCTCGACCTCGGCGCGCAAGGCTGCGTACTGCTCGGCAATTTGCGGCAGCGCTGCCAAGCGACCATTGTCCGCCAACAACTGCACGAAGTTGCGCGCCTGCGGATCGCCCGCGGCACCGACGACGTCGAGCAAAAAGCTGACGAGATCCGTACGTTTGACGTGCGGATTGCCGATCAACGGCCGCACTCGCTCGTCGCCGACCGCCATGCTCGCTTTCGCTAGCAACTCGCCCCACGGTGCGAGTTGCTTCGCGGCATGCGCGTGGTCGAACGCGGCGCGCGCGTAAGGCCGTGCGATGGTTGCCTCGTCAGCCACGGGCGATTTCTTCCGCCAGTTTGTCGAGCAGCTGCGCATGCGTCTTCGCATCCACTTCCCGCTCGAGTAAACGCGAGGCGCCGACGACGACCATCGAACCGAACTCCTTGCGCAACTCTTCGCGAGCGCGGCCGGTTTCGGTAGCCGCTTCATCGCGAGCGGCGGCGACAATACGCGCGCCCTCGGTCTGAGCAGACTGCTTGGCAGCTTCGATCGCTTCGTTGGAGCGGCGAGCGGCCTGATCCTCGATCTGCTTGGCGCGATCACGCGCTTCGCGAACGATCGCATCAGCCCGCTGCGTTGCCTCGGTCAGGTCCTTTTGGCCCTTGTCGGCGGCAGCCAGCCCGTCGGCGATTTTCTTCTGTCGCTCTTCGATGGCGCCGATGATCGACGGCCAGCCGAAGCGCATGACGAGCCAGGCGACCGCGAGGAACGCGAGGCCCTGGATGATCAGCGTGACGGTGATACTCATGCTCTTCTACCCCTGTTGCCTGGATCGGCACCCGCCCGATGGCGGGTGCGGGCGGCGATTAGCCGACGCCGAGAGCCGACAGGAACGGGTTCGCGAAGATGAGCAGCAGCGCGATGGCGACACCGATGATGGGCACCGCGTCGAGCAAGCCGGCGACGATGAACATCTTGGTCTGCAGCATGTTGGTCAGCTCAGGCTGACGAGCCGCACCTTCGAGGAACTTGCCGCCGAGCAGCGCGAAGCCGATGGCGGTACCAAGCGCGCCGAGACCGATGAGCAGGCCCGCGGCGATCACGGTCATGCTCATGACGTCAGCGATCTGGGTAATGTTTTCCATTGCGAATCTCCGTGAGTAACTAAACGAACGAGAATCAGTGCTCCTGCACAGCCATGCTGAGGTACACGACCGTCAGCATCATGAAGATGAAGGCTTGCAGGGTGATAACGAGAATGTGGAACGCGGTCCAGATGAAGCCCGCGATGAATTGCATCGGAGCCATCGCCCAGGTCATGCCACTGGCGAAACTGCCGCCCAAAGTCATGCAGGCGATGAGGATGAAGATGAGTTCGCCAGCATACATGTTGCCGAAGAGTCGCAGACTCAGCGACAGAGGACGAACCAACTCTTCGATGATGCGCAGCAGCAAGTTGGCCGGCGCCAACAAAATCGTGCCGACGGCACCGTGCGCATGGAAGGGCGCAGTGAACATCTCGCCCACGAACTTCACGACGCCCTTGTGCTTGATGGCGTAGTACTGGATGAGGATGAACACACAGATCGCCATACCGAAGGTGGTCGACAGGTCGGCGGTCGGCACGACGCGCAGATAAGGCACGCCGGCCGCATGCGCGGCAGCGGGCAGCAGATCGACGGGGATCATGTCCATGAAGTTCATCAAGAACACGAGTGCGAAGATGGTCAGCGCCAACGGGGCGATGAAGCGCGTCTTGGCAGGGAAGGTCTCTTTGACGATGCCGTCGATGCCTTCGATCATCATCTCAACGGCGCACTGCAGTTTGCCCGGTACGCCCGATGTGGCGCGACGCGACGCTCGCAGGAACACAACCAGAAAAATGACGGCAAGCAGAACTTTGAAGAAGATGCTGTCGATGTTGAGGACCATGAAGGGTCCGTCACCGACCGGAGCAGTAAGGTGCTGGAGGTGGTGCTTGATGTAGCCCGTCATGCCTCCTGCTTCGCCTTCAGCCGCCATGTTCACTTGTCCTCTTTAATGAAGGCCACGCCGACCCAGAAGCCGACCTGACCCGCCAACATGCCCAACAGAAAGGGCAGCGGCGCGAGATCCGATACATCGAGTGCCAGCCACACGGCCACCACTACCCAAAGCCACTTCAAGCCCTCGCCTACCCACATCGCCTTGGCGATGTGCTCGGCAGGTGCCACACCCGGCGCAAACAAACGCCAGCCGAACACGAGGTTGCCGACGGCCACCACGGCACCACCAGCAACAGTGGCCATGGCATTCGAGCCATCGGTTATCACCGCGACGATGATCGCGACCAACAGTGCCCCAGCCAGTTGCACTGCGGCGAACCGCAGCGCCAATCGCTTTCCACGAACTTCCGGGTCGGACTGCGCGCGCATTGTAGATGTGCGACCTCGCACCATCAATGGATATGCGCCAAAATTCCGTCGAGTTCGTCGAGCGAGTTGTAGCTGACGATCAGACGCCCCTTGCCGCCCTTACCCGACTGCTCGATGACGACCGTGGCGCCCAAGGTGTCGGAGAGGCGGGTTTCGAGTTCGCGAACGTTCGGATCGCTGCTGCCGACCGCGTGACCACCGCGTCCAAAAGCACGGTCCGCTTCCGCAGCGCCATCATCTTTGGGCGGTGGATTGATCAGCCGGCGAACCAATGCCTCGGTTTCACGAACCGATAGGCCTTTTTTCGAAACCAATTGAGCGACTTCGATCTGCTGACGTGCCTGCGTCAAACCGAGCAGAGCGCGGGCGTGACCCATCTCGAGCTCGCGGCGATCGACGAGTTCAGCCACCTCCGGCGCCAACTCCAGCAAGCGCAGCAGGTTACTGACCGCCGCGCGCGAGCGACCGACGGCGTCGGCAGCCTGTTGGTGGGTGATGGAGAATTCGCGGATGAGTCGATCGAGCGCCCGAGCCTCTTCGAGGGGGTTGAGGTTCTCACGCTGAATGTTCTCGATGAGCGCCATCGCGATCGCGCCTTCATCGGGTACGCGCCGGATGATCGCGGGAATATCGCTAAGCCCCGCCAACTGGGCGGCTCGCCAACGGCGTTCACCGGCGATGATTTCGTATCGTGAAGGTCGACTTCCTGGGGCTGCGCCAGGCATCTCGATCGGGCGGACGACGATCGGTTGCACCACGCCTTGGGCACGGATCGAGTTAGCCAGATCTTCGAGCGTTTCTTGGCGCATGTCGACACGGGGCTGATACCGCCCGCGCTGCAATACATCGACCGGCAAACGGGCCAACTCGTCCCCCGCAACCGCAGTGACACCCGTCGTCGTCGAGGCCGGCGATGCAGGGCGCGCCGCGCTCATCTGTCCGAGCAGAGCGTCGAGTCCGCGCCCGAGGCTGGGCTTCTTCTGGTTCATGCGCGCGATGATAGCGGAGTCGCCGCCACCCTCGCCTCGGCGCTTTCACGCGGCCGATTCTCGGACACGCCGAGAAAGATCTCGCGGAATGCGACATAAGTCAGCGCTCCGAAAAAGCAGTAGAGCACCGGGACCAGCACCGGGAGCAGCAAACCAAACAGTACCGGCAGCACCACGAACAAGGCACCGATCGCGAGCACCGAATTAAGGTTGCGGATTTGACCCGCCGCCCCGAGACGCAAGGCATCCCGATAGGGCAGCCCGAGCAGGGTCATGCAAGGAAACTGGAAAATCGAGGTCAAGCCCGGAATATTGAGCCCGAAGTAACAGAGCCCGAGGGCAAACGCGGAATAGACGAAGATCTGGCGCAGGGCGACGAAACCATCAGGGCTCAATATGTCGAGCGCATTGCGCGAGGTATAGAAGATGTTCCACCAGGCCACTCCCGGCTTAGCGAGCAACACCACCCAGATGATCGCGCCGGCAATCGTGATCAAAGCCGAAAACCGCAGCGTGACCGGCGCGTGTACTCGCAGCATGGTGAGCGTGTCAGCTAAACGAATTCGAGGACTGCGATCGACCTGCGCGGCGATCAGGATACTGCCTAGCAATGCGGACAAGGCCAGCATGGCGCTGAGCAAGGGCAGCCGATGCCCGACGAAAATCCACAGACACATCAATAGACTCAGTGCGAGCCAGACACCCGCTCCGCGCCAAAGCAACTGTAACGCGGCAAGGATCCAGCGTCGCAACGCTCCGGGAGCCGCTTGCCGCGGCTCGAGGGTCATGTGGCTGCAGCGAGTGGCTGTGCGAGAGGAGCCTCGCCACGCCCGATCATCTCGCCGGCCAAGGCGAGATACGCGAGCGCGCCGCGAGATTCCTTATCGTGCAACAAGGCGGGCTTCCCGAAGGACGGTGCCTCGGCCAGACGGACGTTACGCGGGATGATCGTGCGGAACACCTTATCGCCAAAATATTCGAGTAGCTGTGAACTGACTTCGTTCGCGAGATTATTGCGCGGATCGAACATCGTGCGCAGCACGCCCTCGATTTCGAGTGATGGGTTCACCGCCTCGCGAATTTGCTCAATCGTGCTCATCAGCGCCGTGAGCCCCTCGAGAGCGTAGTACTCGCATTGCATCGGCACGAGCACGCTGTCGGCTGCCACCAAGGCGTTCACTGTCAACATGTTGAGTGACGGCGGACAGTCGATGAGGATGATGTCGTAATCGTCACGCACGGCTTTCAACGCCTGTCGTAACTTGGTCTCACGCCCTACCGACAACGACAACAGTTGAACTTCGGCTGCAGTGAGATCTTGGTTCGCGGGCAGCAGATCCATCGGCGGTGCCTCGATGCGCAGCATCGCTTCGCGTGCCGTGCAAGCACCGATCAGTACATCGCCGACGCCTCGCTCGATTTGATTCTTTTCGATGCCGCAGCCCATGGTGGCGTTACCTTGGGGATCGAGATCGATGAGCAGCACTCGACGACGCGTCACGGCCAGCGACGCAGCCAGATTCACGGCGGTGGTGGTCTTGCCGACGCCACCCTTCTGGTTGGCGACGGCGATGATGCGGCTCATGGGCGCGAGTCTAACCGAAGGACGAGCGCGTGACGCTCTTCATCGAGGCCGGGTATCACCAGATCGACGTCATCCTCGATGACCCACTCGGCGGACAAGCCAGCGCGCTCCTGCGCGGAGCGTCGGCCCTTCATAGCCAGCACTCGTGTAGCAGGACCGCACAAACCTCGCACCATCGCAACGAGTTCAGGCAGCGGTGCGAAGGCGCGCGTCACTACCGTATCGAATGCGCCTCGCTCGTCTTGCCACTGCTCGGCGCGCGCGTGCACGGCTGCCACATTCGACAGCCCCAACGTACGCGCAGCGTGAGCAACGAAACGCACTTTCTTGCCGTTCGAGTCGAGCAGTGTGAACTGACGCTCGGGTTGGATGATCGCCAAAGGCAAACCCGGGAAGCCCGCACCTGTGCCAATGTCGATGATGCGCTCTCCCCGTAACAACGGAGCAATCGACAGGCTGTCGAGCAAATGATGCGTCACCATTTGCGCACGCTGCGTGATGGCAGTGAGATTGAAACTGCGGTTCCAGCGCTCGAGTTCATCGAGCAATTGGCGCAAGCGCGACGCTGCGGTGGCATCGAGGGACACCCCAAGTCGGTTTGCGCTCGATATCAAAAAAGCTTGTTCGCTCACGAATGAATCACTTGCCGATCTTGACTACCGTCCGCCCCGTCACCGCACCATCAAGATAGGACTGGAACGCGCTAGGCAACGAATCGAAGTCGATCGTCTGCGTGACGATTTTGTCGAGATGTCGCGGTTTGAGATCGGTAGCGATTCGATTCCACACGACGAGTCGCATCTCGCGCAAAGTCGCCGACGAGTTGATACCGAGCAGATTCACGCCCCTCAAAATGAACGGCATGACCGAAGTGTGCAGCTCGGCTCCGCCAGCTAGACCAATGCAGGCAATATTGCCCCAGGTGTCGACAGTGCGAGTGAGCCAGGTCAGCGTGTCACCACCCACATTATCGATGGCACCACCAAAGCGCGCCGCTTCGAGCGGTCGCTTGCCGTAGTCGATCTCTTTTCGGAGCAACACGTCAGAAGCGCCCAGCGCACGCAAATAGTCGACCGACTCTGCCTTACCGGTGACAGCAATGACTTCGTAACCTCGACTCGAGAGCATGTCGATCGCGATACTACCGACGCCACCCGTGGCGCCTGTCACGACAATCGGCCCCTTTGCCGGCGTTTGACCGTTGTGCTCCATGCGATGAATGGCCAACGCCGCCGTGAAGCCTGCCGTGCCAAGTGCCATGGCTTTGAATGCACCGAGACCTTGCGGCATCGGGATCACCCACTCGCCCTTGAGACGTGCGTACTCGGCATAGCCACCATCGTGCACCTCGGATAAGCCGCAGCCTGTCACGAGCACGTGATCACCCACTTTGCAGCGCGGATCCGCCGACGATTCGACCACACCCGCGAGATCCACACCGCCCACGAGCGGATACTTTCGAAGAATCTTGCCTGCACCCGTCGCCGCCAGAGCATCTTTGTAGTTGATGTCCGAATACAGAACCCGAACGACGACATCACCCGGCGCAAGATCCTCCAGCGTCAACTGCTCGAAACGAGCGACGATTTTCTTGTCGATCTCGTGAATGCGATAAGCCTTGAAAGTCATGATGCATTTCCCTTGGCAACAGCTTGTCTGGTAACGGGATCTCGTGCGAGCCAAGCGATGAGGCCGTCGACATTCAAGCCGATGTCGAGACCTAATAACTCGTCAATTCTTTGAGTCGTCATCGCACAACCGTGGGCTTGCAGCTCAACGCGCAAGATCTGGCTGATGCGATGCAGAAGTCGATCGCGAAGTTGGCTTTCGGTTTCAATTTTGCCCGCCTCGTCCTTGGCTGCCTCGGCAAAGGCGCGAGTCATACGTTCGAGAGCGACCGCAAGACGTGGTAAATCGCGAACTTCACCGTAATGGGTGAAGTAGGCTGCACGCGGCTGCAAGGCGAGTATCCGGTGGATCGAATCGATGAGCTGATCAGGATCGAATTGCGTCGGCGTCGTGGTCGGGAAAGCGAAGGCACGACCATCGACGTCAAACTCGCGATAGGACAACCCGAAGGTATCGCCGGTGAATACGGCTTTAGCATGGTGGTCAAAGAAAACTTGATGATGCATCGCATGCCCGGGCGTATGCAGTATCTCGAAGTCGCGACCTGCCAACGAAAACAGCTGGCCTGGTTCGGTCGAGACGACGCGCTCGCTCGCGATGGGAACGATCTCACCATACAACTCGGTAAAAGCGTCGACACCGTAGACCGCGATAGAGGCATCGACCAGCTTGCGCGGATCGATCATGTGCGGCGCACCTCGGGGGTGCAGTACAGCTTTCGCATTCGGCAGAACTTGCATCAGCTGGCCCGCACCGCCCGCATGATCGAGATGTACGTGCGTGATGAACACCCAGTCAACCGCATCACGAGACAATCCCAGCGACTCCAGTGCGGCTAGCAGCTGCGGTACCGAGCGAGAGGTGCCCGTTTCAACGAAGGCCGCACGGCCCTCGTGGATGACGAGATGCACCGCATCGAGCATGGGTCGCACGTACTCGGCATCAATCGCGTGGATGCCGTTGTCATACGTGATCACGGAGACGCTCTCTTGTCGAGAACGTCTTTCCAGCGTTCCTCGAAAGCCCATACCTCTTCGAAGCCAACCATACGACAAAACTCGTCAAAACCGAACAATGCAACTTCGGGCGAGACACTGGTCCCTTTTTCTTTGAGGTGACGCATGGCCCCCTCGATGGCTGCGCTCGCCGACAAGGCGGCCAGCGCGGGCCAGATTGCCATGCGATAACCCAGCGCCTGCAGCTCTGCTTTCGAGCGAATCGGCGTCTTACCACCATCGGACATATTGGCAATCAGCGGCGCGCGAATACCGGCGCAGGCACGCCTCATCTCGTCTTCGGATTGCAGCGACTCGACGAACACGACGTCAGCACCGGCCTCGGCATACGCCTGACCGCGTCGCAACGCTTCATCAAACCCGAGCCCCGTGCGTGCATCTGTGCGAGCGATCACCAGGAAGTTCGGATCCTGACGCGAAGCGACGGCCACACGAATCTTCGCCACCATATCTTCGGTCGGAATGACTCGACGATAGGGAGTGTGGCCACACTTCTTGGGAAACTCTTGATCTTCGATTTGAATGGCGCTGACGCCGGCCCGCTCGTAGCCGCGCACCGTATGCTGCACGTTGAGCAAGCCACCGAAACCCGTATCCGCATCGGCAATAACGGGTGCCGACGATTTTTCGACGACTTTGCCGACTCGCGCGAGCATATCCGTGTAGGTCGCAAGACCGGCATCCGGAATGCCTAGATAAGAGGCCGTCAGCCAAAAGCCCGAGGCATAGACCGCATCGAAGCCGACCCGTTCGGCCAGCATGGTGGAAATCATGTCGAAGACGCCGGGTGCCACGATGAACTCACCCGCATCCAATTTGTTCTTCAAACGTGCATCGGCCATGGCGCTTCCTGAAAGCCGTGGAGGGATACCCCGGAGTGCGGCAACATATCAGACATGAACATCCGTTACATGGCGCTGCTGCTGGCATGCGCAACCACTCTGGCCGCCGCGCAACCGCGTCAGGAAATCGGCAATCTGGTGCTCGATGGCGTGCCGGCGCATTCCACTCGCGTCACCGCGACACTCGACAACTGGCTGGCCGGACGCAGCGCGAGTTTCCGCGATTTTCTGCCCGATGGCAGCATGCTCATCAGCACCCGTTTCGGCGATGCGGAGCAAATCCATCGCATCGAGCGACCGCTCGCCGCTCGGGAACAAATCACCTTCGAGGCAGAGCCCATTTCATTGGCGCTTGCCAACCCGACCGCTGCACCTGCGCAATTTCTCTATGCGCGCGATCGCGGTGGTGATGAGAACGCACAACTCTATTTGCACGATCTGCAAACACGATCGACTCGTCTATTGACCGACGGAAAGTCGCGTCATGGCGGCGCTCTCTGGTCCCGAGATGGTCGATACCTTGCATATCAAAGTAATGCGCGGAACGGCATCAACCAGGATGTTTATGTGCTCGAAGTGGCCAATGCCACGCCAGCGCGACTGGTCGTTTCGTCACAAGGCCAAACCTGGCAGCCGCTCGATTGGTCGCCGGATGGAACGCGCTTGCTGCTGCTCGATTATCGTTCCGTCACCGACGCCGACCTGCACGTCGCCGATGTCGCCAAAGGCTCTACGACCCGTCTGCCGCTGCCGAAAAGCGGTATCGGCGGTGCGCGTTTCTCGGCTGACGGCCGCGGGGTTTGGTTCTCAGCCGATCTCGGCGAGGAGTTTCTGCAGCTACGCTACCTCGATCTTGCCGAGACGAAGCCACGTACGCTGACAGCGGATCTACCCTGGGATATCGACGACTTCGAGGTCGATCCCAGCGGACGCTATATCGCCTATGTCGCGAACGTCGACGGCTATAGCCGTCTCGAGTTACGCGACCTTGGTAGCAACACCACGCGTCGCCCGAATGGTTTGCCAGCAGGACTGATTTCGAATCTGCGTTTCGATGCACGCGGCAGCCAACTCGGTCTCACCATCGAATCAGCGACATCACCGCGTGATGCGTGGAGCTACGACATCGACAAAGATGCAGCGCAGCGTTGGACTCGCAGCGAATCGGGGCCTGTCGATCCACAACGCTGGCAAGCAGCAGAGCTCGTGCGTTATCCGACGTGGGATCGCCTCGGCAAGCAACCGCGGCAAATCCCAGCCTTCGTGTATACGCCGCGCGGCAATGGACCCCATCCCGTCGTGATCGACATCCACGGCGGCCCAGAAGGTCAGTCACGCCCGGGCTATAGCCCTTACACACAGTATCTCGTGAACGAGCTTGGCTACGCCGTGATCCAACCGAATGTTCGTGGCTCAACGGGCTACGGACGCACGTTCACTCAACTCGACAATGGGCGTCTCCGCGAAGATTCGGTGCGGGATATCGGTGCACTACTCGTGTGGATCGCTGCACAACCGCAGTTCGATGCTCAACGTGTCGTCGTGATGGGCGGCAGCTACGGCGGCTACATGGTGCTCGCCTCACTGGTTCATTACGGTGATCGTCTGCGCGGCGGCATCGACGTCGTCGGGATCAGTAACTTCGTTACTTTCCTCAACAACACCTCTGGCTATCGTCGCGATTTGCGACGCGCAGAGTATGGTGATGAGCGTGATCCCTCGATGCGCGCTTTCCTGCAACGCATCTCACCGCTCAATCGCGCCGAGACCATTCGCAAGCCTTTGCTGGTTGTACAAGGCCTGAACGATCCGCGCGTGCCGGCTTCAGAGAGCGCGCAACTCGTGGCACGCGTACGCGGCAGTGGCGGCGAGGTGTGGTACCTCGCGGCCAAAGACGAGGGACATGGTTTTCGCAAAAAAGCCAACCGCGACTTCTATCTGAAGACCGCGGCGACTTTTCTGGAAAAGCTCAAAGAATAGGCGTTACTTCTTCGCGGTAGGACGAAGCGACGTGGCGAGACCCGGTCGCTGCGCCGAGTAGTAGGCCGCGAGCGCCTTAATATCCTTCGCCGACAGCTGCGCGGCGAATCCCGCCATGATGGCGTTCTTACGACCGCCTTTTTTGTAGTCCGTCAATGCGCGCTCGATGTAATCGGCATGCTGACCGGCAAGCGTCGGATATTGCGGCGTGATGCCGACACCATCGGTGCCATGACAGGCAACGCAGGTGGCCGCCGCATCAGGAGCCTTGCCGACCGGCTTCGGCGTCGCGGCCGAAGCGACGACCGGACCTGCGAGGAATGCAGACATGTCGACCAGGTCCTGCTCACTCCACGACGAAGCATTCGCATGCATGGTCGCGTGACTGCGCTCACCGCTGCGATACGCCTGCAGTGCAATCACCAAATATTCTGGATGCTGACCACGCAATTTCGGCACGCGGTAGTTTGGATACGCATTTTTATAGTTGGGGATGCCGTGGCAACCCAGGCAGGTGTAGGCGAGGCGGGCACCGCGCTCGGCGTCTGCCGTTTGCGCCCACGCAGAGGAGAATGCCGAGGCCGCAACCAAAGACAGCGCCAGAACAAACTTCGTCACCGCAACCCCCTGAAAACTAGACGATTCAAGCGTAAAACCGGCCGGAATGTTAAGGTTTTGCGCTCGGAATTACTACCGCAGCCGTCACCGACGCATCCACATGATCGCCCTGATCCAACGTGTCTCCTCGGCCAGCGTGACCGTGAGCGGCCAGCAAATCGGCGCGATCGAGAGCGGATTGCTGGCTCTCATCGGGGTTCAGCCAGCCGACACCGAATCGACCGCAGAGCGGTTGCTTCAGCGACTAATCGCCTATCGCGTATTCCCGGACCAGGCGGGTCGAATGAACTGCTCCTTGGCAGAGACGGCGGGTGGTCTGTTGCTGGTGCCGCAATTCACGCTTGCCGCCGACACGCGCAAAGGGAATCGCCCGGGCTTCAGCACGGCCGCGCCCCCGGAGCGAGCGGCCGCTCTCTTCGATCACCTGTGTGTGCTAGCGCGCCGGGCCCATCCCACGGTTCAGACCGGCCGTTTCGGCGCCGATATGTCCGTAGCGCTCGTCAACGAAGGGCCGGTGACGTTCTGGTTGCAGGTGGGTGAGTCGACGGAAGTTTCCGTCTAATTCAAGTCGGTTTGGCCTATCATCGGACTTTACTAGATACGCTGGATTCGCGAGGTCGTCATGGGAATCGGAATGCGCGAACTGATCATCATTTTGTTGGTGGTCCTGTTGGTGTTTGGCGCCAAGAAGTTGCGCACCATCGGTTCAGACTTGGGTGCTGCGGTACGCGGCTTCAAGAAAGGCATGGACGAGGGCGATGCGACCGAGAGCTTGAAACAGATCAAGCAGGAATCGGCTGATGCCGATTTTGGCGATACTGCCAAGACGGCGCCCACCACAAACGACCAGAAGTCCGCCGACCGGAACGGCTAAGGCTGCCCGCCGACTGCGGGCCAGACTGTTTATATGTTCGAAGTCGGTTTCAGCGAACTGCTGCTGATCATGGGGCTCGCGCTGCTCGTGCTCGGCCCGGAAAAGCTCCCTAAAGTCGTCGGCGAGATCGGCCGCTGGATGGGTCGCGCTCGCGCGATGGCCAGACAATTCCGCGAACAACTCGAAATCGAGGCGCAAGAGACCGCGCGTCGCCAAAGCCAGCCAGCCAGCTCAACCAACGCGACGACCTCGCCCTCGCCGACCAGTGAGGCCGATGTTGCGCCCACGGCTGTTACCCCCAGCGCTGCATCCAGCGAGAGTGCCGGTGACAGCACCGAACCCGCTGCTCCGACGCCCTCCGCCGTCGAAGACTACGTTAATCGCCACCCGGATGATCCTCCGCGCGGATGAGTGACAAGTCGGAACAACTCGCCGAAGGCACTCTGATCTCGCACCTGCTCGAGTTGCGTGATCGTCTGCTGCGTGCATTCATCGCCGTGATCGTCGTATTCATTCCATTGGCATTCTTTGCCAATGAGCTATTCACTTTTGTCGCCACGCCGCTAATTGCCCAACTGCCCAAAGATTCGTCGTTGATTGCGACTAGCGTCATTTCTCCCTTCATGACGCCATTCAAACTGGCCTTTTTCGTCGGGCTGTTCGTCGCGATGCCGTACGTGCTTTATCAAGTGTGGGCATTCGTCGCACCCGGTCTTTACAAGCACGAGAAACGCTTTGCTGTCCCGCTGCTCGTCTCATCGATCGTGCTCTTTTATTGCGGCATCGCTTTCGCCTATTTCGCGGTGTTCCCCGTGATGTTCGAATTCTTTGCAAACACGACCCCTGCGGGCGTACGCATGATGACGGATATCACGAGTTACATGGACTTCGTGCTAACGATGTTCCTGTGTTTCGGTCTCGCTTTCGAGGTGCCCGTGGTGGTCGTACTACTCGTACTCACCGGCCTCGTGAAAGTCGAAAAGCTCGCCGAAATACGCGGCTACGTGTTGATCGGGATTTTCGTCATCGCGGCGCTCTTGACGCCGCCGGATGCCATCTCGCAAACCATCATGGCTGTCCCGATGTATCTCCTTTATGAGGGAGGCATCGTGATGGCGCGTCTGATGAATCGCATGCGCAGAACAGACTCGGGGGAGACTGCATGAACAACTCTAACGAAAAAACCTTTCTCGGCCACCCACGGGGTCTTGCCACCCTGTTCATGACCGAATTCTTCGAGCGCTTCACTTATTACGGGATGCGAGCACTGCTCGTGCTGTTCCTCGTGGCCGCAACGAGCGACGCCAACCCGGGTTTCGGCATGGACCGCGAAACCGCTGGCGCGATCTACGGCCTCTATACGGGTGCCGTGTTCCTGTTTTCGCTCCCCGGAGGTTGGATCGCTGATCGACTGATCGGTCAGAGACGCGCCGTGTACTGGGGTGGCATCTTCATCGCAGCTGGCAACTTCCTGCTCGCCATTCCCGCTGGCCCGGCAGTGTTCTATCTCGGACTTGCCACCATCGTCATCGGCGTAGGTTTGCTCAAGCCTAATATTTCGGCCATCGTCGGCGCGCTCTACGAAGGTCAATCCGGCGCGCGACGCGATGCGGGTTTCTCGATTTTCTACATGGGTATCAACTTAGGGGCGCTGCTCGCGCCGTTCATCGCGGGCACCATCGGTGAATCCTGGAACTGGCGTGCAGGTTTCTTCTGCGCGGGTGCTGCGATGCTCATCGGCGTTCTCCAATACCGTATGACCGAGCACTACCTCGGCGACGCAGGCTTGCCACCGCAAGACGTGAGCGATGCCGAACGCAAGAGTGGTTGGACGTGGTTGGGCCTAGGTGGTGCGCTGATCGGTGTGCTGTCGGCCCTGCTCTTTACAGGTGTCATCCCGGTCACGATCACGGGTCTCGCGCAGGCGTTCGCGACCGGCATGGTCGCTCTCGGCTTCCTTTTCTTTGCCTGGGTGCTGCTGCTAGGCGGCCTCGATAGCGACGAAAAAAAGCGCGTGATGATGATCGCCGTGTTTTTTCTGTGCGCAGCCCTCTTTTGGGCAGGCTTTGAGCAGGCGGCGACCACCTTTAATCTTTTCGCGCAGGACTACACCGACCGATCCTGGCTCGGCCACCTGTTCGCTGATGGTGAGCATCCGGCGGCGTGGTATCAGTCCGCCAATCCGATTTTCGTCGTGATCTTCGCGCCGTTCTTCGCGTGGTTGTGGGTGGCGCTCGGCAAGCGCAATCTCGATCCATCATCGCCGGCGAAATTCGGTCTCGCCTTGCTGCTGCTCGGCTTCGGCTTCCTCGTCATGATGTGGGCGGCGCAACTCGTCGTGGCATCGGGCGGTCAAGTCGCACCGACTTGGTTACTGCTGACGTACATGCTGCACACCTTCGGCGAGTTGTGTCTCTCACCGGTCGGTCTGTCCAACGTCACCAAGCTCTCGCCGAAGCGCTATCAAGGTCAGATGATGGGCACTTGGTTCCTAGGCGCTGCGGTCGGCAACGCGCTCGCCGGTCTCATCGGCGGTCACGTCGGTAGCGGTGACGCCGCCGCTATGCCGTCGCAGTTCTTGCAGATGTGCTTCATTGCGGGCGGCGCGGGTCTATTGCTGATCGTCACCTCGCCCTGGCTCAAGAAACTCACGGGCGAAACGAAGTGAGCACGCCCGTGGGGACGACGCTAGCGCCGCAGTTGACGCTGCGCGCGGTAGGGCTTGCGATCGTGCTCGCGATGATTCTCGCTGCGGCCAACACCTACCTCGGTTTGTTCGCTGGCATGACGATCGCATCGGCGATTCCGGCCGCTGTCGTTTCTATGGCGGTGCTGCGCCTTTTGGGTGGTGGCGGCATTCTTGAAAATAACATCGTGCAAACCGGCGCTTCCGCCGGTTCTTCGATCGCCTCAGGCGTGATCTTCACCATTCCGGCTCTCGTGATCCTTGGTTTCTGGCAAGACTTTCGCTACAGCTGGGTGCTCGCGATTGCAGGTCTCGGCGGCTTGCTCGGCGTGTTGTTTTCCGTGCCCTTGCGCCGCGCGCTCATCGTCGATCAAAAATTGGCGTTTCCTGAAGGCCAAGCTGCAGCTGAAGTCTTGAAAGCGGGTGAAAACCCTTCACAGGGCATTCGTATTTTGGGTGTGGGCGCACTCGGTGGTGCGTTTGCCAAACTTGCGGCAGGCAGCGGTTTACGTCTGATTCCCGATACGGCGGCAAGCGCCGGCTTTACAGGCAAGTACCTCGCTTTCTTCGGTACGAATCTCTCGCCGGCACTATTGAGCGTCGGCTACATCGTCGGCCTGAACGTCGGTATCGTGGTGCTCGCCGGTGCGATGTTGTCTTGGAATATCGCGATTCCCTACTACGTCGCCAACGTATTGCCGCACCAGGCGGAGCTTGTACAAGCAGCAGCCGGCCTCGATCCGGAAGATCTCGCCGGCTTCATCTGGTCGAAGCAAATTCGCTACCTCGGTGTCGGCGCGATGCTGGTCGGTGGCATCTGGGCACTCGTGTCATTGCGTCATTCTTTGTTGTCGGGTGTGCGCAGCGGTCTTGCTGCAGCACGTGCCAGCGCTGCCGGACAAGTGATCGCGCACACTGAACAAGATCTGCCGATGAAATCTGTATTGCTCGGCATCGTGCTGTTCACGTTGCCGCTGTGGGCACTCTATCAAGCGATCGTAGGATCACTCGCCGTTAGCCTGCCGATGACGATCATCATGATCATCACGGGCTTCCTGTTCTGTTCGGTCTCGGCTTATATGGCAGGCCTCGTCGGCTCGTCTAACAATCCGGTCTCAGGTATCACCATTGCGACGATCCTTTTTTCTGCGGTCGTGCTGTTGGTATTGATGGGCAAGGACAGCGAGGCGGGTCCCGTCGCTGCCATCATGATCGGCGCCGTCGTCTGCTGCGCCGCCTGTATCGCCGGCGATAACCTGCAAGATCTCAAATGCGGCTATATCGTCGGTGCCACGCCCTGGCGTCAGCAGGTGATGCTTGGTATCGGCGCTGCAAGCAGTGCGTTGGTCATGGCGCCGGTGCTGAATTTGCTCGCTCAGGCGTACGGCATCGGCGTGCCGAGCGAGGCTCATCCAAATCCGCTGCTGGCGCCGCAAGCAACCTTGATGGCGTCGGTATCCAAAGGTCTCTTCGGTGGGCAGTTGCCTTGGGACATGATCGCGGTCGGCGCCGTCATCGGCGTTGCGATCATTGTGCTCGATGAGATTCTGAAGGCCCGTGGTTCGTCGTTTCGCACACCGGTGCTTGCCGTCGCCGTCGGAATCTATCTTCCGCTCGAATTGATGACGCCGATATTCTTGGGCGGCCTGCTCGCGTGGATCGCAGAGCGACGCCTGCGTCGCCAAGGTCTCGAGACGGCCGAGATCGAGCGCCGCCATCGAAAAGGTTTGTTGTTCGCAGCCGGCATGATCACGGGTGAGGCCTTGATGGGTATTGCCATTGCAGTGCCGATCGTCACTTCCGGTTCAGCGGACGTGCTCGCGTTACCATCACTCTGGCATTTCGGTGAGTGGCTCGGTCTCATCGTTCTCGCGGTGCTGGCAGGCTTGCTCTTCAAGACGGCGATGACAGCGGATCCGTCGCCGAAATCGTGACGGGCTCGCGTCGCGCGACGATCGTCACCTGTTTCGCGATCGTCTATCTGGTCTGGGGATCCACCTACCTCGTCACCAAGATCGGTGTCACGACGTTGCCGCCGTTTCTCTTCGGCGCGGTGCGCTTCCTCGTCAGCGGTATTTTGCTCGGATGGGTAGCGCTCTGGTTTCAACGTCGGCGCGGTCTGTCGATGACGCGGCTGACTCCTGTGGAATGGCGCACGGTACTGATCGCCGGATTACTGTCGGTGGCAGTGTCGAATGGCGGCGCCATCTGGGGTCTGCAGTACGTGCCGTCGAATCAAGCGGCGCTTCTGAACGTATCGTCCTCGTTCTGGATTCCCTTGATCGGCTTGTTCGGCGCACGCGCCCACGCCATCCCCCCGCGCGTCGCGATCGGTCTCGCCGTCGGCTTTGGCGGAACGGTACTCGTCGCCTGGCCAGGCCCCAATCCCATGCCAGGTAGCACGGGGCCTTACGGCTACTGGCCAACGGTCGCGATCGTCATTGGCTGCATCGGCTGGTCCGCCGGAACGATCTATCTACGTAATGCCGTGACGTCTCTGGACTTGATGAGCTTCACGGCGCTGCAGATGTTCTGCGGTGGCTTGATGCTGTTAGTTCCCGCCATTCTTCATGGCGATCTCGCACGATGGAACTGGGACGCAGGTGGTCTCGCCGCGCTCGCCTACATGACCATCGTCAGCTCATGCATCGCTTACACGGCGTACGCTTGGTTGTCGGTCAATGTGTCGCCTGCACAGGTGGGTACGTTCGGCTTCGTCAATCCCGTAGTCGCCACACTGCTCGGCTGGTGGGTGCTCGATGAAATACTGACGGGCTCTCAGATCGTCGGGACCATCGTACTGCTACTAGGCATGGTGCTCATGAACTGGCCACGGAAGCAGGGCAGCGTGACGCCAATGGTTCGATCCGGGGACCCCTGAGATCGAGTTGCGGCAACATCCGACGTTCGTTCGATGGAAAATCGATCACAGCTTCGAGTAACTGGCCATCCGCATTGCGAATGTTGGTTAGCCCTTCATAGCGCATCAACACCTGATCGGCTTGTCGATACGAGACTTCGATAAACGGCGTAAACCACGCCAGCACGCCCGACAGATTCAAACGAATCACACTCGCCGTGCTGCCCTCAATCGCCACTTCGCGATGTTTGCGAATCTTGAAGTTGTACGTATCAAGCTGTGAGGGCACCAAAAACGGAAAGCTCACTGTTTTTCCGGCTTCGAGTTCGCGCCAGTTCAAACGCACGAAGTCGTCGAAACCGGCATCGATGACCAGATCAGGTCGTAAAGCCACCGTCGCTTCGCGACGCGGAGAAGTCGCATTCAATTGCGAATATGCCCGTAATCCCTGTGCCGTCCGGCGCACGCCCTCGGCGTAACCGGAACGTGCGTCGACCATATTGAAATCTGGCGTATGTCGCTGGCTCTGATAACTCAACTCCTTGCGGGCGAAGGCAGGGCCGCCGAAACCGCAGCGATAAAGCACGATGCGATTCTCTGCAGCCGTGCCCGCTTCACGCACAAAGTGCGACTCGATGTAGAGCAGGCGACCCGATTCTTTGGTGCGGGCATAGCCAGTTTTGACGATTTCGCGTGCCGCCTGTACCGGCGATGCCATCGCAAGGGTCGCAAAACAACAAACCCATGTTGTCAGTTTAAAAAATCTGTTCATCGCCGATTCAATCGCTCGAGACCGCGCGGCCCGATAAACCAGGAGCCGACCCAACTGGTAAGACCAACGACGATCGCGGTCCAAAGTGCCGGCCAGAACCCGAGCAGATCGAAGCCCGGGATGAGATAGGCGACCAAGGCGAGCATGCCGGCATTCACCACCAGCAGAAACAAGCCGAGTGTCACCACGCTGATGGGTAAAGTCAGAACGATGGCGATCGGACGCACGAAGGCGTTGACGACACCTAAAAGCAACGCTGCAAGTAACAACGTCGTCGCGTCGTCTATGACGACGCCATCCACCCACTCGGCCGCTAGCCAAAGCCCAAAGGCGGCGATCACGGCACGCAATATGAAACCGGTCATCGACTCATGCCTCCTCGGCAAGATTGTGCCACCGCGCTATCCTCTGCGTACGGTCTTCCGACCACAGCTTTGCCAGGGGGTTCCATCATGACGACCAACTACGCCGCCGTTCACTTGATCATGCTGCTCGCCTTGTTCGAGTACTTCATCTTCACGATGGCCGTCGGGCGCGCTCGTTATCAATACGGCGTCAAGGCGCCCGCCACCACCGGTGATGAGAATTTCGAACGCGTTTATCGAGTACAGATGAACACACTCGAGATGCTGGCGCTGTTCATCCCCGCGCTCTGGAGCTTCGCCGTGTTCATCGACCAGGCGTGGGCGGTGTTGCTTGGCGCGATTTTCATTATTGGCCGTGCGCTCTACTTCAAGGGCTACGTTGAGGCGGCCAATAAGCGCAGCCTCGGCTTCGGTCTGTCGTTTTTCCCGACGCTCTTCTTGCTGTTTGGCGGCATCTACGGCGCCGTTCGATCGCTACTCAGCTGAATCGCGACGACGACGCCAGAGCAGGATCGCCACCGGAATCAGCGAACCGCCGATGATGGTGAGCGTGACGAGGCCAAAGTTGTTCTTGACGGTCGGGATGTTGCCGAACAGGTAGCCGCCACCCAAAAAAACGGTGACCCAGAGCACTGCGCCGAGCACGTTATATGTCTGGAAGCGCGGGTAGTGCATGCGCGCGACTCCCGATACGAAGGGCGCAAAGGTGCGCAATATCGGCAGAAAGCGCGACAACATCACCGTTTTGCCACCATGCCTGATGAAATAGGCCTCGGTCTGTCGAAGATATTCGACTTTCAGGAATCGATATCGACCACTGAACGCAGGCGGCCCGACCCACTTGCCTATCGCATAGTTGCAGGTATTGCCCAAAATCGCTGCGATGATCAACAAGATGGCGACGGTACCGATATCCAGCGTGCCGCTTGAGTCGATCGCGATGAGTGTTCCGACAGCAAACAACAACGAGTCACCGGGCAACCATGGCGTCACGACGAGACCGGTTTCAGCAAACACGATGATGAACAGGATGGCGTAGATCCAGACACCGTATGCCTGCAACAGCTCCACGAGGTGTTCGTCGAGATTCAGGATAAAGTCCAATAAAAAGTGCAGCATTTCGATCATCGGCGTTCCTTTGCTCGAGCGACCGTCGGCTCGCGCAGCGTACGCAGCGCCAAATTAACTTCCGCATCCTCTCGCGCCGCGATTGGCGTCACATCTGCGCCCGGAAGAAGCACGTCAGGTTCGATGCCCGTTTCATCGATAGATACACCCGCTGGCGTCACATATCGTGAAGTCGTGAGTTTCAACGCGCGGCCATCGGCGAGCGGCAACACGCTTTGAACGACACCTTTGCCATAGGTTCGACGACCCACCAAACGTGCGCGACCGTTATCTTTGAGAGCACCAGCTAGAATTTCTGCAGCCGAAGCTGACGCACCATTGATCAACAGAACCAGCGGCACACCCTCGAGCAGTTGTCCCCGCGAAGCATCCATACGGAAATTGGCCTCGGCCGTACGACCTGTCGCCGAGACGATATTGCCCGAATCGAGTAAAGCATCAGCAACCTCGACTGCAGCCTCAAGAACGCCGCCGGGGTTGTGTCTTACATCGAGCACGACACCGCGCAAGCGTCCTGTCGTCGAGAGCTCGCGCACGACCTTGTCGAAGTCCTTGCGCGTCGTCTCGCTAAACGAAGCGATACGGACATAAGCAAATCCCGACTCCAGCATCTCGCCGGAGACGCTATGCACTTCGACTTTGGCACGCTCGAGGGCCACGCTGACGAGCTCGGCGCTCTCGGCACGACGCAGGGTCAACCGTACGAGCGAGCCCGGTGGACCGCGCATCTGCTCGAGTGCGGCACTGACATTATCGCCCACCGGCTCGTTGTCGATCTGCAGGATGACGTCACCGCCGCGGATACCCGCTCGCGCAGCAGGTGAGTCGGCTAACGAGCGCACGACTTTGATGCCATCGTCTTCCGCAGATACCTCAATGCCAATGCCGGGATAACTCCCGGCCGCGCCGCGCCGCAATTCTTCGTACTCACGTCGGTCGAGATAAGCCGAATAGGGATCTAAGCCGCCGACCATGCCGCGCATCGCCTGCTCAAGCAGACGATCGGGCGTCACCTCATCGACATACTCTCGCTGCACCTGCGCGATGATCTCGGCGATCCGTCGCGATTCGCTCGCTGGCAACTCGCGCACCGTGAGCGGCTGGTCAGCAGTCGATTTCTTTGATGGGGTCGGTGCATCGACCGTCTCTTCCACCGACCGAGACACAAACCACGTGGCAGCAGCCCCTACGATTAGACCTGCGGCTGCAGCCAACCAAGCCAGGCGATGGGATTGCGTGGCGCTCACGGCTGACGAGTAGTGAACCAAGGCGCGGGGTCGACGGGGCGTGCAGCTTGGCGAATCTCGAAATACAACTGCGGCGCCGGACGCCCGCCCGTGTCACCCACCGCGGCGATCGTATCGCCGGCTACCACGGTGTCACCCACTTGGCGATAGAGCTGTTCGTTGTGACCATAGAGACTGAGGAAGCCGCCACCGTGATCGACGATGACGAGCAATCCCAAGCCCGCGAGCCAATCGGCGTACACAATGCGGCCACGATAAACCGCTCGTACCGGTGCACCGCGCTCAGCGCCGATCAGCACGCCTTCCCACTTCATCGAACCGGCTCGTTGCTGACCAAATCGCGAGACGATTTTTCCTGATACCGGCCAAGCCAACTTACCGCGCATCCGAGCAAACGGGCTTTTGTTGTCGCTCGGGAAGCTCGGTGTGGTTCGTCGAAGCTGCTGCAACAACTTTTGTAGCGCAGCTTGCTCGCGCTGCATGCGTTGTAAGGTTGCAGCGCGCTCTTTCGCTTCGGCATTCAATTGCGCGAGGACGGCGCCACGCTCCTGACGTGCCTTATCGAGCTTGGCAACCTCACTAGACTGTTCGCGCTCAAGCCGAGCGATGCGCTCCTTCTCGGTTTCAAGATCGCGTTCGAGCGCGGCGATCTCGGTGACTTTCGTTTCGATGGCGGCGACTTGCTCGGCTCGCGCCCGACCGAAATAAGCGTAATACGAAACGAGCCGACCGGCCTGCGCCGGGTCTTGCTGATTTAGCAGCATCTTGAGCGGATCTTCGCGGCCGATCTGGTGTGCCGCCCGCATCTGCGCGGCAAGGGATGCTCGCTCGCTCGCCAACTCGGTTTCGCGCGCACGCTTCTGCTCACCGAGCTCCTGCAAACGCTGCTCGCGAGTTTGCCGCTCGCCCCGTAAACGACCGAGCACGACTCGCGCCGCTGAGGCGGACTGCTCGGCCGAGCGCAGACTTTTTGCGAGACGATCCTTTTCGGCTGCGTCTTTGGCAACTTGGCTACGAACGCGCTCGATTTGCGAGCGCAATTGGCGCAGTTCGGCTTCCGTTTTGGCCGCATCCTGCGTGAACCCCGCGGGCGCTGCCGCCAGCAGGGTAAAAAGCAACGAAAAACAAAGGGTTCGGCCGCGCATGCGGCGAAATTGTATAATCTCTCGCATGGAAAAGTTGCCGGAATACATCGCCAACCATCCGTGGTTGGTCGCGATGGCTGCGCTCGCTGCCCTATTGGTGCTCGTGTACGAGATCCGCGCCCGGCGCGACTCCTTCGCGGCCATCTCGCCGCAGGATCTGATCCGCCTGCAAAACCAGGGCGCGTTAGTGCTCGACATCCGTAAGCCGGAGGATCACGCCGCAGGTCACATCGCGGGCTCACGACAGATGGACTCGCACGAACTCGTCAAGGCCGGCGACAACTTGAAGAAGTACAAGGAAAAACCGGTGGTGGTCTATTGCCACTCCGGCAGCACCGGCGCCTCGGCTGCGCGAGTGTTGAACGGTCAAGGCTTCACCCAGGTTTTCAACCTGCGCGGCGGTATCAGCGGCTGGCAGTCCGAGAACCTGCCCGTCGCTCGCGAGAAGAGCAAAGCTTGATGGCCAAGGTCGTCATGTATGCGACCGGCTGGTGTCCTTATTGTGAGCGGGCACGGGCTCTGCTGACCCGCAAGGGCGTCGCCTTCGAGGAAATTGATATCGATGCCGCACCGTCGCGTCGCGAAGAAATGATGACGCGCAGCGGTCGTCGTACGGTTCCGCAAATTTTCATCGGCGAGGTCCACGTCGGCGGTAGCGACGACTTGCATGCCCTCGACGCCCGTGGCGGTCTCGATCCTTTGCTCGTTTGACCACCACGATCATTCCTACACCTGATAATTGAACTCATCGTCTTCCACAGAGGCTCATCGACATGGCTGATCCGAATCCGACTGCAGATGGCGTTGCCGGCACCGAAGCCGACCCGAATGCACCTGAGTTTTCGCTGCAAAGCGTCTATCTAAAAGACTGCTCTTTCGAGGCTCCCAAAGGTCCGCGCGTCGAAGGACAGTGGAACCCGAACATCAATCTCGAACTGGATACGGCGACTGAAATCCTCTCGCCCGATCTGCGCGAGATCGTGTTGCGCATCAGCGTCACCGCCAAGAACGGCGACGCCACGGCTTTCTTGGTCGAAGTGCAGCAGGGCGGGATTTTTGCCGTACGCAATCTCGGCGAAGAAGACTATCGCCGTGCAGTCGCCAGCATCGGCCCGAACGTACTCTTCCCGTACGCACGCGCGCAGATCGCGAACCTAGTCACTCAGGGCGGCTTCCCGCAGTTGTTGCTGCCGCCGGTCAACTTCGAACTGCTGTACGCGCGCTCACGTGCCGAAGCGGCCGAAGCACAGACCCAAGCCGCTCAGCAGCCGCTGAATAGTTAAAGACGATGACGGCCACGGGCACGCCGCTGGCCGTATTGGGCGCTGGATCCTGGGGCACGGCCCTAGCGATCCAGTTCGCCCGCACCGGTCACGACACGCGACTCTGGGCTCGCGACGCGACGCTCTTGGCCGCGATGGCACACGATCGTCGCAATGCTCGGTACCTGCCGGATGCGTCATTCCCCGACTCCTTGCGGGTGGTCGACACGCTGCGAGCGGCGATCGACGGCGCTCAAGATATTCTCGTCGCCGTGCCGAGCCATGCGCTACGCTCACTGCTCAAAGAATTAGCCCCGATACTGCCACCGGAGGCTCGTCTCGCGTGGGCGACAAAAGGCTTCGAGCTCGAAACCGGTCTGTTGCCACATCAAGTCGCGCGCGAGGAACTCGGTTCCGCACGGGCCTTCGCCGTACTGTCGGGCCCGACATTCGCGCGCGAGGTCGGTGCGGGTTTGCCCACTGCGATGACGATTGCGGCGACCGAGGAGGCCTTCGCGATTTCGCTTGCGCAAAGTCTCTCGTCGGCGAACTTTCGTGCCTACACCTCCACCGATATCGTGGGCGTCGAGGTGGGTGGCGCTACGAAAAATGTGCTGGCTGTCGGCGCCGGTCTCGCGGATGGTCTTGGCTTCGGCGCCAATACTCGAGTGGCGTTGATCACTCGTGGTTTAGTTGAGATGACCCGGCTCGGTGTCGCTCTGGGCGCACAGAAAGAAACGTTCATGGGTCTCGCCGGACTCGGCGATCTCGTCCTGACCTGCACGGATGATCAATCTCGCAACCGGCGGTTCGGTCTGCTACTGGCGGCTGGTCGCGGCGTCGAAGCCGCTTTGTCCGAGATCGGCCAGGTCGTGGAGGGATATCTCGCCGCTCGCGCGGTCAGACTCGTGGCACAACGGCACGGTGTCGTTATGCCCATCTGCGAGAGCATCTATCGCACGCTCTACGAAGCATTGCCGCCGCGTGAAGTCGTCAAAAGTCTGATGTCCAGACCGATCAAGGCGGAGTTCGAGTAGTCGGACTCAAAAAGCCGTTTTGCCGCCAAGCCTCGTAAAGCACGAGTGCGACGGAGTTCGACAAGTTAAGGCTGCGGTTTCCCTCGCGCATCGGGATGCTCGCGATGGCATCCTCGGCAAACTCGGCCTTCAATTCCTCGAGTATCGCTATCGGTAAACCGCGCCGCTCGGAACCGAAAATCATGACGTCACCGGACTGCCAGGCGATTTCATCGTAACGACTCGAGCCGCCCGTTTCGATCGCGAACCATCGCCTTGCACCCTGCGCAGCCAAGGCGACACGACAGGCAGCGAAATCCTCATGAACGTGCACGGCCGCCATCCAACGGTAATCGAGGCCGGCACGACGTACCGAGCGGCGATCCAGATCGAATCCGAGCGGTTTGATCAAATGCAGCTCGGCTCCGGTGTTGGCGCAGAGCCGGATCACGTTGCCGGTATTGGGTGGTATCTCCGGCTCGAACAGCACGACATGGAACATGCGCGCATGGTAACGCCCTCACTCTATAATCTCTGCATGTCTAGCCCCGCCGCCTCACTGCGCTATCGCTTTCTCGGCCTCGACTTCGCCTCGCCCATCGTGCTGCTCTCGGGCTGCGTCGGCTTCGGCGAGGAGTACACCCGTATCGAAGGTTTCTCGAACACCGACTGCGGCGGCATCGTACTGAAGGGCACCACGCTAGAACCGCGCCTCGGTAACCGACCACATCGCGTCTACGAAACGCCGATGGGGATGCTGAACGCGATCGGGCTGCAGAATCCGGGTACCGATCATGTCGTAAGCCAGATTCTCCCGGCGCTCGATTTCACCGAAACTCGTTTCATTGCCAACGTCTCGGGTTCGACCATCGAAGAGTATGCCGAGGTCACTCGTCGATTCGACGACTCTCCGATTGATGCCATCGAGATCAACATCTCTTGTCCGAACGTCAAGGAAGGCGGAGTTGCTTTCGGGAACTACCCCGAGATGTCGGCGCGCGTCGTGGCGGCGTGTCGAGCCGTAACACGAAAGCCTATCATCACGAAACTATCGCCTAACCAGACGGATATCAAAGAAAACGCGCGGCTCTGCATCGAAGCCGGTAGCGACGGTCTGTCGGTGATCAACACCATCATGGGTATGGCCATCGATGCGAAAACTCGACGACCCATCATCGGCAACGTTCAAGGCGGGCTGTCGGGTCCTGCGATCAAGCCGATCGCGCTGCTGAAGGTTCACCAAGTGTATGACGTGGCGCGCAAGCACAACGTGCCCATCATCGGCCAAGGCGGTATCACTTCGGCGACGGATGCCATCGAATTCATTATCGCCGGCGCCAGCGCTGTGGGTGTCGGTACCTCGCTTTTCTACGATCCGATGAGCTGCAAGAAAATCAATGCAGGTATCGCCGATTACCTGCAGAACCACGGCTACTCGAACGTCACGGAGCTCGTAGGTTCGTTGCAGCTTTGACGTAGACCGTCTGCGTCGGATAGGCGAATTCGATGCCGTTAGCCGCAAATTCCGCGTGGATCCGTCGGTTCACCGCGTCGACTATCTTTAAAAACTTGAAGCGAGCATCGGCCGGTTCGGGCACGAAATACACTATTTCGAACTCGAGCGCCGAAGGACCAAACTGACGAAACACGCAGTACTCGAAGCGCGTGCCTGCCACGCTGGAAATCGCCGCTTCGACGAGACTCGGTATCTGCTGTAATTTTTCGGGCGTGGTTTCGTAGGCGACACCGAGCGTGAACAGCGATCGGCGCTCCGGCATTCGGCCCATGTTGCGAATACGACATTTGAGCATATCGGCATTCGAAAGCACGATCTGCTCACCCGAAAGACTGCGCAGACGTGTGCTCTTGACGCCGATTTTCTCAACCGTGCCATCGATGTCGTCGATACGCAGCCAATCACCCACTTCGAAGGGTTTGTCGAGCATGATGGATAGCGACGCCAGTAAGTCGCCGAGAATGGTCTGCACGGCAAGTGCGATCGCGATACCGCCGACGCCAAGACCGGCAACCAGTGCCGTGATGTTGACGCCAAGGTTGTCGAGAGCGAGCAGAATCGCAACGGCAAAAATCACAACTCGCGCGACGAATAAGCCGATATCGAGAACCACATTTTCGGAGGCGCCGCCCACGCGCTCTGCCGCCTGACGCTTGCGTTGTTCGACAAAGAAGCTCGCCGCTCCGACACCCCACAAGGCGGCCTGGAACCATCCAGCGAATACGATGACGCTGGTGGAGATTCGATCGAGCCGCGGTGGCAACTCGAGGAAACGCATGGCGAAATACAACGCCACGACAAACAGAAACACACTGCGAGTCCGTTTGATCAGCAGTAGCAGAAGTTCGATCGCGCCCGTCTCGGTCAACCCACGCAGCTTCCGCGCACGCGACAGCAAGAAAAGTCGCAAGAAGGGCAACACCGTGAAGGTGACTGAAAAAGCCAAAGCCGCCAGAGCCCACTGCGACAATGGGTTGCCGTACAAAACCTGATTCAACCAGTCCATCGTCCAATCCGTCATCGATCACGCCGCTGCGTCGTCTGAACCCTCTGCAGCATACTCTTCCATGGCGAGTTCTTTAAGTTTGCGCGTCAACGTGTTGCGGCCCCAACCGAGTAACTTGGCCGCTTCCTGCCGATGACCGCTGGTGTGACGCAAGGCCACCCGAATGAGTGTGCGTTCGAACTCAGGCAAAGCAGTATCGAGTAGCGGCACCGCGTCACGACGTAACGATTCTGCTTCGGCCCAAGCTGCCAAGACTTGCGGCCAACCGTCGGCATCTACAACGGTGCTCGCGCCGCGGATTTCACTCGGCAGGTCTTCGAGGCGAATCTCGCCACCGGGTGCCAATACCGTCAAGCGCCGACAAAGATTCACGAGCTCACGCACATTGCCCGGCCAAGCATAGGTCTCGAGCGCTGCGCGCGCATCGGATGCGATCCGCTTACGCTCGACACCCAGCTCAGTCGCTGCTACGCCGAGATAGTGGTCCAATAAATCAGCGACATCCTCACGTCGCGCACGCAAGGGTGGTAACTCCATTCGAATGACGTTCAGTCGATGGAACAAATCTTCGCGAAACAAGCCGCGTGCGACTCGATCTTCGAGATTTTGATGCGTCGCTGCAATCACGCGCACATCAACCCGGATCGGCGACTGACCGCCCACACGATAGAACTCGCCTTCGGCCAGCACTCGCAGCAACCGGGTCTGCAACCCGGTCGGCATATCACCAATTTCATCGAGAAACAGCGTGCCGCCGTCTGCCTGTTCGAAGCGCCCGCGACGCAGTGCATCCGCTCCAGTGAAAGCTCCCTTCTCGTGCCCGAACAACTCCGACTCGAGCAACTCGGAAGGAATCGCAGAAGTATTGAGGGCAATGAACGGTTTGCTTGATCGAGGGCTGTGTTCATGTAATGCGCGCGCTACAAGCTCCTTACCTGTGCCCGACTCGCCGGTGATCAAAACGCTGACAGCAGAGCGAGACAAGCGACCGATCGCGCGAAATACTTGCTGCATTGCTGGCGCCTTGCCGAGCAACTCGGGCATCGGCGTGTCCTCGGTACGTCCCGAGATGGGCTTCGCGGCGCTCTCTGCAGCCCGACGAACAAGCTCGACGACCTGATCGATATCGAACGGCTTCGGCAGATACTCGAACGCCCCACTCTCGTAGGCCGATACCGCATTGTCGAGATCAGCGTGTGCGGTCATCACGATGATGGGCAGCTGCGGACGGGTCTCGTGCAGACGACGCACTAAATCGAGACCGGATAGTCCCGGCATGCGGATATCGGTGAGTAAGACGTCCGGCGCGTCACCACGCAAGGCTTCGAGCGCAAGCTCCGCCGCTTCGAAAACGCGCGGCGTCATGCCGCCACTTTTGAGCGCGCGCTCGAGCACCCAGCGGATCGAGGCATCATCATCGACCAGCCAGACGCGCAGTGCAGAGTTCATGGCGACGCCTCCAAAGGTAGCAACATACGAAAGACCGTACGGCCGGGCTCACTCTCGAATTCGATGACGCCGCCGTTTCGATTCACGAGTTCCTGTGAAACGGCCAAACCCAGACCGGTACCATTCGGCCGAGCCGTCACGAGTGGAAAAAATAAACTGCTGCGGATGGCATCGGGCACGCCAGGACCATCGTCGAGAACCTCGATGCGCGCCGCCAAACGGTGGCGCACCAGTCCGATATGCACATGTGATACGGCACGCGTCCGCAATACGACACGACCGCCACTACCGACTGCTTGCAGTGCATTGCGACTCAAATTCAGCAGCGCTTGTACCAACTGATTTCGATCGAAACGCCCTTCGGGAACACTAGGATCGTAATCGCGCTCTACGATCACACCGTTATCGGCTTCGGCTACGATCAAGCGATAGACGTGCTCGCAAACTTCATGAATGTTGAGCCGCTCTTTCTGTGAGGGGCGGGCTGAGTGGGTCATGGTGTCGACCAGCGCGGTCAGCCTATCTGCCTCGGCAATGATGACGTCGGTGTATTCGCGCAAGGTCGGATCCGGCAGCTGACGCGCCAGCAATTGCGCAGCACCTCGCAAACCACCGAGCGGATTTTTGACCTCGTGTGCAAGCTGGCGGGTCATCATGCGACTGCTTTCGAGGCGAGCGCGTAGTTCGTTGTCACGATTGAGCCGGGTTCGCGGTACTGCATCGATCATCTCGAGCAATAAGCGCTTTTGACCACTCGTCGCTTCGATGCGGGTGATGCTCAGGTCGATCAGCTGCGGTTCTCGTGGAGTCCCCGCGGGCCGCAATGACAGTTCGAACTCACTGAAAGCTTCGCCGTGCTCTAGTGCGCGCGTCAGCAATCCTTGCAAGCCGTTGGTATCGGCAAATAGCTCAGTGAACGGCTTCCCACGCGCCTGATTGAGCCCGATGGCCATGAAGCCCTGTGCGGCCATGTTCGCATGCAGAACGTGAAGACCGGCGTCGAGAAGTACGACGCCGGTCGCCAACGCATCGAGGAGCTCAGCGGAATCGTGATGCGCAGCGAACGTCTCAAAGAGGCGTTCAGCGGCCATGGGCTCTGCTGCGCATCACGCGACCATCCTCAGCAGCTGTAGTACAAATCGAGCTCGACCGGGTGCGTGCTCATCCGGAATCGCGTGACTTCCTGCATCTTGAGATTGATGTAGGCATCGATCACGTCGTTGGTGAACACACCGCCGCGGGTGAGGAACTCACGATCTTTATCGAGATGCTCGAGTGCCATATCGAGCGAGTGACATACCGTCGGGATGTGCTTGGCCTCTTCCGGCTCGAGATCGTACAAGTCTTTGTCGGCCGGATCGCCCGGGTGGATCTTGTTCTGAATGCCATCGAGACCCGCCATCATCATGGCGGCGAAAGCGAAGTACGGGTTGGCGGACGAGTCGGGGAAGCGCACTTCGATACGACGCGCCTTCGGGTTGGCAACGAACGGGATGCGGATCGACGCGGAACGGTTGCGCGCCGAGTAGGCGAGCATGACCGGCGCTTCGAAGCCCGGTACGAGACGCTTATAGCTGTTGGTGCCCGCGTTGGTGAAGGCGTTCAATGCCTTGGCGTGCTTGATGATGCCGCCGATATAGTAGAGCGCGAGCTCGGAGAGGCCGCCGTACTTGTCACCCGCAAACAAAGCTTTGCCGTCCTTCTGCAACGACTGGTGCACGTGCATGCCCGAGCCGTTATCACCAACGAGCGGCTTCGGCATAAAGGTTGCTGTCTTGCCGTAGGCATGCGCCACGTTGTGCACTGCGTACTTCAAAATCTGAACTTCATCGGCTTTCTTGACGAGACCGCCAGGACCAATACCGATTTCGCACTGACCACCGGTCGCCACTTCGTGGTGATGCACCTCGACCGTGAGACCGAGCTCTTCGCACGCATTGCACATCGAGTTGCGAATATTTTGATAGGCATCGACGGGCGGAACCGGGAAATAACCGCCTTTCACACCGGGACGATGGCCCATGTTGCCTTCGGGATAGACCGTATTGCTATTCCAGGCGCCCTGCACTGAATCGATGGCGTAGGACGAGGTGTGCATCTCGTTGGTCCAGCGAACGCTATCGAAGATGAAGAACTCGTTCTCGGGGCCAAAGGTTGCACCATCGGCAATGCCGGTGCTCTTCAAGTACGCTTCAGCGCGCTTGCCGATCGATCGCGGATCGCGCTCGTAGCCCTGCATGGTGGCAGGTTCGATGACATCGCAACGAATATTGACGGTGGCATCTTCAAAGAAAGGATCGAGGACCACGGTGCTGGTATCGGGCATCAGGATCATGTCGGACTCGTTGATGCCCTTCCAACCGGCGATCGACGAACCGTCGAACATCTTGCCGTCACGGAACAAGCCTTCGTCGACCGCCTTCGCTGGGATGGTGACGTGTTGCTCCTTGCCACGGGTATCGGTGAAGCGCAGATCAGCCCACTTCACTTCCTTGTCCTTGATCATCTGAATGACGTCACTGGCGGTGGTCATAGTCGCTCCGTACAAAAATCGGGAATGGGAAACTTAACGCCCAATCTTGATGCAGAAAACGTGCCCGCAGACCATTCTGCTGCACAGTCAAAGGCTTAGTTCGATAAATGGATCTTGCGTGCGCCCGAAAACGCACCATGATGGCGCATTATAATCCAACCTGCACTTAAATAGTGCGTAAGCAGAGGTCTATCGCTGGAGGGCTATACTTGCGAGCCATCACCGGCGCTGCTAACGACCCGTTTCATGCCTCGCACTTTTCAAGAACTGATTTTTGCCCTGCAGCAGTACTGGTCAGACCAGGGCTGCGTCATTCTGCAACCCTACGACATGGAGATGGGGGCGGGCACCTTTCACACAGCCACCTTCCTGCGCTCGATTGGTCCGGAACCCTGGAGTGCCGCCTACGTGCAGCCCTCACGTCGACCAACCGATGGGCGCTATGGCGACAATCCGTTTCGTTTGCAGCGTTACTACCAATTCCAGGTGGTGCTGAAACCCTCGCCGCTCGACATCCTCGATAAATATGTCGGGTCGTTGAAGATGTTGGGTTTAGATCCACTCACCCACGATATCCGCTTCGTTGAAGACAACTGGGAGTCACCCACGCTCGGTGCCTGGGGTCTCGGTTGGGAAGTGTGGCTGAACGGCATGGAAGTCACGCAGTTCACTTACTTCCAACAAGTGGGTGGTATCGATTGTCGTCCCGTCACGGGCGAGATCACCTACGGACTCGAGCGCCTTGCCATGTACCTGCAAGGTGTCGACAGTGTTTTTGATATCGTCTGGGCCGACGGACCACGCGGCAAAGTCACCTATCGCGACGTGTATCACCAGAACGAAGTCGAGCAGTCGGCCTACAACTTCGAACACGCCGATACGAGCTCGCTGTTCCGTCATTTCGATGAGCACGAAGCCGCCTGCCAACGTTTGCTCGAGGCCAAGCTCGCACTGCCGGCTTATGAGCAAGTTCTCAAAGCCTCGCACACCTTCAATTTGCTCGATGCGCGTCGCGCGATTTCGGTGACTGAACGTCAAAGATTTATCCTGCGGGTCCGCACCCTCGCTCGTGGTGTCGCTCAAGCCTATTACGAGAGTCGAGAAGCTCTTGGCTTCCCGATGGGCTCTGCCAGCGCGGAGGGTTCGCGATGAGCAGCCGTGATTTTCTCTTCGAACTTGGCACGGAAGAATTGCCACCGGTCGCGCTGCCCGAGCTTGAGCGCGCGCTGTTGGAAGGGATCCGCAATGGTTTGACCAGTGCAGGTCTTCCGCACGGTGATCTGCTGTCGTATGCCGCGCCGCGACGGCTCGCCGTACTCGTACGAGATCTGGCCGAGCAACAACCCGAACAATTATTGAAGCGTCGTGGTCCACCAGTATCGGCCGCGTTTGACAAGAACGGTCAGCCGACTCGAGCGGCCACGGCTTTCGCCGAATCCTGCGGCGTCGATATTGGCTCATTGAGTCGTATCACCGAGGGCAAGGGCGAGTTCCTCTACTTCGAGGGCAGCAAGCCGGGTGCGCCGACATCTTCGTTGCTCGCGCCGATCGTGCAAACCGCGCTTGATGCCTTACCGATTCCGAAACGCATGCGTTGGGGTGCAAGCCAAGCGGAGTTCGTTCGGCCCGTGCATTGGGTGGTGCTGCGCTTTGGCGACGAAGTGCTCGATGCCACACTGCTCGATACCCGAGCCGGCGGTACCACGCGCGGCCATCGTTTTCATGCGCCAGGCGAATTGCCGTTGCCGACACCGGCTGATTACGCCGACGTATTGCGCAAGTCTGGTCATGTGATTGCACATTTTGGTGAGCGTCGCGAGCGCATCCGTGCACAAGTCGAATCAGCAGCGGCGCGTCTCGGCGGGCGCGCCGTGTTCGACGATGCACTGCTCGATGAGGTCACTGCACTCGTCGAGTGGCCGGTACCGGTCGAAGGTCGCTTCGACGACGCATTTCTGGAACTGCCGCGCGAAGTGCTGATCTCCACGCTACAAGAACATCAACGCTATTTCCCCGTCGAAGATGCTGCCGGAAAGCTCACGCCCTGGTTCATCACCATCAGCAACATCGACAGCCGCGATCCCTCGCGAGTGCGCGAAGGCAACGAACGCGTCGTCCGCCCACGCTTGTCGGACGCCGCGTTCTTCCAACGACAAGATCGCCGAGCCCCTTTGCGCGGCTGGCGCGAAGGCTTAGACCGCGTCACCTTCCAGGCCAAGCTCGGTTCGATCGGCGACAAAGTTCGCCGTGTCGCGAGCCTCGCGAGCCAGATCGCCCCGCTCGTCGGCGGCCAATCGACTCTGGCGGCGCAAGCAGCCGAGCTCTCCAAATGTGATCTGCTCTCCGCGATGGTCGGCGAGTTTCCGGAACTGCAAGGCATCACAGGTGCCAACTATGCTGCCGCCGATGGCGAGCCTGCCGAAGTGGCGAGCGCCATCCGCGAGCATTATCTGCCGCGCGGTGCTGGCGATGAATTGCCCTCGACCCCAAGCGGTATCGCCGTAGCGTTGGCCGACAAACTCGACACGCTCGCTGGTATTTTCGGTATCGGTCAAAAGCCGAGTGGTACGAAGGATCCTTTCGCGTTGCGCCGCGCTGCGATTGGCGTCGTGAGAATTTTGCTAGAACGGCGTCTCGATCTCGATCTTGCTGATCTCGTCGCACAGGCCGTGGCACTGCAACCGGTCAGCACGCCCGATACGCAAAGTGAAGTCTTGGGTTTCATGATGGATCGACTGCGCGCAATCCAACTCGAAGCCGGTCACGGCAGCGAAGCATTCGATGCCGTACAGGCCACCGGCTCTACGAAACCAGGCAACATCCAGTCGCGACTCGAAGCCTTGCGCCGGTTCCGCGAATTGCCCGAAGCCGAAAGCCTCGCCGCTGCCAACAAGCGTATAGCCAATATTCTCAAGAAAACGGAAACAGGCACACTGTCGACGAACATCGATGCCGCCTTGCTGCGTGAGCCCGCCGAACGCAATTTGGCTGCAGCTCTCGATGCAATTGCCTCTTCCGTCGATACGCATCTGCGTTGTGCCGAGTACGATGCCGCGCTGACCTTGCTGGCCAGCTTACGTCCAATGATCGACGCCTTCTTTAACGATGTGATGGTGAATGACCCGGATGCGGCCCTGCGTGCCAATCGGCTCGCCCTCGTGAACCGCGTCAGAACGCTGTTCTCCGGCGTCGCTGACTTGTCGCGTTTGCCAGGATGATCGCGCTCCGTTCGCTCATCTTCACTGTCTTCATGTTTGCGTGGACACTGCTCTACGCAGTCATCTTCGTCATCGCAGCTCCTTTCGTTTCGATACGACGACGCTTCGATTTCGTCCGTTGGTATGGGCAGCGCATGCTCGACGGATTACGTCTGATCTGCGATCTCCGTTTCGAAGTCAGTGGCCTAGAGAACATCCCCGCTGAGCCTCATATCGCCTATTGGAAACATTCCTCGGCCTGGGAGACTTTCGCGCAATTTTTGCTCGGTCCGCCGAAAGTGATCGTGCTCAAACGCGAGTTGATGTACATCCCTTTCTTCGGCTGGGGTCTCGCTTTGTTGCGGTCGATCCCAGTCGATCGTGGTGCAGGTGCTTCAGCGGTCAATCAAGTCGTACAGCGTGGCACCATCAGACTGCGCGAAGGCTTGTCGATTTTGATCTTTCCAGAAGGGACCCGAGTGGCGGCGGGTGAGACCCGTCGCTACGGTGTAAGCGGTGCACTACTGGCGAGTCGCAGTGGTTATCCGATCGTGCCGGTTGCACACGACGCGGGGCACTACTGGGCACGTCGCGGTTTTTTGAAAAAACCCGGAACGATCCACGTCATCATCGGCGCGCCGATCGTCACTGCCGGCCGTGATCCGCGCGAGATTAACGACGAAGTGCAGCGTTGGATCGAAGACACGCTGCGCCAGCTGCCCTCGGCAACCCGCTCGACAGGAGACTGATCCGATGCGTCGCAGACAATTCATGAGTCGCCTCGCCTCCTTGGGCGTCGCAGCTGCGATTGCGCACAACTTCGAACGTGCGCAGGCAAACACTTTCAAGATCGCGACCGATGTTGATCCAACCGAGCTATCGATAGCGTCCTTGCAAGAACTTTTTGCAAAAGGCTTTAGTAGCGAGGCGATCGTAGCTGGGTACCTTGCTCGCATCGAGCGTGAAGACGCACTCTTCAGGTCAATCATCGCCGTGAATCCGCGCGCAATCGAGACAGCGCGCGCGCTGGATCTCGAGCGACGCGCAGGCCGCAACCGTGGAGCACTGCATGGCGTTCCCATCCTGCTCAAAGACAACATTGAGTCGATCGATCCGCTACCGACGACCGCAGGTTCGCTCGCGCTCGCTCGCTCACAGGCAACCCGAGATGCCGATCTCGTCGCGCGATTACGTGCTGCAGGTGCCGTAATCCTCGGCAAAACCAACCTTAGCGAGTGGGCAAACTTCCGCTCGACGCGCTCTATGAGTGGTTGGAGTGCGGTCGGTGGCCAGACAGGCAATGCTTATGATCCTAAGCGCAATCCATCAGGCTCGAGTTCAGGCTCCGCGACGGCGGCCGCGCGCAGTTTTTGTGCGGTAGCCATCGGTACCGAGACGGACGGCTCTATTTTGTCGCCGGCTGCGCTCAATGGAATCGTCGGCTTCAAACCGACACAGACTCGAGTCAGCGGTCGCGGCATGATACCGCTATCACCTCGGCAAGATGTAGCAGGCCCCATGGGTCGCAACGTCGCCGATGTTGCATCCGTGGCAACGATTTTATTCGACCAACCCTTCGATGTTGCGCCGGTTTTGACTGCCCGCGCCGATGTCTTGAAAGGCCGACGAATCGGCTGGTGGCCGGGTTCACCTAATTTGCGTCCCGACGTACTCGCGCAGTGCAACCAGATCCGCGATCTGTTGATGGCCAACGGTGCCGAGATCGTCGATCTCAATCTGCCGGTGGGCCTGCAGCAGTTCGGCGCAGCAGAGTTTTTGGCCTTACTGTACGAATTCAAACAGGCCATCGACTCCTACTTGGGCGATCTTGCGCCGACGCGGTGTGAAACGCGCTCACTCGCCGAATTGATCGACTTCAATCGCCGCGAAGCTGCGCGTGAGATGCCGTTTTTCGGTCAGGAAATCTTCGAGCAGTCGGTTGCTTGCGGTCCGTTAACTGAGCCTAAATATCTCGAAGCCGTGCAATCGCTGAAACAATCGGTCGATGTCGACGGCCTCGCTGTTTTGTTTGCCCAATCGACTCTCGATTTGATCATGTCACCCGGTAGCGGCCCCGCTGAACTCATCGATCCGATTTGGGGCAACCGTCGCGATACGGGCGGCTCGTCACTCGGGTCGGCTGCCGCAGTCGCTGGGTATCCGAGCCTCACCTTACCGATCGGTCTCGTGCGAGACATGCCTGTCGGGCTGACTCTAGTCGCCCAGCGTAACGACGATGCACAACTGCTGCATCTCGCCGCAGCGATTGAGAAAGCGGCAAACCGTCGGATTAGGCCTGAAAAAAATGCCACTGCACGCTAGGATGGGTTCTTGAGGGGCTCAATAGGAGTTTTGATATGTCGATCAAAGTGATGGTGGCCGATACCGCGCATCTGCACATCTATTCGATGGCCAAGGTCCGAGCCAAGCTCGAGAAAATCGCGACGTTTGCCAATCCGTTTGCAATCAAACACGAACGCGATGCGGGTGCCGACAAACCCGGTCGCGGCATGTCGCGCGCCGCAGGTCGACGAACGGCCCTCGAAGGTCGTACCACCCTCAAACAACAAGCAGCCGATCAATTCGCGCGGATGGTGGCGAAAACAGCTTCGGCTGCCGTACGCGATGCCGAAACGACCGGGCTCGTCCTAGTCATGGCACCGCGCTTCATGGCGATGGTCGACGAGCACTTACCAAAAACGGCGGCCAAGAAAATCACGGCTCGCATCAAACGCGATCTCGTCGATGTGCCGCGCCTCGATTTACAGCGGCGCGTCAATGCGAGTCTGACGCCGTAAGTTCCTGTACGCGCGGCATTGATGTTGCTGCGCCAAGACGAGTGACTGCAATGGAAGCTGCCCGGCTTGCTCGCCGGGCGGCTTCTGGCAGCACCTGACCGAGAGCGAGGCCTGCCACCAACACGCCGGTGAAGCAGTCGCCAGCTCCGGTGGTATCGAGCACGGTTGTGGGTGTCGCCGGAATAAACTCTTCGCTCGTATGCGTGAAAATCCAGGCGCCCTCGGCACCCAGCGTAACGATCAAAGCTTGCTGCGGTCGCTGCAACAAGCGGGGCCCCAGCCGGCGAACCTGCGCTGCACTCACCGCACCCGCGTGGCCGGCATAGTAGGCGAGCTCGGTTGCATTCATGATGAGCACATCCGCGAGTGGCAGTAACCGCTCGCTACCTGTTACCGCCGGTGCCGTATTGAGCACACGACAGCCGCCCACCTGACTCGCCGCCTCGAAAAACGCTTCGATAGTTTCAAGCGGTGTTTCGAGTTGGGCCAAATAAACGATCGCCTCGGGTAAATCGCGCACAACGTCCTCGGCGCTCAGGCTTGCATTGGCACCCGCGTGCACGACGATACTGTTTTCACCCGAGGCTGCGAGCATGACTTGAGCTAGCCCCGTCCTGATTTCAGCGCGTGTTCGAACTCGCGCGGTGTCGACGCTCTCGGTGCGCAGCAGCTCGGTCAAGGCGTGGCCATGGGCATCATCTCCCACCGCACCGATCATCGCGGTGGGCACCCCCATCCGCGCACAGGCAACCGCTTGATTGAGGCCTTTGCCACCCGCCGAGTGTTGATAGCGCAAGCCGAGTACCGTTTCTCCGGGCAACGGTAAGCGTTCGACCTGCGAGAGCAGATCCATATTCAAGCTGCCGCAAACGACGACGTCGCTCATCGCAGCAACGTAGGCGTGGAATCGATTTCGAGCAAACCGGCTTCGCCGTATACGGTGAGCTTCTCGCGCGTATCGGCGATATCCATGTTGCGCAACGTCAGTTGGCCGATGCGATCTTCGGGGCTAAACATCGCCTCGCCTTTTTCCATGGTGAGGCGCTCGGGGTGATACGTGAGATGCGGACCACGCGTATCGATGATCGAATAATCGTTACCCCGTCGCAGTTCCAACGTCACTTCTCCAGTAATGGCGGCGGCCACCCAACGCTGCGCACTTTCGCGCAACATCAAACATTGCGGATCGAACCAGCGTCCTTGATACAGAAGTCGGCCGATACGACGACCGTTTTGGCGATATTGCTCGATGGTGTCTTCGTTATGGATTGCCGTCACCAACCGTTCGTAAGCAATGAACAATAACGCCATGCCGGGGGCTTCGTAGATGCCGCGGCTTTTAGCCTCGATGATGCGATTCTCAATTTGATCACTCATGCCAAGACCATGGCGACCGCCGATACGATTGGCTTCCTCGAATAGTGCGAGCGCATCAACAAACCGCTGACCATTCAGTGTGACGGGCTTGCCCTGCTCGAAACCGACCGTGCACCGCTCGCGTTGGATCGTGACATCGTCACGCCAGAATGCGGCGCCCATGATGGGCTGTACGATTTCGATGCCGCGCTCGAGAAACTCCAGATCTTTCGCTTCGTGAGTCGCCCCGAGCAGATTCGAGTCGGTGGAATAGGCCTTTTCGGCACTGAGTCGATAATCGAGTCCTGCCGCCTGCAGATAGGCCGACATCTCGGCGCGGCCACCCAGCTCATCGATGAAACGTCGATCGAGCCAGGGTTTATAAATTCGCAGCTGCGGATTGGCGAGCAAACCATAACGATAGAAACGCTCGATATCGTTCCCCTTGTGAGTGCTGCCATCACCCCAGATGTGAACATCGTCCTCGCGCATGGCCAGTACCAGAGCCGTACCCGTCACGGCACGTCCCAGTGGCGTGGTGTTGAAGTAGGTGTTGCCGGCAGTCGAGATATGGAAAGCGCCACATTGAATTGCCGCAATACCTTCATTGACGAGCTGCTGACGACAATCGATGAGGCGTGCATGTACGGCGCCAAGCTCCTGCGCCTTGCGAGGAATCGCCTCGTAGTCAGTTTCGTCTGGCTGCCCAAGATGGGCGGTATACGCGCAAGGCAGCGCACCTCGCGCGCGCATCCAGTGAACTGCGGCGCTCGTGTCGAGGCCACCGGAGAAAGCGATTCCGACTCGTTCGCCGATCGGCAATGATTGCAGGATGGTTGTGCTCACGAGGGCATCTTACCGGGGTTAACATGCACCTGAGGAGGCAGAGATGCTCAAACACTGGCGGGAGTTGTTCGGCGCGGTGCAGTCCGCGGTCGGCGGGACGGCGGAGCAAGAAAACCATCGGCTGCAATTGGCGACGGCGGTACTGCTTATCGAAATCATGCAATCGGATTCCGGTGCCAGCGAGGTCGAGGTCAGCACCGTCGAGCGCTTATTACGGGAGCGTTTCGATCTCACGGCGGATGAGCTTGCACCATTGATGTTGCTAGCCCGCAGCCGACAAGAAGCGGCGCACGATCTACACGCCTTCACTTCGCAATTGCACGCGGCGTTCGACGCGGCGGAAAAGCAGCGAATTATGGAGATGTTCTGGCAGGTGGCTTATGCCGACGGCAAGCTAGACGATCACGAGCATCATCTGATGCGCAAGCTCGGTGACTTGCTGCACGTGGGGCACGCCGCCTTTATCGGCACCAAGCTGCGCGCCGCGGCCGTCCAAAAAACGAGCAGCGAAACTCAGGGCTGACTCGACGCTCAGACGTCGAGATTGGCCACCGACAGCGCGTTCTTTTCGATGAACTCGCGACGCGGCTCGACTTCATCACCCATCAGCGTCGTGAAGACCTCATCGGCTGCGACGGCATCTTCGATGCGCACTTGCATCAAGCGACGGGTCTCAGGGTTGATGGTCGTTTCCCAGAGCTGATCGGGGTTCATTTCGCCGAGACCCTTATAGCGCTGAATAGTCTGACCACGTTTGGCGTGTTCGAACAACCAGTCGATGGCTTGCTTGAACGAGTCGATCTCATGACGTGATTCGCCACGCTTGACGTAAGCGCCTTCTTCAATGAGGCCGGCGAGGGTGCGCGACAATTCAGCGATGCGTTGATATTCGGGCGAATCGAAGAAATCTCGGGTCAAATGACGATCGAAGCGACTGCCATGCTCGTCCTTCGAGATATGCAGGCGCGCAATTCCTGCGCCGTCGACCGCCGGTTGCAGTTCGATTTTATAACGCGCAGCACCATCGGCCTCTTGATTGAGGCGAGCTAGCAACTCTGTGGTCCAGTCTTGCAAAGCGCTCGGATCGTCAAAAGTCGCTCGCGAAATCACTGGCACGTACAACAATTGACCGAGCAAGCGTTCGTCGTAGCGACGCGCCCAACGACTGATGATTCCCTGCACTTCGACATATTGCCGGGCAAGCGCTTCGAGACCGGGGCCTCGCAGCGGTGGTGCCGCGGGGTTCACAAACAATTCCGACTCATCCAATGCAGCGTTGAGCAGCATGGCATTCAGTTCGACTTCGTCCTTGACATACATCTCTTGTTTGCCGCGCTTCACTTTATAAAGCGGCGGTTGAGCGATGTAGATATGACCGCGTTCGATCAACAGCGGCAACTGTCGATAGAAGAAGGTCAGCAGCAGGGTACGGATATGGCTGCCGTCGACATCAGCGTCAGTCATGATGACGATGCGGTGGTAGCGCAGTTTCTCGATGTCGAATTCATCGCGACCGATGCCGCAACCGAGTGCCGTGATCAGCGTGCCGACTTCAGCGGATGAGATCATCTTGTCGAAACGCGCTTTCTCGACGTTCAGGATCTTGCCCTTCAACGGCAAGATCGCTTGCGTTCGACGATCGCGGCCCTGCTTAGCAGAGCCACCGGCCGAATCACCCTCGACGAGAAAGAGTTCGGAAAGAGCAGGGTCTTTTTCCTGACAGTCGGCGAGTTTTCCGGGCAAGCCGGCGATATCGAGTGCGCCTTTACGGCGGGTGAGCTCACGCGCCTTGCGCGCCGCTTCGCGTGCACGCGCCGCATCGATGATCTTGCTCGCAATCGCTTTAGCTTCTTGCGGTTTCTCGAGCAGGAACTCCGAAAACTTCGCGGCCATCGCTGTTTCAACGACGCCCTTCACTTCTGAAGAAACGAGTTTATCTTTGGTCTGCGAAGAGAACTTCGGATCAGGTAGCTTGACCGACAAAATGGCGGTGAGACCTTCGCGAGCATCGTCGCCCGTCGTTGGCACCTTTTCGCGCTTGGCGATGCCTTCTTTTTCGATGTAATCGTTGAGCGTGCGCGTCAACGCTGCGCGAAAACCGGCGAGATGCGTACCACCGTCTTTCTGCGGAATATTGTTGGTGTAGCAGAACATCGACTCCTGGTAGGAATCGTTCCACTGCATCGCCACTTCCACCCCGATAGGGCCTTCCTGGGTGCGGAAATGAAATACCTGTTCGTGAATTTGCGTCTTTGAGCGATTCAGGTGTTTAACGAAGGCTTGCAAACCACCTTCGTGTTGAAAGACGTCGCTCTTTTCTTCGCGCTCATCGATCAACTCGATGCAAACACCGGAGTTGAGAAACGATAGTTCGCGCAGGCGTTTGGCAAGAATGTCGTAATCGAACGAAATATTGGTGAAGGTCGACGCGCTCGGTTTAAAGCGAACGCTAGTACCCGTTCGATTGGTCGTGCCCACTTCAGCGAGCGGCGCAACCGGTTCACCGAGACGATATTCTTGCTTGTGCAGCTTGCCGCCGCGGTGAATAGTCAGCTGCAGAACGTCTGATAGGGCGTTCACGACGGAAACGCCGACGCCGTGCAGACCGCCGGAAACCTTGTACGAACTGTCGTCGAACTTACCGCCGGCGTGTAGCACCGTCATGATGACTTCAGCTGCAGATCGGCCTTCTTCAGCGTGGATATCGACAGGGATGCCGCGACCGTTGTCTTCGACAGTGACTGATTCGTCAGCGTGGATGGTGACCACGACGCGGTCACAATGGCCCGCTAAAGCCTCGTCGATCGAGTTGTCGACGACCTCGAAAACCATGTGGTGTAGACCGGTGCCATCGTCGGTATCGCCGATGTACATACCGGGTCGTTTTCTGACGGCGTCAAGACCCTTTAAGACCTTGATTTTACTGGAATCGTAGACGTCGGCTTCGGTCATGGAATAGCCCGGGTAACGGATGCCAAATCATACCCGAAATACCCTTCCCTGTTCCACGTGAAACAGGTTTTCAGGCTCACCAAAAAGGCGGAAATCTTTCTCGAGTGCGGTTACGACGATCTGGGTGTCGAGGCGTCGAACGCGACCGATGAAACGCGCTAACCGACTGTGATCCAGCTCAGCCGAAGGGTCATCGAGTAATACGGTCGGCCTTAGATCATGTTCCTGTTTCAGAAACTCGAGTTGGCACAGATTGAGGGTCACGGCAGCGAGTTTTTGTTGTCCCCGGGATAATACTTCCCGAGCAGCTCTCCCCTTTACCCGGACGCTGATATCGGCCCGATGGGGTCCAACCGTCGTCGTCCGACGATCGCGGTCGCGACTCGTGTGAGCTATCAAGGCATCGCTTAAAGATGCGCTTCGGTCCCAGCCCGGCGAAAAACCCAGTGAGACCTCGAGCCCTACCAACTCCTCAACCATCTCACCCCAATAAGGCAGCAAGGCGGTGAGGACTCGCTCCCGAGCGGATGTCAGCGTTTCTCCTTCCCGAGCTAACTCCTCATCCCAGATTGCGACCGGTGCAGAACCAGACTTCAGGGCAGCGTTTCGTTGGAGCAAGGCGCGCTGATATCGGCTCCAGGCGGATGCGAAACCAGGTTCCACGTGGAACACTGCCCAATCCAACCAGCGCCGACGGCGCGTTGCGCTCTCTTCGATCAGCTTATGTGCGTCTGGATCGATGATTTGGGTCGGGAATGCGAGAGCCAGCTCCGACAAGCTGCGAATAGGATTGCCGTTAAGACGTCCAGCCGTCGCAGAACGTTGATCGCTGCCTTTGCGAACTTCCACCCCTAGAGAATGGGTACCTAAAGGGTGAGCCACCCTACCAACCACCCGGCAGAGACCCTGTCCATGCCGAATCAGGCGTTCATTCAGACGAGTGCGGAACGATCGACCCCGGCCGAGTACATAAATGGCTTCCAGGATCGAAGTCTTGCCGGCGCCATTAGCGCCATACACCAAGGTGGTGCCGGGACCGAAGGTCAACTCGGCGGTTTCGATACAGCGGAGATCCTGGACGGTCAGCTCCGCCAAAGCCATGAACGATCAGAGCCTCATGGGCATTACGACATACTTGGCGCCATCCGCTTCCGCAGCGGTGATCAAGCAGCTGCTATTGGCGTCAGTCAGCGCGAAGTTGACGTGCTCGGTATCGATCGCGGAAAGCGCTTCGAGCAAATAGGTCACATTGAACCCGATTTCGATTTCTTCACCGCTGTAACTAACTTCCAGTTGATCTTCCGCTTCTTCCTGTTCTGGATTGTGCGCTTGAAGCGTCAGTAGATTCGGTTTGATGTTGAGACGAATCCCTCGATACTTTTCGTTCGACAAAATCGCCGTACGTTGCAGACTTTGACGCAAAATACCGCGATCTGCGTCGATCACGCGGTTTGCATTGCTCGGAATCACGCGACCGTACTCCGGGAAACGACCATCGATCAGCTTCGAAGTGAAGCGAATGTCGCCGATTTGGCAACGAACATGATTGGTTCCGATCGAGAATTCGACCTCACCCTCGTCACCCAGCATGCGTTGCAGCTCAAGAACACCTTTACGCGGCAAAATGACTTGCTGCTTACCCGTTACTCGCTCGGTCAATGTCGTTTCACACAACGCGAGACGGTGTCCGTCGGTGGCAACGGCGCGCAATTTACCCCCCTCGGACTCCAACAACATGCCGTTGAGGTAGTAGCGCACGTCTTGCTGCGCCATCGAGAAGTGGGTTTTGTCGATCAAACGACGGAACGCCGTCTGCGGCAGTTTCAACACTTGCTGCGGATTGATCTCATCGACGACCGGGAACTCCGCTGCCGGCAATGTGGAGAGCGTGAATCGGCTGCGTCCGGCGCGTACCACCACGCGATCTGCCTCACTGGCGAGCGTCACTGATACCCCTTCGGGTAGCGAACGCAAAATATCGAGCAATTTACGACCCGGAACGGTGATGTCGCCTGGGGCACCTACGGTGATCGTCACCGCACTGACGAGCTCAACCTCGAGGTCTGTTCCCGTCACGCTCAAGCGATTGTTGCGCGCGCTGAGCAAGACATTGGAAAGCACCGGCATGGTCTGACGCCGTTCGACCACCCCGATCACGTTTTGGACCGGTCCGAGAATCTCTTCGCGAGTGGCTGTGACTTTCATATATAGGTTTTAAAGATTTAAGAATTCAGATAGTTGTGTTTATAGGCGCTGTGGATATGCGGAAAACCCAAATAACTCTCGATAAATCATGGTGTTGCGACCAATCGGCTTGTGTATGAGAGCGCGCATATCCGACGCATTCCCTGTGTGTCGATTGTGAATGATTTTCGCCTTCGAAAACATCCACAACTTATGAACTTCAACCTGTCAGGGTTCTCAACAGGTTTGAATAATCCTCAGAGATACGTTGTTCCGTTTCTCGTAGCGCCTTGATACGCCGACACGCATGCAGAACGGTCGTGTGATCTCGGCCTCCGAATGCATCACCGATCTCAGGCAGGCTGTGCTGGGTAAGTTCTTTGGCTAGCGCCATCGCGATTTGCCGCGGTCTGGCTACCGAGCGACTGCGACGCTCCGACAACAGATCAGAAACGCGCACCTTGAAGTAATCGGCTACGGTCTTTTGAATGTTCTCGATCGTGATCAGGCGCGCCTGCAACGACAATAAATCTTTGAGCGCCTCTTTTGCAAAATCGACGGTGATCGCTTGTCCGGTGAATCGCGCGTTGGCAATAACACGACGCAGTGCACCTTCGAGCTCACGTACGTTCGAGCGAATGCGCTTGGCGATGAACAGAGCGACCTCTTGCGAAATCGTCACACCTGCCGCCTCGCCTTTGCTGATCAAAATCGCCGCGCAGGTTTCGAGTTCTGGTGGTTCGATCGCAACGGTCAAACCCCAACCAAAGCGGGATTTCAAGCGTTCTTCTAGCCCATCGACTTCTTTCGGATAACGATCACAGGTGAGGATGACTTGCTGCTGACCTTCGAGCAGCGCGTTGAAGGTATGAAAGAACTCTTCTTGCGAGCGCTCTTTTCCTGCGAAAAACTGGATGTCGTCGATCAGCAGCGCATCTAGTGAGCGATACGCTGCCTTGAATTCGTTCATCTGATTATGCTGAAGCGCTTTAACCATATCGCTGACGAAGCGCTCAGAGTGAACGTAGGCGATGCGCGCGTCGGGTTTGCGCGCGAGGATGGCGTGACCGACAGCGTGCATCAAATGCGTTTTGCCAAGACCGACACCGCCGTAAATAAAAAGCGGGTTATAAGCCTTGCCCGGGTTTTCCCCAACCTGTTGAGCCGCAGCCTTCGCGAGCTGGTTACTCTTGCCGACGACGAAGGTGTCGAAAGTGGAATCCGGATTTAAGCGCGCACCGACGATCAGGCCCGCAGGCCTGGATGTCGGCAGCGATGTCAGCGGCGCGGTCGTCGGGGCCACTGGTTCCGCTTCTGGCTTCGCACCGACCTGGACGGTGACGATCGGAGCTTGCCCAGGCATGGCGTTTTGCAACCAAACGCCAATTCTCGGCAACAGATTGGCGTTGACCCAATCGACGACGAACCGGTTCGGGGCCAGCAACTTCAACGAGCCATCACCTTCGATCGCCTGCAAAGGACGAACCCAGGTGTTGAATTGAGCTTCAGGGAGCTCGCTTTCCAGCGCTTGCGCGCAGCGAGCCCACAGCGAGTGGTCCAAGCGGCACCCTGCCTGTTGATACGAATCGGTAAGGGGATGGAGAGAATATACCGGCGACCGGGCCTGTGGATATCTCGGATTTGGCTTGACACTCGCAGTGCCGCTGCTTAACCTCTGCGGCCTTTTTTCGGTGACGCCAGCATGAAACGCACCTATCAACCCAGCAAAGTCCGTCGCGCCCGAACCCACGGTTTCCGTGCCCGTATGGCCACGGCCAACGGCCGTAAAATCCTGTCGCGTCGTCGCGCCAAGGGTCGCAAGAAGCTGATCCCCTGATCCGGGACGCCTCGCCGGCACCTGTTCGGTTGCGGTTTCCTGCCGCCAACCGTGTTCTCCGTAAAGTCGACTTCGAATCTGCCTACCGGCAGGGTCGTCGCTGCGGAAACCCTTTACTCAGTTTGGTCATTCGGAAAGCGGTTGCCGGCGGTCCGCGGCTTGGTATGGCCGTTGCGGCAAAAACCGTCGGAAATGCCGTCGCCCGTAACAGACTTCGTCGCATAATCCGCGAATCGTTTCGACATGCTCAGCATCGTCTACCGGCGGCCGATTACATTATCGGTGCGCGAGCAGCCGTGCGAGGTGCGTCGGCACAATCGATACGCGAGAGTCTCGAGGGTCTTTGGACACAGGCAGCAAAGTTATGCGCCGCATCCTCCGTGCCCTAGTTCGTGCGTATCAGCTCATCGTGAGCCCGTTGTTGGGACCGCGGTGCCGTTTCTATCCGACTTGCTCGCATTACGCTCTCGAAGCTCTCGAGACGCATGGTGCACTGCGGGGCAGCTGGTTGACTCTCAAACGAGTCGGTCGTTGCCATCCTTTTTGTGAAGGCGGTTACGATCCCGTTCCGCCGCGTTTAGAGAAGAGATCGACGTGACTTCGACTAATGCTCGCATGTTCCTGTGGCTCGGCCTTGTACTCGCGCTGTGGCTCAACTACGAAACTTGGCAACGCGATTACGCTTTGCCAGTGCCTCCCGCAGCGACGACCGCCGCGGCTGCACCCAGTGCTAAAGAAGTCACAGGTCTCGCAGCCAGCGTGCCGCAAGCAGCTGTTACAGCGACTGGCGATGCGAGCGCCGTTCCCGAAGCGGCTGCTACTAGCGTCACTGCACCAGAGGCATCCACGACGCCGACATCCGTCGCGAGCACCATCAATGTGGTTACCGATGTCTTGAATGTCGAGATCTCGCTGCGCGGCGGTGATTTAGTGCTCGCAGATCTCTCGCAGTATCCGCTCGTCAAAGGCGAAGACACGCGGGTTCGTTTGCTCAATACCAATCCATCCAATTTTTATTTGCTGCAGACCGGATTGACAGGGGCCGCAGGCGAAGCACGCCCGACCCACCTCGCCGACTTCGAAGCGGCGCAGACGGACTATCGCTTGTCCGATGGCGCTGACGAATTACGCGTTCCGCTCGTGTGGCGTGATGCGGTCAATGGCGTTACCGTCACCAAGACGTATGTTTTCAAACGCGGCCAATACCGCGTCGATTTGCGCTATGACGTAGAAAACGCAGGCGCGAATGCGTGGCGTGCGGCCTCCTATGCGCAAATTTTGCGCAACGACCCGCCGGTTGAGCGCTCGATGTTCTCGGTCGAAAGCTATGCGTTCCAAGGGCCCGCTTTCTACGATGGCGTCAAATACGAAAAACTCGATCGAGAAGACGCAGAAGATCGCGCTCTGTCGCGCGATATCCAAGGCGGCTGGATCGCCGGGATGCAACACCATTTCGTGACGGCGATCGTACCGGCCGGCGGCGCGTCTTATCGCTACACGATTAAAACCGACGGCAATCAATATCTGCTCTCGACCACGGGTCCCTCGGTCACCGTTGCGCCCGGTAGTGGTGCGACGTTCGAAGAGACGCTCTTTGTCGGACCGAAGTTGCAAGCACAACTGGAAAAGACCGGCCCGCGTCTCGATCTGGTTGCCGATTACGGAATGCTGACTCTGCTCGCCCAGCCGCTCTTCTGGTTGCTCGAGCAGGCGCACAAGCTCACCACTAATTGGGGTTGGGCGATCATCATCGTCACCTTCTTGCTCAAGCTCGTGTTTTATCCGCTCTCGGAGTCTTCGGGTAAATCCATGGCAAAGATGCGCGTGCTAGGCCCGCGCATGAAGAACCTGCAGGAAACCTACAAGGACGATCGCGAGAAACTAGGTCGCGCGATGATGGATTTGTACAAGCGCGAGAAAATCAATCCTCTCGCGGGTTGTCTGCCGATCCTCATTCAGATGCCGGTGTTCTTCGCGTTCTACTGGGTGTTACTCGAAAGTGTCGAGATGCGACAAGCGCCCTTCGCGTTCTGGATCCAAGATTTGTCTTCGCGCGATCCATTCTTTGTTTTGCCTGTCATCATGGCAGGCGCCATGTTCGTGCAGTACAAGCTGAACCCCACGCCGCCTGATCCGATTCAGGCGAAGGTGTTCATGATCCTGCCGTTCATCATGAGTGCGACCTTCGCCTTCTTCCCGGCAGGCCTCGTGCTGTATTGGGTCACCAACACCTTGTTGTCGATCGCGCAGCAGTGGAACATCAACCGCCGGATCGAGGCGGAGGCCAAGAAAACGCGCGCAGGGTGAGCATTTCTCGCCGCGATACCATCTGCGCCATCGCCACGGCCGCTGGCCGAGGTGGCGTTGGTATCGTGCGGGTATCAGGTCCTACAGCGAGCGCGATCGCAAGCGGTGTCATCGAGAGCGGCCTACCGCAACCGCGGCACGCCACGCTCGTGCCTTTTCGAGATGCGGCCGGTGTCACTATCGACGAAGGCATCGCGCTCTACTTCCCCGGGCCGCACAGCTATACCGGGGAAGATGTGCTCGAGCTTCAAGGCCATGGTGGTCCCGTGGTCCTCGAGATGTTGCTCTCGCGAGTCATCGAGCTCGGCGCGCGCCGAGCGCGCGCCGGCGAATTCACCGAGCGCGCTTTTCTTAACGACAAACTCGATCTTGCACAGGCCGAAGCCGTCGCCGATTTGATCGATGCAGGCTCTGTGGCGGCGGCCCGTGCCGCATTGCGATCGTTGCAAGGCGAGTTTTCGCAGCAAGTGCACGGACTCGTCGAAGCCTTGATCGAGCTACGTACTTGGGTGGAAGCCGCCATTGATTTTCCGGAAGAGGAAATCGACTTCCTCGCCGACACCGCGCTCGTGAAACGACTAGATGCGCTGCAGCAGCGTTTCTCGGAAGTGACGCGCTCGGCCAAACAAGGGCGCTTGTTGCGCGACGGTATGACGGTCGTCATCGCGGGCAGACCCAACGCCGGTAAGTCGAGCGTGTTAAATGCGCTGGCGGGCTATGAGGCGGCGATCGTGACGCCTGTCGCCGGAACCACTCGCGACGTGTTGCGTGAACACATCTCGATTGATGGCATGCCATTGCATGTTCTCGACACCGCAGGTCTTCGAACCACGGCTGATGTCGTCGAAGCTGAAGGGATACGCCGTGCTCGCGCCGAGATCGCCAAAGCCGATCGCGTCCTTTTCATCATTGATGCCACCGTCGATCCGCATGCCGAGGCGTGGCTGAGTGAACAAGCTCAATGGCCGGAAGACCTTCCCGTCACGCTCGTGTTCAACAAAATCGATGCGCTGTCCACAGAACAAACCGATGCGCTGATCTCCAAACCAACCAGCGGCGTTCATCAGATACTCACCCTATCCGCCAAGCAGGGTCTGGGGCTCGATCGCCTACGTGAGCATCTCAAAGCCTGCATGGGTTACGAGGTTGCCGATAGCGGCACGATCTCCGCAAGATCTCGTCACCTCGATGCCTTGCAAAGAGCCGAGTGTCACGCGGACAACGCCGTTGAGCGATTGAAGCGCGATCGTGCTGGCGAGCTGGTGGCCGAAGAATTGCGCCTCGCGCAAAGCGCGCTGGGTGAGATCACCGGCGAGTTTGAAGCAGATGATCTCTTAGGTCGCATCTTCAGTAGTTTTTGTATCGGAAAATAGTTCAAAACACGGGGGCCTCATGCCGGTTACGCGACGTCGATCGATAGCACTCGGAATGGCTGCTGCGTTCGGTGCGACAACGGCTTTGTTGCGAGCCGAGACCTCGAAAAAATACGACGTCATCGTCATCGGCGCGGGTTTCGCAGGTTTGCATGCGGCTCGATTGCTTGCCGCGGACGGGCTCAAGGTTCTCGTTCTCGAAAGTGATCAGCGAGTCGGCGGACGGTCGCATACAGCGTACGAATTCGATTCGCGCATCGAACTCGGTGCCTCACAGGTCGGGCGGATGTATGCGCGTATTCTCGATACGGCTCGCACGCTCGGTATTGAGATGGCACCCGGCGCCCATATCAACGCGCCCTATTCCTTTGTCATCGGGGATCAGCTGATCCCTGCCAAGGACTGGTCAGTCTCGAGGCTCAATCCCCTTCAAGGAGCTGAGCGCAGCGTGCCGCCTCATGCTCTTGGGGCGTACTACATAGAACAAAGAAATCCGTTTCAAAGTCTCGATGAGGTACATGCCGCCACGGCTGCGAATTTTGATCTTAGCGTTGCCGAGTGGTTAGCGAGACAGAGCGCCTCGACCGCTGCTATCCATCTCATCAACCAAACCCTCGGTGCACCGGGGCTCGAAAATCAAAGCGTGTTGCGGATGTTTCAGGAAGCGACTCGAATGAGAGTCGAGAATCGAGCGCGCGCCGCCGAGGCGGCGCAAACGCAACCGGGTAAAGATGCCTACGAGCGCGCAGCACTCAACTCCTACCATGTCGTTGGTGGCTCGTCGAAGCTGACCGATGCCATGGCGGCGAGTCTCGGTGATCGAGTGATCACGGGTAAGAAGGTGGTTGCGATCGATATGACGGATACCGGTTGTACGGTGCGCTGCGAGGATGGCTCGCAGTGGCAATCGACACGGGTGATCTCTGCATTGCCATTCACGATGCTCAGACACATTGCGATCACACCCACGTTGCAGGGAGTGCAAGCGGATGCCGTACGACAGATGCCGTATGGCAACCAAAGCCAGGTGTGGTTACGCGTCAAGGCGCCCTATTGGGAAGCCGATGGCATCGAAGCTTCGATGTGGACCGATGGGCTTTTCACCTTGATCCGTCAACAAATCGAACATGACGGAAAACGAGAGTTGATTAGCGCCTTGGCTTTCGGCGCGAAATCGTCCGAGCTTGATCGGCTCGCACCTCGGGATCGTGGTGAGCTCGCGATTCGATACATCGAACAGCGTCGACCGAGTACTCGCGGCAAGCTCGAGTTCATCGGAGCACATTCTTGGGCACAGGCACCGACTATCGGTGGTTGCAGCTACGGCTTGCAGCCGCACGTGGCGTTCGATTGGAACCAGCGGATGTCGAAGCCGCATGCGCGACTCCACTTCGCAGGTGAACACACCCGCCGATTCGAGGTCGGAATGGAAGCGGCGATGGAGTCGGGCGAGCGCGCCGCGCTGGAAGTGCTGCAGAGTTAGCGCTTCAGTCGAATGAAACCTACGGTCGCAAGCAAAAATACGGCGGCGATGGCGAGAGCATTCACGGCTGCGCGTGCATAGCCAAGCTGGCCGACGTCGACGAAGTAATAGGGATAGAGCCCAGTCGCCGCGCCTCTCACGGCGAGGTAAATCAAATACGCAGCCGGCAGAGCCATGCAGCGCCAGGCATCTCGCCAATCAAGCGATCCTTGCGGCACGACCTGCCACCAGAAGCGCGCGAACAGGGGCGGAATCAAATAGTGCAGCAGTAGATTCGTGAGGTGTTCGAGCCCCTTTGGATGGTGAACCTGCGTCAGCAGAGTCACGTAGAGCATACCGACCATGAAAATCGACACCGCTGCTGCCGTGATGGCGATAGAGCTGCGCAGCGTGGCCGCAAATCGACCAAAACGTTTGGGCCACACGCAAGCCGCCGCCACCAGCGCGCAGAGCGTGTTCGTGATGATCGTGTAGTAACCCGTGTACTGAACAACCGCAAAACCCACGGTCCGCCCGGCCTCGAGTTGGTGCTGGATAGACAAAGCCAATTGCAGCGCGACGGCGAACGCGCCGCCCCAGGCGAGCGCGACTCCGAGCGTTCGAGTCTTGGGGTTCACGCGCTACGTCGCTTCAGGTGGATCAGCAGGACCGATACGGCTGCCGGGGTGATACCTGGCAAGCGCGAGGCCTGGCCTAGGGTGTCGGGTTTGGCAGCGGCGAGTTTTTGGCGAACTTCGTTGGAAAGACCGGCGACGTTGGCGTAGTCGAGATCGGCGGGCAGGGGGAGCTCTTCGTGCTTACGCTGTCGGTCGATCTCGTCCTGTTGGCGTTCGATGTAGCCCGAGTATTTTGCGCGCACTTCAATCTGTAGCCGGACCGCGTCGGGCAGGCGATCGTCCCGAGCGGCGAGGGCGGGCATCGGATCCCCTTGCAGGAACTCCCCAGCGGCATCGCCCGCTGACTCGACGGCTAAACGATTCAGATCGTCGTATGACACCTCCGGGCGTCGCAACCAATCGAAGGCCGTGACCCCACGGAAGCGCGCATTCGAGAGTCGTGCGATCTCGGTCTCGGTACCCTCGCGCTTGGCTTCGAACCAACGCCAACGTTCGTCATCGACGAGACCCATCTCTCGACCGACCGGGGTCAGACGCAGGTCGGCGTTGTCTTCGCGGAGCAGGAGGCGATGCTCGGCTCGGCTCGTGAACATCCGGTAGGGCTCGCTGGCCCCGCGGGTGATGAGATCGTCGATCAGCACCCCGAGGTAGGCCTCGCTTCGACTCGGCACCCAAGGTGATTCACCTCGGACCCGGCGGGCGGCATTGATACCGGCGACGATGCCTTGGGCGCCGGCTTCTTCGTAGCCGGTCGTACCGTTGATCTGGCCCGCGAAGTAGAGCCCCTCGATGACCTTGGTCTCGAGTGAGCCATGCAGGTCGCGCGGATCGAAGTAGTCGTACTCGATCGCATATCCGGGCCTCGTGATGTGAGCTTGCTCGAAGCCGTGGATGCTGCGCACGAACTCGAGCTGCACGTCGTAGGGCAGGCTGGTCGAAATTCCGTTGGGGTAGACCTCGTGCGTGGTGAGCCCTTCGGGCTCCACGAAAATCTGATGCGAGCCCTTATCGGCGAAGCGGTGGATCTTGTCCTCGACCGACGGGCAGTAGCGTGGGCCGACCCCCTCGATCTTCCCGGTGAACATCGGCGAGCGGTCACAGCCGCGGCGAATGATGTCGTGAGTACGCTCGTTTGTTTTCGTAATGAAACAAGGAATCTGTTTTGGATGGTCTTCGATTCGCCCGAGAAACGAAAAGACCGGCATAGGGTCATCCGAGTACTGGGGCTGCATCACGCTGAAGTCGATGGTGCGGCCGTCGATCCGCGGCGGCGTACCGGTTTTCAGGCGCCCGACTCGCAGCGGTAGTTCGCGCAGACGAGCGGCTAATCGGTTAGACGGTGGGTCTCCCGCGCGGCCACCGGCGTACTGATCGAGGCCGACATGGATGCGTCCACCGAGGAAAGTGCCGACCGTCAACACCACCGTGGGTGCGTCGAAGGCGATGCCTGTGATGGTGACGACGCCGGTCACGCGACCGCCCTCGACCCGCAGATCCGCCGCCTCCTGTTGGAACAGGGTGAGGTTCGGTTGGTTCTCGAGCTGGTACCGGATGGCGGCCTTGTAGAGCTGTCGGTCCGCCTGCGCTCGGGTGGCTCGGACGGCGGGCCCCTTGCTCGCGTTGAGTGTTCGGAATTGGATGCCGGCTCGGTCGACGCCCCTCGCCATACCGCCACCCAAGGCGTCTATCTCTCGAACGAGGTGACCCTTGCCGATGCCCCCGAATGCGGGGTTGCAGCTCATTTGCCCCAGGGTCTCGATGCTCTGGGTCAGCAGCAGGGTGCGGCAACCGATCCGAGCTGCGGCGAGCGCTGCTTCGGTACCGGCATGGCCGCCGCCGATCACGATCACATCGAAAGAGTGGGGGTGTCGCATGGGTGCGCATTTTAGACCCATTCGTCGACTTTCTCGGTCTCGGCGGAGCTGCTGCTACTGGGGCGTAATACCGGGCCATGACTAATCGAAATCTGTTTACCCGGTATCCGATCGCGGTCGCGTTGATACTGACGGGCTTGCTTTGCATCCCTTCGACCTCGCCAGCCATCGCCGCTAAGGTGTCCGAAGTCATGCCGCTGGAGGTGGAATTGCCCCGCACGATGGCAAGCACGCCCGCCTCGGGTCGGCTTCTCGTGATGTTCGCCCCCGTCGATCAGGCACCGGATCGCGAGCCGCGTGAGCTCGCTCATTGGAACGCCGAGGCGATCCCGCTCTTCGGCATCGATATTGAGTCCTGGCAACCCGGGACACGCGTACGCCTGACCGATTCGGCCGTCGGCTTTCCGTTGCGCCATTGGCGGGATCTGCCGGCGGGTGAATATCGGGTGCAGGCTCTTTGGCAGCGTTACGACACCCTCCGGCGCGCCGACGGTCGCGAGCTTTCCTTGCCGCTCGATCGAGGCGAGGGTCAGCAGTGGCGCGACAAGCCGGGCAATCTTCATTCAAGGCCGCAGCGTATTCGCTGGGATGGTCGAGCCCGCCTGCCGCCCCTAGTACTGACGGAGCGCGTCCTGGATGTTGCCGCACCCACCGATACGCCTTGGGTGAAATATCTGCGTATCCGCAGCGAACGCCTATCGGCTTTCTGGGGACGCGACATTTTTCTGGGTGCCTTCGTCACGCTACCGGCGGGCTTTCACTCGCGACCCCAAGCTCGTTACCCGTTGGTCATCCAGCATGGTCATTTTCCTGCGGCTCCTTCCCATTGGCGCGAGACACCGCCCGATCCTGACCTTGTTCCGGTTTACAGCGCCCGCTTCGGCCTGCATGGCTACAACCGCATCGTGCAACAACACGCCTACGAACTCTTCCAAGCGTGGAGCAGCGCTGAGTTTCCGCGAGTGCTGTTGGTCGAGATCCAACATCCGACACCGTTTTATGACAATTCGTATGGGGTCAACTCCGCAAATAATGGGCCTTATGGCGATGCGATCCAGTACGAGTTGATCCCCGAGATCGAGCGTCGTTTTCGTGGGCTTGGTCAAGGTTGGGCACGTTTCCTATTCGGCGGCAGCGCCGGCGGCTGGACTGCCATGGCGACGCAAATGTTCTACCCCGATGACTACAACGGTGCGTGGATCGCTTGTCCGGACCCCATCGACTTCCGTCATGTCGGCACGATCGATCTCTATCGGGATCGTAATGCTTACCATGGGACAAGTCGTTACAAGCGTACACCACGACCCGCTTATCGTAATTCTTTGGGCCACATCGATAGCACGGTGGAAGACCAAGCGCGGTGGGAGTCGGCTCTCGCCAGCCGCGGCCGCAGTAACGAACAGTGGGATGCTTGGGAGTCTGTGTATTCACCGGTAGGCGAGGATGGTTATCCGCGACGCCTCTGGAATCGCAACACGGGCGAGATCGATCCAGTAACGGCAGCACATTGGCGTGAGAACTACGATCTTGGGCATATCCTGCGTCGCGATTGGACGAAACTCGCGCCCAAGCTGCGCGGCAAGTTACGAATTTACGCCGGCGAGCGAGATAACTACTTCCTCAATAATGCGGTCTCCGTCGTCGAAGATTTCCTTCGGTCAGCACAACCCTCCGCGGATGTCGTGATCGAATACGGCAACCGAGCCGAACATTGCTGGAACGGCGATCACAGCCGGGCGAACGCGTATTCGCGATTGCGTTATCCGCAGATGGTGCTGCCGTGGGTCGTCGAGCGCATTCTCGCGACGGCACCGCCGGGTGCCGACGTTCGAAGCTGGCGTTATTGATCGGTTATTTTCGCCAGAAGGCGCTCGTGAAGAGCACGAGAACACCAAAAATTTCGAGTCGACCTAAAATCATCGCCACGATACAGATCCAAGTCTGGACGTCCGATAGTACAGCGTAGTTACCGGCCGCACCGGTCGGCCCCAGCGCTGGTCCGAGATTGTTGACACTGGCAACGACTGAGCTGAAGGCGGTGACGAGATCGAGCCCAGTCAACAACATCAAGAAAGTCAGTACGGCAATGATCTGGAAGTACAGGAAGATAAAGGCGAGCACGGAGGCTGCGATGCGCTCCGGTATCACCTGTCCTGCAATACGGACCGGAATGACGGCCGATGGATGTACGAGCTGCTTCATTTCGCGCAGCGCTTGTCGTGCGAGCAGCAGGGTGCGAAACATTTTGATACCACCCCCCGTTGAACCCGTCGCGCAGATGATGCACGAGAGAAATAGCATCCAGACGGGCGCGAAGATGGGCCATACATCGTAATTCTGTGACGAGAAGCCGGTGGTTGTGGCGACCGAGATGACATTGAAGGCGCTATGCCGCAAAGCCTCCAGTACGTTTGGATAGATGCCCTCGACGACCAACAGCGCGGTGATGGTGATGATGCTGAACGACAGTATCAGCAGCATCGCTTTGGCTTCCGAATCACGCCGATAGGGTGCGAAGCTGCGCGTACGTACAGCCGTGAAATGACGCGCGAAGTTCACCATCGAAATCAGCATGAAAATCATCAGCACGAACTCGATCGGCGCCGAATCAAAATGTCCAATACTGGCGTCGTGGGTCGAGAACCCTCCGAGTGCAACAACCGAGAACGCATGACATATAGCGTCGAACCAGCTCATTCCAACGAGCTTTAAAGCGATGATCGCTACAGCGGTCAAAGCGGCATAAGTCAGCCAGAGTGCTTTGGCGGTCTCGGTAATACGGGGCGTCAGTTTTTCTTCTTTGACGGAACCCGGCGCTTCAGCGCGATACAGAGCCATTCCGCCGACACCGAGCAAGGGCAGCACGGCGACGGCGAGCACGATGATGCCGATGCCGCCGAGCCAATGCAGCGTATGGCGCCAGAAGTTGAGAGAGGGCGCGAGCCCATCGAGATTGGTGATGACCGTTGCGCCGGTCGTCGTTAAACCGGAAACCGCCTCGAAGATGATGTCGGTCGTTCCGAGCTCCGGTAACGCGAGAAAAAAAGGTACTGCACCAGAGAGCGACATCAGTACCCAGGCAAGGGTAACTAGTAAAAATCCGTCACGTGATTTCAGCTCGCGCTTGTAACGGCGTGTAACGGCTGCGACGCCGAGTCCGAATACGACATTGATGGCGGCGGCGGCGAGATAAAAGTGAGCGTACCCATCTTGGAAAATCACCGATACCAACAGGGGTAACGTATACACGACGGCAAAAAACGCCATCATCAAACCGAGTACATGAGCGACTGCGAGCATTCGTGATCTCGAGCGCTCAGCGCCGACCCGAGGTTTCGCCGAGGAAGAGCTTTTCGACTTGGTCGACGTGACGACGATCGGTGATGAAGAGAATCACGTGATCATCAGCCTGAACGATGGTGTCGTGGTGAGCCATGATGACCTCATCGCCGCGAACGACGCAACCGATACGCGCGCCTTCCGGCAGCACGATTTCTTCGATCTTCTTGCCAACGACGCGCGAGCTTCTATGATCTCCGTGGATGATCGCCTCAAGCGCTTCAGCCGCACCGCGCCGCAGTGAGTGAACTTGCACGACGTCACCGCGCCGCACATGCGTCAGCAGTGAGCCGATCGTGATGGTTTGTGGCGAGATGGCGACGTCGATCATGCCGCTTTGCACGATCTCGGCATAAGAGGGCTTGTTGATCAGCGCCATGACTTTGGCAGCGCCCAAGCGTTTGGCGAGCATGGCCGAGAGGATATTGGCTTCTTCTGAGTTGGTGAGCGCACAAAAGACATCGCAGCTATCGATGTTCTCTTCGACCAGTAGTTCTTCGTCCGCTGCATCACCCTCGAGCACGATGGCGTTCTCGAGATTTTCAGAGATCTTGCGTGCCCGCTTTGGGTCACGCTCGATAACTTTGACTTGGTTGTTATTCTTTTCGAGCTCTCTCGCCAAGGCATAACCAATATGACCGCCACCGGCGATCACGACGCGTTTGACCGGTTTCTCTTCCTTGCGGATTTCGGCCATGAAGCGCCGGATGTCGTTCTTGGCAGCAAGGAAAAACACTTCATCGCCATCTTCGATGACCGTATCTCCTTCGATCTGCAGGCTGCGGCCGTTGCGATAGATGGCGACCACCCGGGCTTCCGTATTTGGAATATGTTCGCGCAGACCTCGCAGTGCCTGACCCACGAGCAACCCGCCTTTACGAGCGCGCAAGCCGACGAGTCGGACTCGTCCGCCGGCAAAATCGAGCACCTGCAGTGCACCGGGGTATCGAATCAGGCGTTCAACATATTCGGTAACGAGTTGTTCGGGGCTGATCCAAACGTCTACCGACAGTGACTCGTCACTGAAAAGCTTCGGGTGACGGGTGTATTCGGGTGATCGGATACGGGCGATCTTGGTCGGCGTGCGATAGAGCGTGTAGGCGACTTCGCAGGCCATCATGTTCACTTCATCGGAGCTCGTCAGAGCAACGAGGATATCGGCGTCAGCCACGCCGGCAGCTTCTAGGACGGTGGGGTACGAGGCGTTACCGACGACGGTGCGGATATCGAGGCGATCTTGTAGGTCACGAAGGAGCTCGTCGTTGGTATCGACGACGGTGACCTCGTTGGCCTCCTCGCGCGCGAGTTGATACGCGGCCGTGCGCCCGACCTGTCCGGCGCCGAGGATCACGATCTTCATAAGTGCGCATAGGTTACTCCCAAGCATCGGCACCGAACAGGCCAGAGCAGGTATGCTTGGTAGCCATGACATCCCCGGGGGCCGCGGCGCCGAGCCGCAACGAATTTGGGCGTGGCTGGAAGGTGCTGATTGCGTCGCTGCTCGGCACGGCTTTCGGCGCTTCACCGCTGCCATTCAATACGGTCGGCTTTTTCATCGACCCTTTGCAGCAGGAATTTGGTTGGACTCGCACCGAGATCAGTCTCGGCATCACGATCTATGGCGTGCTCGGTGCGCTATTGGCGCCGGTTTTCGGCTGGTTGGCAGACCGCTTCGGTGTACGTCAGGTGGCGCTCGCTTCGCTGACGACTTTCGCGCTCGTCTTTGCCTCGTTTTCGATCATTCCTGGCGACCTCTATTGGTATTACGCACTCTGGGTGTTGATCGGTCTCTTTGGGATCGGGTCGACCCCGATCACTTGGTCGCGCGCCATCAATCTGTGGTTTTTCAAGCAGCGCGGTCTCGCGCTCGGGCTCACTTTGGTCGGCACGAGCATCTCGGCGATGGCGTTGCCGATCATCACTACTTGGCTGATCAACGATTTTGGTTGGCGCGTGACTTACGCTGCGCTCGCGCTCTTGCCGCTTGGCATCGCGCTCCCGATCGGCTTGATCTGGTTCCGAGAGCCGAAGCCGGAGGAGCGGCCGCCTGAAATTGCCGCAGCAGGCGCCGTGAGTCTCCCGGGGCGAAGTCTCAAGGAAGCGATGAGCGAACCGCGCTTCTGGATTCTTTGGGCCTCAATCGCGCTCGTTACGATCGCGTACTCCGGAGCGCTCGTACATCTGCCTTCGATGCTGGGTGCACGCGGTTTCGAGCGAACCGAAGCCGCGGCAGTGATGAGCGTGTTCGGCCTGTCGATTTTTGCCGGCCGCATTATCACGGGTTACTTGCTCGACAAGTTTTGGGCGCCGATCGTGACTCTGCCCATCCTGTGTCTACCCGCTTTGTCGTGTTGGATTCTGCTCGGGGATGGTCCGCTCGCATTTGCCGTCGCCATTTTGGCCGCATTTCTGATGGGCTTTGCTTCAGGAGCGGAAACCGATCTAGTCGCTTATCTCGCCGGTCGTTACTTCGGCATGAAGAGTTACGGGCAGATCTACGGCGTGCTCTACATGGCTTTCGGTTTATCCGCCGCCGTGTCGGCCACGCTCTACGGTTGGGTGCGTGATACCACCGGTAGTTACGATCCAATCTTGATTGCTGCTGCCGTGATGTTCATCGCCGGTGCACTATTGCTCTTGTTGCTGGGGCCTTATCCGGATTTTGGTCGGGTAACCGAAGAGGAGCGAGACGCTACCACTGCACCCAACCCATCTGCCAAGTGAGCAGGATCACGCCGCCGAAGACGATGCGATACCAGGCGAATATGGCGAATGAGTGCTGACTGACGAATCGCAGCAGGAAACGAATCGCAATCAGCGCGGCAAAAAAAGCGACCACACTGCTGATGATCATCGAGCGTGCTTCGTCGAACGTGATCGGCTCGCGCGCATCGAGCAGCTTGTAACCGGTAGCCGCGAACATCACCGGAATCGCGACGAAAAAGGAAAATTCGGCAGCAGTGCGCCGATCGAGCCCTGTCAATAATCCACCCAAGATAGTCGCTGCAGAGCGGCTCGTGCCCGGAACGAGCGCGAGCATCTGGAACAACCCCACCCGAAAGGCATCAAGCGGTCGAAGCTCATCAAGCGATTTGACGCGCTCGACATGCGGACGCTTTTCCGCCCAAAGAATGAGGACGCCACCAATCACGAGCGCCATGGCAACGGGCACCGGCGCGAACAACACGCTACGGATGATGTCTTCGAAGGCAAGACCGGCAACGGCCGCCGGCACAAATGCGAGAAACAAGCCGAGCACGAACTGGCGAGATGCGGCGCTGCTAGTCAGTGTGGTGGCGGTTTCCCACAGACGAGCGCGATATTGGAAGCACACGGCGAGAATGGCTGCGCCCTGAATCACGATCATTTGCCGAAAGCCCACTTCATCTTCGAGATTGAGTAGGGCACGCGTGATGATCAGGTGCCCCGTGCTCGAAATCGGCAAGAACTCGGTGAAGCCCTCGACCAGCCCGAGAATGACATCAATGAGCCAATCAGCCATGTTTCATCAAACCCAATTTAGTCCGGAATTTTTTGACCACGGGTTTCGATGACCCAGCCGAGACATAACAGGCCAACGATCGGCACGAATCCCACCAGAAATAGCGTATCGAGTACGACAGCAGAATTACCCGCTCCCGCAGAGGCGACTGACCCCACGAGGAAAGGCCCGCCTGCGGCGATCACGCGACCGATGTTGTAGGTGAACCCGGAGCCGGTGGCACGCAACCGCGTCGGGAACAATTCAGGCAGATAGAACGTGAAGCTGCCGAAGATGCCGAACACGGTCAAACCGATGAAGAAGTACATATAGAGCCGCACTTGCGGCTCGAGATCGAGCCCATACGTGGTCAGTAGCGCAATCGATGAGAATCCGAGGTAGAGCGCGAACATCGGCTTTCGACCCCAGTGTTTGGCGAGCGGTATCGTCAACAAGGTGCCGAGCAATCCGCCGACATTGAAGATCGCTGTGCCTTGGGTTTTCCAGGATTCGATCAAGACGCTGGTGGCCGTCTTGTCGAGGCCGAGTTGCAGTGCTTCGGCTTGGGCCAGGTTGGCGACGACAACGGGGATGAAGGCGTTGCAGCTCCACCATGTGATCAAGGCGACGACCGCGACGATGAGTGCGCTGCGGGTACGAGGCCAGATCTCTGGTGCGAAGATTTCGCGCAAACGGGGCGGTGGCGCTGACGCGGCGGCTGCCTCCCAACGCTCGGGTTCTTTGACGAGGGTGCGGATCCAGAAGGCGAACGCAGCCGGTAACAACCCGAAGATCAGCACGTAACGCCAGGAGACTTCCGGCACATCGGCAAAGAAGTGACCCGCGATCAGCGCGTTTACGCCGGTTGCTAGAAACAGACCGAAGGGTGCCGAGGTGTAGAGCACGGCACCGGCTTCGACACGTTGATCCTCGGGAACCGCTTCGGCGACCAGTGCGCAACCCGCGGCCCATTCACCGCCGATCCCGAGGCTTGCGATGATGCGGCAGACGATGAGTTGTTCGATGCTAGTGACGAAGGCGCAGAGCCCGGTGCCAACGGCATAGAGCACCATCGTGATGAGCAGAACGCGTTTGCGTCCGTAGCGGTCCGAGATCGGTCCGAACAGCACACCGCCGACCGCCCAGCCGACCAGAAAGATCGCGGTGATGAGGCCGGTCCAATACAGCGTGGCCGTGCGCGCCTCGGGCGAGCCGATCGTCAGGCCAAGTAGGGTGGGGATGGCGTTGGGCGCGACGTAGTTGAACAGCAGCCCGTCAAAGATATCGAAGCCCCAACCTAACCATGCTGCGAACAGCACAATCCACTGATAGCGAGTCAGTCGCAACATCGGGCCCCCTCCGATTCATTCGTCAGTTCATTTTGAGCGCAGCGTTGATCGCGTCGCGTAACTCGAGTGTCGCATGGCCTGCGGCTACCGCGAAATCCTCTCCGGAGCCGGCATAGATAATGCCTCGCGAGGAGTTGATCACGAGACCCTCGCCCCCTGCGGTACGTCCATTGCGTACGGCTTTCTCGACATCGGCGCCTTGTGCGCCGACGCCGGGTACGAGGAAAGTCATATCACCGGTGCGAGCGCGAATATCGGCAAGCTCCTCGGGATAGGTGGCACCCACCACGAGCAGACAATTACCCCGAGAGTTCCAATCGCGCGCCACGGACTCAGCAACGATTTGATAGAGCTTGCGACCATCGACCACGAGGTCCTGGAATTCGCGCGCGCCGGCGTTCGAAGTTCGACACAAAATGACGATGCCCTTATCTGCGTATTGCAAGAACGGTTCAGCGGAATCTCGACCGAGATAGGGGTTGATGGTCACAGCATCGGCGCCATAGCGCTCGAAAGCTTCCTTGGCATATTTCTCGGCGGTGCTACCGATGTCGCCGCGCTTGGAGTCGAGGATGACCGGTACGCCGGGCGCTCGTTCGCGGATGTATCGGATGGTCTCGAGCAGAGCCTCTTCGGCGCCGACGGCAGCGTAGTGTGCGATCTGTGGCTTGTAGGCACAAACGAGATCAGCCGTCGCATCGACGATGGCGCGATTAAAGGCGAGGATCGCATCGCTGCGCGTGCGCAGGTGGATCGGGAAGCGCTCGATCTCCGGATCGAGACCGACACAGACTCGCGAGTCGTTTTGCGAAGCGGCCTGCGCGAGCAAGCCATGAAACGTGGAGGGCGAAGCGGAGGTCGTCATGGCGGCAAGTGTACCGCCGTTGCGACCAGACCGCGCCGATCAGGCGGGTTCGAGATTGGCGTATTGCAGCATCAACCACTTGCTGCCCGCCGCTTCGAAATTAACCTGCACACGGGCATGTGGCCCCTGACCTTCGATATTGAGGATGACACCGGAGCCGAACTTGGCGTGGCGTACACGGGCGCCGAGCTTGAGACCGGGCGCGACCGGTTCTGCCTTCACGCCCGACGCAGTCGACGCACGGCGCGGCGCAAAATCGCTGCGAGCGTAATCATCGCGCGCATTGAACCCGCCGGAGCCGTAGCTACCGCGCCCGGATTGCACTCGGGGGCGAACCTCTTCAAGCAACTCTTCGGGGATTTCGCGGATGAATCGCGAGGGCTGTCCGTAACTGTCGATGCCATGGAGGCGACGCTGCTCGGCATAGGTGAGATAGAGCTGCTGCATGGCGCGCGTCGTACCGACATAGGCGAGTCGTCGCTCTTCTTCGAGGCTATCGAGATCGTTCAGAGAACGTTGATGCGGGAACAGCCCATCTTCGAGCCCAGCTAAGAATACCACCGGGAATTCCAAACCCTTCGCCGTGTGCAAGGTCATCATCTGGATGCAATCTTCCCAGGCCTCAGCCTGGCCTTCACCCGATTCGAGAACTGCATGCGCGAGGAACGACTCGAGCGGCGGTAACTGTTCGCCTTCGACACCCTCGGGCTCGAAACCTCGAGCCGCCGAGACGAGTTCCAGCAAGTTGTCTGCTCGCGCTTCACCGCGTTCCGCTTTTTCTTTCCGATGGTGTTCGAGCAAGCCACTGGAGTTGATCACTTGATCGACGATTTCGTGCAGCGCCAATTCGCGCGTATCGGTAGCTAGGCGATCGATCAGCTGCAGAAACCCATGCAGCGAAGCTGCGCCTTTGGCGCCGAGACTGCCTTCCGCGATGCAGCGCTGTGCTGCCGACCACAGTGAGCTACCGTCGGTTCGGGCCCGTTCGCGCAACGTGTCGATGCTCTTTGCACCGATGCCGCGAGTGGGCAAGTTGACCACACGTTCGAACGACGTATCGTCGTTTCGATTAGAGACGAGCCGCAGATAAGCGAGAGCGTCTTTGATTTCCGCGCGCTCAAAGAAGCGTAAGCCACCATACACCTTGTAGGGAATACGGGCCGATAGAAAAGCTTCTTCGAAAACACGCGATTGCGCGTTTGATCGATAAAGGATGGCGATATCACGGCGATTGCCACCGCGAGCGACCCAGTCTTTGATGCGCTGCAGGACGAATTCAGCTTCGTCGCGCTCATTGAAAGCCGCATAGAGACGAATCGGTTCGCCTTTGCCGCCACTCGTCCAAAGATTTTTGCCAAGTCGACCACTGTTGTTGGCGATCAAGGCGTTGGCGGCTTCGAGAATAGTGCTCGTCGAGCGATAGTTCTGCTCGAGGCGAATCAATTTGGCCTGTGGGAAATCGCGTCGAAAGGTTTGCAGGTTCTCGACTCGGGCGCCGCGCCAGCGGTAGATCGACTGATCGTCATCGCCCACCGCGAAGGGCGCACCTTCCGAGCCGACCAAGAGTTTCGTCCATGCATATTGAATGGTATTGGTGTCTTGGAACTCATCGACCAACACATGACCAAACCGACGACGATAATGCGCGAGCAGCTCTGGTTGATCACGCCACAATTCGAAAGCACGCAGCAGCAATTCTGCGAAGTCGACGACGCCTGCGCGCTGACAGGCCTCTTCGTAATCGCGATACAACTGGATGAACTGGCGACGCGTCGGGTCGTTACCGTCTTTGAGCACCTTTGGCCGCATGCCTTCATCTTTGTTCTGATTGATGAAGTACTGGATGTCGCGTGGCACCCAACGCGTGTCATCGAGATTTTGTGCCTTGAGAATTTTCTTGATCAGTCGCAACTGATCGTCGCCATCGAGAATCTGGAAGGTTTGCGGCAGGTTGGCTTCGCGCCAGTGCAGACGTAACAAGCGATGGGCAATACCGTGAAAGGTGCCGATCCAGAGCGCTGCACCCGGCATGCCAAGCAGCGATTCGATGCGGGCGCGCATCTCCCCCGCGGCTTTGTTGGTGAAGGTCATCGCCATGATGCTGTGTGGCGAAGCGCCTTCGGCTTGAATCAACCACGCAACACGATGTGTGAGCACGCGCGTCTTGCCACTACCTGCGCCTGCTAACACCAACACCGGACCGACCGGTGCCGTGACGGCTTCGCGTTGAGCGTCGTTGAGCGGGTTGAGTATCGGCGAGAGGTCCATGCGGGGCGCGAATTCTAGCGGCTTTCGATCGGTTTGAGTGTCTATACTTCGATCGAATCAGAGATTGATTCGGAGTGCGACGTTAATGACAGCTGAGTTTCGAGCGAATGCGTATGCCTATGCCTTGCTGAGCGTGGCTGATCTGACCACCGCGCTCGATTTGTGGGCGGGTCGCTTCGGTATGCAGATCGTGGCGCGTCGCCAAGGGAGCGATCCTGCTTGGGCAAAGCGCTTAGGGGTGGCGGCAGATGACATCGTCGATCAGGCACTGCTGGTGACACCGGGTCGACTTCAAGGCGGAATTCACCTGGTACAGTTCCGCGTGCCCGGCGCGCCGGTGCGAGCAGGCGCGAGGCCCACGGACCTCGTACCGAAGAGCGTCGATATCGTGGTGCGTGATATCCAAGCGCGCCATGCCGAGTTGCAGGCAGCGGGGTTTCGCTTTCGTTCGCCGATCGGTCGCTTCGAAACGGACGGGGTCGTGGTGCATGAGGTGCATCTGCCCGGACCCGATGAGGTGAATCTGGTGTTCCTCGAAGAAGAGGGCAAGACCGATCACGTCAGTCCGCAAGGGTTTGGCGTGGCGCCGCAGATCGTGGCGATCTCACCTGACAACAAAATAGAGAAGGCGTTTTACGAACAGGTGCTACAACTCACCGAAACCTCGTACCACCGCTTCGCCGGCCCGGAGGTGGAACGCACCATCGGCTTACCGCCGGGTGCCGGACTCGACATTCGAATTTTTGGTGATCCGCAGTACACCTATGGGCGACTCGAGATCGTGCAATACGAACGCGCGGAAAGTGAAGATCTGTATCCCAAAGCCTGTGCGCCGGCGCGCGGCTTGCTGGCAGTCAGTTTCGTTGTACCGAATGTGACTGCAGTCGTATCGCGAGCGAAAGCGATCGGCGCGCGCGTCGATGCGCCTCAACAAATAGACTGCATCTTGGGCTCGGTACTGACGGCGACCGTATATTCACCGGCCGGATTGCGTATCGACCTGCTGCAGCTCGATCACCACTGATTGCGCAACTCGCGCAGGCGCAGGAATACGCTGCGCGCATCCGGATCATCGGGTAGCTCGGGGAATCGCTCGCGCAAGCGCGCGATGATTTCTGGTTCCTGCAAACGAAAGAACACGTTGTGGCGTTTTTCATCGCCGAGCGTAAAGACGGGGGCGGTTGACCCCTCGCGTTCGCCTAGTGATGCGTGCCGTTGAGTGGCCACGACATTGCCAGGCTCTCGATCGAGCGTGAAGGCGAGATTGCGCGCCAGATAATCATGGCCCGGATAGACGCGCGTCGAATCGGGTAGTTGCGCGAGTTGCTGCACGAAAGTGTCGTACAACAAGGCTGGATCTCCGCCGTTATGGCAATTGCCGGCGCCGGCATTGAACAGAGTGTCACCGCAGAGGAGACCGGCGGGCGTTGATGAATCCGCCGCTTGCAGTAGCAGGCAGATATGCGAGCGAGTATGCCCCGGCGTATCGAGTACTCGCGCCTCGACAGTTCGACCGATACGTAACAGCACTCCCGCACCGAGGCCGACATCAATGTCCGGGATACGTCCGCCTGCGCCTGAATGGGCAAACACTTTCGCGCCGGTCGCCGCCCGCAAGCCTTCGTTGCCACCGATATGGTCGCCGTGCTCGTGGGTGTTGAGGATGCTTCTGATGGTCCAGCCTCGCCTGCGGGCAACTGCAAGACAAGCCTGCCAGTCGAGAGGGTCTACGGCCATGGCGTCGCCAGTTTCTTCACAGGCGATGAGATAGTGGTAATTGCGCCACGCATTACCCGGCCAAATACGCTCGATGATCATCTTTGCAAGTAAATTTTGACTAAAGCCTTTTCACAACACTTGGGTTAGATTGGTCGTCGGGGGCTGGAGATTGTCATGTCGAGCGAGACCGTTGCCATTTCGCCCCCTCAGGCGCAGATCAATCCTTACCCGTCACGAGCCGCTTGGGAAGCCGCCAGAGCGGCCTGCGAGCGCGACCCGGGCGCGTTTCATGGTGACATCGCCTGTCGCGAATTGCACTGGTTCGAGCCGACGGTCGGTCGTGCCGGTGCATGGATCCGCTACGACGACCACCAGTCACGTTGGATCGGTTTCGATGGCGCGAGCGGTGCGTCAATTGACCCTCATCTGCCGGATACCCATCGACCTTGGCGCACCGCCCTCGATGCGAGTGAGGCACCTTTTTATCGCTGGTTCGATGGCGCACTGACCAACGCCTGCTTCAATGAAATCGATCGTCACGTGCTCGACGGGCACGGCGACGAAGCTGCGTTATGGTTCGAGGGTGATCGTTGGGATCAATCTCAAGCAGGTGGTCGCGGTGCGCCCGTCGTGTCGTACAGCGTCTCGCGCAAGACCTTGCTGCTCGAAGTGGCCAAATGTGCACTCGCTCTACGAGAACTTGGCCTCGATACGGGCGATCGTATCGCGATCAACATGCCGAACATCCCGGAACAACTGTTCTGGACCGAAGCCTGCAAGCGGCTCGGCATTGTTTACACGCCGGTGTTCGGCGGCTTCAGCGATAAGACACTCTCCGATCGCATCCACAATGCCGGTGCGCGTGTCGTCATCACCGCCGATGGCGGTTATCGCAATGCGCAGATCGTCGCTTTCAAAGAAGCGTATACCGATCCGGCGCTCGATGGTTATGTGCCCGTCGAGACCGTCGTCGAGATCGTGCAGCGTACGCTCTTGGAATTGGCCGTGCCTTCCGAGCAGGCGAGCGCCATTCTCGATGGCGCACGCACGGCCGTCGCCAATGAAATCACGCTCGAGCGCTCGGATGTGATGCGCGGAGTCGGTCGCGCGATCGAGAGTATCAGTGGATTGTCTTCGGCTGATGCGAGCCGGATCCGTACCGCCATTGCCTCTGCATTGGTCGCGACGCCGCCGCGCGTCGATGTCGTCGTCGTCGTTAGGCATGCCGCACAGGCTGATCTCTTATGGCGCCCCGAGCGTGATCGCTGGGCGCATGAACTGACCGATCGAGCCGAGCAAAAAATTCTGGCGGCGGCTCGTGCCGCGGGCCATACGGTCGATTCACTCGCGGCTCTGATGGCGTTGCCCGACTCACAATTCGTCGCTGCGATCTGGGCGTCGAGTCGACCTGTTCCGCTCGATGCCGAATTTCCGATGTTTTTCATCTATACATCGGGATCCACCGGCAAACCGAAGGGCGTGGTGCACGTCCACGGCGGTTACCTCAGCGGCGTCGCTCACACGATGCGAGTGGCCTTCGATGCGCGTGCTGGCGATGTGATGTATGTGGTAGCCGATCCGGGCTGGATCACGGGTCAGAGCTACATGATCGCCGGTGCACTCGCGACCCGTGTCACGACGGTGATCGCCGAAGGCGCACCGGTCTTCCCGAGTGCCGGTCGCTTCGCGAGCATCATCGAGCGCTTGAAGGTGAATATCTTCAAAGCCGGCGTCACTTTCCTGAAAACGGTAATGACCGATCCGCAGAACGTAGAAGACGTGCGAGCTTATTCGCGCGCCTCGTTGCGCGTCGCCACCTTTTGCGCCGAGCCAACCTCGCCCGTTGTGCAGCAGTTCGGCATGGAACTCGTCACGCCTTGGTACATTAATTCCTATTGGGCCACCGAGCACGGTGGCATCGTCTGGACCCATCTCTATGGCAACGGCGACTTTCCGCTGCGCGCCGATGCCCACACTTATCCTTTGCCGTGGGTGATGGGTGACGTCTGGATCGCCGATAGCGAACCCGATTCTGCAGGACGCGTTACGGCGCGTTCTGCCTCGGTGGGAGAAAAAGGTGAGATCGTCATCTCAGCGCCTTATCCCTATCTTTGTCGCACGATCTGGGGCGATGCCGCTGGGTTCAAATTAGACGGCACGCGCATCGCGCGGCAGTGGCGCGGCGACATCGATCGATACCGCAGTACTTATTGGTCGCGTTGGCGAGAGCAACTCGCCTACACGCAAGGTGATTTTGCCGTGAAGCATGCCGACGGCGGCTTTTCGTTGCATGGCCGCTCCGACGACGTCATCAATGTGTCGGGGCATCGTCTCGGCACCGAAGAAATCGAAGGCGCCATCCTGCGAGATAAACAGGTCAATCCGGATTCGCCCGTGGGCAACGTCATCGTGGTGGGTGCGCCTCATGCGCAAAAGGGTTTGACGCCGCTCGCGTTCGTACGCCCAGCCGCAGGACGCAAGCTCACTGCGGAAGATCGACGTCGGTTGATCGATATCGTGCGTCAGGAAAAAGGGCAGGTTGCGATTCCCGAAGACTTTATCGAAGTCACGCAGTTTCCGGAAACCCGCAGTGGCAAATACATGCGACGGATGGTTCGTGCACTCGTCGAGGGACAGGATGTCGGTGATACCTCGACACTGCGCAACCCTGAATCCATTACGGAGCTCAAGCGCAGCATCGCCGAGTGGCAAGAGCGTCAACGGGTCGCTGACGAACAACAGTTGTTCGAAGATTTCCGTTACTTTCGCATTCACTATCACCCGCTCCATAAACCGAGACGGGCGCGCCTTGCCATTGTCACCATTCAAAATCCACCAGTGAATGCGCTTAATGAGCGCGCACTTGACGAGTTGAACATCGTGATCGATCACGTGGCACGGCGCGAAGATGTCAAAGCAGTAATCTTCACCGGTCAGGGCACTTCGGCCTTCGTGGCAGGGGCGGATATCCGCCAGTTACTCGAAGACGTGCACACACTCGAAGAAGCCTTGCCGCTACCGAACAACGCCCATCTGGCGTTTCGCAAGATCGAAACCATGGAGAAGCCCGCGATCGCCGCCATCAACGGCGTGGCGCTCGGTGGTGGTATGGAGTTTGCGCTCGCCTGTCATGTTCGCGTTGCCGAGCCACTGGCGATCTTCGGTCAACCTGAAGTACGTCTGAATTTATTGCCGGGCTATGGCGGCACACAACGCCTGCCACGTCTACTCGAATTGCGCGGTCATCCAACACCGCTCGTGCGATCGCTCGAAATCATTCTAGGCGGTCGAACGATCGCGAGCGATGCAGCCTTGAATGATGGATTAGTCGATGCGCTTTGCAGCGACGGCGAAGATGTATTGAGTCTCGCTGTGCGTTTGGCCAGCGAGTTCGTGGCATCGCCGCAAGGTCGTAAGCTGGTAGCGCGTCGCTATGCTGAGCGCCGCGCTGCTGAAGCTACGTGGCAACGACCCGGCACCGATGACGTGTCTGTTGCACTGGGCGATACGGAAACGCGGCGTTTGCTCGCGCAAGCAGCCGAGGTTGGGCGCGCCAAGACGGCCGATCGCATCGTCGATGCCGTTAGGACCGGTTGGCAGCGTGGCTTACAGCAGGGATTGGCGCGCGAAGCACAGCTGTTCGCCGAGGCGGTCGTAGATCCCGAGGCTGGCAAGGCCGGGATCCGTGCTTTCATCGACAAGAAGAGTGCGCCTTTGCCCACACGGCGCGCTTCGATACCCAGCCCCGAATCGATCGCGAAGTTGATCAAGCAGGGCGAGTTGTTACCGGTCGGCGCCGCTTTCTTCCCAGGACTCACTCCAATACCGGCTTGGCAGTGGGGTCATGCGGTCGTCAAAGATCCCGCAACGGGAGCACCAGCCCACGGTTTACCGAAAAATGCCGAGCGAGAAATTTTGCTGCCCGTGCCCAAGCCGGGTCCAAACGAGGCGGTGGTGTATGTACTCGCGTCGGAGGTGAACTTCAACGACATCTGGGCGATCACCGGCATTCCGGTCTCGCCTTTTGACAATCACGATCTCGATTATCAAGTGACCGGTTCAGGTGGCGTCGCACTCGTGGCTTCGATCGGCAGTGAGATCAAGCGCGAAGGACGCATCAAGGTCGGCGATCTCGTGACTGTGTATTCGGGACAAAGTGAATTGTTGTCACCCTTGGCTGCGCGTGATCCGATGTATGCCGGCTTTTCCATTCAGGGTTACGAGACCGATACCGGTAGCCATCAGCAATTTTTGCAGGTGCAGGGTCCGCAGCTGCATCCACTACCGCCCGACCTTAGCTTAGAAGCAGCGGGCTCTTATGTTCTCAATCTCGGCACTGTCGTACGGGCTCTCTTCACGACGTTGCAGATCGAATCCGGTAAGACTGTTTTCGTAGAAGGTGCTGCAACTGGAACAGGCTTCGAGGCTTTAAAGAGCGCGGCTCGCAATGGCTTGCGTACCGTTGGCTTGGTCTCGAGCACGGAACGCGCCGCTTTCGTCAAAGCACAGGGTGCAACGGGCGCCATCGACCGTCGTGATCCTCGCTGGTCGTCGATTTGGACACCGGTGCCCGAATCGGCAGCGGATATCGCGACGTGGGAAAAGGCGGGCGATTTGCTTGTGGCGGAAATGCGCGCACAAAGCGGCGGGAATTTGGCCGACTACGTCGTCTCGCATGCCGGTCAGGAATCCTTCCCACGATCCTTCCAACTGCTTGGCGATGGCGGCACCTTGACGTTTTACGGTGCCACAAGCGGCTACTGGTTCTCGTTCGTGGGCAAAGCAGGGGCGAGTACACCGGAGGAAATGCTGCGACGTGCGCGTTTGCGTGCAGGTGAAGCCGTTCTGCTTTATTACGGTGTTGGCGACGATGCGCTGCTCGACCCTGTTGGGCTCGAAGCCATCGAAGCCGTTCGTCGTTCAGGAGGCCGACTCGTTGTGGCCACAGCCAGTGATGCGCAGCGCGAGTTCGTGCAGTCACTCGGCTTCGGAGACGCGGTGCGTGGCGTGGTGTCGCTCGAGGATATCCGTCGCAAGGAAGGCAGCGACTTCGACTGGCCGAGCGCACTGCCTGCGATGCCGGATGCCAAACGAGAAACTGCGGCGTTCAAAGAAGCGGTAAGACAGTATCAGGAACGCACCATGAAGCCGTTTGGTACGGCGATCGGTCGCTGGTTGCGCTCAGCTGACAATCCCCGTGGCTATCCCGATCTTGTCATCGAGCGCTGTGGTCACGATGCCTTGGCTGCTTCCACTTCGTTGGTGAAACCGTTTACGGGTCGAGTGGTCTACTGCGAATCGATGCAGGGGCGGCGCTACACCTTCTACGCACCGCAGGTTTGGATGCGACAACGGCGCATTTTGATGCCTAACGCGACGATCGCCGGCACCCATCTTTGTAATGCCTACGAAGTGGCTCGCATGAACGACATGATCGCAGCCGGTCAACTCGAGGTCAGTGAACCGACGATGGTGCCTTGGCAGGCATTGCCGGCTGCCCACCAATCCATGTGGGATAACACCCATGCGGGCGCGAACTATGTGGTGAATCACGCGCTACCGCGAGCAGGGATCCGCTCGCGGGATGAACTTTTCCAGGAATGGGGAGCGAAACGATGACCGGTACAACAAAAAAGAAAAAAACGCCGGCTCGCCGTCGAACCACGAGCCGACCACAGGGTCGTTTGGCCGGCAAAGTAGCGCTCGTGACCGGTGCCGCAGGTAACATCGGCGTCACCATCGTGCGGCGCTTTCTGGACGAGGGCGCTGCCGTCGTCATGGTCGGGCGTAATGCGAGCAAACTGGAGGCGACGCGTCGTCAATTATTGAAAGCCACCGGCGCGCCGGCGGCTCGAGCCTTCGTCCTGCCGTTCGATGCGTCAGATCCAGGGCAGGCACGCTTTGGTATCGAGGCAGCCATTCGCCACTACGGTCAGCTCGATATTCTCGTAAACAATGCAGGCTCAGCCGGGCCTAAGCAAGTCATCGAACATCTGCCCTTGTCTCGAGAGGAACTCACGAGCGACACCGAGACGGTTGCCGATGCCGCCGGCAACCTGCTTGGTCTCACATGGAATATGGTGCGTGCCGCCGCGAACTACCTAAAGCCGGGCGCGAGCATCATCAATGTGTCGACGATCTTCTCGCGCACCAAATATTTTGGGCGGGCTGCTTATGTCGTGCCGAAAGCCGCCTTGAACGCTTTCTCGAAGCAACTGGCATTACAACTCGGTCCGAAGGGGATCAGGGTAAATACGGTCTATCCGGGCCCTATCGAAAGCCAGCGCATCAGAACCGTATTTGCGGCGATGGATCAGTTGCGCAAGGCGGAAGCGGGCACGACTGCCAGCGAGTTTGTAAGCACGATGGCGCTCACGCGCAGCGATCAGGAGCAACGACTCGAGCAGACTTTCCCGACGGTGGATGATGTCGCCAACACCATCGTTTTCTTGGGTAGCGATGAATCTCGCGCGTTCAGTGCCCAGGGGTTCGAAGTCACCAATGGCATGCAGGTCGTGCAGGAGTCGCGCTCGACTTGGGTGTCACGCCCAGAGCTGCGTACCGTCGATGGCACAGGCTCGACGGTGCTAGTCGCCGCCGGCGATCAAGTTGCCGATGCCCTGATGATCGCGCGTATTCAGGCGCGCTGTGGTGCGCGTGTCATGCTCGGTCTCGGTTCGGAAGAGGCCGTACAGGCTGCGATCGCTGCCCTACACGATGACGAGGTCGATTTGCGAATATTGCCTCGATTGTTCGATCGTGAACGACCCGAGACACTGTCGCAGTCGTTGGCCGATGTGGATCCGGAGACCGGACTGCAAGGTGCAATCGTACTGCCGGCCTTCGGCGCGTGGCGCTTTCAGCGCGCGCTAGCAGAAGCCACGGATGCCGACGTCGAAGCGTTTCTCAAGACTGAGCTGAGCGGTGCGATTGGCATTGCGCGTGAACTTTCGCGGCTTTGGCATCGTCTGGCGCCCAAAGGCTCAAGTCCGAGAACTATCTTCATGTCCAACGGCGATGATGCCGTCGGTAACACTTGGGCCGATATCCTGCGTGCCGGCATTGAGCAGCTGATTCGTGTGTGGCGCGATGAAAGTTCCGCGCGAGCCAAATCCGGTGAACGCCCAACACCTGAATGGTCCAATCAGATTTTGCGTTGGAGCAACGCCGAAGAACATGGTCTTTTGTTCGCGGCCAGTCAGGCGGCACGTTTGCTCTATACCAAGCGCCGCGTGCCTCAAGTCAATCTCTACATGCCGGCGACCATCGTCGACGCCACTGGTTCGACTCGACCCAACTTCGGTTGGATTGAATCGCTGATGGGATTGCATCTTGGCAAGTGCGTGTTGATTACCGGTGGATCTGCGGGTATCGGCGGACAACTCGGTCGACTTCTCGCGGTGGCAGGCGCGCGAGTGATGTTGACGGCCAGACGTGCCGACCAATTGAAAGAAATGCGTGACAGCATCGTGCGCGAGCTCGAAGAAATCGGCTACAACCGACCGAAGGATCGCGTGCAGATCTTGGCCAATATCGATGTGGCCGAGGAAGGCGCCTTGGTCAAATCGGTGAATGCGACACTTAAGGCCTTCGGTCGCATCGATTATCTCATCAACAATGCGGGTGTCGCTGGCGCTGAGCAGATGGCTGTCGATCTGCAAACGGCCGATTGGCGTACCACACTGCAAGCCAATTTAGTCTCGAACTATTCCTTGATCGAAAAAGTCGTTCCCTTGATGAAGAAGCAAGGGTCCGGCTACATCTTGAACGTCAGTTCCTACTTCGGTGGTGAGAAATACATTGCCGTTCCCTATCCGAATCGTTCGGACTATGCCGTTTCGAAAGCCGGCCAGCGTGCTCTCGTCGAAAATCTCGCGCGTTTCGTCGGACCAGAAATCCAGATCAATGCGATTGCCCCCGGTCCGGTCGAAGGACAGCGACTCAAGGGCAAGGACGGCAAGGCGGGGCTTTTTGATCGCCGTGCCAAGTTGATCCTCGAGAATAAACGCCTCAATCAAGTGCACGATGCCGTATTGCGATCATTGGCGGGTGGCGCGTCGCTTGGCGATGTTTTGCAGGCACTTGGCAGCAACGATATCGGTTTGCTGCAAGGTGAGGGTGTACCCGAGCCGCTGCGTCAATTAAGCGCACGTTTGAAAGCCGATATTCACGGCAGCGACGAGGCGGGCTACTCCTCGCTGCACTTTTTGATGACGAAGTTGATGGCGCGTCGTCTCGTGGCGCGTCTCTGTAACGGCTGCATCATCCTCGCGCAGATGGAGCGCGATCTGGCGGAGCAGTGGGCAGAGGGCTTGCCAGAGGCGACAGAGCCGTTCATTGATCCACGCCGCATCGATATCGAAGCGGAGAAGATCCGCTCGGGCGTCATCGGCATGCTGCATCTGAACCGTATGCCAACCGAGACGGATGTCGCGCTCGCGACGGTATTTTTCATGGCCGATCGTGCCATTTCTGGCGAAACCTTCGAACCATCCGGTGGATTACAGCAGGAGCGCACTATCACCGAGCGCGAGCTCTTTGGTAGAGCAAAGCCCGAGCGAGTCCGTCGCATGGAAGGCGAGACCATCTGGTTGATCGGCGAACATATGACCGAACCGCTCGCGGCGGTGGCACGTTTGTTTTTGGCGGAAGGTCACGTCGGTAATGTCGTTGTGCTTACCCGTTCCCCTGCAGCCGCTGATGAGCTTCGTACTGCATTGGGACGTGCCTTAGGACATGATCGTGTGAGCTATCTCACGGTCGGCGATGATCTCGAGGCTCGTATGGACGAGGCGTACGCAACCTATGGCGCGCCAGCGGCCGTGATCTCCACTCCCTTCGCGTCGATCCCACAAGCGCTGTTCGGTGTTGAAGGCAAAGATCACCTCGATGCAGTGGGGTTCGGCGCTCTCGTCGAAACTAATCTGACACATCACTTTCGGGTGGCGCGCAAAGTGTCCCTGTTCAAAGGTGCGCGACTTATCTTGGTATCACCTGATGTACCGGTGGGCGGAAGCTTGCCGCAGTTTGCGATGGCCAACTTCGTCAAGACCACCTTGCATGCGTTCACCGCGACTCTCGGTGTCGAAAACGAACGCTTGCCGACCGCCGTACCGGTGAACCAGGTGAACCTCACGCGTCGCATGCGCAGTGAAGAGCCTCGCGATGCCGCTGAGCAAGCCGAGGAATACACGCGCTTCGCCCACGCGGTGCTGTTGGCAGCTGCGCCGATCGTCGAAGCGCAGGAGAGTCGATACCGGGCGCGTATCTATCGGGGTCTGGCGATCACGGTGTAAAGTCCGCGCGCATGAAACTCGAAGTAGTGCCGGTGACGGCCTTCCAACAGAACTGCTCTGTGCTGTGGTGTGAGAAGACACGGCGTGCGGCGATCGTCGATCCGGGTGGCGACCTCGAACGGGTTTTGAACGTTATCGACTCAAACCGACTCACGCTCGAGAAAATCCTGATTACGCACGCCCACCTTGATCATGCGGGCGCGACGGCGGAGCTCGCTCGTCGTCATTCGTTGCCGATAGAAGGCCCGCATCCGGGTGACCAATTTTGGATCGACCAAATGCCAGCACAGGCGAAGATGTTTGGCTTTCCGCCCTGCGAAGCATTTGTCCCGACCCGTTGGTTGCAACAGGGCGACCGGGTCACGGTCGGTGAGCTCGAGTTCGAAGTGCGGCACTGCCCCGGACATACTCCGGGTCACGTGGTTTTCTTCCATGCTCCGTCGCGTTTTGCGATCGTCGGTGACGTATTGTTCGCAGGCTCAATTGGTCGAACGGACTTTCCGCGCGGCAATCATGCCGATTTGATTCGTTCGATCCGCGAAAACCTGTTTCCGCTCGGCGATGATGTGACTTTTCTGCCCGGACACGGCCCCACGTCGACCTTCGGCGCAGAGCGCCGTAGCAATCCTTTCGTCGCAGACGCGTTGTTTCGCTGATTCAGCCGAGTGGTTGCAACTGCGTCGTGATGATGTAGTGGTCGATCAACAAAGCGGCAAATAAATACATCAAGTACGAAATTGAGAAACGGAAAACCTTCATCGGTAGTTCCGTCCGCTCGGTCAGTTTCAGTGCAAATGCGTAATAGAGGAAGCGCCCGTTCAAGATAATGGCGGCCGCAAGATAAATGAGACCGCTCATTCGCGTGAGATACGGCATCAAGGTCACCAACACAAGCAACACGGTATAGAGCAACACTTGCAAGCGGGTGTAGGGGATGCCGTGAGTCACCGGCAACATCGGAATACCGGCTTTTGCGTACTCGTCGCGGCGCGCGATAGCCAAAGCCCAGAAGTGCGGCGGCGTCCAGATGAAGATGATCAGAAACAACAGCAGGGCGTTTGGATCGATAGAGTTGGTCACCGCCGCCCAACCGAGCACGGGTGGCGCTGCACCCGCAGCACCACCAATGACGATATTCTGGGAAGTCGCTCGCTTAAGAAACACCGTATAGATCACGGCGTATCCAATCAAAGAAGCGAACGTCAACACCGCCGTCAGCGGATTGACCAACCACCACAGGATCGTCATCGAAGCGACGGCGAGCAACGCTGCAAACAGCAGAGCCTGACGCGTATGCAAGCCGCCAGTCGGTAGCGGGCGACCACGTGTGCGAGACATCTGTTCGTCGATTTTTTGATCGAGCACATGATTGATCGCTGCCGCCGAAGCCGCTGCCAGCGCGATCCCAATATTGCCGTAGACCAAAGCGGCAAACGGAGGCCAGCCCGGGCTCGCAAGTAGAGTGCCGACGATCGCGGTGAAGACGATTAGCGCGACGACCCGCGGCTTGGTGAGCTCGTAGTAAAGCTTCCAGGTCGGCTGTTTGACGATGCCGGAGCTAGCGACGGCCACGATCAAGCTTCCCGTAGACGACGATTGAAGATGAGCAGCGCCATTAACAGCAGCGCGGCGCCGGCGTTGTGGCCGGTTGCCAGTGACAGCGGGAATGCTTTCAGGATCATCAATAGTGCGATCAACCATTGCAGTGACAAGGCGCCGACAGCCAGGGCAGCGCCATGACGAACGAGCGAGGTTGGCGCATTACGCCAGGCGAGCCAAGCAGCCCAAAGCACTGCGAGTGTGGCAACGAGTGCCCAGGCGCGATGCGTGAAGTGGATGGCAACGCGCGCCGGGTGATCAAGCACGCCACCTTCATAGTTGATGTCGAGACCACGCCAGATAACAAATGCATTGGCGTAATCCATATCTTGGGGTATCCACTGGCCTTGGCAGGTTGGCAAATCCGGGCAGGCCACCGCGGCATAGTTAGTGCTCGTCCAACCGCCTAGAATGATCTGCAGCGCTACGACGGCGACAGCCACAACGCCGGCTCGTCGTGCTCCATCGAGCGCGGCGATTTTTGTCGCACCGATAGCGGGTTTGACGATTCCGCATACTCTTCGCATGCGCAGCCATAGCCAGGTCAACAAACCGAGTGTGGTTAAGCCACCGGTCAGATGCAGGACGACGATCAGCGGTTTGACCAACCACCACACCGTGAAGGCGCCGAGAATGCCTTGCAGGACGACCGTCACTAGCAAGCCAACGGCATATACGACACTGACGGGCTTCTCACGGCGGTATGCGATCGCGATGGCCGTGATCAAAACGATGATGAAGCCCAACGTCGTCGCGGCATAACGGTGGATCATTTCACGCCAGGCCTTACCCGAGTCGTATTCCCAACCGGGCGAGTACGATTCGATCTTGCCTTCAACTTTTTCCGCGCCTGCTGGTGTCACGTGTCCGTAGCAACCCGGCCAATCGGGGCAACCGAGACCGGCATCGGTCAATCGGACCCAGGCACCAAGCACGATGACGACGAGGCACAGCAGCATGCCGACTAGGGCGAGATGGCGCAGCGCTACAGCGCCTCTGGGAGTAGATGCAGTCATGATCAACCGATATGTGAAAGTTTGAGAAGTTTTTCGAGATCTTTGAGTAAGCCTTTCGGATTTTCGCGGCTATCGAAGCGCATCATCAGATTACCGAGTGGATCGACGATGTAGATGTAGGGAATCGCAGGGTCACGCGGAAACTGCCCGAGCCAATCACGCGTGGCGCCAGCTTCTGCGGTGATCACTGTGAGTCCTGGATGCTCGCGCTCCAGAAAGGCATCGTTGCAGCAGTCTTCGTCGGCGATGAAGACGCGTTGTACCCGATCCATGTCTTCGGCGAGCAACAAGCGAGTTTGTCGAATAGTCCACAGTGCATGCTGGCAGGCCTCGTCGCAACGACCGTTGTCGATATAGACCAAAGTCCACTTTTCGCTCAGCAGGGTCGCCGATGCGGGTGTGCCATCACGAGTGGTGAGCGTCGTCGCCGTCAACGGACGTGCCGGGCTGATGAGTTCCCCGTTATTGGTGCCGCCGTCCGGTCGCCAGCCGCCGATGTAGTACAGCCAGAACGAGCCGAACAGCGGCAGGAAAAACAAGGCTGCAAGACCGATCAACGCGGCGCGACCGCGGCGTACGTCGGATGTGGCGGGTGCCTCTTGGGTCATGATGACGTCCGCTTCCTCAAGTTCAAAGAAAAGTACAAAACCAACAGCAGTATCGCGAAGCTCCACCACTGTATGGCATAGGACCAGTTCTGTTCCGGTCCTTTACCGGTGGCGAACGGTTGCCACTGCCGCAGGTAACCTGCCGGGTCCGCATCGCTCATCAACAGCCAGCGCTCCTCGAGTCTCGGCTTGGGCTCAACTGCCGTCGCCATGGCCGCTTCGAGCTGTGTCGCGGTCGGAAAACTCGTCACGCGTGGCCAAGACCCACTCGTCGCGGGCGCCGCACGACCGCCCGCTAGGCCCGCTTGAGGCAGTTCGTCTAGGCGGCCGATCACCGTGACTTGTTCGTTCATATCCGCATCGAGCTTGCTACGTACGTCCGGCAAGCGATCTCGATAACCTTCGAAGGGAATCCAGCCACGATTGACCAGAAGCCAACGACCGTCATTCAGTCGCATAGGTGTCAGCACGTCGTAACCGGCGCGGCCCGCACGAGTTCGGTTGTCGAGTAGGAACTGCCGTTCCCTGTCCCAGCGACCCGTTATCTCGACCTGTGCGAAACGCGGGAGTTCCCTCGTACTTCGAGAGCCCAGCGCAGCGACGGCACCGCTTTGCGTCTCGAACTCCGCGACGATTTCACGTTTGAATTCCGCTCGAGTCCATTGCCAACGGCCCAAGCTCACGAACAACACGAGCAGACACAGCGTTGCCACCGTCATCAGCCATGACGGGGAAAAGACCCTGCGGCCAACGACGATCTCGAGTTTCACGTGCCTATAATACCGGTTATGGAACTTTTCCGGATTCTGGTCGGCCTCGTTTTGGTCGGCATCGTGGCGAGTCTCGGCTCTGCCTTGTTTCACCTGATGAACGACAAGGGTGATTCCAAAAAGATGGTACGCGCGCTGACCGTACGCGTTGGCCTTTCGGTGGGATTGTTCCTGTTGCTGATGGCCGCTTGGGCGTTGGGCTTCATCCAGCCCTTGGGCGTTAATCGCTGAACCCCAAAATGACGACGGGCCGGTTGTACCGGCCCGTGTCAGGATCTTCAAGATGCCGGCGGTCGCCGGCGATGATCGTCAGACCCAGTAGACGAAGACAAACAGTCCGAGCCACACCACGTCGACGAAGTGCCAATACCAGGCGACAGCTTCGAAGGCAAAGTGACGTTGCGGAGTGAAGTGACCCTTCATCGTGCGCAGCCAGATCACGAACAACATGATGGCACCGAGCGTCACGTGCAGGCCGTGGAAACCGGTCAGCATGAAGAATGTTGAGCCGTAGATGCCCGTGGAGAGCGTCAGGCCGAGCTCGGTGTAGGCGTGGATGTACTCCTCGGCCTGCAGACCGAGAAACACGAAGCCGAGCAGGAAAGTCAGCGCCAAGAAGATATTCAAAACGCGACGATTGCCTTCCTTGATGGCGTGGTGAGCGATCGTAATAGTGACACCCGAGAGCAGCAGGATCGCTGTGTTGATCGCCGGCAAACCGAAAGCGGGAATGGTTTCGAAGCTACCGTCGTCACGAGGGCCGAGCGCTGCGGGACCGTTGGTGGGCCAAGCGGCGTTATAGTCCTGCCAAAGCAGCAACTTGTTGAAGATCTTCACGCCCTCGCCGCCCGTCCAGGGTACCGACAGCTGGCGCGCATAAAATAGCGCACCGAAGAAGGCCGCGAAGAACATCACTTCCGAGAAGATGAACCACATCATGCCCATGCGGAACGATCGATCGACCTGCATGTTGTACAGGCCGCCTTGGCTTTCCTTGATGACGACACTGAACCAGCCGACGAACAGCGCGATCACCATCGCAGTACCGACGACGAAGATGCCGGGGCCGTACCATTCGTTGAGCCAGCCGCACAGCCCAATCATGAAAACGAACAGGGTGGCCGAACCGTAGATGGGCCACACACTGTCGTGCGGGACGTAATACTTGTCTTCGGAATGGGTGGATGCGTGTGCGTTGGCCATATCAGTCTTCCTAGTTCAGCGCGGCGACCCGCGTCGAGTTATCGTAAAACGTGTACGAGAGCGTGATTCGATCGAGGCTCTTCGGTAGATGTGAGTCGACGACGAAGCGAACCGGCATCACCTTCTCTTCGTCCTTGAGGAAATTTTGCGGCGTGAAGCAAAAGCATTCCGTCTTGCGGAAGAACGGCGTTGCCTTACCCGGCGCCACATTGGGGATTGCCTGAGCAACGGTGTCTTTGCCGGTGAGGTTGTGCGCGACGTAGTCGACCACATACAACTTGCCCGGCTGAACCTTCATCTCGGTGACGAGCGGCTTGAAGGTCCAACTGCCTACCGACGGCAGATCTGCAACGAACTCCACCGTAACCCAGCGGTTCTCGTCGGGCACGGGTGCGGCGGCTTCATCAAACGTGCTGGCGCGCAGGAGATCTTTCGGATTACCGACGCCCGTGATGTCGCAGATCACATCGTATAGCGGCACGAGCGCGAAGCCGAACCCGAACGCACCTAGCGCGAAGCCGAGCAACCGCAAAGTCAGCTTGCGGTTGGAGCTGTCTCGTTGGTTCTGATCGATCGGCGTGTCGTCGCTCATTGCCTGAATCCGAGTACCGACATCAGGATGAACGCGAGATAGAACGCGAAGGCAACAAGGCCAAGTACGATCGCGCTGCGCTTTACGCGGCGTGATTGTTCGAGTTTGTCAGCCTTCGGTTCCATGATGTGCTCAAGCGTTTAGTGCTGAACGGTGCCTTGAGCGACGACGTCACGCGACGGCGGCGTTTCCCAGCTATGGTACGGCGCGGGCGTCGGTAGCTCCCAGTCGAGACCTTGAGCCGACTCCCACGGACGCTGCGGCGCCTTCTCACCCGAGCGCACCGCGTTCCAGATGACGTAGACGAACAGCAGCTGCGAGAAGCCGAAGATGAAGGCACCAACCGAGGAAACCATGTTCCAGTCGGCGAACTGCGTCGAGTAGTCCGGAATACGGCGTGGCATGCCAGCCAGACCCAGGAAGTGCTGCGGGAAGAACAGCACGTTCACGCCGATGGTCGACAGCCAGAAGTGCAGCTTGCCGATTTTCTCGTTGTACATGCGGCCGCTCCACTTCGGCAGCCAGTAGTACACGCCCGCCATGATGGCGAAGACGGCGCCCGGTACGAGCACGTAGTGGAAGTGCGCTACGACGAAGTAACTATCGTGATACTGGAAGTCCGCCGGCACGATCGCGAGCATCAAGCCGGATAAACCGCCGATCGTGAACAGGAACAGGAAGGCGAGCGAGAACAGCATCGGTGTTTCGAAGCTGATCGAACCCTTCCACATCGTGGCGCACCAGTTGAATACCTTCACACCCGTCGGCACGGCGATCAGCATGGTGGAGAGCATGAAGAAGAGCTGCCCTGCCAGCGGCATGCCCACAGTGAACATGTGGTGTGCCCAGACAATGAATGACAGGAAGGCGATCGAAGCCGAGGCGTAGACCATCGACTCGTAGCCGAAGAGCGGCTTGCGCGAGAAGGTCGGGATGATTTCCGACACCACACCGAAAGCCGGCAGGATGAGGATGTACACCTCGGGGTGTCCGAAGAACCAGAAGATGTGCTGGAACATCACCGGGTCACCGCCACCGGCTGCCGTGAAGAAGCTCGTGCCGAAGAAGTGGTCGGTGAGCAGCATCGTGACGGCGCCCGCGAGCACCGGCATCACGGCGATGAGCAGATACGCCGTGATCAGCCACGTCCAGCAGAACAGCGGCATGTTGAGCAGGCCCATGCCTGGCGCGCGCATGTTCATGATCGTCACCACGACGTTGATGGCGCCGAGGATCGACGAGATACCCATCAGGTGAATGGCGAAGATCGTCAGCGGGAAGCTATCACCCGCTTGCAGTGACAGCGGCGGATACAGCGTCCAACCACCTGCCGGTGCGCCGCCCGGAACGAACAAGGTCAACAGCAACAGGGTGAAAGCGAACGGCAGCAACCAGAAGCTGAAGTTGTTCAGACGCGGCAGCGCCATGTCGGGCGCACCGATTTGCATCGGAACCATCCAGTTCGCAAGACCCGTCCACGCCGGCATCACTGCGCCGAAAATCATGAGCAGCGCGTGCATCGTGGTCATCGAGTTGAAGAAACCCGGATCGACGAATTGCAAGCCCGGTTGGAACAGTTCGGCGCGGATCACCAACGCCATCGCACCACCAAGGAAGAACATGACGCAGGCGAACACGAGATACATCGTGCCGATGTCCTTGTGGTTCGTTGCATACAGCCAGCGTTTCAAGCCATGCGGCTTGTGATCGTGATCGTCGTGGGTGTGTGCGGTGGTGGTGTTAGCCATGACTAGATACTCTTTACGTTGAATTCTTTGACGATGTCGATTTCAGTTTGCGAGGCTTAACCCTGCGGAGCGGTCGTCGCGACCGATGCAACCGTCGGCGCGGCCTCGGCAGCGGGAGCGGCCTCGTTGGTACCACCCGTTTTCTGGGCGGCGACCCAAGCCTTGTACTCTTCCTTCGTGACGACCTTGACCACGATCGGCATGAAGCCGTGATCGCGGCCGCAGAGTTCGGCGCACTGGCCACGGTAGATGCCCGTCTTGCCGGCATCGACCTTGAACCACAATTCGTTGACGACGCCCGGAATGGCGTCTTTCTTCATTCCGAACTGCGGCACCCACCAAGCGTGGATGACGTCCTGTGCGGTGAGGAGCAGGCGCACCTTGGTGTCTTCGGGAACAACCAGCGGCTTATCGACGTTCAGCAGGTAATCGGCTACTTCGTTCGGGTCACGCCCGGACTGCAGCTGACGCGTTTCGTCGCTAGCGCGATCAAGCGCGGAGAAGAACTTCACATCCTCGCCGAGATAGTCGTAGTGCCACTTCCACTGGTAGCCCGTGACCTTGATGCTCAGCTCGGTGTTACGGGTATCTTCGATGGCGATCAAGGTGCGTGCTGCCGGGATCGCCATGATCACGAGGATCACGACCGGGATCAGCGTCCAGATGATCTCCGCTTTCGTGCTGTGGGTGATCGAGGTGTCAGGCACTGCGCCCTTAGATTTGCGGAACGCGACCAGCGACCAAATCATCCAACCGAATACGAACACGCCGATCGCCACACACCACCAAAAAATAGTCATGTGCAGCGCGTGGATTTGCTTGGACAACTCGGTTACGCCCACGGGCATGTTGAGGTTGCCCCATTCCGCGTGTGCTGCAAGCGGCGCAAAGGCAGCAACCAACGAGGCTGCGGCGGAATTCAGGACGTGTCGAATTTGTCTGCTCATGGTCTGCTCAGTTCTTAAACGAAATCGGATGAACGATGCCGCCCAAGAGGTTGCGACACCTCGAAAAATTCAAGGCGCACCTCCGCCGTGGGCGGGTAACGGGGGAGACTCATCCACGCGGCCGATCAGGCGCTTCAGTCGCAACGCCAGAGCCTGACGCTCCTGCTCGTTGAGAAAGGAGCCGATCTCGTGGCGGCGCCCATGCGACTCGACCGTTAGTCGACTCGGATGCAGCGGCGAATCCCCCGCGCGGATTCTAACTTGCGCCCAGTGTCGCGGGAACACGACGCATGATTGTCGCGGTGGGTGACAGTCTTCGATCTCCACCGTCTCGGACGAGATCGTGATGGTCTGCTTTTCGTATCTTCTGGCCATCGAGCTGCGCAGAGCCCAAAAGAGCAGCGCCAGTTCCGCACCGGCGAAGGGCAGTACGGGCCAGTAGCCCATGAAGGTCAGCGGCAGTGCCACCGACATCGAAGCCACGCAGACGCTCCCAAAGAACCAGCGCGCACCCTGTGGGCTCAGCGAACAGTTGGGCGACAGCTCGATCCGCATTGTCGTGTGCCGGCTCGGGAAGCGGGGTGGTGGTTGATGATCGGATGCTAAGTCAAGCTCGAAAAACTATCAATATCAGAGGGTTATGTAGAGTCCGTCTGACCTTCGGACAGCCAGCCGAGTTGCTTTAGGGCGCGTGTGCCTGCCTCAAGCTCAGCGGCCGGTGCGGGGTCGAAGCCTAGGTGCAGTAGCGGCTCACAACCGAAGGTCCCGCGCAGGGTTGCCAGGTTTTCCGCGCGGCGCGGCATCGTCGGATCGATCTCGCTAACCGCCCAGCCCGCGAGCGTGAGGCCTGATCTTTCAATCGCTTGGCGCGACAACATCGCGTGATTCAGACAGCCGAGCCGCAACCCGACCACGAGCAGAATAGGCAGGTTCAGCGCGCCGGCGAGCTCCGCAATGGTCAGTTCGGGTCCGAGAGGGGCAAACCAGCCACCTGCGCCTTCGACCACCAGCCAGTCGCATTTGGTTGCAAGATTTCGAGCAGCCGCCCCAAGTCGTGCGGGATCGACGGTCACTCCCGCATCCATGGCCGCGATATGGGGCGAAATCGCCGGCTCGAAACAGTAGGGATTGACGGCCGCATAGTCGAAGCGACCACCCGCCGCCTCGAGCAGCGCGAGGGCATCGTCGTTACGCAACTCGCGACGCCCGTCCCCGACATCAAAGAATTCCGCTCCTGAAGCAATCGGCTTCATCGGTGCCATGGCGAGACCGGCTTGGGCTCCCGCCTTCAGTAGCGCCGCGGCGATCCGTGTTTTACCAACACCGGTATCGGTACCGGTGATGAACAGCCCATCCTTCATTGTTGACGCCTTGCTCCCGGCTTCGGAAACGGCACGACGATCTCGGTTGCATCGTACGACGACGCCGACACTCTAGCCGGCGCGCCGAAGGCTGCGCCGTAGACGATCTCCCAAGTGGCGACGACATCGCCTTGCTTGCCGTTACGCGGATATGCCTTGCTTACCGCCTGAAGAACGCGCGGGCTGGTCAGTCCACGCGGCCTCTCTTGCGCCGCGTTACCTGCACCTATTTCTTTGATGCTACGCATGAGCGCAATTGGGTCCGGGTACTTCAGCACATGTCGATCGATATCGAGGACGGGTTCGCGTAATCCCGCACGCGTCAACGCTGCTCCAATATCGTGCATGTCGAAGAATTCGTGTACGCGTTGACTTGAATCGACGGTTGCCCAGGCACTGCGCAACTCATGCAAGGTGCCGACGCCGAAGGTGCTGAAAGCGAACCATCCCTGCGGCGACAGTACGCGACGCACTTCGCCGAATACCTCATCGAGGTCGCACCACTGCAGCATCAAGTTGCTGAAAATTAGATCGACACTGCCCGATCGAAAGGGCAATCGATGTGCGTCGATGGCCGCCATCTCGATTCGCTTGGATGCCCAAAGTCGATCGAGCCAGCCACTCGCCTTCTGCGCGTGACGCAGCATCCCAAGAGAGAGGTCGGCCGCAACCACCGTGGCTGTCGGGTAGCGCGCTTTCAATTCTCGTGTGGCTGCTGCAGTGCCTGCACCTAAGTCGATGACGACCTTCGGTGTTGCCGAAAAGTGATCCAGCCGCTCGAGCAGCTCTCGACGAACAGTGCGTTGCAGAAGCGCTACTTCATCGTAGCGACTACTCGCCGATCCAAAAGCCCTACCAAGCGCGCGACGATCAATGCTCACGATGTGAGCTCCGCTGCAAACTCTTGAAGCAACTCCACCACTTCATGAACATGCGAAATGAACGGAGCATGCCCGCAACGCGGCAATTCCTGATAGCGCGCGTTCGGAATCAGGGCGGCTGCGGCTTGCGTCGCACCCGGATGGACGACCCGGTCGTACTGACCTGCAATGACCAGCGTCGGTGCTTGAATGAGCGGTAAGCGCGGTCGTTGATCGATCTGGTGCAGAAGACGTAGCGAACGCAGCAAAGTCGCCGGCTGACACTCGCCTTGCGCCAGCAGTGCGTTACGAAGGTTAGTCAGAGTTTCTTCTGCGTGCATGCTGCCACGCACTTGTAACGATAAAAAATCATTGACGGTTCGACGGTAGTCGTCGCGAAGGTGTCGCCCAAGTGCATCGAGCGCAGTTGGGTTTGTTCCATGGGGCCAATCATCGCTACGGGCGAACTTGGGGGTCGCACTGATCAGAATCAGTCCTTGGATACGCTCTGGTGCTCGGGCGGCAATTTCCATCGAGACTTTTGCACCCAACGACCAGCCTAGCAGAATACAGCGCTCTGGCATTTCTTTGAGAACGAAGTCGGCGACTTTGCCGATATCCCACGCACCGTCTGCATTATCGCTATAAAGATCGGATGGCTCCGGTGCACGCCCATGTCCCGGCAAATCGAAGCGTGAGATATCGAAGCGCGGTTGGGATGCAGGCGCTTCGAGCTCCCTCACGAGCTCGTCGAACACCCGTAGATTGAGCGCCCAGCCATGCAGCATCACGAGTGGAATTGCGCTCATGTCGATGTTTCCGTTTTGAGCGCGTGCGAAATCGCTCCTTCCAGCGCTGCCAGCAAGCGCTCGACTTCGTCGGCTTGATGATGGGCGTTGAGTGTGATGCGAAGGCGCGCGCTGCCCTCTGGAACAGTAGGGGGGCGAATCGCTGCGACGTGAAAGCCGTGATCCCGCAAGTAAGCACTGGCTTGCAATGCCATGGCAGAGGAACCGCAGACGACCGGCTGGATGGCGGTCATCGATGGCATCACGACAATTCCGCGGCGCTGCGCCCCGTCACGGAACAGCTGGATTAGCTCATGCAATTTTTCGCGCCGCCAACGTTCCTGATCGACGAGCTGCAAGGCGCGTCGTGTAGCAGCAGCGATGGGTGGTGGCAATGCCGTGGTGTAGATGTAGGTGCGTGCACTCTGGATCAACCACTCGATCAATGCGGACTCACCGGCAACGAAGGCACCAAAGGTGCCGAGAGCCTTGCCGAAAGTGCCGATCAGAATAGGCACGGCTTTTTGATCAAGATGTTGCTGTTCGCAGACGCCACGCCCCTCTGCGCCGACGACACCGAGACCGTGCGCATCATCGACCACAAACCACGCGGATTCCGCTTGCGCGAGCTTGGCGAGCGCAGCCACGGGCGCGATATCGCCATCCATGCTGAAAACACCATCGGTCGCAATCAAGGCGCCTGCTTTGGGGTGTTCTTTTCTGAAGTGTCTGAGTGCGCAAGCGGCTGCTTCAGCATCATTGTGTGGGTAGCGTTTGAATTCGCGAGTACGGGCAAGCAGTGCTGCGTCGATCAAAGATGCGTGATTGAGGCGATCCTGCAGGATGAGATCATCACGCTCGACGAGCGCTGTGATGACGCCGAGGTTCGCCATGTAGCCGGTGGAGAACACCATCGCTCGCTCGCGGCCGGTGAAATCGGCGAGTGCACGCTCGAGTAAATCGTGTTCGGGATCGTGTCCGCTGACGAGATGTGATGCACCAGCACCGATCGCGCCCCGACTTGCCGCGTCGATCATCGCAGAACGCACCAACGGGTGTGCTCGCAGGCCGAGATAATCGTTGCTGCAAAAGTCGATCGTCCCGGAGGGCACGCAGTGTCGACGCCTGCGCCGTTGGCGAGCGTCGAGTGCGCTCAGTGCATCGGTGAGTGCTTCAGGCGTGCGACGCACCGATCACCCCGGGTGCTGTGCGCATACCGAGACGATCGAGCAAGCGTCGATCGTGTTCGACGTCGGGATTACCGGTGGTCAGCAATTTCTCACCGTAGAAAATCGAGTTTGCACCCGCGAGGAACGCGAGCGCCTGCAACTCATCTGACATTTGTTCGCGACCCGCCGATAATCTGACGGCCGAGCTCGGCATCAAAATTCGCGCGACAGCGATGGTGCGGATGAAGTCGAACGGATCGATCGGTGCTTGATCAGCTAATGGCGTACCCGGCACGGCGACAAGTTGGTTGATGGGCACGCTTTCGGGATGCTGTTCGAGATTGGCGAGCACCTGCAGCATACGGGCTCGATCACGCACGGTTTCGCCCATGCCGACGATGCCACCGCAGCAGACGTTCATACCCGCTTCACGAACCGCTTCCAGTGTGTCAAGGCGATCCTGAAAATCGCGCGTCGTGATGATTTTGTCGTAGTACTCGGGTGATGTGTCGATGTTGTGGTTGTAGTAATCGAGGCCTGCGTCACGCAATTCGCGCGCTTGCTCTTTGTTGAGCATGCCGAGGGTAGCGCAGGTCTCCATACCGAGTTCGCGTACACCGCGAATCATCGCCGACATGACCTCGATATCCCGCTTTTTCGGTGAACGCCACGCTGCGCCCATGCAAAAGCGAGTTGCGCCCGCTTCACGCGCCGTGCGGGCACGAGTGACAACATCATCTACCGCCATCAAGGCTTCGCGGTCGAGGCCGGTGTCGTAACGCACGCTTTGCGGACAGTAGGCGCAGTCCTCAGGACAGGCTCCCGTCTTCACCGACAGCAGGGTGCTCATCTGCACGGTGTTGGCTGCATGGTGTTCGCGATGCACCGTTTGTGCACGATGGATGAGGTCCGCGAACGGCAGTGCGAACAGGGCTTCGACTTCGTCGACGGTCCAGTCGTGGCGGGGTGCGATCGTCATGGTATTTCCATTTGTGGTGTAGATAGGCCGAAAGGCGCTTTGCGCACTACGAGAGGGCATCTGCAGGCTTCGGCCATGGCGATGTTCCTTGCGACCCCGGGGCCTGTCAACCTCGAACCCCTGATCGAGTCGACAATCGACTGGCTCGACTGGCGAGCTGGGACTGGTAGCGACGAATCACTCGGTCAGCTGCCGTTGATGTTTCGGTGGAGCTTTCGATTCTGGCCGGCTCGATGCCTTCTATGCAGCGGCGCAACGGATCTGCGCTATCTCGATCTATGTCGTCGCTGCCTGCGCGCCCTACCGTTCATCGACGGGCCGCTGACCGACGTGGTTCCGCTGCGTTACGCGTCGCCCGTGGACGAAGGATTACGCGCATTGAAGTTTCATGCCGACTGGCGTTGGGCGGCGATCTTTGGTGCCTTACTCGCGGGTTGGTCGCAGGCGAGCGGCGCTGCGCCCGTCTCGTTGCTGATACCGATGCCGCTGCATGCTGCGCGCAGAGCAGAACGCGGCTTCAACCAGGCGGCGCAGATCGCTAGGTTCGCTGCCATGTGGCTCGGCGTCGCGGTCGATCAGCGCATACTGATCCGCTCTCGCTCCACTCGTCCTCAAACCACTCTGTCGGCTGCACGGCGTCGTGACAATGTGCAGGGCGCCTTCGAACTACACCCTGCTGCTCGACTTGGAGTGGGTGATTCGACCGTTATCGCCCTGATCGATGACGTGCGAACAACCGGCGCGACCCTCGATGCCGCGAGCACTGCGCTTGAATCGCTACCGGGAGTGAGCGTTCAGCGTTGGGCGGTTGCGAGCACGATGCCGACGAACACGATGAGCCCTGCCTGATGATTGCCTAGAAAGGCACGAAAGCACTGCACACGATCACGATGCCTCGCCCACCAAAGATTTCTGTGAAAGACGAGAGCTGAGATCAAAATGGAAATAAAATAGAGCGATCCCAGATTCGACAGGGTGCCGATTTTCCAAAGACCCGCAATCATCAAAAGCTGTAACACTGCAATGATGGCAAGATCCGCTTTGCCGAACCATACCGCTGTCGAGCGCACACCGATTCTTAGATCGTCCTCTCGATCGACCATGGCATAGTACGTATCGTAGATCAAAGCCCACAATACCGTGACGGCGAAGATCCACCAGCCGATCGGTGGAACATGACCTTGCACTGCTACGAATGCCATTGGCACGCCCCAGCCGAAGGCTACGCCGAGATACAACTGCGGTGCCGGAAAAAATCGTTTGAACAGCGGATATGTCAGCAACAACAATGCCGCAATCAGCGCGTAAGCGGTGACTTGCCACCCGAGAGTCAGGACTAACGCGAGCGATCCGAGCATCAGTACTGTGAAGAGAGTCAGCGCTTCGTAAGGCGATACCCGTCTTGCGGCGAGAGGTCGATCACGAGTACGTTCGACATGCGGGTCGATGTCTCGATCGGCGAAATCATTGACGATGCAGCCTGCCGATCTGGTGAGAACCGTTCCGGCCAGAAAGACGGTGAGGATCCAAAGCGGCGGCAAGCCATCCGCAGCGATCCAGAGAGCCCACAATACAGGCCAAAGCAAGAGCAAAATGCCAATCGGCTTGTCGAGTCGTGTCAATAGCACGTATTCGCGCCAACGACGCTGCCACGCTGCACTCATCTTGAACCAATGCTCGGCATGAAGACTTCGTAGAGATCGAACGGCGCGGCTTCGATCCGAAATGCCGAATGCCGTACCCAAAGCGGGCGCGGTGCGAGTCCAGCATGTTTTAGAGCACGCTCAACGAGCCACGTATCTGGATAGGCTTGAGCAAAACGAAACGGCGCGCGTTCCAGCGAGGTTTTTTCCGCGATCGCTTCGCCGAGCGTACGTTCGCCGATTCGCGTCAGCCAGTCATGTCGTTTCGCAGTGTCAACCGGAATACGAGTGTGTGCGAACAACCACACCGTGTTGTCACAACTCATGTCGATTTCACGCACAAACTCGTCACCGCAACGACGCTCGTTCAGCAAGCGCATCGAAAATTGATCTGTAGCAGCAGCGCGAATTCGCTGCGTCAGAAGACCAGGCGTCAACAGCCACTCGCGATGTATTACGTCACCCTCGTAGCAGTTGAGCGCTGAGGCGGGTAGCCACATGACCGATGAAGGCAACGGCGCAGGCAAACCGTCCGTTGCTGAAGTCTTGAGCTCAGCCGATGCGGCCATATTTATCGTCCGATCCAATCCAGCGTGCCGTGAGAGGGGCGATTCTATCTGGATGTTGTGCGAGCAGCGTCTCGGCTGCGCGATGCACCTCCGGGAGTAGGTCGACATCACGTGCCAGATCCGCCACGCGCATCCGTGCCAACCCGGTTTGTCGAGTGCCGAGCAATTCTCCAGGTCCTCGCAACTCGAGGTCGCGCTGTGCGATGTCGAAACCATCGTTACTGTCGCGAATGGCGTCCAACCGCGCGCGTGCCAAGGCGCCGAGCGGTGCCCGGTATAGCAGCACGCAACTGCTTTCGTGTGAGCCGCGCCCAACACGGCCGCGTAATTGATGCAACTGTGCAAGACCCATCCGTTCGGCGTTTTCGATCACCATCACGGTAGCGTTGGGCACGTCTACGCCAACCTCGATCACGGTCGTCGCGACTAGCAGTTGAATGCGACCCGCCTTGAACTCGAGCATCACGGCTTCTTTTTCTTTGGCTTTCATACGCCCATGAACCAGACCGACCCGGAACTCCGGTAAAGCCTCGGTCAAGGATACCGCCGTTTCCTCGGCGGCCTGACATTGCAATTCTTCGGACTCGTCGATTAGCGGACAGACCCAATAAGCTTGTCTGCCCACGCGGCAAGCTGCCGCGATTCGTGCAACGACCTCGTCGCGACGCGTCTGTGCGGCGACGACGGTTTTGACGGGAGTTCGGCCGGGTGGGAGCTCGTCGATGATTGATACGTCGAGATCCGCATAAGCCGTCATGGCCAGCGTGCGTGGTATCGGCGTTGCCGTCATGATCAATTGATGAGGATGTCGGTTCTCATGTAGGCCCTTCTCGGCAAGACGCAGTCTTTGCTGAACACCGAATCGATGCTGCTCATCGACGATGACGAGTGCGAGTTTGGAAAACTGCACTCCATCCTGGAAAAGTGCGTGAGTGCCCACCACTAATGGCAGATCACCTGCGGCGATAGCCTCAAGCGCACTGCGCCGCGTTCGGGCGGGCTGTGATCCCGTGACAAGCCCAACCGTGATACCGAGAGGCCGGAACCAGGCATCGAGATTTTTTTGATGCTGCTCTGCGAGCAGCTCGGTGGGAGCCATCAGCGCAACCTGACAGCCACTACCGATCGCGCGAGCGGCCGCTGCTGCTGCGACAACCGTTTTGCCACAGCCAACATCACCCTGTACTAGACGAACCATCGGTTGTACTTGCTGTAGATCGCGCTCGATATCGTCGAGACTGCGTTGCTGTGCGCCTGTCAGTGCATAGGGCAACGATTCTTTAAAACGAGCCGCTAAGGCGACGGTGTCGTGTAGGGGTGTCGCCGAGTCGGT
>JBDLSG010000002.1:0-108185 GCA_039799645.1 Pseudomonadota bacterium | reverse complement strand
TCGCATCTTCTGGCCAACGGCATGCTCGCCGATATCGTGCTGTTTGGCGCGTTCTTGGCTTGGGCGGTGATGGATCGAATTTCGCTCAAACGACGGGCGCCCGCGAACACGCCGAGTTTGCCGAGATCCGCCGTCAACGATGCGGTAGTCGTGATTGGCGGTTTGGCGCTTTACGGCGTTTTCGTTGGCCGTTGGCACGAAGCTTTGATCGGCGTCGCGCCCTTCGGCGGCTGATCTAGAGATCGAGCTTCAACTGCGGCAGCGGCTCGGCCGGTGTGACTTTGGGTTTTTTGGTGCGTCGCTCGTTCGGGCGAGTGCGACTACCGAGTTTGCGGAACACCTCAGCAGCCTGTTCGCGAAAGTCCTCGCCACGCCGATAGGCTGTCATTCGTTGTTTCGCAACTCTAGCGGCCGCCTCGTGATCGACGAGCGGAGACGGATAGCCCGTCGGTGGCGAGTTCATCAACCAGGGTTCGTGAATGAATTCTTCCGGCACATCTTTGAGCTCTGGAATGTAACGACGGATGAAGCGACCTTCCGAGTCATGATCGTACGATTGTTTGACGGGGTTATAGATGCGAGTGGCATTGATACCCGTAACACCGGATTGCATCTGAAACTGGCTGTAGTGAATGCCGGGCTCGTAGTCGGTGAATAGGCGTGCCATGAAGGGCGCCGTGCGTCGCCAATCAAGCCACAGGTGATAACTTGCAAAAGCAACGAGCATCGCGCGCATCCGAAAGGTAATCCAACCGTTGGCGTGCAACGAGCGCATACACGCGTCAACCAAGGGATAGCCGGTCTGACCCGCACACCAGGCATCGAACCAGTCTTGTCTAAAGTCGTTTTCGCGCATGCCTTCAAACGCTGGATGCATGCAGTGGGTTTCGATGGACGGTTGCTGTTCGAGCTTTTGCACGAAATGACAGCGCCATGCGAGACGCGAGCCAAAGGCCTGTAGTTGCCTCGCCCACCGCAAGCTCGATGGGTCACCGATCCCCTCGAGGTGATCGATACGTCGTCGCAGAGAGTGTTCGATCTCGCGGACAGAAAGCGTGCCGTACGCGATGTGAGCGCTAAGACGCGAGCAATGTCGCGCCGAGACACCCGGTTTGGAGATCGTCGTCATGTAGCGCTCGGAGCGATCATCGAGAAAGCTCGCGAGGACTTTGAGCGCTTCGGTGCGACCACCGCGCTGTACGCGCGGAGTGCTCGGACCGAAGCGCGGGTCGGCAACCTCGGGTATCGGTATCGCAGGTAGCGTGTCTGGCCGCGGCGCAAATGCAATAGCGATCGGTAGTTCCACCTGCGGTTTTCCCATCGTCGTATTGCGCAGGCCAGCCCAACGGTCGCGGTTGCCGAGGCGGCGGATGACGCCGTTCGACGGATACTCGCGCCAAACGATTCCATTGGTAGAACACCACCCAGCAACCTGCAGGTCACGCGCGTAAGTCCAGGCGTTGCCTGTCTCTTCGTGAGAATGCAGCTCGAATACGCCAAAGGCCAGACGCAGCTGCTGTAGAACCTGCGTCAGACTGCCAATTTGTATGACGAGCTCGCCACCCAAGCCTCCCAGAGCTTGCGACAGCTCGATCAGGCTCTCACGAATGAATTGCCAGTGGCGCGACGAACTATCGGGCTGCTGCCATAAGTCCGGTTCGATCACGTACAACGCGAGCACAGGTCCACGCGCCGCGGCGGCGGCGAGCGGCGCATGATCGTGGCAACGCAGATCACGCTTGAACCAAACAACCTGCCTGATCAACTCGTTTGCGCCTCTCTGGCATGCAGCATGCGGTAGAGCGCCGGCAATACGAGTAACGTCAACAGCGTCGAAGAGACAATGCCGCCGATGACCACCGTCGCCAGGGGGCGCTGTACCTCGCTGCCAATCCCGGTGTTGAAGGCCATTGGCACGAAGCCGAGTGCGGCAACGAGGGCGGTCATCATGACCGGCCGCAAGCGGGTGAGCGCGCCGTGGGTGATCGCATCCTGCAGCGATTGCCCGTCTTCACGCAGGCGGCGGATGAAGCTCACCATGACGAGTCCGTTGAGCACGGCCACTCCCGAGAGTGCGATAAAGCCCACCGCTGCGCTGATCGAGAGAGGAATGCCGCGCAACCATAGCGCGAGAATGCCGCCTGTGAGAGCTAAAGGTACACCACTGAAAATAATCAAAGCGTCTTTGAGCGATCGGAAGGCGAGCAGTAACAGTCCAAGGATCATTAACAGAGTCGCCGGCACGACGATCATCAAGCGTTGACTCGCGGATTCGAGCTGTTCGAAGGTGCCGCCGTAATCCAGCCAGTACCCCTCGGGCAACGTGATTTCGGTGTCGATCAGTTGCTGTGCTTCAGCGACGAGACTGCCAAGGTCACGACCGCGCGCGTTAGCGGTGATCACCACACGGCGTTTGCCTTGCTCACGTTGGATCTGGTTCGGACCCGGGGCAATCGTGACATCGGCAATTTCCCGTAAGGGGACGTAGCCGCCATCGGGCAGCGCAATGGTGATTTGTCCGACTGTCGTGACGTCCGAACGCAACGCCTCCGGGAGTCGTACGACGATGTCGTAGCGTCGGTCGCCTTCGTAAAGAGTGCCGGTGTTTGCTCCACCGAAGTACGTCGTTACGACCTCTTGGACATCGGTAACCGATAGGCCGTAACGGGCGAGCATGTCGCGCTTGGGCACGACGCTCATGATTGGCAGTCCGGATATTTGCTCGGTTTTGACGTCGGCAGCACCTGGAATCTCGGCAAGTATCCGTTCGATCCGTTCAGCTTGCGCGGTCAACACATCAAGATCATCGCCGTAGATTTTGATCGCAAGATCGGAACGTACCCCCGAGATCAACTCGTTGAAGCGCATTTGGATCGGCTGAGTGAACTCGTAGTTGTTACCGGGCACTTTTGATAAGGCCTGCTCGAGCTCCTCGACGAACTGCACTTTCGGTTTGCGTGGATCCGGCCACTCGTCACGATCTTTGAGAATGACATAGGTATCGGCGACCGACGGTGGCATCGGGTCCGTAGCGACCTCGGCCGTGCCGATTTTGGCCAGCACGCGTTCCACCTCGGGCAGTTTGCGTATCTCGTCTTCGAGTGCGCCTTGCATGCTGACTGCTTGAGTCAAAGAGGTATCCGGGATTCGCATGGCATGCAACGCGACATCACCCTCGTCAAGACTCGGTACGAACTCGCTGCCCATCCGAGTGGCAATCAGTAAGCAGACGAGGACGAGTCCTGCGGCGAGGGATATCACGGTGCGACGGCTCTGGATCGCCCAGCCCAGCAATGGTGCATAGCGATCGCTCGCCCATTGCATCACTGGATTGTGCTTTTCTGTGATCTTGCCGGTCAGCAGTATGGCGACCGCGGCGGGTACGAAGGTTAATGACAGCACGAGCGCTGCGATCAATGCCATCACGACGGTGATTGCCATCGGTTCGAACATCTTGCCCTCGACACCCGTCAGCGCAAAGAGAGGGAAGTAGACGGCCGTGATAATCGCGACACCAAACAAACTCGGTCTGACGACTTCGTTGGTGGATTCGTACACCGTTTCGAGTCGCTCGCGTAGCGAGAGCGGTGAGTCGCGATACTGCTGGGCTTCGGCCAAGCGCCTGATACAGTTCTCGACGATGATCACGGCGCCGTCGACGATGAGGCCGAAGTCCAGTGCGCCGAGCGACATGAGATTGGCGCTGACCTGGTTTTCCACCATACCAGTCACCGTCGCGAGCATCGCCAGCGGAATCACAAGCGCGGTGATCAAGGCTGCTCGAAGATTGCCGAGCAATACGAAGAGCACGACGATGACGAGCAGGGCGCCCTCAATCAGATTTTTCTGGATCGTCTCGAGAGTCTTGTCGACGAGACGCGTGCGGTCATACACGGCGCGAACTTCGATGCCGGCAGGCAGACTCCGTTGGATATCGCTGAGTTTTTGGCCAACGGCCTGCGCGACCTCGCGCGAGTTCTCGCCAATCAGCATGAAGACGGTCCCGAGTACCACCTCGCGACCGTTCATGGTAGCCGCACCCGTGCGCAGCGCACTTCCCCAGTTCACGTCGGCGACTTCGCCGAGGGTGACGGGTGCCCCGTCAACGCGACGAATCACGACGCGTTTGACATCGTCGACTTGGGTGAATTGGCCCGGTGAGCGTATGAGCACCTGAGCGCCATGCTGTTCGATATATCCCGCACCCCGGTTGGCATTGTTGGCGTCCAGTGCGTGGGTCAGATCGTCCAAGTTGAGACCGTAGGCCAATAACTTGCTTGGTTGCGGTGCGACCACGAGTTGCCGCTCGTAACCACCGATACTGTTGACCTCGGTCACGCCGCGAACTTGGGCTAGTTGCGGTTTGACGATCCATTGCATGGCATCGTGCAAATCGTAGGCATCGTAGGGCTTCCCATCGGCGCGACGAGCGGCAGGGTCGGCATCGACCGTGAACATGAAGATTTCGCCAAGGCCGGTCGAGATCGGACCCATCTCGGGCGACAAGCCCGATGGCAGCGCAGTTTTGACCTTCTCGATACGTTCCGCGACGAGCTGCCTGGCAAAGTAGATGTCCGTTCCGTCTTCGAACACCACCGTCACCTGCGAGAGACCGTAGCGCGATAACGAGCGGGTGTAGTCGAGTCGCGGCAGACCGGCCATCGCGTTCTCGACGATGTAACTCACCCGTTGCTCAGCCTCGACCGGTGAGTACCCGGGCGCTTCGGTATTGATTTGGATCTGGACGTTCGTGATGTCGGGTACAGCATCGATCGGCAGCTTGAACGCGTCGTAGACGCCAAGCGCAGCGAACGCTGATACCAAGCCGATGATCAGCCATCGCTGAGCGAGCGAGAAACGCAGGAGTGTTTCGAGCATAGAATGACTCCTTAGTGCTCGTGCGCCGCGCCAGACTTTTCGATATCGGCTTTGATCAGGAACGAGTTGCGCGTGACGATGCGTGCTCCGTTAGCAAGCCCGCTCAAAATTTCCACTCGCTCGCTATCGCGGCGGCCCGTTTCCACGGGCTGTGCTTGGTATCTCTCGCCCTCGACCAGAAAAACCACTTCTGCATCGCCCATCATTTGTAAAGAGGCAACCGGCACGGTTAGCGCTGCGGGTGATTCGTTGATCGTGACGTTGGCATTCAAGAACTGACCGGGTGTCCACTTCGAATCACGATTGTCTATCACCACGCGTACGGTCGAGGTTGGACCCGTGATCGAGCTCGAGATCAGTGAAATCTTGCTGCGAGCCTGGGCGCTTCCATCAGCAGCGAGTAGATCGACCATTTGACCTTGTCGCAGTTTGGCGCGATCGGAGGGAAACGCGGCCAGATTCGCCCACAATGACTTGAGATCGATAATTTCGAATAGCGGATCGCTGCCGGAGGACTCACCGGGATTGGCAGATCTCGTGACCACCGTGCCGCCGATCGGTGCGGTCACGGCATAGGTCTGCAGACTGTCATCACTTTCGATGGTGGCCAAGGTTTGGCCCGCCGAAACGACATCGCCGACTTGCACGGCGACGCTGCGCACGGTACCCGGAAAGCGGGCTCGTACCGATCGGGCTCGTTCGGCGTTGGGTTCGACGCGTCCGGTGAGAGTCAGCGTTTCGCGTATCGTGCCGGGGCCGGCTTCACCGAAAGCGATTTGATTCGAAGTAGCCATGGTCGATGCGATCTCGACCTGAGCTTCGGGTGATTCGAATGTCCACTCGTAGTTTTGGTCCTGGTGACGTGCGCGCACTACCGCACGGTACGAATGAGGCTCCTCAACGATCGAGACGCCGCGTAGATAATCGCCCTCGGGAGAGAACGCGTGCTGGTCAATTCGACCGCCTGGCAAGCCATTGATGCGGAGTAATTCCACATTTAGGTCGACTTGATCCGGCGGAATCGGTTTTCCACCGACGGTGGCGTAAGCGCGAAAGTGGGGTTCGACGCCGGTTTCGAAAATAGACAACTCAAGCGTGAAGTTATCTTTCGAGAGCAATCGTCCTCCGTGGGGACCACGGCTGGGCTCGTCGTGTGCATGATCCGCATGGGTTTCGTGCGCGTGCTCGTCATGGGCGTGCGACCCCGACGGATTGCCACAGGCGCCGAGCGTCAGCGCGAGGCCGATCAGCAGTGAGCCGTTGAGGATGCGGTTCATGGTGAGTCTCCAGTCAGTCTTTCGATCTCGATGCGATAGAGATGCGCGTTGGTGGCGGCGGTGATGAGAGCGAGACGAAGCGCGAGCTGCTCGCGCTGTGCTTCGGTCAATTCGATATAGCCGTAACGTCCACGCTGCCAGGCGTATTCAGTCGCTGTGACGGCTGTCTCCATGCGCGGAAGCAAGTCGTCACGTAGCGTTTGTGCTTCTTCGACGGCGTGTGTCAGGCGCGCGGCGACTTCAAACAGGCTCGCACGGGCCTTGATCAGCGCTGCGTCTCGTTCGCGCTCCAATCCGTCGCGACGCGCCTGTGCTTCTGCGATTCGCGGCTTGGCATAACGCGCGCTCGCGAGCGGCATGGAAAATCCAGCGATAAACGCCTGATCGCCCGTCGCTTCCAGACGACGTATTCCAGCACTGACGGTGATACTCGCGCGCGCTTGGGCTTTCGCTAGTGCCATTTCCGCCTCGCGCTGACGAATTTCCGTAGCGAACAAGAGGAAGTCGGCACTGCTTGCGATCTTCTCCATGCGGTGCTGCAAGGCTTCGATGTTGGGCAGGTTGAAGAGGTCGGCATCAATCCGCTGAAAGTCCGGTTCTGTTGCCCCCCACATAGCCGCGAGTTTGCGCTGCGCAATCCGCACGCGATCCGCGGCAACTCGCACACTGAGCTCGGCGCGGGACAGATCGATTTGCGCTCGAACGAGTTCGACCTCGGGATCTCGAGCGGCTTTGACTCGTCGCTCGACTTCGCTCGTCTTGCGTTGAGATGCCGCGAGCCATTGAGCGGCGAGGGTTCGTTGTTGCTCTTCACTCGCGAGTTCGATGTAGCGGCGGGTCGTCTCGGCGACGACATCGAGTTGCGCGACGGTTTGCGCAAGCTCGAGCGTATCCATCCCGTCGCGAGCGGCGGCGAGTCGCTTACGACGTTGGTCACCGAGTTCGATGACCTGCGAGAGCGACAGGCTTGCTTCAGTGCCGTTCAAGTCGCGATAGGCGCCGGACCCAAATGCGTTCTCGATCTGCGCGTCGATCGCCAGTTGGGGTCGAAGGCCCGCGAGCTCGATGCGTGCGTTTTGCTCGAGTTTGCGCGCGGGCAGAACGGCCAGATCCGGATTGCTACGCAGCGTCCTATCAACGGCGGCGGCCAAGGTCAGCGGTTCGGCCGAGTGACTGGCGCTCACCGAGCCGATCACGACAAGAGCCGCAACAATAGCGAAGAAAGGTGTTGGAACTCGCACGAACATCTCCTGATCCTGAGAAAAACGAACAAACGGCCGCGGGGTTGTCCCCGGCACGCCGTCGATACGCTCAGCGAAGTGGAGGTGCTTGCGTCGGCGGTTTTATCGAGTAGCGCGGAGGTCGCGCGACGATGCGCTGACTATGCTGCAGCGCCAGCCGCACTGGCTGCGTCAATGGTGGCGACAACAGCAGAGCCATCGCGGGCAGGGCAACTGCCAGCGTACCGAGCGTTTTCATCACAAAGGATTTCAGGCCATCGGCGTTGGAGTCACCATGCCCTGAGGTGTCTTCGGCACCGCTGTTGCTATCGCTGGAATCGAGCGCGTAGAGACCGCTATGCGCGAAGTGCCATTCGAAGTGGCTGTGGCCGTGCGCAGCCGTGGCATCGACCCGGTGAGCGTGGATGCCGAACAGCTGCGTCAAAAGCAGTGCAGCGCAGCACCACCAGATGACTCGACTGATCAGACGGGAGGAACGAACCACGGAAAAAAGGTTAGCACAGGGTGTGGCTTGCCGTCGCGGCGCCATTGGAGCATCGTCGGCGCCCGATGAGCGCTCCCGACACTCTTTTTCTCAAGATTCTGCTCGTTCCGGCTTTGATTGCCTCGGTGACGTTGGTCGGCCGTCGCTACGGTCAGCGGGTGGGTGGTTGGCTCGGGAGTTTTCCGATCGTCGCTGGACCTATCCTGTTTATTCTAGCTTTCGAAAATGGCGCTCAGTTTGGCGCTGCGGCCGCCCAGTCGGCGTTCATCGCTATCGTGCCCGCGATGATTTTTTACGTCGTCTATGCGCGGTTGGCCGTGCGTAGAACGTGGTCGGTCGCCGCGATGTTCGGGATCTTGATCTGGTGTTTGGTTGCAGGGTTATTGTGGCGGTTGGATCTGACGATTTTCCTTGCGGCCATTGCCGTCGTCGCTGCGCTCTGGTGGTCCGCGGCGGCTATGCCGGAGCTGGGTGCCCCGGAGCTCACGACGAACGATCAGCTCGCTGCGCAGGTCAAGGCATCGCCGCACCCGCTCGAGTTGCCGGCGCGAATGGTGACGGGTGCGTTGGTCACCCTCATCACAAGCGAACTCGGCAAACATGGCGGGGCATCGATTGGCGGATTCGCGTCGCTGTTTCCGTCGATCGGCCTTGTGGTCGCGGCATTCAATCACGCGCGCTCAGGTCCAGCCGCTGCGATCCATTTCCTGAAGGGGATGACACGCGGGATGTGGTCTGTCGGAACTTTCTGCGTTACGTTGACACTGGCCCTGCCAAAGATAGGCCTCGTCGCTGGTTTCGGCTTGGCCGTGCTGGTGGCTGTAGCGACCCACGCGATTTCAAGACCTCGTGCTTGATATGCTTAACGTCATGAACCTCTCGCGATGCTTTTTGATGTTGCTCCTGGCGACGATGCTGGCCGGTTGTACGACCATCGATTGGCCGACTGAGCGCGATCAGGCAATGCGTCTGGCGGCTGCGCCGACCGATGAGGTGCTCGAGATCGGCGAGTTACTGAAAACTCCGCTCAGTCGCGAGAACGCGCTGCGAATCGCGCTCTCGCAGAGCCCAGAGATGCGTCGGTTGCTGGCGTTGCACGAAAGCGAGCTCAACTCGGCCGCGATGACCGGACGTCTCGCCAATCCGAGCTTCTCGTACGAGCGCCTGAGATCCCCTGAGGGTCTCGATATCGAGCGGTGGTTCTCATTCGGTGTGCTCGATGTGTTGACCTTTCCGCAACGCCGACGCGTAGCGGCAGCCGACGTCGAAGCGGGGCGGGCTCGGCTCGCAATCGACATCGTTGAGCGGATGACGGCCGTTCGTCGCAGCTGGGTGGAAGCCGTAGCGGCCGGTGAGAAACGTCGTTACGCAGAGCGTGTGCTCGTGAGTGCCGAGGCGAGTGCTGAACTCGCCGTTCGGATGGAGGCCGCGGGGAACTTCAACATTCTCGAGCGGGCCCGTCAGCAAAGCTACGAAGCCGATGCGCGCTCGCGTTTGATCGCGGCGCGGCAGCACGAGCTGGCATCGCGAGAATCTTTGGTGCGTCTGCTTGGTCTCGACGGGGATCAAGTTCGTCTCCTGACTCTGCCGGCGCGATTGCCGGACTTGCCAACAGCCCCGATCTCCGCGCCGGAGGTGTCGAGTACGATCACGGCTACGCGGATCGATCTGCGTCTGGCGAATGCAAATTGGCGTTCAGCTGCCGCAGCCTACGGAGTGACCAATCTGACGAGTCTCACCGATGTATCCCTGTCGTTGCGCGAGCAGGAGACCCGCGGTTTCGAGGTCGAGCTTTCCCTACCGGTATTCGATGCAGGTGATCTACAGCGTCGATCGGCTCGCGCGCAGTTGCGTGCCGCCGCTGCCGAGTTGGAGCAGGTCGCGTTGGTGGCATCATCCGATTTGCGAGTCGGTTATGCGGCGTACCGCAGTGCCTACGAAGATGCGGTTCATCACCGCGACGTTCTCGTGCCGCTTAGAAAGGCGATGTCCGAGGAGGCGCTGCTGCGCTACAACGGCATGTTGATCGGAGTGTTCGAGTTGTTATCCGATGCGCGCGAGCAGGTCGACACCGTGATCGCAGCTATCGAATCGAGTGAACGTTTCTGGCTTGCCGAGGCGGATTTGCAGGCCTCGTTGCTCGGTCGACCCGGAGTAGAGCGATGACTTCCAGACGACGATTTTTCGAGTTGGCGAGTCTGACCGGGGGTGCGGTCGCTGCGGCGACTGTCGCGAAAGCGGCACTCGCCGCGTTACCCGAGCCGGTGATCGAAACGTCGCCGAGCACACGGCCACCGCTGGTGCCGACCTCGGGTCGTCCTTACCGGCCCGTGGTGACGCTCAACGGCTGGACGCTGCCTTGGCGAATGAATCGCGGCGTCAAAGAATTCCATTTGGTCGCCGAGCCTGTACAGCGTGAGTTCGCACCCGGCTTCAAGGCCAATCTATGGGGCTACAACGGTCAGAGCCCGGGTCCGACCATCGAGGTGGTCGAGGGAGATCGCGTCCGCATTTTCGTCACCAACAAGCTGCCGGAAATCACCTCGGTACATTGGCATGGGCAGCGATTGCCGCCGGGTATGGATGGTGTCGTCGGGTTGACTCAGCCAGGTATTCCGCCCGGCAAAACGTTTGTCTATGAATTCGTCGCGAGGCGCCCTGGAACCTTCATGTATCACCCGCATGCCGACGAGATGGTGCAGATGGCGATGGGGATGATGGGGTTTTGGGTCACTCATCCCAAAGATCAACATCCGTTGATTGCCGAGGTCGATCGAGATTTTTGTTTCCTGTTGAATTCTTTCGACATCGACCCGGGCAGTGCGACGCCTAAGATCATGACCATGCTCGATTTCAATATCTGGTCATGGAACAGTCGGGTATTTCCGGGTATTGATCCTCTGGTTGTCCGTCACAATGATCGAGTTCGTATTCGCATTGGCAATCTCACGATGACGAACCATCCGATTCATTTGCATGGACATGAGTTTTTGGTGACCGGCACCGATGGTGGGCCGACGCCGATATCGACCCGACAATATGAAGTCACACAGGACATTGCCGTTGGCCAAATGCGGCAGATCGAGTTTCTGGCCGATGAGGAAGGCGATTGGGCATTCCATTGTCACAAGAGTCATCACACGATGAACGCGATGGGTCACGATGTGCCGACGATGATTGGCGTAAAGCAGGATGACCTTGCTGCGAAGATCAATGATCTCGTGCCGGGTTACATGGCGATGGGTGAGCGTGGTATGGATGAGATGTCGACCATGCGCATGCCGATGCCGAAGAACACCTTGCCGATGATGATGGGTGACGGTCCGTTCGGCGCCGTTGGCATGGGTGGCATGTTCAGCATGGTCAAGGTTCGACGTGGTCAGAAACGTAACGACTACTCCGACCCAGGTTGGTACCGCCACCCGCCGGGAACCGTTGCTTACGAGTTCAAGGGAGCACCACCGCCGACGACGCGCGAGAGTGGTTCGGGCGGGCAAAGCATGCCGTTGAGCAAGCCGGTTGAAGCCACCGTCAATGTGCGTAAGCCGCGAGGTCACTCCGGGCACTGATCATCCGCCTATCGCCGGCGAGACTTTCGCCACATTTGCGCAGCGTTGAGTCGGTATCATTCAGCGCATGAATTTGCCTAACGACATCGACCCGCAAGAGACGCGGGAATGGTTGGACGCCTTGCGCACCGCCGTAGCGAGCGGTGGTCGCGAGCGCGGTTTGTATTTGCTCACACAACTGGAGCAGGAAGCGCAGCGCCTCGGTGTCATGGCGCACGTAATGCCGTACTCGGCTTACCAAAACAGCATTCCGCTCGACGAGCAGGCGGTTCATCCGGGCGATGTGGCACTGGAAGAGCGCTTGACGGCGATCATGCGTTGGAACGCACTTGCCATGGTCGTCAGGGCCAACAAAGCTTACGGTGAGCTCGGCGGGCACGTCGCAACGTACGCTTCGGCTGCCGAGATTTTCGAAACTGGGTTGCATCATTTCTTCCGCGGTCCGGATGCGCAAGGGGGTGGCGATCTCGTGTTCTTCCAGCCCCATTCGGCGCCCGGCATTTATGCGCGTGCGTACCTCGAAGATCGACTCAACGAGGATCAACTCGCTCGATATCGACAGGAGGTCGGTGGAGGTGGGCTTTGCTCGTATCCGCATCCGTGGCTGATGCCGGATTTCTGGCAGTTTCCAACCGGTTCGATGGGAATCGGTCCGATCAATTCGATCTACCAAGCGCGGTTTTTACGCTACCTCGAGCATCGTGGTTTCGCGCAGACGTCGCAGCGACGGGTGTGGGGTATTTTCGGCGACGGCGAGATGGACGAGCCGGAGTCTATCGCGGCGTTGACCTTGGCGGCGCGCGAGAAGCTCGACAATCTCACCTTCATCATCAACTGCAACCTGCAGCGGCTCGATGGACCGGTGCGTGGTAACGGACAGATCATCCAAGAGCTCGAGGCTCTCTTCACGGGCGCCGGCTGGAACGTCATCAAGGTATTGTGGGGCTCAGACTGGGATGCTTTGTTTGCGCGTGACAAGAATCACGCGCTGCTCAAAGCCTTCTCACAGACCGTCGACGGACAGTATCAGACCTTGGGTGCTAACGACGGAGCCTACAATCAGGAAAAATTCTTTGGTCTCGACCCGGAGCTGCGCGCACTCGTTGCACACATGTCGTTAGCCGAGATCGATGGGCTCAAGCGCGGTGGTCACGATCCGCGCAAACTCTACGCGGCATTCGCTGCGGCTGCAGCCCATCGTGGTCAACCGACGGTGATCCTAGCCAAGACCAAGAAAGGGTACGGCATGGGTCGTGCGGGCGAGTCGCGGATGACGGCGCATCAAGAGAAGAAACTCGATGTTGAGGCCTTGCTCGAGTTCCGCGATCGCTTCAACTTACCTCTCACCGATGCTCAAGTGACCGAGCTTCAGTTCTATAAGCCACCGCTCGATAGTGCGGAAATGCGCTATCTGCGTGAGCACCGTGCCGCGTTGGGCGGTCCTCTGCCGCAGCGTCGCAGCAGCGCGGCTGCGTTGTCGGTGCCATCGCTCGAAAGCTACGCCCAATTTGCACTCGAGGCCGGCGGCAAGGAAATGTCGACCACCATGGCGCTCGTGCGCCTGATGGGTAATTTGCTGCGCGATCGCGCGTTAGGTCCGCGTCTCGTACCGATCGTCGCCGATGAAGCGCGCACTTTCGGCATGGCGAGTCTCTTTCGGCAAATCGGCATTTACTCGCCACTTGGACAATTGTACGAGCCGGAAGATGCGGGGTCTTTGCTCTCGTATCGCGAGAGTCGTGACGGACAGTTGCTCGAGGAAGGGATCACCGAGGCAGGTGCTCTGTCCTCGTGGGTGGCCGCGGCGACAAGCTATAGCGTGCACGGTGTCACGCTGCTGCCGCTCTATATCTACTACTCGATCTTCGGCTTTCAGCGAGTCGGCGATCTCATTTGGGCTGCTGCCGATCAGCGTGCTCGAGGCTTCCTGATCGGAGCAACCTCAGGTCGCACAACCTTGGGCGGCGAGGGGTTACAGCATCAGGATGGGTCTAGTCATCTGGTGGCAGCGACGATTCCCAATTGTCGTGCCTACGATCCGGCTTTCGCCGGGGAGCTTGCGGTCATCCTGGATTACGGTGCGCGGCGTCTCTTAGAGCAGCAGTGCGACGAGTTCTACTACCTCACCGTCATGAACGAGAACTACCCGCAGCCCTCGCTACCCGCTGGTGCTGCAGATGGGGTCATTCGCGGTATGTATCGCTACGCCAGCTTCGACGGCGGTGGCGCTGTAGATATAACTAGCCGAGCAATGCCGATTCGATTGCTCGGTTCAGGCGCCATCCTGCGAGAGGTGATTTCGGCCGCAGAGCAGCTGGCCAAAGATTTCGGCATCGCGAGCGAAGTATGGAGTGTGACTAGTTTCAGCGAGCTCTCGCGTGAAGCAGCCGAGTGCGAGCGTTGGAACCGTCTGCATCCACTCGACGCGGCGCGCGTAAGCCATCTTGAAAGCTGCCTTGCCGGCGATGCCCCGATCGTAGCAGCAAGTGACTATGTTCGAGCCGTGCCGCAGTTACTCGCGAGCTATCTGCCAGGTCGTCGTTTTGTGACGCTCGGCACTGATGGCTTTGGACGTAGTGATACTCGCTCCGCCTTACGCGGTTTCTTTGAGGTAGATCGCGCTAGCATCGTTTTGGCGGCAGTGCAGTCGCTCGTCGATGCGGGCGTTCTCGAGCGCGCACGGCTGGCCGAAGCCATCGATCAGTTGAAACTGCCGACCGACGGCTCGCCGAGCTGGCGCCGATAAGTGCTGCGGCTCGCGTTATTCGAGTGTCAGTAGTGCCGTGTTGCCGCCGGTAGCCGTCGTGTTGATGGTCAGCACGCGCTCGGTCGTAAATCGATTCAGATAGTGTGGGCCCCCGGCCTTGGGGCCGGTGCCCGAGAGCCCCGTACCGCCGAAGGGTTGTACGCCAACCACGGCGCCGATCATGTTGCGATTCACGTAAACGTTACCGGCTAGAGTCCCCTCGAAGAGCGCTCGTCGCGTTCCATCGAGTCGCGTCTGGATGCCGAGCGTCAAACCGTAGCCGTTGGCTCGCAGACCATCGAGCAGTTGCGGCAGATCGTCAGTTCGATAGCGCAACACGTGCAGAATGGGTCCAAAGGCTTCGCGATCGAGCGCCGAGACGGAGTCGATTTCGATTAGCGCAGGGGCAACGAAGCGATCCTTCGGGACCAAGCCCATATTCGATGAAATTGCCGCGCGTTTGAGCAGGCGACCGCGCTGGCACATTCGCTGTATATGCTGCTCGAGATCGGCTGCGGCCGACGTAGTGATCACCGGGCCGACGTCGGTGGTCAAGTCCTGAGGATCACCAACAACGAGCGTCTCCATGGCGCCTTCGAGCATCTCGAGGATGCGATCGGCATTGTCCGCTTGCAGGCAGAGCAGTCGCAGTGCCGAGCAACGTTGCCCGGCACTACCAAAGGCGGAACTCGACACATCATCGACCACTTGCTCCGGTAGCGCGGTCGAATCAACGATCATCGCGTTGATGCCGCCCGTTTCGGCGATCAGTGGCAGGATCGCGCCGTCGCGAGCGGCCAGCGCCCGGTTTAGCCATTGCGCTGTTCGGGTTGATCCAGTGAAGACGACGCCCGCCAGGGCCGGTTGCTTCAACGCGATATCGCCGAATTCTTTGCCGACCATCGGTAGTACATGTAACGCGTCACGCGGCACGCCGGCGCGATAGAGCAGATCAGTCATAGCGAGTGCGACTTCCGGAGTCGTCTCGGCAGGCTTGGCGACGACGGTGTTGCCCGTGACCAAAGCGGCGACGATTTGGCCCGTGAAAATCGCCAGTGGGAAGTTCCACGGGCTGATGCAGCACCAGACGCCGCGCGGAACGTGACTCAATTCGTTCCGCTCGCCGGTGGCGCCATCCAGAACGCTCACACGCCCTTGCAGCTGTCGCGCGGCCGTTGCGTAGTAGCGGCAGAAGTCGATCGTTTCGCGAATTTCGGCGATCGCATCGCCCGCTGTCTTGCCGGCCTCTTGTGCGAGCAATGCGAGAAAGGTATCGCGCGATTGATCGAGCAAGTCGGCTGCGCGCTCGAGGATCTCGGCGCGTACATCAACGGCTCGGTGACGCCAGTCGGAGAACGCCAGGTTCGCCGAGCGAAAGGCCGCCTCGACACCATCGGGAGTGACGTAACGGCTAACGGGTGAGGGTAGGTCGAGCGTCTTTCGCAGGCACTGTTGAATTTCCTCGATGTTCGAGCGAAGACCAAAGTCGATCCCTCGGGAGTTCAGTCGCGCCGTGCCGTAGAGATGAGTCGGCAGTGGGATGCGATCGTGTTCGACGGTTGCCAGTATCTCGATCTCGCTGATGGGGTCCGATACCACTTGCTCGACGGGCACGCTTTCGTCCATGAAGCGATTGACGAAGGACGTGTTGGCGCCATTTTCAAGCAAGCGACGCACGAGATACGCAAGCAGATCCGCGTGGGGCCCGACCGGCGCATAGACTCGTACGCGTGGCAGTTCGGCGAGCTGTCGACGTGCCTCGTCGTAGAGCAAGGTTCCCATGCCGTGCAGGCGCTGAAACTCGAAGTCCACCGTACTGCCGATGGCTTCGCGGCGCGCACGTGCCAAGCCGAGAACGGCCGCGATGGTGTGCGCATTGTGAGTGGCGAATTGCGGATAGATTCGATCCGATACGGCGAACAAGGCGCGTGCACAGGCGAGATACGACACATCGGTCGAACACTTGCGTGTGTAGAGCGGATATTCGGCGAGCCCTCGCTCTTGTGCACGCTTGATCTCGCTGTCCCAGTAAGCGCCTTTCACTAGCCGCACCGCCAGCGCGCGCCCATGTGCTTGAGACAGTTCTGCAACGTGATCAATCACCGCCATGGCACGACGACCATAGGCTTGAACGGCAAGGCCGAGACCTGGCCAGCTGCGTGTGGTGGCATCGCCGGCCATGGCGGCGAAGATCTCGAGTGAAATCTCGAGACGATCTTGCTCTTCGGCATCTACGGTGAGGCCGATGCCGCGAGCGGCTGCCAAACGCGCGAGTTCGAGTGCGCGGGGAACCAATCGTTCTCGTACCCGTTCGCGATGGACGGCTGAGTAGCGCGGGTCGAGCGCGGAGAGTTTGATTGAGATCGACGACCTTTCGTGCGGTGAGCCGTCCGTGTGACGTCCGATCTGTTCGATCGCAGCGACATACGCGTCGTAGTAGCGTCGAGCATCTAGGTCGGTACGGGCACCTTCGCCCAGCATGTCGAAGGAGCACAGTGCGAGACTGGGGTCCGTCGCCGAACGGTGCAGTGCTTCTTCGATACTGCGCCCGACCACGAATTCGCTGCCGATGATTTTCATGGCGCGTCGCAGCGCTTGACGTACCAGCGGTTCGCTCGCGCGCTGGGTGAGCTGACGCAACCAACCGTTGGCGTTGCGGCGAAGCTCATCAGGTAATTCGACGAGGCGGCCGGTCAACATCAGACCCCAGGTCGAAGCGTTGACGAAGAGCGAGTCGGAGCGCCCTGAGTGCGAGTCCCAGTTACCGCTCGTCAGTTTCTCGGCGATCAGGCGATCCGCGGTGTCGTTATCCGGTATCCGCAGCAAGGCTTCGGCTAGGCACATCAAGGCGATGCCCTCTTGGTTAGAGAGGCCAAATTCCTGCAAGAAGGCGTCGAGGTAGGGTCGCTCGCTGGCGCGGGCTCGCGCGCCCTTGACCAAGCTGCGGCCGATTTCCAGGGCGGCGTGTCGCTCGGTCATGCCGAGCGGGGCGCTCAGGGCGGCCAGATCCTGCGTTTCCGTCATTAAAGAGGGTGATATGAACGTCATGCCGCGCATTATGCCGCCGCTCGGTTAGAATCAGTCCATGGAAACTCTCGGCCCTCCTCAAGCAGATCCGTCCACCAGCGTGAGCCGCAAGGCCTTGCTGATCGCCTTCGAAAATGCCGGTTTTTGGAAACCCGCCTTGGCTTTGATCGTAGATCTGCTGATTTTCGGCGGTGGTCTTGCGCTCGTTTTGATGGACGGTGCGCTTTGGCTGAAGTTCTTGGGCTCAGTCTTAGTGACCGCCGGGATCGTTCGGCTTTTCTTGATCGGACACGACGCCTGTCATGGTTCCTTCTTCAAGAGCCGCTTGCTGAATGACATCTTCGGTCGAGTGGCGTTTCTGCCCTCGATGACGGCCTTCAGTCTTTGGGACGTGGGCCACAACGTGGCGCATCACGGGTTCAACAACCTGAAGGGTCGCGACCAAGTGTGGGCACCGTTCTCGAAGGAAGAATTCGATGCGCTGCCGGGTTACCGGCGTGTCCTCGAGCGGATCTATCGCAGCGGTGCGGGCTGGGGTCTTTATTACTTCCTCGAGCTTTGGTGGAAGAAACTGTACTTCGCCACTAAGCGGCAGATCGGTGCGAGCCGTGCCAAATATCATTGGGATAGCGCGCTCGTGACGGTCGGCATGATCGGCTGGATTGCACTCGTCGCTGTGGTCGCAGCGCGTACGGATCAGAATTTCTGGTTGTTGTTGGCGCTTGGGGTGATCGTGCCGTTTGCGCTCTGGAACGTGGTGATGGGTTTTGTGGTGTTTGTGCACCATACCCATCCGGCGATTGCGTGGTTTCAGGCACGACACGAGTGGCAGCGTTATCGCGCGTACCTGACCGCGACCGTGCACGTGCGGTTTCCCTTCGGAATCGATCGCTTGCTCCACAACATCATGGAGCACAACGCGCATCACCTGAATCCGCGTATTCCGATGTATTCGCTGCGCAAGGCGCAGCGGTTGCTGAGCGAGCGTTTCGACAATCAATATCAGGTGTATCGCATGAACTGGCGCAGCTACCGCGAGTGCGTGCGCAGCTGCAAGTTGTACGACTACGCCAATCATGCCTGGCTCGACTTCAAGGGTCAGGTCACCTCGCGCGTGCAGTTGGTTGGGCCTCCGACGGCGTAAAGTGACGGCGTCAACGCCAGCTGATTTCCACCTCGTCGCCTACCTGCAAGGTGGTACCTGAGCCACTTTGCACTTCGGCGTTCTCACCGAAAGTGACCCCACTCAACGTCGCGTTCCAGCGGAATGCGCGCAGCGTGGGTAAGGGATTTTCTGCGGCCGTTCCGTTCGATTGATCTAGGCTGGTAATGACGCAACGCGTACAGGGCTTGACGAGTTTTAGTCGTGCCGTCCCGATTCGTAACGTTGCGATGCGATCTTCATCCCAAGCGTGCAGACCGCGTAGGACGATGTTCGGCCTGAAGCGGTTCATGGGCAAGGTGGCCTGCATGCGTCGATTCAGGTCGACCAAGGACGCCTCGTTACAGACCAAGAGCGGGTAACCATCGGGAAAGTTTTGATCGATAGCGCAGACCAATCGTGTTGGCGCACCGATCAGCCTCGTGCAGTAGCGTGCTGCGGCGTCACCGGCATCGAGCGCATCGTGGTGCCTCTTCCAGATGGCGACCCTGCGGATCGGATCTCGGGGCGTGGGCAGATCGGCTGGCAGGTCAACCATCAGCTCGCCGCATGCGGGATGTGCCAGTCGCAAACTAGGGCCCACCACCTCGGCAGCGAGGCGCGCGAGTTGCGGATGGGTGCGTTGGGTTAAAAATCGTCCGTCACCGTCAATCAGCATCCAGTGTCGATCATGCTGCAGGCCGCGAGGCCCAAGCCGCGCCTCGAGGCAGTCGATGACGCGACCCGATTTGACCGGGTAGATGTGCAGCGAGGCGATCGTCACGCGAGAGCTCATGCGCCCAATCATATAATCGTCGGCATGATGCGCGAGTTGTCCGAACTGAATTTTCGCAGTCGCTTTATCGATGAACTCGAGGGCGAGGCGGATACCCCCAATTTCTCGCGCCAGGTACCGAACGTCGCGTACTCACTCGTACATCCATTGGCAGTGAATGCACCTCGTTTGTTGGCGTGGTCGAAGGAGTGCGCTGCCCTGCTGGATCTTGCCAAGCCCGCGGCCGATGGTGATCGCAGCGTCCTCATTCTCGGCGGTAACGACTTGGCCGCTGGGATGCGCCCTTACGCGGCGCGCTACGGCGGTCACCAATTTGGTCATTGGGCGGGGCAGTTGGGCGATGGGCGAGCAATCTCATTGGGGGAGATCGAGGGACGCACCGGACAGTGGTTCGAACTGCAGCTGAAGGGCGCGGGCCCCACACCCTATTCAAGGCGGGCCGATGGTCGCGCGGTGCTGCGCTCGAGTTTGCGCGAGTTTGTGTGCAGTGAGGCCATGCATGCGCTCGGGGTGCCGACGACTCGAGCGCTGAGTCTCGTCGCAACGGGTGAGACGGTCATCCGCGACATGTTTTACGACGGCAACCCCATGGCCGAGCCGGGTGCCATCGTCTGCCGTGTTGCACCGTCGTTCGTGCGTTTCGGCAACTTCGAAATTCACGCGGCGATGGATGAGTGCGATCGCCTGCGTGAATTAGCCGACTTCGTGATTCGTCACGAGTATCCACAGTATTGGCGGGGCGACGATTCGCCGGATTACGCCGCGTGGTTCGGCGAGATTTGCGAGCGCACGGCCGTGATGATTTCGCATTGGATGCGGGTCGGATTCGTCCATGGCGTGATGAACACCGACAACATGTCGATTCTCGGCCTTACGATCGATTACGGACCGTATGGTTGGCTCGATAATTACGATCCAAACTGGACGCCGAACACCACGGATGCCAGCGGGCGACGCTACGCTTACGGGCGCCAACCGCAGATCGCCTTGTGGAACCTCGCCCGGCTCGCTGGGGCCTTGATGCCGCTCGTGAAGTCGCGTGAGGCTCTCGAAGCGGGGCTTGAGCATTACCGCGACACCTATGCGCGGCATTTTCGTCAGTCACTCGCTCAAAAACTGGGACTTCAGGCGCTCGATCGTGAGGGCGATACCCAAGCGATGGAGACGCTATTCGAGTTGCTGAGCGCCGCTGAGACCGACATGACGATTTTCTTTCGGACGCTTGCCGACGTTGACGACATCGGTGCGGTGCGTGCCGCGATCTACGAGCCGGAGATTTTTTCGAGCGAGCTCTCCGCGCGTTGGAACGATTGGTTGCAATGGCGGCGTGACCGTATTGCAGCTGAGTTGAAGGTGGACGCCGCCCTGTCCATGGAGCGGCGTCGCGAGCGAATGAATGCGGTCAATCCGTGCTACGTGCCGCGCAACTATTTGCTGCAGCTCGCAATCGATGCGGCCACGCAGGGTGATCTCGCGCCACTCGAAGAATTACTGCAAGTGCTCGGTAATCCTTACAAAAAATGCGAGAGCTTCGAGCGCTACGCGATGCGTCGTCCTGACTGGGCGCGTGATCGTCCGGGTTGCTCCGCGCTTTCCTGCAGCTCCTAAGGTCGCGTCGTACTTGGCTTGACGGGCTCGGCGCGCCGAGCGTAGCCTCTCGACCGTTCGTGAGGTGCCCCACTGCGATCGTCGCGGTGAGGGTGAAACGGGAAGCCGGTGTGAATCCGGCACTGCCCCCGCAACGGTAAGCGAGGTAGGGCGATCTCTCCTCGACCACTGCAAGCTGCGGCTTGTGGGAAGGTCCATCGCCCGCGGAATCGACACTCGATTCCACTCGTCAGTCCGGAGACCGGCCTCGTGAATCGCTGCAGACGCGCACGGGTGGTGCTCGGCTCCGGAGATGATGAATGTCCATGAGAACTCGTTGGGGTCGGGCGATTGCCCTATTGGTGCCTTTTGGTGCCGTTGGTGTGTCGGCGGCTGAGTCGAGCGTGGTGATCACGGCGACGCGCTTGAGTGAAGAGCTCGATCAGAGCTTAGCTTCGGTGACCGTGATCGAACGTGCCGAGATCGACCAGCTGCAGGCGAGAACGCTCGACGAGCTGCTGCGCGGCGTCGAAGGCATCAACATTGCGAGACAGGGCGGTACCGGTCAGCCGACGTCGCTCTACATGCGCGGCGGCGAGTCGGATCACGTGTTGTGGTTGATCGACGGTGTGCGTATTGGTTCGGTGTCTGCCGGTATCCCGGCGATTCAGGATTTGCCGATTGACAGCATCGAACGCATCGAAATCGTGCGCGGCGTTCGCTCGAGTTTGTACGGTCCCGATGCGATGGGCGGAGTCGTACAGATATTCACGCGTCGCGGTGCAGGTGCTTCGCAGAGTCTGCGTTTGACTGGTGGCTCCAATGGAACCCGTCAGGCGGCGCTCGGTTTGGGCAGTTCCGCCAACGGCTGGTCGGTCGACCTGCAGGCAAGCCTGCTTGAGACCGATGGGACGAATGCCTGTCTGGGCTTGCCGTTCCCTCCGGGCGGCGGCTGCTTCACACGCGAACCGGATCGGGATCCTTACGAGAACCACAGCGTCAATGTCCGCCTCGGATATCAGCTCAATTTGAACTCTAGCGCCGAGGCGTTCTTGCAACGAGCAAAAGCCGATGTCGCTTTCGACGGTTCTTTCCTGAATCGCTCCGACCTCGTCAACCAGGTGGCGGGGTTCAAGGCGCAACATGCGTGGTCGGATGGGTGGCGTTCCACGTTGACGCTCGGTCGATCCTGGGATGAGTCCACCAGTTTCAGCCCGGCCGGCGACTACACCAGCACGTTTGATTCGCGACGCGATTCGGCGACGTTGCAGACGGATGTATCGCTTGGCGCAGGAACCTTGGTTCTGGGCGCCGACTGGCTGCTCGATCGCGTCGCGAGTGATGTCGGCTTCGATATCGATTCGCGCTTCAATCGAGCGTGGTTCGCGCAGTACACGGCAGGCGCAGATCGTTGGCAATGGGGCGTATCCGCTCGCAGCGACGACAACGAACAGTTCGGTTCGCATCAGACGGGCACTGTGTCTCTCGGTTACCGTTCGGCACCGGGTTGGCAGTGGTATGCGAGTGCCGGAACGGCGTTCAAGGCGCCGTCGTTCAATGAACTCTACTACCCGGGATTCAGCAATCCAGATCTCGCGCCGGAGAAATCGCGCAACGTGGAGCTTGGCGTAAAACGTCGTGAAGCTTGGGGTCGTTGGTCAGTGTCGTTGTATCGAAACCAGGTGGACGATCTGGTGGCTTACGACGTGGCGATTTTCCGGCCCAATAACGTCGCGAGCGCCTTGTTGCAGGGTGCCGAGGGCCAACTTGATTGGTCTGTCGGGGCGCTTCGATTCAGTCACGCGATGTCGTGGCTGCAAGCGGAAGATCGTAGCGTAGGTTTCAATCGTGGCCGTGATCTACCGCGTCGCCCGAATTGGTCGGGTAAGACGTCCGCTCATTGGCAGAGCGGCAACTGGTCGCTCGGAACCGGTGTCTACTGGATGGGTCGCAGGTATGATGACCTTGCCAACTCGCGGGAGCTCGGCAGCGTCGTTACCGTCGATCTGACGTCGGAGTGGCGCGCTACCTCGTCGCTCGCGATGCAGCTGCGAATTGCCAATGCATTCGATCGTCGTTACGAGACGGCGACGTTGTACCCCGCGTTGGGTCGGGAATTTTTGTTGAGCGTGCGGTACAGCACGCCGCGTTGAATGTGAGGGAGGGTCGGAACGTGTCGGACATCATCAAAGGTCGTGGATTTTGGATGCTTGCGTTGGTCTTGGCAGTGGCCATGAGCGTGACGCGAGTAGGGCATTTTGGCGAGTTTCAGGGTCCGCCGGATGCGTCCTGGGCCGTGTTTTTCCTAGCCGGTATGTGGCTGCGCGAGCCGCGCCTGTTTCCCGCCTTCTTCGTGTTGGCTTGGGTAACCGATCTGACCGCCTTTGCGATGGGCACTCCGACCGATTGCTACTCGCCGGCGTATTTCTTCTTGATTCCGGCCTATGGTGCGCTTTGGGCTGCTGGTCACTGGATCGGTGCCGAAGTCTCGCGGGCGCGTGTTCCGCTTATCGTCGCGGTCGGCGCAGCCGCTGCACTCGTGACCTTTGTCGTCGCAAATCTGGGTATGTACCTACTCGCGCCATCGCCCGAGGCGACGACGTTGGGCGCCTATGCGATCGCGGTGGCCGGGTATTTTCCGGGCTATCTGCTGACGATGGGTCTTTACGTCGGGCTCGCGCTCGTCGCCGTGGCGGCTTTGCGCTTCAAGCGTCTGGCAAGCGAATAAAGGTGAACCTCCGAGGGGCCGTCGTACACGCGGAACCCTCGGATCTCTCGCCAAATCTTAGAGACCGGCGTCTCATCGACGATGCCGCTGCCGCCAAGTACTTGTACGCAGCGATCGACAATCTGAAACAGCGTTTCGCCACACGTGTATTTGGCCATGCTGGAGTCGGTTGAGGCGCGACTGCCCTGATCGAGCGTCCACGCGACGTAGTCGATCATCAGTTGGGTTTGCTTCAAATCGACTTCGTTGCGGGCCAAGGCAAAACCGACTCCCTCATGATCGATGAGCGTTTTACCGAAGGCCTGCCGACGGCAGGCATATTCGGTGGCAATGTGATGAGCGCGCTGCGCTGCACCCCACCAACGCATGCAATGGGTGAGACGAGCCGGCGCGAGACGCACCTGGGCATATTTGAAGCCTTCATGTGGCGCGCCGAGCACCATCTCTTTCGGGACCCGCACATTTTTCAGCGACAACACGCCGTGGCCACCTGGCATGGTGTGATCGACGGTGTGCATCACGCGTTCAAGCACGATGCCCGGGTTCGGTAACGGCACGAGGAACATCGTCGCGTGGTGACCGCCGGTGCGGGCCATCACGATGCCAAAACCGGCACCCTCGGCGCCGGTGATGAACCACTTTCGGCCATTGATGACCCAGTGATCACCGTCTTCGACGGCTTCGGTTTTGAGCATCTCCGGATCGGAACCGGAGCCGCCATCCGGCTCGGTCATGAAAAACGACGAACGCATGACGCCGCTCGCTAGCGGTTTCAAAAAACGTTCTTTTTGCTCATGCGTCGCGATGCGCTCGAGCATGTGCATGTTGCCCTCGTCGGGCGCCATGCAGTTCATCGCCACGGGCCCGAGTAGGGAGTAGCCGCTCGCGCGTAGAACCGTGGCGGTCTCTCGGTGGTTCAGCCCGTAGCCGCCCCATTCCGTACCGACTTGCGGCGCGAGTAGACCAGCCGCACGGGCTCGGCCGCGCAGTTCCTGAACGAGATCGTCGGTGATCGGACCCTGGAATCGCGGATTGGATTCGTAGGGAATGATGACATCGCGAATGAAGCGCTGGGTACGCGCCTCGAGATCGAGTTCGCGGGGGCTAGGCGTGAAATCTGTCATAGCCCCCGCAGTTTACCCGTTATGAGCGGCGAATCACTCCCAGGGGAAGCTCGTCGCTACCGAAAAGAAGGCCTTGCTGTCGGAGCTAAATGCATCGCCGTCCACGTTGTTACCCGGGCGGTAGTCGCTGCCGTCGATCCACTTCAACGTCAGATCGAACTTGCCGACGGTCTTGGTCAGACCGATGGCGTAATCGGTGTACTTGTCGTCAGCCCAGTACTCTCCGCTGCTCTGGCCCGCGTGCAGCAGCAGACCAAAGTCTTTCGGCAACGGCAGCTCGAGATTGGCCTCGACGTAGCGAGCGGCTAGACCCGTGTTGCCGTAGTCCCATGCGTACCAGAACTTCGTCGAGAAGCCTTGGTAGGCGAGACCGAAGGCAGCCTCGGCGTAGTCCACCTTGTCGGCCGTGTCGAAATAGCTGTATTGCGTCACCGAGAAGTCGTAGCTGAAGTCGTCGGTGAAGTTGCCGGTGTAGCCCGCATAGATGTCGAGTTCGACGTCCGAGACCGTATCCGGCCCGAAGTCGACGTTGCTGGCCCAGGCGCCAACGTAGAAACCCGAATCACCGGCCCAGTCGAGGCTCAACTGCAGTGCAGGATCCTTGGCGCTTTGACTGATGCCGCGGAAGTCGTAGTCGGAGGCCAGCGTGACGGTCGAGCTGACCTCGGCGCGGGCCACGGTGCCAACAGCCGCTACGGCCATCAGAGCGAGAAGGGGCAGGGTTTTCATGCGTTTTTGATCCTCGAAGGAGTGGGTTCTAATCTATTGAAGCAAACGACATGCCATGCGTCGCCAGCGGCGTACATGACCCGTTTGCGACATTTTAACTCGAAACTCGCACTGGGTTGGTGCATCGCAAGCGGGCTTTGCCGGTGGACAGTGCAATCCGTGGCTTTCGCTGGCCGGGTAAACTCGCAACCATGAATGTGAACAGTAACTGGCACCAGCGTGCCGCTGAACTCAAGCCGGACGGTCGCGCCTTCGTGGCCGGGCAGCGTGTCGCCTCGCTGTCGGGTGCCACGTTCGACAAACATTCGCCACTCGATGGTCGGCTGCTTGCGCCGATTGCTGACGGTCAGAGCGCCGATATCGATGTCGCGGTGGCGGATGCGCGCGCGGCTTTCGTCAGCGGCGTTTGGTCAGCCCGGGCGCCGAGCGCGCGCAAGCGCGTGTTGCAGCGCTTTGCTGAGCTGATTCGTGCGCACAAAGACGAGCTGGCCCTGCTCGAAACGCTGGATATGGGTAAACCGATAGGCGACTCGCTAAAAGTCGATGTGCCGAGTACCGCGCGTTGCATCGAGTGGTATGCCGAGGCGATCGACAAGATCTATGGTGAGGTGGCACCAACCGCCTCTACGGTGCTCGCGACGATTACGCGCGAACCGCTTGGTGTGGTGGGTGCCATCGTGCCCTGGAACTTCCCGTTGATCATGACGGCGTGGAAGGTGGCGCCGATTCTGGCCGCGGGTAATTCTTTGGTACTGAAACCTTCGGAGAAATCTCCGTTGTCTGCACTGCGCCTCGCTGAGTTGGCCATCGAGGCGGGCGTGCCACCGGGCGTATTCAATGTCGTGCCGGGCTATGGCCACACGGCCGGCAAAGCCTTGGCCATGCACATGGATGTCGACGCTATTGGCTTCACCGGCTCTACGGCCACCGGCAAACTCGTCATGCAGTACGCCGGCCAGTCGAATCTCAAGCGAGTGGGGCTCGAGTGCGGCGGCAAGTCGGCGAATATCGTCATGGCCGATTGCCCTGATCTCGAGGCAGCGGCAACCGCTGCCGCCTTCGCTATCTTCTTCAATCAGGGGGAGATGTGCTCGGCAGGTTCCCGCCTGCTCGTACAACGCTCGATACGCGAAGCGATGCTTGAGCGGATTTCGGCGATCGCCAAACGTATGGTGCCGGGAGATCCGCTCGATCCCTCGACTCGTCTCGGTGCTCTGGTCGACGAGACGCAAATGAATCGGGTGCTTGGGTATATCCACAGCGGTCGTGAGCAGGGCGCTCGACTGCATTGCGGAGGCGAGCGGGTGCGGCAAGAGAGTGGCGGGTACTACGTCGAGCCGACGGTATTTGATGATGTTTCACCGCAGATGACCATCGCACGTGAGGAAATCTTTGGTCCAGTCCTTGCGACGATTCCGTTCGATACGATAGACGAGGCAATCTCGATCGCTAACTCGACCGAGTATGGTCTGGCTGCGGCAATCTGGAGTCGCGACATCAACCTCGCGCACAAAGCCGCGCGAGCCCTGCGCTCGGGTATGGTCTACGTGAACTGTTATGACGCCGACGACATCACGGTGCCGTTCGGCGGCTACAAGCAATCGGGTATCGGGCGTGACAAGTCGTTGCACGCTTTCGAGAAATACACTGAACTGAAAACCACCTGGATCGAATTCGGTTGAGTGACAGCGAACGGAGTCTAATCGACGAGCCGGTCGCGTTCGTCGATGTGGAGACCACGGGTGGACATCCCGCTTGGCACCGCATCACCGAGATCGCGATCGTCGCGATGCGTGACGGGCAGATCGAGTGGCGTTGGAGTTCCCTCGTGAATCCCGGCGGGTCGATCCCTCCTTCTATTCAGCGACTGACCGGCATCAGCAACGACATGGTTGCTGAGGCGCCGTCGTTCGAGGAGTTATCTCACGAGGTCTTGGAGCGCTTGAAGGGTCGACGTTTTGTCGCCCATAACGTGCGCTTCGACTATGGTTTTGTCCGCAGCGAGTTGCGCCGCGCAGGCTACGCCTACAGCGCACCGCTGGCTTGCACGGTACGTCTGTCGCGCGAGCTGTTCCCGGAGGCGGGCCGTCACAATCTCGATGCGATCATCGAGCGCCATGGTTTGCAGTGCGAGAGTCGACACAGAGCCTTGCCGGATGCGGATGTCTTGGCGCAACTGTGGCAGCACTGGCGATCCACTCTCACGGCCTCGCGATTTGCCGAAGCAATTGAACATGTGGGCCGCCGACCGTCGCTACCTTCGCACTTGCCGCCTGATCTGATCGACGACGTACCGGAGGTCTGCGGCGTTTATCGATTCATCGGCGAGGGCGATGCTCTCATCTATGTTGGTAAGGCTAAGAATATCCGCGAGCGCGTCTTGGCCCACTTCGGCGGCGCGACTCGCGATTCGAAATCACAGCGCTTGGCTGCGCAGGTTCGGCGTATTGACTGGACCGAGACAGCGGGCGAGTTGGGCGCGCTATTGCTCGAGGCGCAGTGGGTGAGGGAGTTCAAGCCGGTCTATAACCGGCGCTTGCGCGGTGGTGGCGAGCACCACACTTGGTTTGTGAGTGACGATGGCTCCTCTCCTGTATTGCAACGGCTCGAGGGGCCTTTGCCCGAGGGCGGCGATTGCTTTGGTTTATTTCGAACCGCCAAGGCCGCCCGCACTGCGCTCATCACGATCGCACGCGAGCGCCGTCTGTGTCTGAAGACACTCGGGCTCGAGACTGGCGGCGCGGGAAGTTGTTTTGGCTTTCAGCTCGGCCGCTGTGATGGTGCCTGCGTGGGCAGTGAATCGCTGCCGAAACATGCGTTGCGCTTGAAGCTCGCGCTTGCCAAGCACAAGTTGAAAAGTTGGCCGTATGCCGGACCGATCCGTATCGAGGAGCGTAACGCCCAGGGTCGCACCGAGTGGCATCATGTCGATCGTTGGCAATATCTTGGCACCAGGACCGTCGATGGCCAGCGTGCGAGTGAATCCGCCTTCGATCCGGACGTCTATCGAATCTTGGTACGGCATTTGCGCGCCGGATCCCGTTTCTTGCGCATCACGACACTGGACGAATCCGGTTGGATGAACCTCAATGAATAATCTGGATATCCGTCAGTTCCTCGCAAGCGTGCCGCGTGGTTTCGGCGATTTGCTCGCACGTGAACTCGACGCGTTTGGAGCTACCGATATTCGCGAGCGCGGCAACTCGGTGGCGTTCACTGGATCCTTGGAGGTAGCGTATCGCGTGTGCCTGGAATCCTGGGTGGCGAGTCGCGTTTATCTTGAATTGGTCCGGTTCGAGGCCGCTGATGATGCGGCGATCCACACGGCACTCAAGGCGATCGATTGGCGGCGACATATCGATCCGACGGCCACGCTGGCTTGTGAGTGGAGCGGGCGACACCCTGCGATCAATAACACGCATTACGGCACGTTGCGCCTGAAGGACGCGATTTGCGATGCCTTGCGCGATACGGTGGGTCTACGACCGGATATTGCCACGCGCGAACCGGGCGTTCGGGTGCATGCGCATGCCGTCGGTACGCGAGTCACGGTATCACTCGATTTATCCGGTGAAGGTCTGCATCGACGCGGCTGGCGAGGTGATACTGGTGAGGCGCCGCTGCGCGAGAACATGGCCGCTGGCATTCTCGTGCGGGCGGGTTGGCCAAAGCTTTCCGCCGAGGGCGCGGCTTTTTTGGATCCGATGTGCGGCTCGGGCACGTTCGTCATCGAGGCAGCACGTATGGCAGCCGGGTTTGCGGCGAACCACCGACGTCGATACTTCGGTTTCCTGCGCTGGAAGGGACATGACGATGTGCTTTGGCAGCGGTTGGTTGCCGACGCAGACGCACGCGCTCGGGAAGGGCTACAGCGATTGATCGACTCCGCCACGATCTTCTGGGGTCGTGATCAGGACGCGCGTGTGCTTAAGGACGCGAAGATCAACGCCTCGCATGCCGGTGTCGCTGAAATCACCGACTTCGCAGTAGGTGCTCTTGCCGATACCCGTCGTCCCGCAGACTCGGCGCAGGGCTTGCTCTGTACCAATCCGCCGTGGGGTCAAAGATTAGGTGACCTCGAGACGGCGCGGGCCGTGCACCGAGAGCTCGGGCGTGTGCTGCGGGAGGAGTTTCAGGGTTGGCAGGCAGCCATCCTGACCGGAGACGCTTCGCTCGGCCTCGAGCTCGGTCTGCGGGCCCATCGAGTGCACACGGTGTGGAATGGAGCGACCGAGTGTCGATTGCTGCGGATCGAGATCGAGGCGAGGGCCGAGCGCGATCTGCGTCCGAAGGCGGGGTTACAGATCGATGCGGATCTCGCAGCAACACCCGGCGCGACCATGTTCGCCAATCGAATCCGTAAAAATCTGAAAAATTTGTCGGCGTGGGTGCGTCGCGAGCAGATTTCCTGCTATCGAATCTACGACGCCGATATGCCCGAGTACGCGTTCGCGATTGATCGTTATGCGGCTTCGGCAGAGGCGCAAGCCTGGCTCGTCGTGCAGGAGTATCAGGCGCCGGCCGATATCCCCGAAGAGACCGTTCGTCGGCGTCGCAGTGAGGCGCTCGCTGCGCTCGTCGCGGCAACGGGCGTATCCGCCGATCACATCCACCTCAAAACTCGGCGGCGTATCAAGCGCGGTGACCAATACACCAAGCGTGACGAGCGCGAAGAGTTCCATGTAGTCGAGGAGGATGGTCTGAAGTTTCGTGTGAACTTCGTCGATTACCTCGATACGGGGCTCTTCCTCGATCATCGTCCGACCCGCTCGCGTTTGCGAAGTGCGGCTGGTGGCAAACGATTCTTGAACTTGTTCGGTTATACCGGGAGCGCCACGGTGCATGCGGCGGCGGGGTCGGCAATCTCGACGACGACAGTCGATCTATCGGCCACCTATCTCGATTGGTGTCGACGCAATCTGGAACTGAACGGCCTCTGGGGTGAGCGACACCGACTCATACACGCGGACGTGCGTGAGTGGTTGATCGACGCTGCGAGGCGCGAGGAGCGGTTTGATCTGATCTTTTGCGATCCGCCAACGTTCTCGAACAGCAAGCGAATGGAGGGCGTGTTCGACGTGCAGCGTGATCACGTCGAGTTGCTCGATGCCTGCATGGCGATCTTGGCGGAGGGAGGTCTTCTGGTTTTCTCGACCAATGCCCAGCGTTTCCGACTCGATCCGGTGCTGGAGCAACGCTATCGCGTCGAGGATGTCACTGAGCGTACGATCCCGCCGGATTTCGCTCGTAATCGGCAGATCCATCGCTGCTTCGAGTGCCGTGGCGCGGACAGGCCGCGTCGGACGCTGGCGCTCGATCGTCCGCGCGCGTAACGTGCGCCCATGATGCGATTTTTCTTTGGACTCATTCTCGTCGCGGGCGCGCTGGTCGGTTGCAGTCGATCGGGAACCGAGGCGCCCCCGGCCGCTTCATCGCTGACGGTCACCGTTGCCAATCCGGTGACGCGCTCGATGACGCGTGAGGTCGCGGCGTCGGGCTCAATTGCGCCTTGGCAAGAGATGATTCTGGGCGTCGAAGTGACGGGTCTGCGCGTGGCCAAGGTGTTGGTGGAGCCCGGCGATCGTGTCGTGGCGGGGCAGCCGCTGGTCGAGCTCGATCGACGCACGCTGGAGGTGCAGGCGCGACAGGCCGAGGCGAGTCTGCTGCAGGCTCGGGCGAGTGCAGAGCTCGCGGCATCACAGGCTAAGCGCGGCGACTCTTTGCTCGCCCAAAATTTGATTTCGACCAGTGATTTCGATGAGCTCCAAGCGAATCGATCACGTGCTGCAGCGCAAGTGGTAGTTGCTGAGGCGGCGCGCGATGAGACGACGCTGCGTCTTGGCTTTGCGACTTTGCGCGCGCCCGATGCGGGTGTGATCGCAGTCCGTCGTGTTCAGCCTGGTCAGATCGTGACCGCCGGCAACGAGTTGCTGCGGCTCATTCGCCGTGGTCGTCTCGAGTGGCGCGCGGAGATCGCTGAGCGTGATATCGGTCGACTGAAAATCGGCGCGAAGGTGGTGCTGCGCGCTCCAGATGGAGAGAGCGTGGCTGGCGTCGTGCGAGCAGTGTCACCGGGTGTCGATCCCCAGACGCGGACGGGTACGCTCTTTGCCGATCTTCCGGCGCCGGGGCCGCTGCGCGCTGGCATGTTCGTCGAAGGTCGTCTGCAGGTCGGCACCGCCGAAGTGATGGCGGTACCGCGTGAGTCCGTCGTGTTTCGTGACGGCTACTCTTACCTGTTCGTGCTGGGTGATGGCGGCGTGGTCTCGCAGCGTCGGGTCGACACCGGCGGTGTGCAGGGTGATTTTATTGAGCTTCGTAGCGGGCTGACATCGTCTGAAAAGGTCGTCGTGCGCGGGGCTGGCTTCCTGAGTGATGGTGATGTCGTCAAGGTCGTCGAGCTGAAGATGCAGGAGCGAGCGGCATCGTGAATCTCTCGCTCTGGGGCATTCGCTATCCGCTGCCTTCGGTTCTTGCCTTCGTCCTGTTGACGGTTGCTGGCTTCTGGGGGTGGCACAAGCTGCCGATCTCGCAATTGCCGGACATCGCACTACCGACGATCCAGGTTACGGTTGGCTTGCCTGGCGCCGCGCCCTCGACGCTAGAGACCGACGTGACGCGCAAGATCGAGGATGCGGTTTCGAGCATTCCCGACATCGACAAGATCACCTCGGCCGTCAGCGAAGGCACCTCGATTACCAAGATCGAGTTCGAACTTGGCCGAGATCTCGATCAAGCCCTCGATGAGGTGAAGGATGCCGTCGCACGCGTGCGACGCGATCTGCCAGCCGACATCAATGAGCCAACCGTCCAAAGAATGAATTTAGTCGGTGGCACGCTCATCGCGTTCGCCGTCGAATCCGATCGGCTAGCGCCCGATGAGCTGTCGTGGTTCGTCGACGACAAAGTCTCACGGGCCGTATATAGCGTGGCGGGTGTGGGTTCGATCAGTCGCGTCGGCGGCATTGTCCGTGAGGTGCGAGTCGAGTTGCGTCCTGAGGCGCTGCAGGCGCTTGGCGTGTCCGCGGGTGCCGTCTCGGCTCAATTGGCACGGCTGCAGGTCGAGAAGCCGGGTGGTCGAACCGAGACCGGCGGCGCGGAGCAGGCGGTGCGCACCGTTGCGATCGTGCGCACGGCTGCAGAGCTTGCCGATTATCCAATCTACTTGCCCGACGGACGTTCGGTTCGTTTGTCGTCGATCGCGACGGTGACCGATGGAGCGGCGGAGGCGCGTGCGGCCGCGTTGCTCGACGATAAGCCGGTCGTCGGCTTTTCTGTACGTCGCACGGCGGGCTCCAGCGAGGTCGATGTAGGCCAGGGCGTTCGTGCCCGGATCGCAAAACTGCAGGCAGAGCATCCTGAAGTGCGCTTCGTCGAGGTGCTCTCGACCGTCGAGATCGCCAAAGCGTCTTACGATGCCTCGATGATGATGCTGCTCGAGGGCGCGCTACTCGCGGTTCTCGTGGTGTGGTTTTTCCTGCGCGAGTGGCGCGCGACTCTGATTTCCGCTCTGGCGCTACCGCTGTCGGTCATACCGACCTTTGCAGTGATGTATTGGCTCGACTTTTCGTTGAACCTACTGACTCTGCTCGCGCTGGCTGTCGTTATTGGTGTGCTGGTCGACGACGCCATCGTAGAGGTCGAAAACGTCGCGCGGCATCGAGCGATGGGTAAAGCGCCCATGCAAGCGGCAATCGATGCAGCCGATGAAATCGGCATCGCGGTCATTGCCACTTCAGTCACTTTGGCGGCTGTGTTCATTCCGGTGGCGTTCATGCCGGGTGTCACCGGCAAGTTCTTCAAAGAATTCGGTTGGACTGCCGCAGCGGCGGTACTGTTCTCCTTGTTGGTGGCGCGTCTGCTCACGCCCATGCTCGCGGGGCACTTCATGCGTGGCGAGCCGAAGTCGATCGTCGATTCTCCGATGATGACGCGTTACCTCGGCTGGGTGGAGTGGGCGATTGCTCACCGACGGCGGACCCTCGCTCTGGCGGCGGCCACCTTCGTCTTGTCGTTGGCCATCGTGCCGTTGATCCCAACGACTTTCGTGCCGACGACCGACGTCGACCAGGTTCAGCTGCAGGTAGAGCTGCCGCCGGGCGCGCGTCTGGATGATTCCTTGCAGATGGGTCGTGAGGTGCGTGCGCGACTGCGTGAGGGGGTGCCGGAAATCGAGAGCTTCTTCACCATCATCGGCGGCGAGGGTGGCGAGTCGATGGGTGGCGGAGTGAGTTTTCCGGAGGTCCGCAAGGTCAGTATCACGCTGACCTTCAAGGATGATCGCAAGCGCACGAGCGCAGAATTAGAAAACGCCGTGCGTGCGCAATTGGCTGACATGCCGGGTATCCGCGCGAGTTTTGCAACCGGAGGCCCTGGGGATCGGTTGACCATGGCATTCGCCGGTCGCGACTCGGAGACGCTGGCAGCGGCGGCACGTGAATTGGCGGCCTCGATACGCACGGTGCCGGGTATCGGCACCGTGACGACCTCCGCTGCATTGTTGCGTCCCGAGATCGTGATCCGCCCGGATCCGGCGCGGGCCGCTGACCTCGGTGTTTCAACGGTGGACATCGCCGATGCCGCTCGCATTGCGACGAGTGGTGATGTGAACCAACGTCTCGCCAAATTGAATCTTGCCGAGCGGCAGGTGCCGATCCGCGTGAAATTAGCTGACTCGGCCTTGAGCGACATCGACATGCTCAGCCAACTGCGAGTGCCTGGAAAAAACGGCCCGGTACCGCTCGCAGCGGTGGCCGAAATCGGTGAGGGTAGTGGTCCTGCTCGTATTGATCGTCGCGATCGCGAGCGAGTCATCACCGTCTCGGCCGAGCTCAATGGTTTACCGCTCGGTGATGTCATGAGCGAAGTTCGTCGCATGCCGGCCATGCAGAACTTGCCGGCCGGGGTGCGCATCCTGCCAGCAGGCGACTCAGAAGCGTTCGTCGAACTCTTCGTCGGTTTCGCGCTCGCTCTGCTCGCCGGCGTGTTGTCGGTTTATCTCGTGCTGTTGTTGTTGTTCCATAGCGGCACACAACCGATCGTGATTCTCGCGGCGGTGCCTTTGTGTGGCGGTGGTGCTTTCGGTTTGCTGTTGCTCACCGGTACGGCTCTGTCCTTGCCATCGCTGATCGGCTTGCTGCTGCTCAACGGCATCGCCGTCAAGAATTCCATTCTGATCGTCGACTACGCCATCCTCGGTGAGCGCGCGGGATTGTCTCGTCACGACGCGTTGATCGACGCCTGTCGCAAGCGAGCTCGCCCCGTCATCATGACGACGCTCGCCATGGGCGCCGGCATGTTGCCGATCGCGCTCGGGTTCGGTGCCGATGGCAGCTTCCGCACGCCGCTCGGGGTATCGGTGATTGGTGGACTGATCACCTCGACACTGCTGTCGCTCGTCGTGATTCCGGCGGCTTATTCCATGGTGGCCGAGATCACCGAGCGGTATCTGCATCCGTTGCGCGATCGACTGTTTCATCGCGCGTCGACGTCAGAGCCAGTCGCGTAATCGATACCAGAGCATTGCGAGTACCAACAGCGGTCGGCGCAGCGTATCGCCCCCCGGGAAGTCGTGATGGGGGATGCGGCTAAAGACATCGAATCGCTCACTCGTGCCGCCGATGGCCTCGGCAAGCAATTTTCCGGCGATGCCGGTGAGCGCGATGCCGTGCCCTGAAAATCCCTGCACGAAATACACATCTGGTTCGAGTCTGCCAAAGTGCGGTGCGCGGTTCATGGTGATGTCGACGTAGCCGCCCCAGGCGTGTTCGATGCGCGCATCGGCGAGTTGCGGGAACACTTGCAGCATGCGAGCGCGTGTGGCGCGGGTCGTGCCGAGCGGGTCGAGACCGGAGTAGCTCACCCGACCGCCGAAGAGCAGGCGATGGTCGGCAGAGCGACGAAAATAATCGAGTACGAAGTTGGTATCGGTGACGGCTGCGTTGTTGCGAATGAGTTCGCGAGCGCATGCCTCGCCCAATGGTTCGGTCGCGATGATGTAGGTCGCAACACCCATGATCTTACGGGCGAGTTCGCGCGAGTAATGACCAAGAGCGGCATTGCCGCAGAGCGCGAGATGTCGTGCCACGACTTCTCCTGCTGCCGTTCGAACGACGATTCGTCCGTCATGTCGTCGATGCGCGAGCGCCCGGGTATGTTCAAAGATGTTGACGCCTCGGCTGGTGGCCGCTCGGGCGAGCCCGCGGGTGTATTGCAGCGGCTGCAGGTGCCCTGCATTCGGGTCGTAGGTTGCAGCGATGTAGCGAGAGCTTGCGATGCACTCGCGCAGTTCGGCGCGATCCATCATGCGCATCGAGTGATAGCCGTACACTTGCTGCAGGCGTGACATTTCGTTTTCGAGCGCTGCTTCCTGCCTTGGTTTGATGGCGACTTGCATCTGGCCGGGCGTGTAATCGCAATCGATGCAATAGCGGGCGATGAGTTCGCGCTGCAATGACAGGGCCTCGACGGAGCAGTCCCAGATCCGTTTCGATGCATCGCGACCGATCAAACTTTCGAGCTTGTCCTGGCCGCAGGCAACGCCCGTGATGGCCTGTGCACCGCTGCGCCCGGAGGCGCCCGAGCCGATGCGATCGGCCTCAAGTAGGACGACTCGGTAACCACGCTCAGCGAGGTGCAAGGCGGCGGAGCAACCGGCGATGCCACCGCCGACGATGCAAACGTCGGTTTCGATCTGACCCGCGAGTGTGGGATGGACGGGGCCCGCTAGCGTCGCTGCGTGATACCAGGTCGAGAGCGCCATCAGAGGGCGCTCATGAACCAGGCGACCTCCAGCGGCGTCACGTGCGAATCGAAATCTTCGAGCTCGGCGCGTTTGACGGTCGAATACAAATCCCGGAAAGGTCTGCCGAGATAGTGCGCTGCGAAGTCGCTGCGCTCGAATCGCTCGATAGCCGTTGCCCAATGAATGGGGAGCCTATCCCCGCTCGCGCGATACGCGTTGCCCTCGATGGCCGGTGGCGGCTCGAGGCTCTCGGCGAGGCCGTGATGGATGCCGGCCAGGATCCAGGCAACCACCAGATAGGGGTTGGCATCGGCGCCGGCGAGGCGGTGTTCGATGCGTCGATTCCGATCGTCGCTGACCGGGATGCGTAGCGCCGATCCTCGATTGTTGATGGACCAGCCCGGGGTCAGTGGTACGTACGACTCAGCACGGAACCGTCGATAGCTGTTCGGGCCCGGGGCGCACAGCGCCATACCGTCGCCGAGGGTGCTGAGCATCCCGGCGAGTGCGTGCCGTAACTCGGCGCTGGCTGGTCGACCTTCGTGACGAGCCGGGTCAGGGCACTCGAATAGGTTGCGCCCGCCGGCATCGAGCAAGCTCACGTGCACGTGCATGCCGGAGCCGGCCATATCTCGATATGGCTTGGGTAGGAAGGTCGCATCCCAGCCGTACTCGCGGGCGACACTGCGAACGATGCGTTTGAAGCGTAGGGCCTCATCGCAAGCCTGCAAGGCATCGGCTCGGTGCAGTAGATTGACCTCGAACTGGCCCGGACCATATTCGGCCAAGGCGCCGGTAGCGGGTACGCCCTGTTGCTCGCATGCCCGATAAACTTTCGACAAAATCTCTGAATATTCATTGAGATATGTCATTGAGTTAATCTGGGTTTGAAACTCACGGCGCTGCGTGATCGGCAGCGGTGGGGGCTGCGGTTGGCCGAGGGCGGTGCGGGCTCGGTCGATGAAATAGAACTCGTATTCGATCGCGACGACGGGCGTCAGATTCAGGCGATGGAGTCGATCGAGCACCTTCACGAGCACATGCCGCGGGTCGGCATGAAACGGGCGGCCGTCGGGTTCGTACATCGACAGCTGCATCTGCGCGAGGCCCGGCGTCTGCCAAGGGATAGTCACGAGGCTTCCGGGCAGAGGGCGACAGGGTCGATCCGCGTCACCCTCATCAAAACCGAGGCCCGTCGCCTGGACCGTGCCGCCGAGTACATCCAAAGCGAACATAGACCCGGGCAACAACATCCCATCGCGATAGAGGCCTTCGAGTGCCGCCCGATCGACCCGTTTGCCTCGCTCCACCGTATTGAGGTCGTTCAGGTACGCATCCACATGGGTTACCTCCGGATGTGCGGCTAGAAACGCCTGCAGCTCGCTCTCGGGGGTATCGGCAGTCATGACCCGATTTTATGGTTAAATGTTGACGGGCGTCGCTCATTCATGAGTCGACACCCGACTTCGCATGGCATCCCTTCCCGTCATTGGTATTCCCGCCGATCGCCGCCTGGTCGGCCCGCACCCGTTCCATATGGTCGGCGAGAAGTACGCGCATGCTGTCGCGAGGGCGTCTCGCGCGCTGCCGTTGTTGATTCCCGTGTTGCCCGAGCCGCTCGCGATCGATGATCTGCTCGATTCCGTCGATGGTTTGCTGTTGCCGGGTAGTCCCTCCAACGTCGAGCCCCACCATTACGAGGAGGGGCCGAGTGAGCCTGGCACGTTGCACGACCCCGAGCGCGATGCCACCACCTTGCCGTTGATTCGTCGGGCGATCGAACGGGGCGTCCCGTTGCTGGCGATTTGCCGCGGTTTTCAAGAGATGAATGTCGCCCTCGGCGGCAGTCTTTGGCAGCGAGTGCACGAGGTGCCGGGGCATCTCGACCATCGAGAAGACAAGCAGGCCCCCCTCGATGTTCAGTACGGCCCGGTGCACGATGTGAATCTCACCGAGGGCGGTTGGTTCCGTCCCTGGGCCGCCGGCGCGGAGTCGATACGCGTGAACTCTTTGCACTGGCAGGGAGTCAAACGACTGGCACCCGGTTTACTCATTGAGGCCAAGGCGCCCGACGAGCTGATCGAGGGGTTTCGCGTGGCCGAGTCACCGGCGTTCGCTGTGGGTGTGCAGTGGCACCCCGAGTGGCGCGTGATGGCCAACCCATTTTCCGTTGCCATGTTCGAGGCATTCGGCGCCGCAGCGCAGCAGCGCTCGCTGCGTCGTCATGCCACGAGAGGTTGATGTCATGACTGATCCAATTTCACAGTACTTCAAAGATTTCAATATTCAGGAAGTCGAGGCAATCGTCCCGGACATGGCCGGCATCGCTCGCGGCAAATTGATGCCTGCGGAGAAGTTTCAGGGAGATCGCGGCATGCGATTGCCCGAGAGCATTTTCCTGCAGACCGTCACCGGCGATTATCCGGAGGACACGGCCCAGGCGATGAGCCCCGCCGAGATCGACATCATCTTGAAGCCCGACCCACGCACCGTGCGGCGCGTGCCTTGGGCAGCGGAGCCAACGGCACAGGTGATTCACGACTGCTTCTATGCGGATGGGCGCCGGGTGAAGATGGCGCCGCGCGAAGTGCTCAAGCACGTGCTCGATCTGTATGCGCAGCGTGGCTGGGAGCCGGTTGTAGCGCCGGAGCTCGAGTTTTATCTGGTCGAGCCTAACGTCGATGCCGACTATCCGCTCAAACCACCGATGGGGCGGTCGGGTCGGTCGGAGCCGGGTCGCCAGTCCTACAGTATCGCTGCGGTCAATGAATTCGATCCGCTGTTCGATGATCTTTATCAGTTCTGCGAGGCGCAGGACATCGCCATCGATACGCTGATTCACGAAGATGGCCCGGCGCAGATGGAGATCAATCTGCTGCATGGCAATGCGCTCGATCTGGCCGATCAGGCGTTCATGTTCAAGCGTACGGCGCGCGAGGCGGCCTTGCGTCACAAGATGTACGCGACTTTCATGGCCAAACCGCACGCGAAGGAGCCAGGTAGCGCGATGCATCTACACCAGAGCGTCGTAGACAAGAAAACCGGCAAGAATGTCTTCTCTGCCGATGACGGCACGCCGACGCCGCTGTTTTTCGCGCACTTGGCGGGTTTGCAGCGCTATTTGCCGGCGGCGATGGCTTTGTTTGCGCCCAATGTGAATTCTTATCGACGCATCACGCGTTTTCAGGTAGCGCCGATCAACGTGCAATGGGGTTATGACAATCGCACGGCGGGGCTGCGAGTGCCGATGTCTGAGCCGCAATCGCGTCGCGTCGAGAATCGTATCTCGGGCGCGGATGCGAATCCGTATCTCGCCACCGCCGCATCGCTCGCCTGCGGATATCTCGGCATGGTGCAGGGGCTCTCGCCAACCGAACCGATCACCGGCAGCGCGCACGATTTGCCGTTCTCCTTGCCGCGTAATCTCGATGAGGCGATCCGCTTGCTGCGCGAGTGCGATCCGTTGATCGAGATTTTGGGTGACTCCTTCGTCTCGGCGTTCGCGCTCGTCAAAGAAGCGGAATACGAGGTGTTTCTGCAGGTGATCAGCTCCTGGGAGCGCGAACACTTGTTGCTGAACGTTTGAGCCATCCGTGAACGTTGCGCAGCAAGACAACACGGTGGCGGCGCGCAGCACGGCCGAGTGGCAGCGGCTCGATGCGGCGCACTATCTGCATCCTTTCACCGATCATCAGGCTTTGTCCGCCAAGGGCGCGCGGATCATCACGCACGCCGAAGGCGTGTATCTGCATGATTCCGAGGGGCATCGGATACTCGATGGGATGTCGGGTCTATGGTGCGTCGCGCTCGGCTATGGACGGCAGGAGCTGGCTGAGGCCGCTTATCGACAATTGCAGCAGCTGCCGTACTACAACAGCTTCTTTCAGTGTGCGAATCCGCCGGCTATCGAGCTAGCGGCGTTCTTGGCGGAGTTGACGCCGCCGCAGTTTAAACACGTGTTCTTCACGGGTTCCGGCAGCGAGGCCAACGACACCTTCGTGCGACTTGCGCGTCGTTATTGGGCGCTGCAGGGCAAGCCGGAGAAGCGCGTCATCATCAGTCGTTGGAACGGCTACCACGGCAGCACCATGGCTGGTGCCTCGTTGGGCGGCATGAAGGCGATGCACGCTCAGGGTGGTTTGCCGATCCCCGATATCGTGCACATCGGTCAGCCGTACTGGTTCGAGTGCGGCGGTGATCTCACCCCGGAAGCATTCGGGTTGCAGGCGGCGCGTGAACTCGAGAGCAAAATTCTCGAGATCGGACCGGAGCGCGTGGCGGCGTTCATCGGCGAGCCTGTGCAGGGAGCCGGTGGCGTGATTATCCCGCCCGAGTCGTACTGGCCCGAGATTCAGCGCATCGTCGATCGGTACGGCATTCTGTTCGCGTCGGACGAGGTGATCTGCGGCTTTGGAAGAACCGGACAGTGGTTCGGCTGCGAACACTACGGCACCCGGCCGGATTTCATGACGCTCGCCAAAGCGATCACTTCGGGCTATCTGCCGCTCGGTGCCTTGATGGTCGGCGAGCGCGTGGCCGAGGTGCTCATCCGTGAGGGTGGTGAGTTCGCCCACGGGTACACCTACTCGGGGCATCCGGCGGCCGCTGCACTGGCGCTCGCGAACCTCAAGATCCTGCGCGAGCAGAGGGTCGTCGAGCGTGTCAGAGACGAACTCGCGCCGTACTTCGCCGCCTGCTGGCGCCAGCTGGCCGACCACCCGCTCGTCGGTGAAGCACGATCGCTTGGTTTACTCGGAGCCCTGGAGCTCGTGCCGGCCAAGCCGTCGCGGCGCTTCTTTCCAGAGCGCGGTACGGTGGGTACGCGCGCGCGGGACCTGTCGGTCAAAAATGGCCTGGTGATGCGGGCCGTGTGGGACACCTTGATCGTCGCGCCGCCGCTCGTGATCGAGCCGCGACAGATCGATGAGCTCGTGTCCAAGGCGGTGCAAACCCTCGACGAGTTGCACCATGCACTGAGAGCTGAAGGCGCGCTCTGAGATTTCACTCTCTCGGGCTTTTCAGGGGGGGGTGGCTGCGCTATAAAAGCGGCAGCGCAATGGGGCGCGTTCCGTCGATTCTCAGGGAGACCTCCACGAAATGAAAACTTCGGCCCGTGCGGCGCTCGTCGCCGTTACCGTCTCGGCTCTGTTGGTGGCTTGTGGTGACAAGCCTGCCGAACAACAAAAGGTGCTTAACGTCTACAACTGGTCTGATTATATCGACGAGAGCGTGATCACCGATTTCGAGAAAGAAACGGGCATCGACGTCACCTACGACGTCTTCGATTCGAACGAAGTGCTCGAGACGAAGCTGCTCGCCGGTAGCACCGGTTACGACATCGTCGTGCCTTCCGCGTCGTTCTTGGAGCGTCAGATCAAGGCGGGCGTCTTCCAGAAGCTCGACAAGAGCAAATTGCCCAACCTGCAGAATATGGATCCCGAGCTCATGGCGAAGGTTGCCCTTCACGACCCGAATAACGAGCACTCGGTCAATCACCTCTGGGGCACATCGGGCGTCGGCTACAACATCGACAAGATCAATGAGCGCATGAAGGATGCGCCGGTTGATAGTTTCGCCATGTTCTACGACCCGAAGGTCGTTTCGAAGTTTGCCGATTGCGGCGTCTCGATTCTCGATGCGCCTTCCGAGGTGCTCGGCACCGTGCTCGTTTATCTTGGCAAGGATCCGAACAGCGAAAACCCGGAAGACTTGGCTGCGGCCGAGAAGGCGCTGCTCGCGATTCGTCCTTACGTGAGATACGTGCACTCGTCGAAGTACATCGATGATCTCGCGAACGGTGAAATCTGTCTGACGCTAGGCTGGTCGGGCGACATCTATCAGGCCGCTGGCAACGCGAGCGACGCAAACAACGGCGTCAAGATTGACTACAAACTGCCGCGCGAAGGCGCCATCATGTTCTTCGACATGCTGGCCATCCCCAAAGATGCCAAGAACGTCGAGAACGCCCACGCCTTCATCAACTACCTGATGCGTCCGGAAGTGGCTGCGAAGAACACGAACTACGTGAGCTATGCGAGCTTCAACATTCCGGCTAAGGAATTCGTCAACAAGGACATCCTTGAGAATCCGGCGATATACCCGAGCGACGAAGTGAAGACACGCCTGCAGGTCGATCTTGCCGAGAGCGATGCATTCACGCAGTTGCTGACGGCGAGCTGGACGCGCTTCAAAGCGGGTCAGTAACCACTGAGTGATTGAATAGACCTGCGGCAGCCCCGAGCGGTTGCCGCAGGTTTTTTGTCTTTGGAGGGTGTGTCTTGGCCGAAAGAGTCGTTGACCGCCATAACGAGTACCTTCGGATCGAGGGTGTCTCAAAACGTTTTGGTGACTTCGTCGCCGTCGACAACGTGTCCTTGAGTATCTACAAGGGCGAAATTTTTTGTCTGCTCGGCGGGTCTGGCTGTGGCAAGACGACTTTGCTGCGCATGCTGGCGGGTTTCGAGACGCCAACCTCGGGTCGCATCCTCATCGACGGTCAGGATATGGCGGGGATTCCGCCGTATGAGCGACCGGTCAACATGATGTTCCAGTCGTATGCGCTGTTCCCGCATATGACGGTGACGCAGAACGTCGCCTTTGGTCTTGAGCAGGAGGGCGTCGACAAGCACGAAATTCGTCGGCGTGTCGATGACATGCTCAGCATCGTGAAGCTGGGTGATTTTGCCAAGCGCAAGCCGCATCAGTTGTCGGGTGGCCAGCGCCAACGTGTGGCGCTGGCGCGTGCGTTGGTCAAGAAGCCCAAGCTGTTGCTGCTTGATGAGCCCCTGGGTGCGCTCGACAAGAAGCTGCGTGAGCACACGCAGTTCGAGCTGATCAATCTGCAGGAGCAGCTCGGCGTCACCTTCGTAGTGGTGACACACGATCAGGAAGAGGCCATGACGCTCGCATCGCGCATCGGCGTGATGAACAAGGGGCAGATCGTGCAGGTTGGTACTCCCACCGACATCTACGAGTTTCCGAACTCGCGTTTCGTGGCGGACTTCATCGGCTCGGTCAACATGTTCGAGGGCAAGTTGATCGAAGACGAGCCAGCCTACGTGCGCATTGGCTGCCCGGAGCTCGAGACGAGCGTGTTCGTGAGTCACGGTATCAGTGCGCCACCGGATGCACAGGTGACGGTGGCTATCCGTCCCGAGAAAATCGAGATGTCGCGGACGGCTCCAGCGAGTCGCGACGAAAACCACGTGACGGGTGTGGTCAAGGAAATCGCTTACATGGGCGATCTCTCCATTTATCTAGTGCGTTTGCCATCCGGTCGTTTGGTTCGAGTCACGATGCCGAACGTTGAGCGTCACGATGAGCGCATCGTGTGGGACGAGACGGTCCATCTCTCGTGGCATCCCTCAAGCCCTGTCGTGTTGATCCAGTAGCGAGCTCATCGTGCGCCGCTCATTTCTGTCTACCGTGAAGAGCTGGAGTCAGCCCCGCAATCTCGTGATCGGAGTGCCATACCTATGGCTTTTGGCGTTCTTCGCCATCCCTTTTGTCATCGTTCTGAAGATTTCGTTTTCGTGGATGCAACCGATCCAGCCGGGATACGCACCGCTGATCGAATGGGTGGAAGAGACCCGTCGCCTCGTGGTGAGCTTCAATTTCGACAACTACCAGGTGTTGATACGCGAGAGCTTGTACGTCGACACGTTCCTGTATTCCGTCAAGGTTGCCGCAGTGTCGACTTTTTGGTGTCTACTGCTGGGTTACCCAATGGCCTACGCCATCGCGCGCTCGAAGCCGAGCACGCGAAATTTGTTGCTGATGCTGATCATTCTGCCGTTCTGGACATCCTTCTTGCTGCGCGTCTACGCCTGGGTTGGCTTGCTCAAGACTAACGGGGTTATCAACAACACACTGCTCGCCATGGGTCTCATCGATGAGCCGTTGACGTTGCTCTATACCGACTTCGCGGTGTACGTCGGCATTGTCTATTCCTATCTGCCATTCATGATTTTGCCCCTGTACTCCAATCTGGAAAAACACGATCTCACTTTGCTCGAAGCGGCTGCGGATCTTGGGGCTAGACCGTTCAAGGCATTCTTCAAGGTGACGTTACCTCTCTCGATGCCGGGTATCGTCGCCGGCTGTTTGCTGGTGTTCATTCCGGCAGTCGGCGAGTTCGTCATTCCTTCGCTGCTGGGTCGTACCGATCAGCTGATGATCGGCACGGTGTTGTCGGCGCAGTTCTTCGGCGCGCGCAACTGGCCGGTCGCGGGGGCCGTTGCCATCGTTCTGCTGCTGGTTTTGTTGCTGCCGATTTTGCTGTTCCAGCGTTATCAACGTCGCGAGCTTGAGGCGGCACGACGATGAGGGCGCGCGCATGAAGCAACGCGGCTGGTTCCGAGGGACGATGCTCGTGTTGGGCTTGGCGTTCCTGTATGTGCCGATCCTCTCGATGATCGTGTTCTCCTTCAACAACTCGCGCCTCGTCACGGTCTGGGATCGAGACAACTCGCCAACGCTGCGCTGGTATGCGCGGTTGCTCGAGAACGACCAACTGCTGGGCGCCGCCTGGATCTCGATCAAAGTCGCGGCCATGACGGCGAGCGGTGCCGTGATCCTCGGCACGTTGGCGGGTGTGGTGCTCACTCGTTTCGGACCGTTTCGCGGTCGAGCATTTCTCTCGGCGATGACGACGGCGCCCCTCGTCATGCCGGAGATCATCACTGGCATTGCGATGCTGTTGCTGTTCGTGGCTTTAGAGCAGGCGATCGGTTGGCCCTCTGGCCGTGGCATTCTGACGATCACGATCGCGCACATCACATTCGCGATGGCGTACGTCACGGTCATCGTACAGTCGCGCCTCGCGGGATTCGACGATTCACTTGAGGAGGCCGCGCTCGATCTGGGTGCCAAGCCAGCGACGGTGTTCTTTCGCATCACGTTGCCGTTGATCGCACCGGCGCTGATTTCGGGTTGGCTGCTAGCTTTCACGCTCTCTTGGGATGACGTCGTGATCGCGCAGTTTGTCTCCGGTCCCGGTTCCTCGACTCTGCCGATGGAGATCTTCTCGAGAGTGAGGCGCGGAGTCAGTCCGGATATCAACGCTTTGGCGACGTTGATGGTAGTCGTGGTTGCGGTAGGCGTGGTGCTGTCGACCCTCTACATGCGCCACGAGGAGCAGCGTCGCGCCCGTGAAGAACGCATGGCGCACAACGACGGAAATCCCTGACGAGCGAGAGACAAGCGTTTCGGTACAATCGGAGCGATGAAAGAACAAGAGCGAGCCGAGACGACGCTGCAGCATCCGGCAACTATCGAGACGCCGGCAGATAATCATCCGTTGCTGTTTCCGATTTATCAGAACGTTAAATGGGAGACCGAGACCGTCGCCGAGACTTTGCGTGTCTACCGCGGCGAACGCCCCGGCTTCTTCTACTCGCGCGCTTCCAATCCGACAGTTCGGCAGCTGGAGCAGTTGTTGGCCTCGTTGCAGGGACGCGAGGAGTGCATTACTACCGCATCCGGCGTGAACGTCATCGCACAGACGCTGCTCGCGCTGACTCAGTCTGGCGACCATGTCTTGTTCTTCGTTGAGGGTTACGGTCCCACCCGGCACATCATTCGCAGCTTGCTCGCGCGTTTTGGTGTCTCGCATACGATGCTCTCGATCGAGGATCTTGATGGCGTGCGTGCGTTGTTATCATCGCGGCCGGTCAAGGTCATGTTCTTTGAGAGTCCGACCAATCCGGTTAACAAGATCGCCGATATCGTCGCGCTGACCTCGATGGCGCGGGAGTTCGGCGTGATGACGGTGATCGACAACACGTCAGCCGGCTTTCATCAGCACGGCGAATTCGATATCGATCTTTATCTGCACAGTCTGACCAAATTCACCACCGGTGTAGGCGATGTGATGGGCGGAGCGGTGATCGGCGATCGCGCGATCATCGATCGTCTGAGGCATGACTTTGGTCTCTTCGGCGCACAGCTCGATCCCTTGTCGGCATCGCTCATGGTGCGCGGTTTGAAAACCTATCTGTTGCGTTACCGCGAGCAGTCCGCTCGTGCTTTGGCGATCGCGCAGTTTCTGGAAGCGCATCCGGCTTGCGCGCGAGTGCGCTACCCAGGTCTCTCTTCGCACCGTGGCGTTGAGCTCGCGCGGCGTCAGATGCGCGACTTCGGCTGTGTCATCACCTTGGATGTGGTGGCCGGTGCCGAGGCGGGTAGGCAGTTTGCCGAGAGACTGCGTTATTTTGCGATGACGCCGAGCTTCGGTTCGACCGAGTCCTTGGTGATGCCGCCACAGTTGATGCAGCCGAAAGATCTGGATGCCGAAGATCGGGACAAATCCGATATTCATGCCTCAACAGTGCGGTTGTCGATCGGGCTCGAGGCGCTTGAGGATCTCAAAGCCGATCTCGCTCAGGCACTCGCGACCTGACGAGCGGCCGCGGCGATCGCCGTGCCTTGCGCATTGGGTAGGTAGAGATAATCGCCGGCGAGAGCGCGGGCTAACTGAGTCGCATTACCCTGACTCAAGAAGCTGCGCTGCGTATCGATGACGAGCGAGCGAATGCCCGTCGCAGCGACGGCGTGAGCGAGTTGTTTGACCTCAGTATCGACACCGGAGCGATCGGCTTTTAATCCCACATTGGCGCGCCCATCGGTGAGCAGTACGAGCACGATGTTGCCAAAGCCGCGCCGTTTCGCCTGCTCTGCGACCTCTAGACTCGCCACGAGACTCGCGGCGAGCGGTGTGCCTCCGCCAGTGGGAAGTTGATCAACCGCACGACGTAATAACTCAACGCTACCGGTCGGTGGCAGTAGTAGGTCCGCCTCGTGACCACGAAAAGCGAGCAGCGCGACGCGATCGCGATTGACATAGGCTTGTTCTAGCAAAGCGTGGACGGCACCTTTGGCTTGTCGCATACGGTTGAGTGCCATGCTGCCACTCGCATCGACAGCAAAGATGAAAAGCGCGCCGGCTTTACTGCGATATTTTTTGATTCGAAAGTCATCGCTCGTCAGAGCGATACCCTGGCGACGACGCGTTCGGACTCGCTGCCAGCGAGCGGCGGCACGTAAGGTGGCGATGACATCGAGGCGCTGTCCACGGGGCAACCCGGGCACGCTCGACACATGTCTGCCACGTTGTCCGCTGGTGGCACCTCGCGAGCCGCTGCGGCCGCTGCGCTGCCGTGCAAAGGAGAGTGAAGCGAGTGCGTCGGGCAGCTCGACCGCGAGTGACTCCAGAACCTCCTCGGCGAGTTCAAGCTCCTCCTCAGACGGTAGCGGCTTTGAGTCGCTATCCATTTCGTCGCGAGCCTCTGGCGGCGGAGTGGATTCCGGCGTTGGTGACTCAGGGGGTGGGGCGCTTGCGCTCTGCTCTGGCTGTCGTGTCGCCCGCGGTAACAAGACAAGCCGCGCGGCAAGTTCCAGATCCTCGCGTTGAACTTCGTCGCGTAAGCCGAGTGCTGCACTTGCACGTGCGACGCGAATAGCGAAGAGATCGGCACGATGCCCTTGCACGCCGAGCGCGTCAGCCGTACGGATCAATTCACGACGTTGCGCGTCACCGAGTTTGATGCGGGGCAACTGTTCGCGAGCGCTCTCGATCAAGCCGCGTAACAATTGCGCTTCATCACTCCAGGTTTCGGCGTCTGGTTGTAAGTGTCGCCGGACGATACTGGCGCGCGCCTCGCCGGCGCGAATCGTCGGCATCATCACGATCATCCCGAGGCGATCGAGGAGGTGTGCTCGCGGTGCGCCTTCTGACGGATCGAAACTCGTCAGCAAGCGAAATTCGGCGGGGCTACGCAAACTGAGACCCTCGCGCTCGATGCGGACGACGCCATCCTCGAGGGCGCCGAGCAGCGTGTTCGCGCTGCCATCGTCCATGAGATTGCAGGACTCAGCCAACAAAAATCCGCCGTGTGCACGAGCGAGTGCGCCGGAGCGGATCACGCGGCGGCCTTGTTGCAAGGTCGCTTCGAGATCCAGCCCGCCGAGTAGAGCCTCGCTGTCACAGCCGAGCGGCAACTCCACCCAGGGTAGGTCGGGTTGCAGTTCGCGCATGCCATGCAGAAGTGCGCTCTTGCCGCTGCCTGCGGGCGCTGCCAAGGCGACACCTCGCAACGCCGGATCAACTGCCAACATCATCAACGCCAGACGCGGGACATCGAGCGCCACGAGGCCGCCGATCGGCATGCGCGTCAAAGAGGGTTGCGACATTGCGCGCACTCTCGGGCGCTTCAGCCGAGTGCTTCTTCGAGCACTCGCTTGACGCGCTCATCGTCGGCCGCGGGTTCGAGTGGATCTTTTCGCAGTCGATGCGCGAGTGCGAGCGGAGCGACTCGCGCCACGAGCTCGGGATCGGCCGACTTTTTGCCCTCATAGGCTGCGAGCGCGACAGCAGCACGGGTGAGAGCGAGCTCGCCGCGATGCCCATCGATGCCCAGACGATCGCATAGCTGCGCGGCGAGCATGAGGGCGGACTCCGGTAAAGTCACTTTGGGTTTCGCGTTGATGGCCTTCTGCAGTCGTTTGCGCAGCGCGCTTTGTTCTTTGTCGAAGCTCGCGACGAAGGCTGACGCGTCGTTCTCGAAGGCGAGTCGTCGACGGACAACTTCAACTCGTTGTTCGATGTCATGCAGCGTCTTGATTCTGGCATGTAGTCCGAAGCGATCGAGCAACTGCGGGCGTAAATCGCCTTCTTCAGGATTCCCAGAGCCGATCAGCACGAAGCGCGCCGGGTGGCGCACGCTCAAGCCCTCACGTTCGACGACATTGCGTCCACTGGCTGCCACATCGAGCAACAGGTCGACGAGGTGATCCTCGAGCAGATTCACTTCATCGATATAGAGAAAGCCACGATGGGCTGCTGCCAATAAACCGGGAGAGAACGCTTGAACCCCATCGACCAGCGCGCGCTCCAGATCGACTGAGCCGACAACGCGATCCTCGGTGGCGCCGAGCGGCAGATCGACGACGGGAACCGCCTGGATTTGCGATTTTAGCGTTGCTTGATTCGAGCAATGCGGACAGTCCGGTGAGTGCTCGGTCGGATCGCAGCGATACGGACAGCCGGTAACCACTTTCACCGGTGGCAGCAGATCGGCGAGGGCGCGGATCGCCGTGCTCTTGGCAGTACCGCGATGGCCCGTGATCAGAACGCCGCCGATGGCCGGATCGATCACGCTGAGCAGTACAGCGAGTTTCAGATCTTCCTGCCCGACGATGGCTGTGAACGGAAAAGTTTGTTGCAAAGCGCCCCCGAAACCGGCGGGTGGTGACCCAACCTTCAATGTGTCAACATAACAAGACACTCCGATATGTCAATCGGGAGGGATGCATGACCACGATCACCTTCATCGTCGGGATCGAGCGGTTCAATGCGGCCGTTTGGACGGACGTCGAACTGGCTTTGTCGAAAGCAGGCCTCGCGGTCGAATTGCGCCGATATCACGATGCCCATGTCGATGAGGGTAGCGAGGCGCTCGCGCAGGATCTGGCGCGTTCGGATGTGGTCTTCATCAGTCTCATCAACTTGCGTTCACAAGCCGATTGGCTCGCTCGGCATCTCGAGGGCTCGTCCGCGAAGGCCGTTTTTGCCTACGAGAGCATGCCCGAGGTGATGGCGCTGACCCGCGTCGGTGAACATCGATTCAAGGAGAAGAAGGGCGAGGCCCCGAAAGCGGTCAAGTTGCTGATGCGTTTGATCACGCGCGGGCGCGACGAGGATGCGCTTTACGCGTACACCAAACTCGTCAAGATCGCTTCGAAGATGTTGCCGCTGATTCCGCAGAAGCTCGCCGGCTTTCGGACCTGGCTTGGAGTGAACCTGTATTGGAATCAGCCCGACGCTCGCAACATCACAGAAATGATCAAGTTGATCGTGCGCGACACCTTCGGTGAGCAGATCGATGTCGCACCGGTGAGCATCATTCCGACGATGGGTTGCTGGGATCCGCGCAGCGGTGCGCTGTTCGAGGATCCCGATGCTTATCTGAAATGGGCGAAGAAGAACGGTCGATATCAGAAAGGCCAGCCACTCGTTGCCGTACTCGGTATGCGCAAGCATGTGGTGCAACGCTTGGCCTATTTGCAGCAATTGACCGATGGGCTCGAAGCTCGCGGCTTTGCGGTATTGCCGGTATTCGTCTCCGGTATCGAAGCGCATGTGGCCGTTCGCGAGTGGTTGGTCGATCAACCCATCGATGCCTTGCTCTCGACCATGGGGTTCTCCATCGTCGGTGGACCGGCATCTTCCACCAAGCCTGGGCATTACCACGAAACGGCGGCAGATTTACTGGCTAAGCTCGATGTGCCCTACGTCGTTGCGCAACCGCTGCTGATGCAGGACGAGCGTGATTGGCAGCAGCGCGGCGTGATCTCGATGCAGTCGGTCGTCATGTATGACTTGCCCGAGATGGACGGCGTTGCGAGTAGTGTGGCACTCGGCGCGATCAAGGATGGTGAGTTGACGGCAGTGCCGGATCGTATTGCGCGAGCGATCGATCAGGTCGAGGGTTGGATCCGTTTGCGACGCAAACCAGCCTCCGAGCGCAAGGTCGCGATCGTTTTGTATAACTTTCCGCCTGGCCTCGGCAAGGCGGGCACAGCCGCGTTACTCGATGTGCCGGCTTCGATCATCGCCGTACTCAAGCGTCTGAAGAAATCCGGTTATGCGATCGGTCGTGCACCGCTCGAGATGGACGAGTTACTCGTCAAGCTCGAAGCATTCGCCAAGGGCGAGAGCTCGCACGCACTGACCAGCGCGCAGTACCGCGGTTTGATCAGCAGCAAAACCGCCGATCGTATCGATCGCTATTGGGGCGCTGCACCGGGCGATATCGCACCGGCGGGTCGCGATGCGCTGCGACTCGACACTTTGGAATATGGCAATGTGTTGCTCGGCGTGCAGCCACCGATGGGTGTGCCGGGCGATCCGATGAAGTTGCTGTTCGATCGAACTTTCACACCACATCATCAGTACGCCGCTTTCTACGCGTGGTTGAAGCAGGGCTTCAAAGCCGATGCGGTGATCCATGTGGGCATGCATGGCACGGCCGAATGGATGCCTGGCTTGCAGGCGGCGCTCACAGCCGATTGCTGGCCGGATCAGTTGCTCGGCAGTTTGCCGAACCTGTATCTGTATCCGCTCAATAATCCGGCTGAGGCGGCGATCGCGCGGCGTCGCGCCTACGCCACCATCGTAAGTCACGCGGTTCCGCCGTACGCGCGAGCGGGTCTCTACAAGCAGCTCGCACAGGTTCGTGCTCGGCTGGATGATCCGAACGATACGCTCGAGGGTTTGTTGCCGGAGCTCGTGCGTCTCGCCGATGAGTCGATCGATGCTTATCGTGTGAGAGTCCAAGCGTGGCTAGTCTCAATCGAAGATCGACTGATCAGCGATGGCTTGCATGTCTTCGGTCAGGCACCGGATCGACAGCGCGCTCGCGCCCTGATCGAAGCCTCGATGGAAGTACCACGTCGAGGCTTGGCTGGCTTCAGCGCCATCGCCCAAAATGTAGGACTCGAGTCTGCCACGGTACGCACGCTGCGCGATGCGCTCGTTGAGCGTTCGGTGCTTGGTCGCGAAGACCCCGTACGGGTGTGGCGTGAGCACGCTGCGCAGATTGCTGCGCCTGCTTCGCTCCTCGAGCACATCAATGAAGGTCGCGGCATCCTCACCGGTATGTCGCGTTGCGGCGAAGAACTCGATGCCTTGATGCATGCTTTGGATGGAGGCTACATCCGACCCGCCTATGGAGCGGACCCGGTGCGAGCAGGTGCTGCGGCGCTGCCGTCTGGGCGCAATATTCACGGCATCGACCCTTGGCGTTTGCCGACCGATCTCGCCCTCGAGCGCGGTCGGCGCATGGCCGAGGCTCTACTGCAAAAGCACCTCGTCGAGCATGGGTCGCTACCGCGCACGGTGGCGCAAGCGCTATGGGCTATGGATACCATCAAGAGCGAAGGCGAGGGGCTCGGGGTCGTACTGGCGTTGATCGGTGCCGAGCCGGAGCGCGACGGACAAGGCAAGATCTTCCGCTATCGATTGATTCCGCTGGAGCAATTGGGGCGTGCGCGCATCGACGTCTTGCTCGATGTGTCATCGATATTCCGCGATACCTTCCAAATGACGCTTGATCTGCTCGATGAGCTGTTTCGACTGGCGGCAACCGTCGATGAGCCGCGCGAGCAGAATTTCATCAAGGCGCATACCGACGATCTGCTCGCTGACGGGCGCAGCCTCGATGACGCAACCGCACGGATCTTCACCCAGGCACCGGGTCTTTACGGCACCGGCGTGGATGAGCTGATCGAAGAGAGTCAGTGGGAAGAATCGGCTGAACTTGCCTCGATGTACGAGAAGCGAAACGCTTATACGGCAGGTGGCAAGCGCAATGGTGCGGCTGCGCCGGCCACGCTGAAAAACTTGTTGGGTAAGGTGGATCACGTCTTCCAGGCCATCGATTCGGTCGAATACGGTCTTACCGACATGACCCACTATTACGGGCACTCAGGTGCCATCCAGCTTGCCGCGCAAAAAAGCCAAAGTGGCAAAGTCCCGTTGACGTATGCCGAGACTTATACCGGCGATGTCAAGGTGGCAGGGTCAGACGAGTTACTGCGTATCGAGGCGCGCTCAAAGTTACTGAATCCCAAGTGGTACGAGGGCATGCTTGCCCATGGCCATAGTGGTGCTGCCGAGATTAGCAATCGCTTCACCCATCTCGTCGGTTGGGGTGCCATTGGCTCGGTCGATCAATGGGTATTCGATGACGCCGCGAAGACCTTTCTGCTCGATGAGTCCATGCGTCGACGTCTAGAGACAGCCAATCCGCAGGCGTTACGCAACGCCGTGGGTCGCCTCATCGAGGCCAATGGACGCGGTATATGGCAAGCAGACGCCGCGACGCTCGAGCGATTGCAGGGTCTCTATGCCGATATCGAGGATCGACTCGAAGGGGTGGGGGTCGCCGCTTGATCGTCTCGGTGTAGAGACCAGAGCGGTAACAGCATCAGCAGCGCGAAGAGCGCTCGCCAGATGAGATCCAGCGCGAGACCGAACCAGGATGTGCTGAAGATCAGCAGCGAGGCGGTCGCAACGATCCGTAGCGTTTCGACGAGTCGTGACTGCGATCTGGCTTCGAGCACGCTGCTCAAGCTCCAAACCCAGGCAACCAGGATGAGGGCGTATTGCGTGCGCTCGAGCCACTCGAGTTGCCGAGCGATCGCGATGAAATGGGTCGCCGGTGCGATTAAGAGCGCGTACTGCCACAGCGCATAGCGACGTGCAGCCTTGCTAGCCGTCGAGTCGTACCGTTGAAAATGGGTGGGCATCGGTGGCGGCTGTTTCCCGCGTCCTGCCGGCGGCTCGAACCAAACACCGATCGCCTTCCAGAGATTCGGTGCTGCCCGTGATCGCCGGGCGATGTCTTGATAGACGTTGAGGTTGCCCCATACCGCATCGTAACTGGCGAGCGGCGAGCGGATTCCATAGACGATCGGCTCATCGTCACGCTCCTCGACGAAAGTGCCGAACAGACGATCCCAGAGAATGAAGATGCCGCCGTAGTTGCGATCCAGACAGTAATCGTTCTGTCCGTGATGAACGCGATGATTGGATGGCGTGACGAGAATGCGATCGAGCACGCCGAGCTTGGGCACGAGTTGAGTATGTACCCAGTATTGGTAGAGCAGATCGATCAAGGCGACGACCGCAAAAACAAAGGGCGGAACGCCCGCTAATGCCATGGCGAGATAGAAGGGCCATGCCGTGAAAGCACCCGTTGCGGTTTGTCTGAGCGCCGTGGTGAGGTTGTAGTACTCCGAGGAGTGATGCACTTGGTGCGCGCCCCAAAGCAGATTGACCTCGTGGCCTGCGCGATGCACCCAGTAGTAACAAAAATCGTAGAACAGCAGTGCGAGCACCCACACCCACCACTCGTTCTGCGGCAGTGTTGTCAGTCGAAAGTGCTCGAATGTCCAGCTGTAGATCCCGACCGTGAGTAGGTACGTGAAGGCGCCGGCGATTTGACTGAGCACGCCAAAGTGCAGGCTGGTGACGCCATCAGCGATGTCGTAGGCGCCGGGAGCGCGGCGTCGTGCGAGCAGATACTCAGCCAAGATGCTGAGCATAAAGATCGGAATCGCGTAGGCAATCGGGCTCAAGACACGATGCTCCCGGCAGCTCGAATGCGGCGCGGTTGGTAGGGTAAAACCTCCAGAACCTCGCCGGCTTTCGTGCGTTGCTGAATACTCCGCCAGAAGTCCGCCGTCAGTAGATCGCCGTGGGTGCGCATGAAGGCCGCGCGCTGCAAGTTGTCGAAAGCCAGGAAGTTGACGAACGTCTCCGGAAACACATCGTTCTCGGCGACGTAGAACCAAGCCTCTGCCCGCATGTCGTCCTCGTCGTTGTCGGCTACAGGAACTTCCCGAAATCGACAATCGGTGACCCGACAGAGCTCGTCATAGTCATAAAAGATCACACGGCCATGGCGTGTGACGCCGAAATTCTTCAAGAGAAGATCACCCGCAAAGATATTCGAGCAGGCCAGATCGCGTATGGCTTGGCCGTAATCAAGAGCGGCTTTCTCGGCAAGGTCGGTCGGAGCCTCGCGTAGATACAGGTTCAGCGGGGTGATGCGCCGCTCGATGTAGACGTGATCGAAGATCAGATCTTCACCATCAACGTGCACCGTCGCTGCGGTTTCGGTCTGCAGTTCCTCGAGCAAGGCCGGCGCGAATCGATCGAGTGGCAGGCGCAGGCGCTTGAATTCTTGGGCATCGACCAGACGGCCGGCTCGGTCGTGCTGGAAGACAAATTTATATTTGTCGAGCACGTCCTGTCGAACGACGTTCTTCACCGGCGGGAACTGGTCGCGAATGATCTTGAAGACCAGATCCAGCGACGGCAACGTGAAGCACACCATGACGAGTCCGCGCTCACCCGGTGCATGCATGAACTGGTCGTCCGAGCGTGCGAGGTGGCTCATCAATTCGCGGTAACGTTCGGTCTTACCCTGCTTGGCGCGACCGAGCACCGTGAAGAGCTCCGAGAGTGGTTTGCGCGGCAAGATCTTTCGCAAGAAAACCACCGTCTCGACCACACGCTCGAGATCGACGTGGAAGTAGGTGCGGGTGAAGCCAAAGACGATGCTGACATCACTCTCGTGGAGCATGACGGCATCGACCAACATCCCGCGCTCGGTATTTTGTAGCGCAATCAACAGCGGGAGGAACCCTTCTGCCAGTTGGATCCGTCCGACTAGGTAGGCGCGAGTGCTCTGAAAAAACAGCGGCTGTAAGACCTCGATCTGTCGCACACAGTGATCTGCTTCGCCGAAGCCACCATTACGAAGTACCTCAGCGATATCACTCGTCGTGTGTCGAACGCTGCGATCAAAATCGATCCAGCGACAGCGCAGCGGAAGTTCGCCGAGTAGATCCTCGATCAGTAGCGACAGATCGCCGCGATTGACGTAATGCCGCAGTTCGGCGGCTTGTTCGGCGTCGGCCAGAGGATCGAGTTCGAGCGCAGCGAATTCGAGGTCGGTGTCGGCGCCTCGCGTACCGAAGAGACGGCGTGACACCGAGCTGAAGAAGGTGCGAACGAAAGCCGCATCAACGGTGCCGACGAGTCGATTCGAAAATCGATCACGGATCTGCGACCACCGCTGCCGGTCTTGCGCTGATTCGCCGAGCGCCTGCCGCATGTCGTTGACGGTACGGTTGACCCAGCGATCGTAAAGCTCGATACGCTCGACGATATCGCGCTGGGAGGCGGCCCAGTCGCAGTTCTCGAAGCGAATCGGCGCGCGACGTGTGATCTCTCGGAACGCCGCGTTATAGCCTTCGAAGGCAACGGTGATCCGCCGAGCGCAATCGTCGATGAGTGCGTCGGCGGTCACCGTCATATCCGTTAGAGGTTGCGGATGAGAGCGTCAGCGAATTCGCTGCACTTGACCTCGGTCGCTCCTTCCATCAAGCGCGCGAAGTCGTAGGTCACGGTTTTCTGACCGATCGTGCGGTCCATCGCCGTGATGATCGCATCGGCCGCTTCGGTCCAGCCCATGTAGCGCAGCATCATCTCGCCCGAGAGAATGACCGAACCCGGGTTGACCTTGTCGAGGTTGGCGTACTTCGGCGCAGTGCCGTGCGTGGCCTCAAACACGGCATGACCGGTGACGTAGTTGATGTTGGCGCCCGGCGCGATACCGATGCCACCGACCTGCGCGGCGAGCGCGTCCGAGAGGTAATCGCCGTTGAGGTTGCAGGTGGCAAGGACATCGAACTCATCTGGACGAGTGAGTACTTGCTGCAAGGTAATGTCGGCGATCGCATCTTTGATGATGACCTTGCCGGCTTTCTTTGCCTCATCCATCTCGGCGTTGGCGGCTTTCTCGCCTTTTTCAGCCTTGGTGCGTTCCCACTGTTCCCAGCCGTAGGTTTGCCCCGGGAATTCTCTCTCGGCGAGAGCGTACGACCAATTGCGGAAAGCGCCCTCCGTGAACTTCTGGATGTTGCCTTTGTGCACGATCGTGACGCTCTTGCGTCCATTGACGATGGCGTATTCGACAGCCGCACGGAACAGACGATCCGTGCCTTCCTGTGAGACCGGCTTGATACCGATACCCGAGGTGTTCGGGAAGCGAATCTTCGCGTAGGCCTTCGGGAAGTGTTCTTTGAAGAGCGCCTTGAACTTGGCGTTATCTTCGCTGCCTTGCTCGAACTCGATACCGGCGTAGATGTCCTCCGTATTCTCACGGAAGATCACCATGTCGACCTTTTCGGGGGCCTTCACAGGCGAGGGCACACCCTTGAACCAGCGCACGGGGCGCAGGCACACGTAGAGATCGAGCAGCTGGCGCAGCGCCACGTTGAGTGAGCGGATGCCGCCGCCGACCGGGGTGGTCAACGGGCCTTTGATCGAGACGAGGTATTCGCGGCAAGCGGCGACCGTCTCATCCGGCAGCCAAGTGTTGAACAACTTGTTCGACTTCTCGCCGGCGTAGACTTCGAGCCAGTGGATCTGGCGTTGTCCGCCGTAGGCTTTGGCGACCGCCGCATCGATCAAACGCACGCTAGCGCGCCAGATGTCGGCGCCGGTGCCGTCACCTTCGATGTACGGGATGATCGGGTTGTTGGGTACGGCGAGTTTGCCGTTCGCGATGGTGATCTTGGCGCCCCCGGCGGGCGGCGTCAGAGTGACTTTTGCAGCCGTCGACATAGTCTTGTGAACTCCTCGAAAAACGCGCGGCAAACAGAACAAACCCCCGCCGTCGCGTGCTCGAATCCTAGCACGCGCAGCCGTTCGCCAAGCGGTTGGTCCGGGCGCGTATGCACTACAATCGCGTCATGACTGAAATCGCCTCCACCCCCGCCATCGATGGGTTTCGGATGCCTGCCGAGTTCGAGCCTCATCGAGGCTGCTGGATGCTCTGGCCGACGCGACCCGACAACTGGCGCGATGGAGCTTGGCCCGCACAGCGAGCCTTTGCGGCCGTCGCACATGCGATCGCCCGATTCGAGCCGGTGACGGTCGGCGTCGCACCGAGCCATTTCGATCAGGCGCGCCGGGCGCTAGAGCCGCGAGTCCGGGTACTGCGCGTGGCGAGTGACGATGCCTGGATGCGCGATGTGGGACCCACCTGCGTCGTCAACACCGCTGGCGAGGTGCGCGGTGTCGATTGGCATTTCAACGCCTGGGGTGGCTTGCAGGGTGGGTTGTACTTCCCGTGGGATCAGGATGAACTCGTCGCGCGGCGGGTACTCGCGATCGAAGGTCTTGCGCGCTACCGCGCGCCGCTCGTTTGCGAAGGTGGCGCGATTCACTCCGATGGCGAGGGTACGCTGCTTGTCACGGAGCAGTGCCTGCTCAACTCCAATCGTAATCCTTTGCTGTCGCGCGAACGAATTGAGACCTTGCTGCTCGAGTACACGGGCGCCAGCCGCATCGTGTGGCTGGGTGAAGGTGTCTACAACGATGAGACCGACGGTCACATCGACAACCTCGCCTGTTTCGCAGCGCCGGGCGAAGTCATCCTCGGATGGTGTGATGCCCCTAAGGATCCGCAAGCGGCGATTTCCAAGGATGCGTATGCCCGACTGAAGGCGGCGCGCGATGCCCGCGGCCGACGCTTTCGCATTCACAAGTTGCCGATGCCGGGGCCGCTACACATCAACCCGATCGAAGCGGCGGGCGTGGTCAGCAAGACGGGCAGCCAGGTACGCTCGAGTGGTCTACGTCTCGCGGGCAGCTACGTGAATTTCTACCTGGCGAACGGTGCTGTCATCGTGCCGTTGCTCGATGCCCGTTACGATGAGCGCGTGCTCGGCCAGCTACGCCGGATTTTCCCTAAGCGTCAGGTGGTCGGTGTGCCGGCGCGCGAGATCCTGCTCGGTGGCGGCAACATCCATTGCATCACGCAGCAGATTCCGCTTGGCAAAGCCCTCTCTCAGGGTGCGCGCCAGTCGACGCCGAAGAACGCGCTGCGATCACGTCCCGGAAAGTAGCGCCATCCGCCTTGCGCGAAGTCGGCGCGGTCGGCGTAGCGTTCGTCGGTCAGGTTGTCGATGTCGAGCGTCAGACGCCAGCGTGGTGTCGCCTGCCAGCCGATCGCAAGGCTCACCGTGCGATGCCCGTCATAGCGATATTGGTTGGCCGCATCGGCGAAATACGCGCCGACATCCGATCCCGTGAGCGTCAGATCCCAGTCGGCTTTCGGCAACCAACGCAGCATCACCGTCTGCAGTCGGCGCGGTGCAGTATCGACATCGCGCCTACGGACGATCGTTTCACCGCCCTCGATCACAGCGTCGAAGTCGTAGCGGTGGCGGGCGAGGGTGCCGCTGCTGCCGATGAGCCAAGCATCGCCGAGCTGCCAGCGCCATTCCCACTCGAGGCCGCGATGGCTCGTGCGACCACCGGTGACGTTGAAGCCGTTCGCATCGCGAAGGATGAGTTCGCGTTTTATTTGATCGAAAGCGGCGACATGCCAAGAACTACGCTCGCCGACATAGCGCCAACCGACCTCGATCGCACGGATGTTCTCGGAGTCGAGATCGGCAACTCGCTGACTGCGTTGCAGTCGATACAGCTCGGTGATCTCCGGCGGTCGAAAGCCGGTCGTCGCAGCGACATACGCCCGCTGCCGGTCCGTCGCTTTCCAGTTGAGTTCGAGGCGCGGTGACAGATTGCCGAACTCGTCGCGACGATCTTCAGGTCGACTGAACAGGCAGCCGCCAAAAGCGCAGGGCGTGCCGTCTTCGGCCGTATTACCGGCCAACATGCGATTATCGTAGTCGTAGCGCGTGCCGTCGGCGCGCACGCCGAATTGCCAGCTGTAGCGCGTATGGTCACCTCGCAAAGCGGCTTGCAGTGCGATGCCTGTCACCGACGTGCGGTAGTCGTAATGCCGACCGGCTGGGCGGATTGCGCGTGCCGCTGCCGTCCCCTCGAGGGTCGGCGTGGCCTGAATTTCGAGTAGGGCGGTATCCGCCCATTCGATTTCGGCGCCAAGTATGACTTGCAGCGTATCGCCCCACGGCGTGCTGCGTTGCCAGCCGAGTCGAGCGCTCGTTTGCTCGTTCGATTCGAGGGGCTTGCCGAGCAGAAAGTGCTGCAGGAAAGTCATCTCGGAGCGACGCAGGATGGCGCGCCATTCTTCGCGGCAGTCTTCGCACGCTGCACGAATCCAGCGTATTGAGGCGCGTTGTGATTCGGCCTCGCGGAAAGCCTCTGGGTTGGGATTGCTCAATCTGAGTGCGGGATCTCGATAGGCTTCGAAGCCACGCACGAAACCGGCCGTTCGCTGATCGAGGCGCGTCGCAGCCAAACGTAGTTTCAATTGGCCGCTATCCGTCGTTTCATCGAAAGCCAAATTCCATTTGTACTCATCGACGGGCGAGTTTTGCCGAAACCCGCCATCGTGTCGCAGCAGCGCTTGCATCGCTAAGCGATCGCCTGCGAGCGACACGCGAACGCTCAGAAAATCATCCGAGCCGTTCTCGAGCGCAATCTGTACCGGCGCGAGATCGGCCACCTCGGGTGTGATGACGTTGATGGCGCCATGGACTCCGTTCGCACCGTAACTCTGACTGGCAGGTCCACGCAGCACTTCGATGGCCGCTGCCTGAGTCGTGTTCACTTCGAACATTTCGTTGACGTTGCAGAAGCCGGTCGGGCGCAATGGCATGCCATCTTCGAGCAGCAAAAACGCCCCGCAGGCCCCTGCACCGGTCAGCACGGGCGAGCGGATCGCGATCAGACTCTCTTGACCACTGCCGCGTTGGACGAAGACACCGGGCACCGTATTCAGCGCGGCGGCATAGTGGTCGAGATCGAGTCGACCATCCGTCCTTGGCGTGACGCGGCTGATACTGCCCGCCACCTCAAGCAGTGGCTCGGGCCGACGTTGTGCCGTGACCACCACTTCCGTGAGCCCTGCCAGTAACAACGTATCGAGCATGACCGCATTATCGTCGAACAGCGGTATCCTTGGCGGGTGTTGAAAGTCTCGCTATTGGCAATTCTTCTGCTTTGCAGTGCGGCTGTGGCAGCGGCTGATTCGGCGCCTCGAGTGGGTCTCGTGCTCTCGGGTGGAGGCGCCCGTGGTGCTGCGCATATCGGTGTGCTGAAGGTGCTCGAGGAGCAGCGCATACCCGTTCACGCGATTGCCGGCACGAGCATGGGTGCCGTCGTGGGCGGCTTGTATGCGAGCGGATTGTCCGCCGCAGAAATCGCCACCTTGATCGACTCTGAAGAGTGGCGTGCCGGCTTCACCGAGCCTGCGCCTCGTGATCGCTTGAGTTTTCGCCGCAAGAGCGAGGATCAGAATTTTCTCGTCAAGTTTCCGCTCGGCATCAAGAGCGGTTCGTTCCGCTTGCCGAAAGCGCTGGTTTCCGGGCAGCGTGTGTCGCAAGTGCTGCGTCGAGTGACCTTCCCGGTTGCAAGGCTTGATGCATTCGATCAACTGCCGATCCCGTTTAGGGCCGTCGCCACCGACCTTGAGACCGGTGATCCAGTGGTGCTTTCGGGTGGCGATCTCGTCGATGCCATGCGGGCGAGCTTGGCAGCGCCTGGGGTGTTCGCGCCGGTGGAGATCGACGGGCGTTTGCTCGTCGATGGCGGGCTCGCCAACAACTTGCCGGTCGATGTCGCGCAAGCGATGGGCGTCGACGTGCTCATCGTGGTGGATGTCGGCTTTCCGCTACGTAAACGCGACACCCTGGATTCGGTAACGACCATCTCCAATCAGATGTTGTCGATTCTTATCCGTCGCGGCAGCGATATGCAGCGTGCGCGTCTGGGTGCGAGCGATATCTTGATCTCGCCCGATCTCGGCGAAGCATCCAGTTTTGACTTTGCCATCATTCCGCAGGCCACCGATCTCGGCGAGTCCGCCGCTCGCGCTGCGCTGTCACGACTGTCAACCTTGGCATCGACTGCCGATCGTTATGACGCGTGGGTGGCTGCGCGTGCCGCAGCCCGTCAGCAAACGCCGCAGATCGCGAGCGTTCGCGTCGCCGAGTCTGCGGTGCGCTACCAACGTCTAATCGAGGGTCGCTTTGCCGCGGCGGATCTCGATGTGAACGGTATCGATGCAGCCGTCTCGACGCTCTTTGGTCGCGGCAATTTTGAATCGGTCGATTATCGCGTGCGAGGCGAAGCAGGCGACACGCTGGAGGTCGCGGCGCGGCGTAATTCCTGGGGTCCCAATTACGTCCGGTTCGGCTTGTCCTTGCAGGACGACTTCAACGGCAACTCCAACTACAACGCGGCCGCGCGTTTTGTGCTGGCGGACATCGGTCCGCTCGCAGCCGAGTGGGTGTGGGATGCGCAGGTCGGCGTTGAGCCGCGTATTGCGACCGAGGCGCACATTCCATTCGGTGATGAGGCGCGCTGGTTCTGGATGCCGCAGGCGCGTTTCGAATTGAGCAACGTCCCGTTGGTGCGTAGCGGCGAGCGTATCGCCGAGTACCGGTTGCGTACCTCCGAATATGGTTTGGATGTTGGTCGTGAGCTCTCTAACTGGGGTGAGGCCCGTGCCGGCGTACGCCGTGAGACGGGGCGCGCCCGTTTGCGACTGGGCGATCCCTCGTTGGCGAGTAGCGATGAGTTCGATGTGCGCGAATACTTTGGTCGATTCTCGATCGACACGCTCGATGATCGTAATTTCCCGAGGCGAGGTCATTACCTCGTGACCGAGTGGCGCGGCGAGCGTACGGGCCTGGGCTCGGATCGCAATGCCGACGTCGTGACGCTCGATTGGCTCGCGGCACGCTCGCGTGGTCGCGATACCGTCGCGCTATGGACCTCGTTCGGCACGCAGGTGAATTCGGCCGAAGACAATGTGCGTAGCTTATTTCCGCTCGGCGGCTTTCTGAATTTGTCGGGGATCGCGCCGGAGACGCTCTCCGGGCGTCATTTCGCGATTGCTCGCGCGCTCTACTACCGACAGATCGGTCGTGGCGGCGAGGGTTTCTTGAACGTGCCCGCGTATGCGGGCTTATCCCTCGAGGTGGGCAACGTCTGGGACAATCGCAGCGACATCAGCCTAGGTTCGTCGCTCAAGCAAGGTAGTTTATTCTTTGGGTTCGATACGCTGTTCGGGCCGGTCTACATCGGTACCGGATTTGGTGAGGACAGCGACAGCAACTTCTATCTGTTCCTCGGGCGTACCTTCTGACCGAGGAGCCCTAACCAATGAGCCGCTCGATCAGCGAGCAGCGAGATTGACCACCTTTTCGTAGACGTGCGCCGGAAAATCGCCCGGGCGAGAGTATTCGTGCTTACGGCTCATCTCGAGCAAGGCTGCGTCGCGCTCTACGACGGTGGCGTACCAATGAGTTCGGCTCCAGTCCGAGCCCAGCAGTTTAGCGAACGGATCGCCTGGCTTCAGAGACACCCGCAGCCCATAGGGCTTGCTGTGAGTGGTCGGTGTCGTGCGCAAATTGTGTGACTGGCAGGTGTTCATGGCCCGAGGATTATACCTCTTGAAGTCATCCGTCGAGGGCGACAGACTGCACGTATGTTGTCAGCCAAAACTCGCATGATCGATCCCTCCCTGGCGCTGCCCGGACGTTCCAGCCCGACGCCCGTACCGGCCAAGCATTTCGTCAACGGCGCCTCCCTGCAGCCACCGTTTCCAGCGGGTAGCGAAGAGGGCGTCTTTGGTCTGGGCTGTTTCTGGGGTGCTGAACGACTGTTCTGGAAAATGCCCGGCGTGATTTCCACTTCAGTCGGTTACGCGGGTGGTTACACGCCGAATCCGACGTACGAAGAAGTCTGCAGTGGTCGTACGGGTCACGCCGAAGTCGTGCGTGTGATTTTCGATCCCACACGTATTCGCTATGTGGATCTGCTCAAGGCGTTTTGGGAGCGACACGATCCGACCCAAGGTATGCGGCAGGGCAACGACATCGGTACGCAGTATCGCTCCGTCATCTTCTACACCAGCGAATCGCAGCGGGCGGCGGCAGAGGCGACGCGTGATGGCTACCAGCACGGTCTCAGCGAACGTGGTCTCGGCGATATCACCACCGAAATCCTCCCAGCACCGAGCTTCTTCTACGCCGAGGATTACCATCAGCAATACCTCGCCAAAAATCCGGATGGCTATTGCGGTCTCGGCGGTACGGGTGTGACCTGCATCGCCGATATCGAGACGGCATGAGGTGATCGGCGACCCGCTCGGCGAAGTGTTGATTCTGCTGGTGGCGGCCGTGTTGGTCGTCACAGCGGCGCGCAGAGCGGGCTTGCCCGCGATACTCGGCTATCTTTTGGTTGGCGTGCTGCTCGGGCCGCACGTGTTCGGTCTGTTCGCCGAATCGGCGACCACTCGTCTGTTGTCCGAGCTCGGGGTCGTCTTTCTGCTTTTTACTCTGGGGCTCGAGTTCTCGTGGCCGCGCATGATGGCGATGCGTCGCGAGGTTTTCGGTATCGGTAGTGCGCAGGTTGCTTTGACCGTGCTGGTCGTCAGCATCGTGTTTCTGTCAGTCGGCGTAGCCACTTTGCCCGCCATCGCACTCGGCGGCGCGATCGCCGTCAGTTCAACCGCCATCATCCTGCAGCAACTGACCGAGCAATCCGAGTTGAATCGGACACACGGACGCATGGCGTTCAGTGTGCTGCTGTTTCAGGATCTTGCTTTCGTTCCATTCCTCGTGCTGGCCGGGGCTCTCGCCAGTGGCAGAACAGACTTCTCGCCGCAGGCGATCTCGGTCGGCGTCGGTGGCGCGATTCTCGCTGTGGCCGTCGTGTTAGCGGCCGGGCGCTTTTTGTTGCGGCCGTTGTTGTATCAGATCGCACACAGTCGGTTGCGTGAGCTCTTTACGCTCGCCGTTTTGATGGTGGCGTTGGGCGCCGCTTGGGTCTCCCACGGGGCTGGCGTTTCCATGGCCACCGGTGCCTTCCTCGCCGGCATGATGTTGGCAGAGACGGAATATCGGCATCAGGTCGAATCGGTGATTCGACCGTTTCGCGACATCCTGCTCGGACTGTTTTTTATCTCGGTCGGCATGATGCTCGACGTCCGCGTATTGCGTGACGAGTTTTGGGTGATCCTCGCCGTGCTCGCGGCGATGCTGTTACTGAAGACTGGCATCATGGCTTTGATTGCGCGCCTATCGGGGTTACCTAGCTTCAAGGCGGTACGCACCGGCATCGTGCTCTCGAGTGGAGGCGAGTTCGGTATCGCCATCTTGACCATTCTGATGCAGGGTCGGGTGGTCGATCCGAGCATCACACAGCCCGTATTGGTCGCGATCGTGCTGAGCATGGTGACCGCACCGTTGATCCTTCGCGAGAATCGACGCATCGTTCGCTGGCTATTGCGTGAAGTGGGTCCCGCCACATCAAAAGCCCTCGAGGTGACTCCCGAGGAAAAGCTCGCGCACGATCTCGCCTCGCGCGAGCACGTGATCATCTGCGGCTTCGGTCGTGTCGGCCAGAACTTGGCACGAGTGCTCGACTCGCAGGCGTTGGAGTATCTCGCGATGGATCTCGATCCGTTGCGAGTGCGTAGTGCGCGAGCCGCTGGCTTGCCCGTGATTTATGGCGATGCTTCCGATGTCGATCTACTGCGTGAGGTCGGATTGAAGACCGCCAATGCGGTGGTGATCACCTTTGCAGATCCAGCCGTTGCTATCGGCATCCTGCGTGCGGTTCGAAGCTTACGAGCCGATGTGCCTGTGCTCGTCCGAACAGCCGATGATTCGCGACTGGCTGATTTGATGGCAGCGGGTGCAACCGAGGTCGTTCCCGAAACTTTCGAAACCAGTTTGATGCTGGCCTCGCATGCATTGATGTTGCTCAACCAACCCGTCTCTCGAGTGGTACGTACCATCGGAAATATTCGCTCGGATCGTTACGCGAGTCTGCGCGGTTTATTGCGCGGTGAGAGCGATCTGCCGGACGAGGAGACTGAGGCGAACTCTGCATCGATTCGTACTGTCGTCATCCCGCCGGGTGCCTGGGCGGTAGATCAATCTTTGGCCGAAGTGTTGAGTCACGGCGTTGAGGTTCACTTTCGCAGCGTGTTGCGCCACGGCGTGGTGGGCAATGAGCCCGATCTCGCGCTGCGCCTACGGGTCGGTGATGAAATCGTCTGCGCGGGCTCGCCGGAAGCGCTCGAGCACGCCGAGAAGGTCTTGCTCGCCGGTTGACTCAGGCTGCGGCACGCAGTGCCTGTCGAAGTGTTTCGACGGCGTTGCGAATTTCCTCTGGCGTCGAGATGAACGGTGGCGCGAGTGCAAGCGTCTCACCGGTGAATCGCGCGTAAAGACCTCGCTCGAGCGCTTGCTCGAATACGCGAAAGGCCTGCATTCCGGCCTGTCCAGCGAGCGGCGTCACATCAATCGCAGCCGCGAGTCCCAAGTTGCGGATATCGGCCACCAAGGGTTCACCGCGCAAAGAGTGAATGGCCTCCTCGAGCACCGGGGCGAGCGCGGCGGCCTTCGCAATCCAGCCATGCGAGACATCGCCACCCGGGGCGAGTTGCTCCAGTGTCGCTTCCGCGGCGGCAATCGCCAGTGGGTGACCTGAATACGTGTAGCCGTGGAAGAACTCGATGAGATGCGACGGGCCAGACATGAATGCATCGTAGATCGACTCATTGACGAGCACGCCGCCCAAGGGGACGGCGGCGTTATTCACCGCCTTGGCGAACGTGATCATATCTGGGTTGACGTCAAAGAAATCGGCTGCGAAAGGCGTGCCCAAGCGACCGAATCCGGTGATGACTTCGTCGAAGATCAGCAGGATGCCGTGCTTGTTACAGATCTCTCGCAAGCGGGCGAGATAGCCCTTCGGTGGAACGATGACGCCGGTCGATCCTTGCATGGGCTCCACGATGACGGCAGCGATGTTACTTGCATCATGAAGAGCAACGATCCGTTCGAGTTCGTCCGCCAAATGTGCGCCCCATTGCGGTTGGCCGCGTGAGTAGCCCATCTTGCTCGGATCGAAGGTGTGGGGGAGGTGATCGACTCCCGGGATCATCAGCGGTGCGAACATCTTCCGATTGGCCGGTATGCCGCCTACCGAGATACCGCCCATGCCAACGCCATGGTAGGCGCGCTCGCGACCGATGATGCGCGTGCGCGTGGCTTCACCGCGAGCGCGGTGATAAGCAACGGCGATTTTCAACGCCGTGTCGACCGCCTCTGAACCCGAGTTGGTGAAGAACACGCGATCATTCGGTCGACTTGCCAGTTCGGCGATTCGTGACGCTACGCGAAAGGCACCCGGATGCCCCATCTGAAAACTCGGGCTGAAGTCGAGGATGCCCGCCTGCTCACGGATTGCTTCAACCACGGCGGCCGGCGAGTGTCCGAGCGGACAGCACCATAGTCCCGAGAGACCGTCGAAAACGCGCCGCCCGTCGACGAGCGTGTAATAAGCGCCAGCGCCGCGTTCGATGAGCCGCGGATGCGCTTTGAAGTGCCGGTTGTGGGTGAAGGGCATCCACCAAGAACGCAGTGCCGGCTCTTCTTGCATATACCTTTAGCCTTTCATGACTGCGGCGAGAGATTCGGCGAGCCGTTCGACATTGCTCGGGCTGACGCCTGCGATGTTGATACGACCATCAGGCGCCATGTAGATGTGGTGCTGTTCGCGGGCGGCAATCACTTGCTCGGACGAGAGCGGCAGGCGTGAGAACATGCCGCGCTGCTGCTTGACCCAAGCGAAGTCGCGTCCCGTACTGGCGGTCAGTCGATCCGCCAATTGATTGCGCAGCGAGTTGATACGGTTGGCCATATGGCGCAGTTCCGTCATCCAATCCTGTCGCAACTCCGGCGTCGAGAGCACGCGATCCACGATGGCAGCGCCGTGATCCGGCGGCATCGACCAGAGTGTTCGGGCGAGACGGCCGAGCTGGCCGGTCGCGATGGAGGCCGCTTCGTTACCCGCGTTCAGTACGGCGATGAGACCGGTGCGTTCACGGTAGAGCCCGAAATTCTTTGAGCATGAGACGGCGACCAACATTTCGGGAACGGCTTTGGCGATGAGCCGAATGGATGCCGCGTCACGATCGAGATCTTCACCCAGCCCTTGGTAGGCCATGTCGAGAAAGGGCAGCAAACGACGACGCGCGAGCACGTCGGCCACGGCAGCCCATTGCTCGGGTGCGAGGTCCTGGCCAGTCGGGTTGTGGCAGCAAGCGTGCAGCACGATGACCGAGCCAGCGGCGAGCTGCTCGAGCGCTTCGAGCATAGGCTCGAAGCGAACCGTGTTGTTGATCGGGTCGTAGTAGGGATATTTCTCGACTTTAAGACCTGCGGATCCCAACAGCGGAATATGGTTCGCCCAGGTTGGGTCACTGACATAGACCGTCGAGCCCGGGCGCGCCGCGTTGATGAGCTCTGCGCCCAAGCGTAGCGCACCGCTGCCGCCGGGTGCTTGCGCTAGCGCGAGATCGCCTTTGCGTCCCGCGAAATCCGAGCCGAAGGCCAGTTCGGCCACTTGCGTGTTGAAGCCCGGGTTACCGATCGGACTGAGATAAGTCTTGCTGGTCTGCGCGGCGATCAGTTCCTGCTCTGCGCGTTTGACGGCGCGCGGTACAGGGGTCTTGCCGGCTTCGTCCTTATAGACTCCGACGCCGAGATCGATCTTCGTTTCCGAAGTGTCTTTCTGGAAAGCGGCGGAGACGCCGAGGATGGGGTCAACCGGAACGCGGGTGAGGGTCTCGAACATGGCGGGCCTACAGAAAAGAAAGGTACCCGCACATTATCGCAGAGCCGCCCGGCTCTTTACGAACGCGTTTCCGGTCTTGTCTGCGGCGCGAATGACGGGAAGAACACTTTGCGTACCGTCAGGCGGATCGTCCGGCCCTGCGGGTCGAGCAGATCAGGCTGATAGTTCAGTGGTGTCAGACCCTGCGCATTGCGCACGTCTTGGCGCTCATCGAACAGGTTGTCAACGATCAAGGCGAGGCGGGCGCCGCGCAGCAGCGGATATTCTCGAGCGATCGGTTGCAAGCCAAGATCGGCGAAGAGCCGTAAACCCACGGTCGTCAGATCGGAGAAACGCAGCGTATCGAGGGCACTTGCTGCCTCGGTGCTGCTGCGCCAACGCGCTGTCAGTCGACCCCCAAAGCCATTGCGCGCGCCGCCCAGATTGAGTTCGAGTTCATCGGTCGAGATGCCGGTCGGGTCGAGCAGTACATCGCCGTTCAAAAGATCGAGCGGGATACCGGCGTTGCCGAGGCGCACCTCATCGCGTGTGCGATGCGTATGCGTGATCGACAGTTGCCAACTACCGCGACGCGCGAAGCCCATCATGCGTTCACCCATTGCGGCCATGCGCGCGCGGCGTGCGGCGTCGTCGCTGGGTGTTGTGGCGGCGGGCGCGCCGCCGGCTGCACCACTCTGACTGCCACCGCTACCGCCAGCGCCACCGGCACCGCGCCAATTCGGCGCCTCGGGCTGCGGACCCCAGGGTCGATTGAGAGACAAGGTCCAGCGCCACTCGTCTCGCTCGCGACTACCGAGGTTGAGCGGACGCGCGTCAATGGCGATCAGTCGACCCTGCGCATCACGAGTAAACCGCTCGCCGAAGGCGCGCTCGATGTTCGGCGTTGCCAGAGGAAGCGAGCCGATGAGATCTTGCGTCTCGGTGCGCAGGTAATCGATCGTCAGATTGAAGTCGATGTCTTCCCAAGGTCGTGCAGAGACACTCAGCTTTTCCACGCGCCGACGATCTGGCTGCAACAAGGCATTGCCGCCGTCGATCCGGCTGATGTCACGGGTTTCGCCCCGCAAGAAATCATAGGTGCGAACGATCGGCGTCACGATCGACGGTGAGCCGCGTTGCTGCAAAGAGGGTGCTCCGTCATCTTCGGTGACACTGGCGAGGATGCGCCACTGACGCGAACGGCTCCAGTTGAGCCCATAACCGAATACATCGAGCGAGCCGACATCCGAGAGATGTTCGGCGGCGCCGTTGAGATTCGCCGTGAAACGCCCAAACTCGGGTACATCGAGCAGTGGCAGATCGAGATTCAGTTGCGCTTCGCGTCGATCTCGGTCGAGTTCGGTCAAGCGTTCAATGCCATTGCGACGCGAGAGGCTCTCGATCGAACGTGTGCCGATGCTGGCGCGTGCTGTCGCGCTGAGCGTTCCCGCCGGGACGTCGGCGAGGTCGCCATTCGCGAGTAGATCGACATCGAGTACGTCACTACGTGAGCGCCCCGATAGACCTTCGCCCGAGGTGAACGACTCGCTGGTATCGCGATCGGCGGAGAAGTTGGCCGACCAGCGCCAACCAGCGGTGACGCCTTGTACCAGTCCGCCGATCCGCGCTTCGTCGGTATCGACCTCGCGGCGGATCAGGCTCGATTCCGGCAGCGCGCCCGGTCGCAAGCCGAGCAGCGACTCGCGCTCGTTGCGATCAAAGGTGGCATTGATGGTGGCCGAACGCCCTTCAGCTAGGGGCTTAACCCAGGTTGCGTTTGTCGACCAGCCTTTGACCTCGGGCAGCAGGCTACGGAAGGGGGCATCAACTCGAGTCTGACCATCGTCACCCAGGATCCGTCGCTCGCTTTCGAGTAGCGGATCATCGTTTCGCAATTTGAAATCGAACTGCAATCGCTCATCGCGCTGGATCCGCAGCCAGTTGATGCCGGCATCGAGACCATCGCGACCGCCTTCTGCGGTGCTACGCGCATTCACTTCGCCGGTCCACGCTCGAAAGCGCGGGCGCAGCACGAGATTCACCACGCGCTGATCGGCTCGATAGCCATATTTGAGCGCCACTTCCTCCGAGAGGATGTCGGTACGCATGATCGCCTCGGTCGGCAGATCACGAATCTCGGCAAAGCCCGAGACACGCACGCCATTGACGAGCACCACCGGGCGCTCGCCACCGCGTCCGCGACCACTGCCTAGTTGCGGGGCGAGGGCTTGCAATAGCTCTGATACGTTACCCACGCCAAGTGCGCGGATTTCTTGGGCGGATAATTGCAGCTCCGGTTGGATATCGCCGATGACGGCGCCGGGTTCGCGGCGCCCGGAGACAACGACTTCTTCGAGTGCCTCTTCCGGCGTCGATTGCGGGGCGGTATTGGATTGGGCCAGGCCCGTGGTGCTCGCAGCGAGCGCTGCCGACGTCAGGAAAGCGGAGATGGCGATGGCCGGCTTCCTTGCCGACCGAAGCGAACGGTATGTCATCTGCGCATTGTCGCAGGGTTAGTGACTAAAAATCGCCCCCTCGTTTTCAAGCTGGGTGATATCGGCGGCGGAATAGCCAAGCGTTTGCAGCACTTCCCAGTTGTGTTCGCCCATACGCGGTAGGGTCAGTTGCGCGGCGCCGGGTTCGTTTTTGAAACGAATCGGCACGCCGATGTGTTCATGTCCTTCGTTATCGACGAGGCGCATGCCTCTAGCCGCCGCTTGCGGATCATCGAAAGCTTCGCGTAGCGTCTTCACTGGTGCGAAACTGATGTCGCGTCCTGCGAACCATTCGATCCACTCTTGTTGCGTGCGCGTCGAAAACCATTGCCGCAGCAGCTCGATGAGGGGAGCCTGATGCGGGCCGGGTCCTCGTTCACACAGTTCGACGAGATCGGTGCGACCGATCTCGGTGAGCAAGTTACGCACGAACTTGATCTCTTGTGCGCCGAGCACCACATGACGGCCATCACTCGTCCGATAGATGTTGTAGAAGGCGCTGCCGCCGAGACTGCGCTCGTGACGCGGCACCGGAGAGCGCCCTTGAGCGAACACGGGGCCTGTAATGTTCGGCGTCCACGCAAGCACCGAGTCGTGCATCGAGATGTCGAGGTAATCACCGAGGCCCGTTTGCTCGCGGCGATAGAGCGCCATCATCACGCCCGACAACGCCAACATGGAGGCCGCCATGTCTGCGACGGGTACGTGCGGCATGGTGGGTTCGCCATCGTTGCCGATGTTGAGACTGACGACGCCCGCAATCGCCTCCGTTGCCAAGTCATGCGCCGGGATATTGCGGTAGGGTCCTGTTTGTCCAAATGCCGAGATCGAGCAGTAGACGATCGCGGGGTTACGTGCGGCAACGGCCTCGTAGCCGATGCCGAGTCGATCGACCACACCGGGTCTGAAGGCCTCGATGAAAACGTCAACCGTCTCGCAGAGCTTGAGCAACGCCTCTCGTCCCGCGGGAGATTTCAGATTGATGCACACACTCTTTTTGCCGCGATGGGTATTGCGGAAGAAGACGCTGTTCTCGCCAATACGGGGGCCGATGTGTCGGTTCGGTTCGCCTTCGCCCGGCGGTTCGACTTTGATGACCTCGGCGCCTTGGTCGGCCATCATCAACGACAGTTGTGGTCCAGGTAGAAAAAGCGATAGGTCCAGTACGCGCAAGCCTTCAAGTTTCATGGTCCGACCTCAAAGAATTCCGCGTGACTTGAAGCCGGCGATATCGTCGCTCGAGTAGCCGAGCTCTTTCAGAACGGTATCGGTATCGGCGCCGAGCGCCGGACCACTGCGGGCGGGTAGACGAGCGCCATCGAGTTTGATGGGGTTGGCAAAGCTGCGAAAGTCGGCGCGCTCAGGGTGAGGCGTATTTCGGATCATACCGTTAGCGAGCGGGAAGGGATTCTCCAGCGCTTGCGCCATGTCATACACCGGTGCTGCGGGTAGCACGCCTTGCAGCTTGGCGAGCCAGGCCGCCGTGGTGTCTCGTTCGAATTCGGCATCGAGCAGCGGGGTCAGATCGTCGCGATGCTCGCGCCGGAGGGAGACCGTCGCAAAGCGCGGATCCTGGGCGATGTGCGGTGCCGCGATCACTTTAAGAAGTTCCTGCCAGAACTTCTCGGTCATACACATGATGAAGATCCAGCCATCGGCTGTCTTGAACAACTGCACGGGCGTCGCGCTCGGGTGGGCGCTTCTCGGTGCGCGACCTGTCACGAGTTTTTCGTTGAGGTACCAGGTGCCGGGGTAGGAGAGTTGATGCAGCGCAACATCGAAAAGGCTGACGTCGATATCGCGTCCGAGACCGCTGCGAGCGGCGCCGAACAGCGCCGACACCAACGCCAAAGCGGTCGTGATGCCAGTCATGTAGTCGATGATCGACAGGCCCATCCGCGCAGGCGGCGTGCCGGGCTCGCCCGTGACATGCAGAAAGCCGGCCTCGGCCTGCATGAGGTAGTCGTAACCTGGCCAGGCGCGGCGCTCGTTGTCACGTCCGTAAGCGGAGAGGTGCGCGCAGACGAGGCGCGGATTGCATTCGTGCAGCGCCGTGTAGGTCAAACCGAGCTTGTCGGGTTGATCGCCCCGCAAGTTGTTGAGGACGGCGTCGGACTTCGCGACGAGCTGGCGAAAGATCGTCTGCCCTTCGGGTGACTTGAGGTCGAGACAGACGCTGCGCTTGTTGAGGTTGAAGGTCTGAAAAAAGTGCGAGTCATGCTCGCCTAAGAAATACGGTCCCATGCCACGCGTGGCATCGCCGCCCTGCGCACGATTTTCGATCTTGATGACTTCGGCGCCGAGGTCGGCGAGATACATCGACCCGAAAGGCCCAGCCCCGAACGCCTCGAAGGTCAGAATCCGAACGCCGGCGAGCGGCAGCGGTAGGCTCACAGCGGATTCCTCTCGACCAGTTGCTTGGCGATGATGATGCGCTGCATTTCATTGGTGCCTTCGCCGATACACATGAGCGGTGCGTCACGGTAGTAACGCTCGACATCGAAGTCGGTGGAGTAGCTGTAGCCACCGAAGATGCGCATGGCTTCGAGGCTGTTCTCGACTCCCGCCTCCGATGCGAACAGCTTTGCCATGCTCGATTCGAGATCGCAACGCTCGCCGGTATCGTACTTGCGCGCCGCTTGCTCGATGAGCAGGCGTGCGGCTTCGACTCGGGTAGCCATGTCAGCGAGCTTGAGTTGAATGGCCTGGTGTTGTGCGATCGGCTTGCCGAAGGTGCTGCGCTCTTGTGCATAGCGCAGCGCGTCACGCAGCGCGCCTGCAGCGATGCCGGCACCACGAGCCGCCACGTTGATACGGCCGAGTTCGAGGCCGCCCACCGCTTGCTGAAAACCGCGACCCTCGACGCCACCAATCAATTGCTCGGCCGAGACGCGATAGTCTTCGAATACGAGCTCGGCACTGTCGATCGACTTGTAGCCGAGCTTGCGAATTTTCTTCGCCGCTTTGAAGCCATCGCCTTTTTCGCAGATAAACATGCTCATGCCCTTGTGGCGCGGTTGCGCCTCGGGGTCGGTTTTGACGAGCACGCCGAAGCAGGTGCCGTAGACGCCATTGGTGATCCAGGTCTTAGTGCCGTTGATGACGTAATGATCGTTATCGCGACGCGCCACGGTACGTATGCTCTGTAGATCCGTGCCGGCATTGGGTTCGGTGAGCCCAATGCCGCCGCGGATTTCACCGCTCGCAAACTTCGGTAACCATCGTCGCTTCTGTTCGTCCGTGCCGTGTCGTTGGACGCAGGCGGCCATGATCAGGTGCGAATTGAAGATGCCGACGGGTGCCATCCAGATCGACGCGATGCTCATCACCATGCGCGCGTACGTCGAAGCAGAGAGGCCTAGCCCGCCATATTCCGGATCGATAGTGGCTCCGAAGAGTCCGAGTTCCTTCATCTGCTCGACGATCTCGAGCGGATACTCATCGGCGTGATCAAATTTTTTGGCGATAGGCTTGAGTTCCCGCTCGGCCCAGCGTTCGATCGATTCCAGAATCTCGTTGTCTACGTCGCTCATGGCGTTCTCCGCAGTGACGGTTCGTAAAAATCAGTAGTTCATTTTGTCTTCGACGGCGTGACCGCGCTTAGCCACAAGAACCGTGCGCTCAAATTCGCACACGATCTTGCCGTCTTGGTTTTTGCCGATCGTGCGTACCGTGACGAGCCCGGCTGTGGGCCGTGACTTCGATTCGCGCTTCTCGAGTACTTCGGATTCCCCGTAGAGCGTGTCGCCTGCAAAAACCGGCGCGGTCATGCGGATGTCTTTCCAGCCCATGTTGGCGATGGCTTTCTGACTGACGTCGGTCACGCTCATGCCGACAAGGATCGCGAGCGTGAGGGGAGAGGCGACGATGCATTTACCGAACTCCGATGCTTTTCCGTATTCGGCATCGAAGTGCAGCGGATGGGTATTCATCGTGAGTAGGGTGAACCAGGTGTTGTCGGTTTCGCTGATGGTGCGACCCGGTCGATGTTCGTATACGTCGCCGACGATGAAGTCTTCGTAGTAGCGACCGAAAGTCTCGCGATAACGCTGGGGTGCTACGGGTTTGGCAGATTGGCTCATCGGGAGAGTCCTCGGCGGCTTGGGTAAATGTACGGACAAATGCTAGGATGCGAGTCGATGGGTGTCAATCGAAGTCAGCCACGTTACCGAGCGCTCGCGGAGGTGCTGCAGAAAGATCTGCTGGCCGGTCGATATCCGGTGGGAGCGGTGTTGCCCGGTGAGCTCGAGTTGGTCAGTCGTCACCGCGTGAGTCGCCACACGGTGCGTGAGGCGCTGCGCTGTCTCGAGGAGCAGGGCTTGATCACGCGTAATCGCGGCATCGGGACGGTCGTCACGGCGCTCGAATCGGCACCCGGCCGCGTACAGCGGCTCGCATCGCCAGCAGAGTGGATGCGCTACCCGGAAGGCAGTCGTCTTGTGGTGCTCGCAACCGATGAAATCGTTGCGGACGTCGAACTTGCGCGCTCGCTCGCCTGTAAACGCGGGACGCATTGGTGTCGAGTGCGCGCACTACGGCGCTTGAAGGGTCGCGGCGGTGCCGTCATCGGTTGGTCCGATATTTACCTCCCCAAAGAATATGCGGCCGTCGCCATCTCTGTCGGTAAAGCCGGTGGCTACGTTTATGAGGCGATCGAGAAGCGTTTCGGTGCTCGTGTCGATACAGTTGAGGTCGAGCTTCGTGCAGAAGTTCTCGATGCCGTTCGCGCTAAAGGTATGGGTGTGAAGTCGGGCACGCCGTCTCTCGCGTTGGTTCGACGTTACCGTGGCAGTGATGGTCGAGTGTTCCTAGTCACCATCGCCGAGCATCCCGCCGAGCGTTATACCTACAGTTTTCGCTTGCGTCGCAGCCGCGACGGGGCAGTGTGGCTTCCGGACTAAGTGCTGCGATTGCGAGTGCGCTCGAGATCGAGCACCAGAATGCCGAGCACGATTAGCGCGATTCCAAGCCACTGCCACAGCGTCAGTCGTTCATCGAGCAAGACCCATGCGAGCAGTACCGTAGTCGGCGGCCCCACCGTCGAGAGCACCGCGCCGCGCTGCGCCCCGACTCGGCGCACGCCTTCAGCTTGGAAGGAGGCCGGCAGGAACATACAGACGATGGCAAGTACCACAAGCAGCGCCCAGGCAGACGCGCTGAACGCACTGAGTTCGGAGATGTCGTGCGTGATGAGAAAGTGCGGCAGCAGGCAAGCCGGTGCTGCGGTCATCGCGATCAGCGTGAAACGTGCGCTACCGATCTCGCGCGTGTACTTTTCGCTGACTACGAAGTAAATCGCATACGACAAGGCGGAGCCGATGACGAGCATCGCACCGAGCAGATTGGCCCGAAGTTCGACCAAATCGAAGCCGCCCATCGTGAAGAAGATACCGACGTAGGTCAGTGCCAGTGCGAGTAACACGGTTCGTGTCGGCCAGCGGCGATCACGCCAGGCGTAAAAAAGTACGACCATCGCCGGATAGCTAAAGATCAGCACGCGCTCGATGCTCGCTTCGATCATGGTCAAGGCGACGAAATCGAGCATCGCTCCGACGTAGTAACAGAGGGCGCCCACGGCGGCAGCCGTCAACAAGGCGCGCGGCGGGGTCGAGCGAATGGCAGCAAAACTTTCGCGTCGCAGCGCGAACCACCAAAACAGCGGCAGTGCGAATAGTGCTCGCAGCGTCACGAGCGCCTCCACGCTGACACCCATCGAGTAGAGCTGCTTGGCGAAGATGCCCTTGGTGGCGAAGAGCATGGCGGCGAAACCAACTAGCAGTGCGCCGACCGGATCAACCGGTTTAGGTGTGGTGCTCAAGAATGGGATCTCAGTTCGCTTTTCGCGAGAAACGAGCAATGGCCCAGATGCACCCACCGGCAATCAGGATTTCGCCGAAGTTGTCGAGCTTCAGTGCGCGAAAGGGCGGAGCGGCGCTCGCCAGCATCAAAACGCCGCCTAGGAACATCCATGGAAAACGGTGACGCCACATGACGGCGGCGCCCGCGAGAATGACGACCAGGCAGGTGAAGATCGAAGGCAAGGGTGGAGCGGTTGTCACCACTTGTTGCCCCTCAAAACAAAACGTATCCGCCGCGACGGCGGTCGAATAACGCACCAGATCGAACTCGCACACCGGATGCAGTGAGTCCTGCCAGAAGTGCGGCAGGTCGTAGATCATGAGTGCGACGCTCATCGCGCAGAACGCCAGCATCGCTTGTGGGTAGCGCATGAAGGAAAACCCGGCGAGACGTAGGATCGAGCCGCAGGCGACGATCAGCCAAGTGCCCGAGAACCAGTGCAGCCAAAAGCGAGGCCACGACAGAGCCTCTAGCGTGCCACCCAAGCCAATGAATTTGCCGAGACCAACGATCAGATTGTCCCACACGAGGCCAAATTGCGGCACCAGCAGCACGAGCGCGATCAGCAGGCCCTGATGGCGCCAGATGCGCCAAAGCCAAACGAAGAGAACCGCCTGTAGGAGAGCCTGTGCGAGGAACAACTCGGAGTACATGGTCGGAGCGTATCATCGAGCCGTCTTTTTGCGGAGTGTGACGACGATGAGTGGACCTCTGGCTGGAATCAAGGTGGTAGAGATGACGAGCGTAGTGCTCGGCCCGTGGGCTTGCCAGATGCTGGCGGATATGGGGGCCGACGTCATCAAGATCGAGCAGCCCCGCGGTGACAGTAACCGCTCGCTCGGTGCGAGTAATAACCCGGGCATGGCAGCGCTCTACCTCACCTGCAACCGCAATAAGCGCAGCATCGTGCTCGATTTGCGTATTCCTGGTGCCAAGGAGGCGTTTTTTGCGCTTATCAAAGATGCGGACGTGTTCGTTCACAACAACCGGCCGCAAGTGATGACGAAGCTCGGTCTCGACTACGCTGATCTCAAGAAGATCAATCCGCGCTTGATTTATTGTGGTGCCTACGGCTATTCCAAGAAGGGACCTTATGGTCGCTTGGGTGCCCTAGACGATTCGATCCAGGCAGCGAGCGGCATCGCCATGCTCAATGAAATGGTCTTGGGTGAGCCTCGCTATCTGCCAACCGTCGTCGCCGACAAAACGACCGCCATCACTGTGGTTTATGGTGTGCTCGCGGCGCTGTTTCATCGTGAACGCACCGGTGAGGGTCAGGAGCTCGAAGTGCCGATGTTCGAGACGATGGTCAACTTCGTCATGGCTGAGCACCTTTGGGGTATGACTTTCGAGCCGCCCAAGGGCAAGCCCGGCTATACGCGGCTGATGAGTAAAGACCGCAAGCCGTACAAGACGCTCGATGGTTACATCGCCGTGCTGCCGTACCTCGATGCGCATTGGGTCAAGTTTTGTCAGGTGGTCGATCGTCCCGAGCTTGCTGCCGACGATCGCTTTCGTACGCTGGCCGATCGCGTCCGCAATATCGATCAGACCAATCGCACGACTGCCGAGATCATGGCAACCCGCACGACAGCCGACTGGCTGAGCGTGCTTGAGAACTCCGGCATCCCCCATATCGTCGTGAATACCCTCGAAGATTTGGCGACCGATCCGCATTTACAGGCGACGGGTTTTTGGCAGTTCGTCGATCACCCGACCGAGGGGCGTCTGCGAATGCCGAGTTTTCCGGTCAACTTCAGTGCAACGCCCGCATCGATCGATCGTCACGCGCCGCGGTTGGGCGAGCACACCGAAGAGCTATTGCGTCAGGCTGGTTTGAGCGATGAGGACATCGCGGTGCTCACGCAAAGCGGCGCGGCCCTCACGGCCGAGCAGGCCGCGAAGTCCGTGGGCACCGGCGGAGATTGACTCGGTCGGTTACGGTTTGATTCCGTAAACGCGCAGCGCGTTGTCGCGCAAAAATTTACGCAGCGGATCCGGGCGCAGGTTGAGGGCGAGCACCTCGTCCATCGTGCGCTTGAAGCCGAGCACCGGGAAATCCGTGCCGAACAGAACTTTGTCCTGGCCGTAGGAGTTGATGTACTTCACGAAAGCCTCGGGCCAGTACTTTGGGCTGTGCGCATCCGAACCAATGAACACGTTCTCGTGCTTCCAGGCCATGGCAATCATTTCGTCAGTCCATGGAATGCCGACATGAATGCCAATCAGCTTGAGCTCGGGGAAGTCGCAGGCGATACCGTCGAGCAGGATGGGGCGTCCGACGCTGCGCATCGGCGCCTCTTTCGTGTAGACCATCGACTGACCGACCTGCATCTGAATGGGCACGCCGAGTTCGACGCACTTGGCGTAAAACGGGTAGTACTTCGCATGATCGGGCGGCAGATCAAACCAGTGCGGATACACATGCGCGCCGATAAAGCCCATGTTCTTCACCGCATCCTCGAGTGCGCGTACTCCGTTCATGCCCTCATACGGATCAATTCCCGCCATGGCATAGAAGCGACCCGGGTACTTCTCGACCGCGCGCGCGATCACTTCGTAGGGGAGATGGAATGACCCCGGCAACCCCTTGCGACCGACCTTGGGAGCGAACAGGAACGCCTTCTCGATACCCGCCTCGGCCATCTGCGCGAGCTGCTGCTCGAGCGTGACGCCTTGCATATCGGTTTTGGATTTCATTTTTCCAGCAAAGAATTGGTCCTGCCAACCGGGTCGGTAGGAGAGAGCTTCTTCGGTCCAGATACCGCTGACGATATCGATGGCAGGTACGGGCGGCGAGGTGGTCACGTCGGGAAATCTCCAATACAGATAGGCATGAGTCTCGGGCGGGGATATTGCCTAAACCGCGACGCGGCGGCTGTAGTCAGGCGGTCGACTGGCCGTTTCGCGGTCCCTTCAGAACATGACGCTGTTGCTAAAGCGCAACAGACTTTGGTGCGCGGCTACGAATATTCGTTGCGGCTCGCGTGGGCCGAGCCTTAGACTCGTGCGGCTTTTTTCCCACTCCTAATTAAGGACAAACCTGGAGGGATTGAATGTTCAATCGTCATCGGAAACTTTCCCTGATTGGCGCGAGCGTGGTGGCTGCCATCGCTGCAGCACAATCAGGTGCGCAAGAAGCGCAGCTCGAAGAAATCGTCGTCACGGCCCGTCAGCGCGCCGAGCGCCTCGAAGACGTGCCGGCGACGGTACAGGCTTTCACCGCCACGGAAATCCAGGCGGCTGGCATCGAGCGTCCGCAGGACTTCATCGCGTTGACGCCGGGCGTCTCGCAGGTGCAGACGGCTGAAGCGGGTGATCTGCAGGTCACGATTCGCGGTATCAACACGGGTCGCGACGCGGAGACCAACTTTGCGCTCGTCATCGATGGCGTGTTGCAAACCAATCCGAATGCGTTGAACCAAGAGCTCAACAACGTTTCGCAGATCGAAGTGTTGAAGGGGCCGCAAGGCGCGCTCTATGGTCGTAACGCCGTGGCCGGTGCCATGATCATCACCACGCGTAAGCCGTCCGACTCGTTCGAGTTCGATCTCGGCGGTGGCTACGGTCAGTACAACAGCTACAAGCTGAACGCCTACATGGGCGGCCCGATCGGTGAGAGCACTCGCGCCTCGGTGTCGGCCTACACCCGCAAGACCGATGGTCAGTGGGAAAACGTCGTCAACAAGTGTGATGATTGCGTCGATTTCTTTGAAGAGACCGGCTTGTCGGCCCGTTTGATCACCGACCTCGAAGGCGGTGGCACGATCGACGCGAAAGCCAAGTTCTCTAAGCTCGATGCGGGCGCCATCAACTTCAACGCCTCGTTCGCCTTGCAAGAAGCTGCAGCGGGCGGATTCGGTGCCTTGTTCTACGAAGATGCCAACAAGCACAACTTCATTTATCTGAACAACATCATTCCCGAGAACGAGCAGGAGAACATCAACCTGTCGGTCAAGGTCGAGTATCCGGTGTCGGTCGGTACCTTGACGGCGGTTGCGGCCGTTAACGATCAGGAGAATTACTTTCTGACTGACGGTACGAGCGCCGCTTTCGGCTTGTACTCGGCCACGGCCTCCTGCACGAACTCGCTCGCGGCGCGCACCAAAGACACGCCGCTGCCGGCGCCGTTCTTCTATCCGGGTTTGTTGCCGCCTTACGGTCCGACGACCTGCGATGGTTATCAGTACCAGCAGCGTGACCAGATGGACACCAGCCTCGAAGTACGTCTGACTTCGCCTGGCGATCAGGCCTTCCGCTGGGTCGCAGGCGCTTACCTTGCCGAAATCGAGCGCCAGGTGATCGTGTCGCAGGGTTCGGACAACGGCACGGGCTTCCTTGCCCAAGGTCTCGTTCGCACGGGCGGCGCGAATCCGACCGATCTGCTGTACGACGACGATTTCAACAGCACGGTGCTCGCGGGCTTTGGTCAGCTCGCGTACGACATCCAGGATGGTCTCGAAGTCGCCTTGGCGCTGCGTTACGACCAAGAGAAGCGCGAAGTGTCGAACAACGTGCCGAAGATCGGCCCGCAAACGCCGGGCTTCGGTGGTTCGGGCAAGTTCATCAACCCGGCCTACGATGCCAACCCGGCGCTCGCCAGCATCCCGGGTCGTTCGAAGACCTTCTCGCAGTTGCAGCCGAAGCTTTCGGTCAACTGGAAGGCAACGGACGGCGTGGCGCTCTTCGCGAGCTATGGCGTCGGCTTCCGCTCGGGTGGTTTCAACTCCTCGGGTAGCCGCGCCACGATCGAGCAAAACTTCGGCGGTCTCTGCACGGGCCCGACGCAGTGGGACAAGATCGCTATCAGCACCTTCCTGACCGTCCCGGCGTGCAACGCCAACGGTTCGGATCGTTCGATCAGCAACGTGCGTGACGATTACGAGAAGGAAGTCTCGAAGGCCTTCGAAGCGGGCTTCAAGTCAACCCTGCTCGACGGTTCGCTCGCGATCAACGGCGCGGTCTACCAGACCAAGATCGACGATCTTCAGTTCTTCAACTTCTTCGCCGGTCCCTTCGGTCTGTTGCGTGTCGTTACCAATGCCGAAGAGGCTGAGGTCAAGGGCATCGAGCTCGATGCTCGCTGGCGCCTGACGGACGTCATCACGGTGTTTGCGGGTTATGGCACTGCCGATAGCGAGATCAAGCGCTACGACGGTCGCCCGTACACCGCGGGCAACAAGATTCCGTACGCACCGGAGTACACCGGTAACGCGGGTATCGACCTGAAGATTCCGCTCGGCGGCTCGGACTGGACGATGAACGCGCGCGTCAACGGTACGTTCGTGGGTGAAACCTGGTTTAGCACCGTGCAGGGCAACCTCGTGCCTAACCTGTTCACCTACTTCGGGTTTGGTCAGGGTGAGTTTGCCAAGCAGAAGCGCGATGCATTCAGCACCGTCGATGCTCGCGTGGGCTTCTCGAACGGCACTCTGGGCGTCACGGCTTGGGGTCGTAACATCGCCGACAAGAAGTACTTGGCGGAAGTGATTCCGGCGCCGGAGTTCGGTGGTTCGTTCATTCACGACGCACCGGGTTCGTCGTACGGCGTGGACTTCAGCTACTCGTTCCGCTGATCGTTCGCGTTTGAGTTGAGTCAGGGCCGGGCGGCGCGAGCTGCCCGGCCTTTTTCATTGCGCGCCGTACGCCGTTAAGCGGGAGTACAATCGACCCCGTGAAGCGCACGGAGATCGAGTTCCCGCCCAAGCACGCCGCGTTGCGCGACGACGTGCACATGTTGGGCTCGCTGGTGGGCGAGGTGTTGCGCGAGCAGGGTGGCATCGAGCTATTTGAACTCGTTGAGCGCGATCGAACCTTGGCTATCGCGCGACGTAACGGTGATGTAGCGGCGGCGTCGGAATTGGATTCGCGTGTCACCGATCGCGCCCCGGCACTGGCTCGCGATCTCGAGCGCGCGTTCTCCAGTTGGTTCCAGTCGGTCAACCTCGCTGAACAAGTGCATCGTATCCGCCGGCGGCGGGCCTACTTCCAGGACGATGCCGAGCGCCCTCAGCCGGGCGGCATTGGTGACGCCATCGCCAAGCTCAAAGACCGTGGCCTCTCGCGCGAGCACGTGATCGAGTTGCTCGAAGGTATGCAGATCCAGCCGATCTTCATGTCGCATCCAACCGAGTCGACGCGACGAACTATTCTGCGAAAGCAGCAGCGTCTGGCGACGTTGCTCTACGATCGTTTGAATCCGACTCTGGCACCAAATGAGCAGCGTGCGTCGCTGGGTCGGATTCGCACCGAGATCACGACGGCCTGGCAGACCGAAGATCACCCGCGGCAGCGACTGACCGTCGCCGATGAGCGTGAGCACGTGCTGTTCTTTTTAGCCGAAATTCTTTATCGCGTCGTGCCTGGGTTTTACGAGGAAATCGCCGAGGCGTTGACCAGCAACTTCGGGGTGGAGACCGAAGCGGTCATGTTGCCGACGATGCTGCGCTTTGGCAGTTGGGTGGGTGGCGACATGGATGGCAACCCCGATGTGCACGCCAAAACTTTGCGCGAGACGCTCACTCGTCAGCAGAAGGCTATCGTCAACGCATACTTTCTCGAGATGCAGTCGCTTGGGCAATTGCTGTCACAGAGTGGCGGGCGTGTCAGTATTTCGTCGGCCTTACAGAAGCGGATCGATGAGTACATCACATTGATTCCCTCGGCAAGGTCGAGCGCGCCGGCGCGGCACGACCGTATGCCGTACCGAGTTTTTTGTGCGCAGGTGGCGGAGCGCTTACGGGCCACCTACGAGGGCGTTTCCGGCGCCTACGAGTCGGTGCAACAGTTCCAACGCGATGTGGACTTGATGGCCGATAGCCTCGCGCACAATCGGGGTCGGCATGCAGGTCTTTTTGCGGTACATCGCTTGCAGCGTCGCATCGCCACCTTCGGATTTCACTTGGCGACACTCGATATTCGTCAGCACACTCGGGTGCATCACCGTGTGATCGCGCAGGCGCTCGATGACCCCGAGTGGGTCACACTCGACTCGCGTACCCGGCACTCCCGTCTCGTCGAGATGGTTTCGCGTGATGCGAGTCCGCGTTGCGAGATGGATCCGGTCGGCAAACGATCGCTCGCGGTTTTCGAGGCGATGCTGCAGTGTCGGCGACGCTTCGGACCTGATTCGATCGGTGCCTATATCGTCAACGGTGTTCAAGGGCCCGACGATATCGTCGCTCCATTGTTGCTTGCACAGTGGGCGGAGGCTTTCGATAAAAGATCCAATGCACTAGCGATCGACATCGCGCCCATGTTCGATTCGATGGAGGCGCTAGAGGGTGCAGGCGCTGCGCTCGAGGCGGCGCTCGCCGACCCGGTATATCGCAAGCACCTCGATGCTCGATACCGTCGACAAATGGTTTTCGTGGGCTATTCGGAAAGTGGTAAACAGGCCGGTGTCTGTGCTTCCCGTGTCGCTGCATATCGCGCGCAAGATGCGATCGAGGCCGTACTGACCCAAGCGGGTGAGCGATCGATACTCGTGCATGCCCGCGGGGGTAGCATCGCCCGCGGCGGTGGTCGCATCGACACGATGGTGACTTCCATGCCGCCTCGTACGATCAAAGGCGGCCTAAGGCTCACTGAGCAAGGCGAGGGCATCACGCAAAACTACGGGCTTGGCCCCATCGCGCTGCGAACGCTTGAGCGTGCATTCGGCGCGTTGGCGATGGCATCGGCGACGTCGCTCGAGGCAGAAGTGCAATCGGTCGAACGACGCGGTCTTGCCATCGCCACGAGGCTCGCCGAGGTGAGTGGGCGACTCTACAAGAACTTCTTCGCTGATACGCCGGCGATGGATGCTTGGTTTCGCGATGTCACTCCGATCGATGTGATCGAGCGTATGCAGATTGGTGCACGACCGATCAGCCGTGAGGGATTTGAGGGGCTTGCTGGTTTGCGTGCTGTGCCGTGGGTTTTCGCTTGGACGCAGAACCGGATGATGCTGCCAGGCTGGCTCGGGGCTGGTCTTGGATTGAAGACGATCATCGACGACTTCGGCTTGGCGGAAGTTCGGGCGAGTTATCGCGCTTGGCCTTTTTTGCGTCGTCTACTCGATGACATCGAAGTGATGTTGGCGCGCAGTGATCTCGAGATTGCGCGCCACTATCTGCGCTTACATCCTGCATCACCTGATTTTTTCGAACAGGTTCTCAAAGAGCGGCAGTTGGCGGTCGTTTCTATCCTAGCGATCAAAGATCAGCAGGATTTGCTCGATTCAGATCGGACCGCTCAGCGCGGACTGCAACTGCGCAACCCGTATGTCGATCCGATGAATCTGATGCAGGTTGATTTGTTGCGTCGATGGCGCCAGAGTGGCCGTGAGGATCAGGATTTGTTTGAGGCGCTGCTCGCAAGCGTGAGTGGTATCGCCCTCGGACTTCAAAGCACAGGGTGAGTGCCCCATGACAAAGTCGAGCCCTCGTCTTGTGACTGTCAGCGCTGTGTGTGCGACGTGGGTTCCCGTTGCGCTGGCGTCGCAGCCGCAGATCGATATCGAGTGGGTGCGTGCCTCGCAGGGTCGCAACGTGGTTCAGGTTCCCAACGATGCAAGCGGCTCACGCTTTTCTCTTGATGCACTCACGGGCTCCGGTCCCGTCGATACGCCGCGGGTCCAAGTCAGCTGGCGCAGCGGCGATAAACAGGAGTGGCGCTTGCTAGCCGCACCTTTGTCACTCTCGGGAAGCAGTGTCAGTGTCGTCCCAATCGACTTTCAGGGGCGGCGATTTTTGGCGGGTCCGATCTCGGCGCGCTATCAATTTGATTCCTGGCGGGCAACTTGGCGCTACCGCTGGATCGATCGCGAGGATCTCGTCGTCAAGGTGGGTGCGACGGCAAAAATTCGTGATGCCAGCATTCGCTTGAAATCCGGTGTCCTCGAGGCGAGCAAGGACAACACGGGTTTCGTACCTTTGTTGCATGTCGCCTTGGAGCGGCCCTTGTCGGCGCAGTGGCGCCTAGAAGCGGATGTCGATGCTCTGGCGGGTGGTCCGGGCTATGCCGTTGATGCAGGCGTACGCCTCGCGCGGAATGTGTCGTCGGGCTGGAGCATTCACGCGGGTGCACGCTACCTCGATGGCGGGGCGGATAACGACGAGGTCTACGCGTTCGCGGATTTCACGAGCGTCACCCTTGGGGTGACTTGGCGTTCTCGCTGAGATCATCGTTGCCAGGCAGCGGATCTTCCTCGAGTGCAGCTCGAGCAGATTCATCCATGTCGTCGAACTGACCGCGGTTGACGGCCCAGAAAAATGCCCAGATGGCTGCCGCCAGCAGCAAGATGGATAGCGGTATCAAAAGATAAATGCTCTGCAACATCAGGCAGCTCCGATGGCGGGTTGCGATGCACGCAGGATGCGGCGCGCATTGAAGACCACCAGTAATGACGATAAGGACATACCTAGAGCCGCAACCCACGGCGGCATGAGACCGATGGCGGCGAGTGGTAATGCGGTCATGTTATAGATCACAGCCCAACGCAAGTTTTGTCGCACGATGATGAGGGTGCGAATAGCCACATCGCGCGCGAGCGGCAGAGAAGCGAGCGATTCGCGCAGTAAAAGCAGGTCCCCCGCAGCATGGGCGATACTCGAGCCGCGGCCCATCGCCATCGATACGTCGGCGGCGGCGAGTACGGGTCCATCGTTGATACCATCGCCGATCATCAGTACGCGGTGACCTGCGCTTTGCAGCCGCTGCAAGGAGGCGAGTTTGTCTTCGGGGCGCAACTCTGCACTCGCGTTGTCGATGCCGAGTTCGACGGCAGCTTCGGTGACTGCAGCACGCCGGTCACCACTCGCCAGATGGAGCGCAAGGCCGCGCGACTGCAAAGCTCGCACTGCCTCGGCTGCGTCACTGCGTAAGGCATCGGCGATCCGGAAGCGAGCGCTACGGCCCTGGCTGTCGGCGAGAACGATATGCGAGTCATCGCAGTCGGACTCGGCGAGAGCGAAGGCGCTCTTGCCGATTCGCCAGAGGACGCCATCGACATGGCCTTCGATTCCGAGTCCTGCGATGTCATGCGCGTCGTGCGAGACAATGCCAGGGTCAGCGTACTCTTTGAACGCTGCCGCGAGTGGATGCTGCGAGCTCGCCTCGAGTGCAGCCGCGATCGCGCGAGCACACACAGGCTCGAGATCGCCCGTCGTGTCCGTCGACACCAGTCGCGGGCGTCCCTCGGTCAGCGTACCTGTCTTGTCGAGCATGACCGTATCGACACTGGCGAGGCCCTCGATCGCATCGGGTCGCATGACCAGCACGCCGAGTTTGGCGAGACGCGAGCTTGAGGCAGCCAAGGCGACCGGCGTGGCGATCGACAGCGCGCAAGGGCAGGTCGCCACGAGTACCGCTAGCACCGCAGGGAATGCACGCGCGGGGTCGATGACGTACCAAATGAGTCCAACCAAGGTTGTCAGTAACAAGATACGCACGATGAACCACGAGGCCATACGCTCGGCGGCCAGTCCCAAGCGCGGACGTTCGCTTTGCGCACGTTCGAGCAAGCGCACGAGACCGTGCAGAGTCGACTCAGCCGGTAGATGAGTCACTTCTAGGGTGATTGCCGCACCGGCGTTGATAGATCCACCGAGCAGAGGCTCGCCCTGGGCACGCCGATTGGGCAGGGATTCGCCCGTGACGAGTGACTCATCGACGAGGGCAGCCGTACTCAAAACTTTGCCATCGACGGGAATGATCTGCCCCGTTCCGACGCGGATTCGATCGCCGCGACGCAGCTCCGACAGGGGGACTTTTGCGGCGGCACCCGAGCTAGGATCGAGTCGCTGAGCTGTTGCCGGTAGTGCCCGTGCGAGTGCGTCGGTGACATTCGCGGTTTGATGTCGACCGCGCATCTCGACGAAGCGGCCAAGCAACAGGAACAGAATGAACATCGTCACCGAATCGAAGTAAACCTCACCGGTCCCGGCGACGGTGTTGTAGAGGCTGGCGAGATAAGCGAGCACGAGTGCGATGGAGACCGTGACATCCATGCCGAGAACGCGCCGACGCAAATCATGGACGGCGCCTTGGAGAATCGGAGCACCCGAATAGAAGAGTACTGGTGTAGCGACAATCAGGCAGGTCCAACGCAGTGCGTCAGAGAGGTCGGTGTCGATGCCTTGGAAGGCACCGGCATACAAGCCGCCTGCATACATCATCACCTGCATGGAGCCGATCGCAGCGAGGCCGATGCGTTTGAGAGCGGTGCGACGTTCGAGTTTTTGAGCCTGTGCCGCGGCATCACCAACGAGCGGTACGGGTCTGAATCCGATCTTGGCAACGCTGCCCAATATCGTGCCGAGATTGACGATGTCGGGATCCCAGCTTACCGAGACGCGGCTGTTCACCACGTTTACATCGGCACGCTTGATACCCGGGAGGGTACCGAGCGTATTTTTGATGGAGCGCGCGCAGTTGGCGCAGTGAATGCCCTCGGCGTTGAAGACCGCGTGGCCTTCGCCGTCTGATTCGCTCGCCCAGTGCCCATCGAGCGATAGCGAAGCGCTAGCCGCCATTCGTAGCTCCCAAGATGACGGCGCCACCCGATGATTCAATTCGCCCGCGCAAGCGCCAATCCGCAGCTGAGACTTCAATCAGCCAAGCGCCGGATGGTAATGAGTCGATGCTGGCCCGGTAGCGCTCGGTGCCTACAACTCGAACGAGGGTGAGTGTTTGATCGAGCGCAGGAAGCGTCGCGTGTGTCATCCGAACGTTCAAGGTGGCAGGTGCCGCGACACCCGACTTCGAGACGTAATCGGCCTCGATCGCTGGCGGCTGTTGCTGCAGCCAATCGATACGTAGCGTGATACCGGCGTCGATGGCGCGCTGCGCCCGAGCGAAGTCGGCATCGAGGGCTGAACCCTCCGATACGTACTGCGGCGGCAGTTCAGGCTCGGAGCCCGACACTGCCAGATAGAGCGTGTAGAAGCTGGCGAGCACGGCGGCTGCGGGTATGCCGATCATGGCCCAGAAAATCGGATGATGACGGGTGGCCGGCATGCTCGTTTCCCTCGATTGAGTGATGCGCTAACGACGCGGTGCGAAGAAGCGGGCTTCTGCCGAAGCCCGCAGGCTAGGGTCATTTTCGGCGCGCACCTCAAAGCGTACTTCGGAGACGCCCGCTTCGTCGCGTTCGCGCTCCTCGTGGCGCTCGCTCGCCTCGGCCGAATCGTCCCACGCGTTTTTTCGTACCCGTACTGCGGCATTGAAGACTTCGCCCGCCGGTACGGTGAACGCCGGGATAGCAGGATCAAGTCGGTAGCGGTCGGCGTTGTCGTGCTCGCTCTGGACGCTGACGATCAAACGCTGCGGAACGCTGTCCTTGTTGATGAGCTTCAGCAGATAGACGTTTTCGATTTCACCGGTCTCGAGGGTTCGATAAAGCGTATTGCGGTCATGCAATACGTCCAGACTGATGGGCTGGCGCATCGCAAGTGCGACTATGAAGCCGATACACAGCGCCAATAACAAAACACCGTAGACGATGACACGGGGTCGCAGTACCTGCGTCTGCTTGTGGTCGACGGCATTTTGGGTGTCATAGCGAACGAGACCGCGAGCGTAACCCATCTTGTCCATCACGCTATCGCAGGCGTCGATGCAGGCAGCGCAGGCGATGCACTCGTACTGAAGTCCGTTACGAATATCGATACCGGTAGGGCACACCTGCACGCACATCGTGCAATCGGTGCAGTCACCGAGACCGGCGGCACGCGGATCTGTTCCCTTGCGTCGGCCGCCGCGAGGCTCACCGCGATCGACGTCATAGGTGATGATCAGGGTGTCACGATCAAACATCGCGCTCTGAAAGCGCGCGTATGGGCACATGTATTTGCAGACCTGTTCGCGTAGGAAGCCGGCGTTGCCGTAAGTCGCAAAGCCATAAAAAAGAACCCAGAATGCTTCCCACGAACCGAGCGAAAGCGTCAGTACTTTTTCGGCCAGAACATCGACTGGCGTAAAAAAGCCGACGAAGGTGAAGCCCGTCCAGAGCGAGAACACGATCCAGAGCGTTTGCTTGGCCGCCTTGCGCATCAGCTTGTTGTGTGACCATGCAGCGGCGTCGAGCTTCATTCGTTTCGCGCGGTCACCCTCCGTGATGCGCTCCATCCAAATGAACACTTCGGTCCACACCGTTTGCGGACAGGCATAACCGCACCAAAGACGGCCACCCACCGCGGTGAAGAAAAAAAGACTCAATGCGGCGATGACAAGCAGCCACGCGAGGAAGATGAAATCTTGAGGCCACAGCGTGAGCCCGAGCAGATGGAACTTGCGCGCGGGTAGGTCAAAGAGGATAGCTTGCCTATCGTCCCATCGCAGCCAGGGTAGGCCGTAGAAAAGGCCAAGCAAAACCCAGACGGCGGTCGTGCGTAACGTCGTGAAACGACCTTTGGCTTCGCGCGGATAAACTTTTTGGTGCGCTTGGTAGTAGGACTCGTCGGCGGGTGGCTGTTCGGCGCGGCTCATGATCTACGGGCAGGTGGTGACGTGCAGAGCAGGCTTGCAGTCAAGCCAGCCGAGACGGCACTGACGATCCAAAAAAAGAAGAAACCCAAACTGTAAAGCGCGGTACGGCTCGGTAATACGCCGGTAGGTTGCAACACGGCGACGAAGGGCGCCGGATCAACGAAGGCGAAAAACACGAGCGTGGCCATACTCGCCGACAGGAAAGAGCACCACGCGACGGTAAAGGCGAGTCGGCCGCGTAGGCCGAGCTCGCTTTGCTGAGTACCGTTGTCCGCGTCAGGGCTCGATTTGTGCGACACGCGTGGCTCCCATGCTGATCACATAGGCTGCGAGCAGCCGGATGCGCGTATCGCCCAGGTGGTCCTGAGCCGGCATCACGTTCTGGCGTCCATTCGCAATGGTGTAGCGGATCGCTTCCATAGAGCCGCCATGCAACCAGATGTTATCGGTCAAATTAGGCGCGCCAACGGCAGTCATGCCCTTGCCATCCGCGCCGTGACAGGCGGCACAGAAATTGGCGAAGTGCTGTTGACCGGCTGCGGCATCTCCCTTGGGCGCTTTACGACCCGAGAGCAACATGACGTAAGCGGCAGCATCGTCTAAGCCTTGCTCGCCGAGCACCTCGGCCCAAGGCGCCATCACACCCATGCGTCCATAGGCGATCGACGTTTGGATCAGTTCCGGTTCGCCGCCCCACAACCAGTCGCCATCGGTCAGGTTCGGAAAGCCAGAACCACCGCGACCATCGGAGCCGTGACACGCAGCGCAATTATTCGCGAACAGGTTACGACCGATCGCGACCGCTTGCTCATCATCGGCGAGATCGTCCGGCTCTCGATCGGCAAACTTGGCGAGAATGACTTGAGCCTGCTTTTCTTGCTCGGCCTGCATCTGCTCCCATTGTTTGATCTGCGTCCAACCCAAAGTGCCTTTGGAGTTGCCGAGGGTCGGGTAGAGAACGGCGTAGGCCACGGCAAAGACGACCGACAGCACGAATAGCCACAGCCACCAGCGCGGTAGCGGGTTGTTGTACTCGCGCAGGTCTTCATCCCACACATGCCCCGTGGTGTCTTCGGTGCGCTGTGACTCGCCGCGACGCTTACGCATCCACATCAGCAACCAGACGGCTGCTACGGTGTTGAGGACGGTGAGCACCACGACGAAGAGGTTAACTCCGGAACTCAGCATGATTAATCTTCCTCAAGCGGCAAGTTGGCCGCTTCATCGAATTGCTCGCGTCGACGTCGACTGTAAGCCCACAGGCAAACGCCGACGAAAGCCAGCATGGCCAAGAGGGTGGCGACACCGCGAACGATGCCAACGGCTTCGGGCGAGAGGCTCATTTCCACTCCTTAGAGGCAATGCCCAGACCTTGCAGGTAGGCGATCAAGGCGTCCATTTCGGTCTTGCCTGCCACATCGGTGCTCGCTGCAGCGATCTCTGCATCGGAATACGGATGACCGAGTGTGCGCAATGCCGCCATTTTCTTTGGCGTGATGCTCGCATCGATCTTGGCTTCGGCTAGCCACGGGAAACCTGGCATATTGGATTCGGGGACGAGATCGCGCGGATTCATCAGGTGCAGGCGCTGCCATTCGTCGCTGTACTTGCCGCCGACACGAGCGAGATCGGGGCCTGTGCGCTTTGAGCCGAATTGGAACGGACGGTCGTACACCGATTCACCCGCGAGCGAGTAGTGACCATAGCGCTCAACCTCACCTCGTAAGGGGCGAATCATCTGCGAGTGGCACACGTAGCAGCCCTCGCGGATGTAGATGTCGCGACCCTCGAGTTGCAGAGCAGGGTACGGCTTGATACCCGGTGCAGGGTTGGTGATCTCTGCGGTCATGGTCAGCGGCACGATCTCGACGAGACCACCGATGCTGATCACGATGGCGACCAGAATGCCGAGCAGACCCACGTTTTTCTCAATGACGTCATGTTTCATGGTGTTGCTCCCTGGCGCTCAGGCGTGAGCCGGTTCGGGATTCGGGATGGCGACCGGCGTCACCTTGCCTTGCCCGATCGTCTTGGCGACGTTGTAGACCATGAGGAACATGCCAAACAGCACCAACAACCCACCCAACAAGCGAATACCGTAGTACGGGTAGGTTGCATTGAGTGCTTCGACGAAGGTGTAGGTCAGCGTGCCGTCGGGGTTCGTCGCCCGCCACATCAGACCTTGCATTACCCCGGCGATCCACATCGAGACCGTGTAGAGCACGATCCCGATGGTGGTGGTCCAGAAGTGCACATCGATGAGCTTGGTGCTCCACATTTGCGTCTGGCCGAAGAGCCGCGGAATCAGCATATAGAGCGAGCCTACAGAGACCATCGCGACCCAACCCAGTGCACCCGAGTGCACGTGGCCGATTGTCCAATCCGTGTAGTGCGAGAGGGCGTTGATGGTCTTGATCGACATCATTGGCCCTTCAAAGGTCGACATACCGTAGAACGACAGCGACACGATCAGAAACTTCAAGATGGGGTCAGTGCGCAGCTTATGCCACGCCCCGGAGAGCGTCATGATGCCGTTGATCATGCCGCCCCACGAGGGAGCAAGCAGCATCAAAGAAAACACCATGCCAATGCTCTGCGCCCAGTCGGGCAGAGTCGTGTAGTGCAAATGGTGTGGGCCTGCCCACATGTAGATCGAGATCAGCGACCAGAAGTGCACGATCGACAGACGGTAGGAGTAGATCGGGCGACCCGCCTGCTTCGGCACGAAGTAATACATCATGCCAAGGAATGCTGCGGTTAAGAAAAAGCCCACCGCATTATGTCCGTACCACCATTGCACCATCGCATCGACGACGCCGGCATAGGCCGAGTAGCTCTTGGTGAGCGTCACGGGGATCGCGGCACTATTGACGATGTGCAGTATTGCGACCGTGATGATGAAGGCAGCAAAGAACCAGTTGGCCACATAGATATGCGAGACCTTGCGCTTGGCGAGTGTTCCGAGGAACACGATGGCGTAAGCGACCCATACCACGGCGATCAGGATATCGATCGGCCACTCGAGCTCGGCGTATTCCTTGCTGCTCGTCATGCCGAGCGGCAAGGTGATCGCCGCCAAGAGAATGACGAGCTGCCAGCCCCAGAACGTAAACGCCGCGAGGCCATCCGAGAAGAGTCTCGTATGGCAGGTGCGCTGCACGATGTAGTAGGAGGTGGCGAAGATGGCTGAGCCGCCGAAAGCGAAAATCACCGCATTGGTATGCAGTGGTCGCAAGCGACTGAACGTCAGCCAAGGAGTGTCGAAGTTGAGTTCAGGGAACATCAACTGGGCAGCGATGATGACGCCTACGAGCATGCCGACGACGCCCCAGACAACAGTCATGATGGCGAACTGCCTGACAACCTTGTCGTTATAGGACACGGCCACGGTGTTTGTGGTCATTCTGGAGAGATCCCCCGAGTGTTGAACGCGGGAATTTTCTCCGGCCGTGATCTGTCGTTGAATAAGTAGATCACGCAGGCGCGGTTAGGCCTGCGCGAAATCAGACGGTTTTGTCGAGCTCGAGCACCATGCGAACGAGTTGTGCGAGCGACTGTGCGCCCATTTTTTCCATTACACGTGCGCGGTGGATTTCGACCGTGCGTTGGCTGACTCCGAGATCGCCCGCCATGACCTTGTTGGCCTTGCCTTGGGTGACAAGTTGCAGCACTTCTTGTTCGCGCGGCGTGAGGGAATCGTAGCGCTGTCGCAGCGTTTCGCGTTGCTGCAGTAACTGACGATGGTCGGCGTCGCTCGCGAGTGCGCGTTGCACTCGATCGATCAGATCCTGATCGCGAAAAGGCTTCTGCAGGAAGTCGAACGCACCGTGTTGGATCGCCTCGACGGCCATTGGGATATCGCCATGTCCGCTGATGAAAATAACCGGAATGATCGCACCGCGTTGATTGAGTTCGGCTTGGAGTTCGATACCACTCATGCCTGGCATGCGTACGTCGAGCACGAGACAGCCGGGTTGATCGGCATCCCATGCGGCAAGGAATTCGTGTGCGGAGGCGTGGGCGACAGTCGGCAGTCCGACCGATTTCAACAGCAGCCGCAACGAGCTGCGCACCGCATCATCGTCATCTACTACGTGCACGGTGGCGGGACGTGTCATCGGGGAGTATCTCCAGAGTAGGGTAAGGTCAAGGTAAAACGAGCTCCGCCGCCTACGGGCGAGTCGTAACTCAATTTACCGCGATGGGCTTCGGCGATGGTTCGGCTGATGGCAAGGCCAAGGCCTGTGCCGGTGGCTTTGGTAGTACAGAAGGGATCGAAGATGCGGCTCACCAAATCGGCGGGTACGCCGGGTCCGTTATCTTCGATGACAAGCTGCACGGCATGCGTGGACCATTTCGTTTGTAGACGTATCTCGCGCTGACCGCGAGGCTGTTCCACGAGAGCTTCGATCGAATTACGTAACAGGTTCAAAGCAATTTGCTGAATCTGGATCCGATCGAGCAGTGCGATGGGCATGCTCGGATCGAATTGCGACACGATGCGTACTTCGTTCAATTTGGCATCGCCGGCTACGAAGCCGATGACCTCTGCGATCGCATCGTTCAGATTCGAGGGCTCTTGACGCGTCTCGCGATTTTGTACGAGTGCGCGCAGGCGTCGGATGATCTCGCCGGCACGCAGCGCCTGTTGGCTGATTTGGTCTAGCGCCATGCGCACATCGCCATCGGGATCGAGGGTCGATAGATCCGCTTGCGCTGCCAAGCGCAATGCAGCGTTGGCGTAATTGGCGATCGCAGCTAGTGGTTGATTCAGTTCGTGCGCGATCCCCGCTGCCATTTCGCCCATCGTGGCAAGGCGCGAGACTTGGGTCATCCGTGCCTGCGAAGCTTGGGCCTCTTCCTCGGCCTTGCGCGATTCGGTGATATCTTCACCCGAGGAGAAAAAACCCGTGAGATGGCCACTGGCATTACGGATAGCGATGCAGCGCCAAGCGATCAGCCGTCGCTCGCCACTCGCCGAGAGTACGTCGTGTTCAAAGTATCGCTCATCGCCAATGGCATTAGCAGCGACGTCGCGGAAGGCGCGCGCGACGTCTTCCTGTTGATCGGTGGGGACCGCGAGTTCCAGCCAATCACGGCCGAGTAGATCCATCTCGCGCCGACCTAGCGATTCACAGCCGCGACGATTGATCAGTTGCACGCGCCGATCCGGAGAGAGTGCTAACAGGATGACCTGCGCCATCTCGAGGTACATATTGGCGCGATCTCGCTCGCGCCGAATGGCCGACATCGCTTCGCGACGTAGCGTGATGTCATGGAGCAGACCGACGAAACGGGGCGGGTTTGCGCCATGAATCTGCCCCACCGATAGAAACACCGGAAACACCGAGCCATCTTTGCGCCGCGCATCGACTTCTCGACCAATCCCAATGATGTGCGGAACACCCGTCGTTAGGTATCGACCCATGTAGTGATCGTGCGACTGCGAGTCGGTCCGAGTCATCAAAATACTGACGTTACGTCCGACGACTTCGTCGGCCTGATAGCCGAACAGGCGCTCGCCGGAGCGATTGAAGCTTTCAATGATCCCGCGGGAGTCAATGATAATCACGGCATCGACTGTAGCGTCGAGTAAGGCCTGCATTTCGGGCGGGCGTTGCGGGCTGACCTCGGGAGTGGGGCTCATAGATATAGCGATTCTGACGAACTCGGGCGCGTTGCGCGATACGCCTAGGTATTAATCGCAATGGCTGCTGTTACGGCGAAATGGGATCGTTGCCAGCCATCCATCAGGAGGATGACATGGCGAGCCCGGAGGCCATTGAGCAGCGTTTACTGCTGCGTCGTAGTGAGTTGATTCAACGAGCAGAGCGAGTCGGTGCGGATCTTCGTCACGAGCGCGATCCCTTGGTTGCCGATTTTGCCGATCAGGCCATCCAGCGCAGCAACGACGAGGTGCTGCGCGAGATCGGTGATTCGGCCAAGGACGAGCTGCGCCAAATCGAGGTTGCACTGCGGCGCTTGGCCGCTGGTCAGTATTTTATTTGTGCAAGCTGCAGCGGCACTATCGAGGACGCCCGTCTTGGCGCTTTGCCGGCGACCACGTTCTGCGCGGCCTGTGCGCAACGGAGTCGCTGACGACGGTGGATGCCCTCGGTTCCATCCTGGTGTTGGCGGATCGCGCGAGTGAGGCGCAAGCCGCCGTACGTAAGGCGTCGGTGATGGCTCGTCACTTCAAGGCGAGCATCGAGCTCTTCGCTTGCGATACCGATCACGCCTGGGCGATCGACGACCCATCGCCGACAGCGCGTGCGGCAATCTCGACCTGCCTCGCCGGAACCGAGCGATACCTCGATGCACTTCGTGGCTCTGTTGCTGGCAATGATCTGCAGATCACCACCAGAGCCGCTTGTGCAAACTCGATGGAAGAGGGGATCAATTCCCGCATCCGCGCGCTGCATCCCGACCTTGTCATCAAAACGTTGATGGCCGTGTCGGATACGACACCCATGCCGCCCCGTGCTCGCGAAATGCAATTGATGCGCGGCTGCGCCGTACCGCTACTGGTCACGCGGGGCCGCTCTTGGCGGCCAAGCACGAAGTTCGCAGCAGCCATCGAGCTCGATGGTCATGATCCTGAACTGATCGCGACTTTGATCGAATCGGTCCAGTTCCTGGCGCAGGGCTGTGGTGGTGAGTATTCGTTGATCCGTGGCGGTTCCGTCGATGAGGTACAAAACTTCGTCGAACAAAATCAGATCGATGTGCTCGCGATAGGCGGGCCTAAAGCGGGGTCTTGGCGTGGTCCAGAGCCGTCAACCACCGAGCGTTTGTTGAGTGTGCTCGAGTGCGATGTCTTGATCGTGCCCTGCGCTGTAGCGCCGTCGAAGACTCTGGTTTCGCTCAGCTAGCGGCCTTTTCGTCAGCCAAGCGATCCAGTTGGATACGCCGAACCGTCATCCATGAAAAGAGACCGATCACGCCCACGAGGACGGCCATCAATAGGCCGAGCCACCAACGGACCTTCCAGGCCTCATAGAGACCCCAAGCGACGCCGATCGGCGTGCTCACCAGTAGAACGGGTTTTGCGATACGCATTGCAGGGCGAAAGCATAACTCGCTAGGCTCGAGTGCATGAAAACTTTGCTTCTCGGCTTGGCCCTGCTGCTGCTTACTTCGCTCTCGGCTTGGGCGGCACCCGCGGATGACGAGGCGGTGTACCAAGCGCGCTTCGCGCAGTTGTTTGCCTCGTTCCGTGCCGGGCTCGGCCTTGAGACTTATGAGCCCCTGGAGGCGGTGCCTGGCGCGCGCGACCATCAGCCTTTGCGCGCCGCGAGCGTTGCGAGCATCGACCCCTCGGCGTTGCAACGGGCGCGTGATTACGCAGCAGCGAATCGTTCATCGGCATTCCTCGTCTGGCGCGACGGAGTCCTCGAGGAGTCGAGCTACTTCGGTGAGACTCTAGCGACGAGCACGCTGACGTCGCGCTCACTTGCCAAACCGATGACCGCGATCGCAGTTGGTCGAGCGATTGCGCTCGGGCGCATTCGATCGCTTGATCAACCGGTGGCGGACTTCGTTCCCGAGTGGCGCGACGACGAGCGCCGGCGATTGATTCTGGTGAGACACTTGCTCGACATGCGCTCGGGCTTTCTGCCGCAATCCATGTCGCCGGATCCGGCGCATATCCTCAATCGCGCCTATCTGCATCCGCGCCACGACGAGATCATCATCCGCGAGTATCCCGTAGTCGACGCGCCGGGGTCTCGATACGAATACAACAATGCTTCATCGGAAATGGTGGCGGTGTTGATCGAGCGGGCCACCGGTCGACGCTATGCCGAGTTCATCTCGAGCGAGATCTTGCAGCCGATCGGTGCACCGGGTGGGCAGGTCTGGGTGAATCGGCCGGGTGGTGTTGCGCACTCGGGTTGCTGTTTGATGCTGCCGGCGGAAGCCTGGTTGCGCCTTGGGATTCTGCTGTCGACCGATGGCGTCTGGCAGGGTAAGCGTCTATTACCCGTAGGGTATGTCAACGAGATGCGTCGGCCGACCCGTGAGAATCCGTACTACGGGCTCGGCGTTTACGTGGCGGGTGATTACACGCCGCGCCGCGGCTTTGCACATCCGGAGCGGGAAGCCGACTCGCGCAAGGTACTGCATTCGGAACCTTATCTCGCCCCCGATCTTTTCTTATTCGACGGCAACGCCAACCAAGTTGTCTACATCATTCCGTCTGAGCGGCTCGTCATCCTGCGAATGGGCGACAACCCGCCACGCGGCGAGGGCCAAGAATGGGATAACACGGTCCTGCCGAACACCGTGCTCCGCGGTATCCTTCGCGCCCGCGCGGGAGCCGCCCTCAATGGGCCTGATTCTCGCTAATTCTGTTATAGTGTTGTAGTTGTATATAACACTTGTGGGGCCTTGCCTCACAGATTGCTTTTACGGAAAACATCATGGCTCGACTCGCTTTGTCATCAGCACCTCGCAGTGTTTATTGGGTTTTGGGTGTTCTCGGTGTGCTGACCGTGCTGGGTCTGATCCGAACTTTCTGGAACAGCGGTCCCGATGCCGACGGCGCGAGTCAGCCGCCGCTCGTGAGCGTGCGTGAAGTGCGCCCGGCGGAGCTTGCCGATATCGTCACTTTCACGGGCGCCATTGCGGCGCGCGATGAGGCGGCGATCAGCGCCGAGGGCGAGGGCGGTCGAGTGGCTGCGCTCTTCGTCGATGTGGGCGATCGAGTCAGTCGCGGTCAGGTCCTAGCCAAGATCGATAATTCTTTGATCGCGCCGCAGGTGGCGAGCATCGAGGCCTCGCTCGAAGAATCGAAGGCGAATGCGGCTGTTGCCGAGGCCGAGTACCGTCGCGCTCAAGCGGTTGCTTCTATTGGCGCCTTGTCGCAACAGGAAATCGAGCGTCGCGGGGCCGCTGCCGTGGCTGCCGCTTCCAAGGTGAAAGTGGTTTCTTCGCAATTGACCGAAGCACGCGCGCGTCTTGGTCGTACCGAGGTGCGTGCGCCGTTCGATGGCATTATTTTGACGCGCAACGCCGAAGTGGGGCAGTTGGGCTCGCCCGGTGCGGGTCCATTATTTCGAATTGGCCGACGCGGCAGCATCGAGATGCGTGGCAACGTGGCCGAACGCGATCTACCGCGTTTGAAGATCGGACAAACGGCTCGTGTGCGCGTGACCGGAGTCGATCAAGCCTTCGAGGGTCAGGTGCGTTTGATCGGTGCCGTCATCGAACCCACGACGCGCTTAGGTTCCGTCCGTATCGAACTGCGCGAACATCGCGATTTGCGTCCCGGTGCCTTCGCTCGCGGCGAGGTCGAAACGGGTCGCGGCTCTCGCCCGGTAATTCCGCAAACCTCGGTCATGAGTGATAGCAACGGCAACTACGTCTATCTCGTGGGTGCAGGCGATCAGGTCGAGCGTCGTGACGTGCGCATCGCCGGTTCGCGTATCGAGGGGCTCGTCGTAGCGTCGGGCCTCCAGGGCGGTGAACGTTTGATCGAGACGGCAGGCCCTTATCTGCGCGTCGGTGAGAAGATCCGAGTCGCCAAATGAAGAACATGTCCGCTTGGGCGATTCGGCATCCAATCGTGCCGATCGTGCTGTTCATGGTGCTGACCTTCGTCGGCATCGTCAGCTTCATACGGCTACCCATCAATCTGGCCCCGGACGTCAGCTTTCCGCTGGTGTCCGTCTCGGTATCGCAGCCGGGTGCAGCGCCGTCGGAAATCGAAACCCAGATCACTCAGAAAATTGAGGGTGCCGTACGCAGTGTCGCGGATGTGCGCACGATCAGTTCGCGAGCCTCGGAAGGTTTCAGTTCGACAATGGTGGAGTTCCAGATCGGTACTCCGATCGATCGAGCGCTCAACGACGTGCGCGATGCCGTCAGTAAGGTGCGCGCCGATCTGCCCGATGGTGTCGATGAGCCGCAGGTGACGCGTATCGATGTCGAGGGCGGCGCGATCGCCTACTACGCCGTCGTGACGACCGAGCGCTCGCCAGAGCAGTTGAGTTGGTATGTCGACAACACCGTCAGCAAACGCCTGCTGGCATTGCCCGGTGTGGCGCAAGCGTCGCGCGGCGGCGGTTTCACCCGTGAGATTCGCGTCAATCTTGATCCGGCGCGTATGCAAGCACTCGGCATCACGGCGACCGAGGTCAACCAGCAACTACGTACCCTCAATCTCAACGCACCAGGAGGCCGCGCTCAAGTGGGCGGCGGCGAGCAGGCGATCCGTGTGCTCGGCTCTGCAGCGACGGCTCTGGACTTGGCTAATACACAGATTCGCTTGGTCAACGGTACGAACGTGCGCCTGCAGGATATCGCCGAGGTTCGCGATGATGTCGGTGAACAACGGTCTTTGACGCGTCTCAACGGTCGCGTGGCGACCACGTTTGGCGTGTTCAAGGCTCGGGGCGCCTCCGATGTCACTGTGCTCGATCGGGTCGAGGAGGAGATCGATACACTCCTCAAAGAATCGCCCGACCTCAAGATCACCCGCGTCTTTACGACGGTCGAGAATACGCGTGAGTCCTACCGCTCGGCGCTGACGGCGATGATCGAGGGCTCGATCCTCGCGGTGCTCGTCGTGTTCATCTTCCTGCGCGATTGGCGCGCAACGGCCATCTCAGCGCTCGCGATCCCGTTGTCGGCCATTCCGACGTTCGCGTTCATGTATGCGATGGACTTCACCCTCAACAGCATGAGCATGTTGGCCTTGTCGCTGGTGGCCGGTGTGCTCGTCGACGATGCGATCGTCGAGATCGAAAATATCGTACGGCATATGCGCATGGGCAAGACCGGCTATCAGGCCGCGCTTGATGCCGCTGACGAAATCGGGCTCGCGGTGGTTGCGACCTCGGCGACGATCATTGCGGTGTTCGCACCGGTCGGATTCATGGGTGGTTTCGTCGGGCAATACTTCAAACAGTTTGGTTTGACGGTAGCTGCCGCCGTTTTCTTCTCATTGCTGGTGGCGCGTTTGATCACGCCGCTGATCGCTGCCTACACCCTAAAGCCGCATGACGAGATTCGATCGGCCGATGGCCCGATGATGAACAGCTATCTCGAGGTGCTGCGCTGGGGGCTGCAGCATCGTTGGACGACGATCGCCGGCGGCACGGCGTTTTTCATCATCTCGGTGCTGTTGCTCGTGGCACTGCCGAAGTCCTTGATACCGCCGCAAGACTTCTCGGCCTCGCAGATCACCATCGAGTTACCTCCCGGCGTGCGACTTGAGCAAACTGCTGCAGTATCGGCGCAGGTGCGTGATCTGGTGGCATCGCAGCCGGAAGTGACGGACGTCATCGAGTCGATCGGTGGCGATGAAGTGCGCACGGCTAACCTCTACGTATCGCTGGTGTCGCACAAGGAACGTGATCTGACACAGAACGAATGGGAAGAACGGGTCCGACCGAGTTTCGCCGCCATTCCCGATGCGCGCATCAACTTTGCGGGCGGTGATGCTGCCGGCGGCGGACGGCCCTTGACGCTGTATCTCACAAGCGACGATCCGGTGAAGCTCGAGAACGCGGCACGCGCTGCGGTCGATGCCATGCGTAAATTGCCCGAACTGCGCGATGCGCGCATCAGCGGCGATCTCGAGCGCCCCGAAGTCATCGTCGAACCCAGATTGGATCTTGCCGCGGAGCTTGGCGTTTCCGTTGCTGCGATCAGTCAAACGATCCGTATCGCGACCTTGGGCGATCTGCCGCAGAACGCGGCGAAGTTTTCGCTCTCCGATCGGCAGGTGCCTATTCGCGTGAGTTTGTTGGAAACATCACGACAGGATCTGGCTACGCTCGAAAATCTTCCGGTGCGTACCTCATCGGGCGGCACCGTGCCGCTGAAGGCGGTCGCCGAGATTCGCTTCGGTGAGGGTCCGTCCGTTGTCCGTCGCTACAATCAGAGTCGCCGCGTCGTCATCGACTCGGAGCTCAATGGCGTCGAGATCGGACCTGCACTCGCCAAGGTCAAGGCACTGCCCGAGATCAAAAATCTCCCCGAGGGCGTGAACCTCGTCGAGGTTGGTCAGGCCGAGTTCATCAAAGACGTTTTCACGAACTTCACGCTGGCTATTGGTGCGGGTGTGCTGCTGGTATTCGCCGTGCTGGTATTGCTATTCGCGCGCGTGTTCCAGCCGATCACGATCCTGTCGGCTTTGCCGCTTTCCGTCGGCGGTGCGGCGATCGCGCTGATGCTTTTCGGCAAGCCATTCTCGATGCCGGTGGTCATCGGCTTCTTGATGCTGATGGGTATTGTCGGCAAGAACTCGATCTTGCTCGTCGACTTCGCAATCGAAGAAATGCGCGCGGGTAAGACGCGCACCGAGGCGCTCATCGAAGCGGGTCACAAGCGAGCACGACCCATCATCATGACGACGGTTGCAATGGTCGCCGGCATGCTGCCCGTGGCATTGGCGGTGGTGGGTGGCGAGTTTCGCGCGCCCATGGGCATCGCCGTAATCGGCGGTCTCATCACGTCAACGGTGTTGACGCTCGTGATCGTACCCGCAGTGTTCTCAGTCATCGATGATCTTGAGGGGTGGGTCACCCCGCGGGTCAGTCGTCTGCTTAATTCCTCTGAAGCGAGCTGAGATCCGAGCGTGGCTGCGCGCTGCGCGTCGAGGTCAACGGCTCTGCCAGAGTAGCGTCAGTAGCAACGTCGTGCCCGCGATGAACGCGGTTGCCGTTGCGCCCAACGCGAGCGGTCGCCAGCCTTGCGCCACGAGTTTGCGTAGGTCGGTCTCGAGTCCGACGGCGGCGAGGGCGAAGGCGAGCAACGCCTGTGTGGCGAGGTTCGCACTCGAACGCCAGTCGGCCGCGATCCAGTCCGTGCCGGCCAAGAGCACCATCCCTAAGAATCCGAACACGAACCAAGGAATCGGTGCGCGCCCGCTGACAGAGTCGTGTCGGTTCGATAATCGATGTGCCCAAAGGCCCATCAGCAACACGAGCGGTGCCAGCATCAGCACGCGTGCGAGTTTGGTGACCGTTGCAAACTCGCCGCTCGTTTCGCCGCGCGCGAACCCCGCAGCGACAACCTGCGCCACTTCGTGGACGGAGGCGCCACTCCAAAGCCCATAAGCCAGTTCACCGAGTGGTAGGCCGCTCGCTAGCAACGGATAGCCGAACATGGCGATCGTGCCGAACAGAGTGACCGTGGCGAGCGCGTAGGCGACGGACTCATCTTCGTCTCGAACCACCGTGTTGGCAGCCACGATAGCGGAGGCACCGCAGATCGAGGTGCCAGCCGCGATCAGGGTGGTGAGGCCTCGCGGCACGCCGAGCTGTTGTCCCATCCAGACCGTGAAGGTAAAGGTCGCCACCACCGCGAAGGTCAAAATAGCGAGTCCGGCCCAACCGATGGCGAGTATTTCGGCCAGCGTTACTTGCAAGCCAAGCAGAACGATCCCGAGACGCAAGGGCGTTCGCAGCGCAGCCGCCAAGCCGGCGCGAGCCGCTTCAGGGCGACCCCAAAGGTTGCGGACAGCCATGCCGATCAGAATGGCGAGCATCAGGGGGCTGAAGCTGGCGATGATTGGGAATCCCGCGGCCTTGATGGCAAAAGCGGCTGCAGCAACGGTGGCGGCCAGAGCGATCCCCGGCAGGCGGGCGGTGGGTGCGGGGTTCGGGCTGATGGGTGAGGCGCTCACGGCGGGGCGCACTATACCCGTTTAATCAAAAAGACTTGACTTTCACAGAAGTGTGTTAGACTCGAACGAGATCGTTGCCTTTCTGTCTGCATCTCTGAGTGTTTCAAACGCCGGTCTGCATTGCTGAATCGACTTCGATCAGGTGGCTAATGGAGCCTACCGGGTCCAATAAAATCCGGGTGGCTGGCTGAGGCCGGTTTGTTTGATTAATAAGTGAGTGTTTCCAGAGATGGCGAAAATTTATGTAGGCAACCTGCCGTTCTCGGCAGACGAGGCATCGGTTCGTACCCTGTTCTCGCAGCATGGTACGGTCGAGTCGGTGTCCTTGCCGGTTGATCGTGATACGGGTCGTCCCCGCGGTTTCGGCTTTGTCGAAATGCCGCAGGAAGATGCGGCTCGCGCGATCCAGTCCTTGAACGGCTACTCAATGGGCGGTCGCCCGTTGCGTGTGAACGAGGCTCAGGATCGTCCCCGCACCGGTGGCGGCGGTCGTCCGGGCGGCGGCGGTGGATTCCGCGGCGGTAGCGGCGGCGGTGGATTCCGCGGCGGCGACGGCGGCGGTTATCGCGGCGGTGGCGGCGGCGGTGGATTCCGCGGCGGCGACGGCGGCGGTGGCGGCGGCCGCTGGTAAAAGCCAGTCAGCATCGAAAGAGGCCCGTGGAAACACGGGCCTTTTTCTTTTCCGGAGACATGCGCCCCCTGTTTGCCGAGCTTGCCTTCCTGGCCGCCAACACCCGGTGTCGGTTTACCACTCGCGCCCACGGGTCTCCGGAACGAACTTCAGCGCAAGCACGAATGCAATCGCCATAACAGCGACCGGGTACCAGAGACCGGCGAGCACGTCGCCGGAGCGGGCGACGAGCCATGCGGCGGTCAGCGGCATGAAGCCACCGAACCAAGCGCTCGTGAGGTGATAGGGCACCGACAACGCCGTGTATCGAATACGGGTCGGGAACGCTTCGGCCAACCACCCCGCGCCGGGTCCGCAGGTGAGACCGGCGCCGACGATCATCACAAGAATGAGTCCGACGAGACTCCAGTGAGTGCCATCCAGATCGCTCACGTTTTGCAAAGGTTTGACGGCGGAGCGTTCGGGGTAACCCGCAGCCGCCAGTGCAGCGGCGAGCGCCTCTCGATCGAAGCCCTCGAGTTCCCGATCGGCGATGCGGATGATCAACGCGGGTCGATCGACGACTGTCGATGTAGGTGACTCGTTCGAATAAGAGATGCCGCGCTTGGCGAGATAATCACGTGCCTTGGTCGCCTCGTCGAGCTCTTTGGGATCGGCGAAGGGATCAAAACGTGTCGGTGGTGCTACGACCACGATGGGTGCCTCGCGCTGCGCGCTCTCAAGTGCGGGATTGCCGAGAGTGAGCATGCCGCGATAGGCGGGCATGATGGTCAGTGCGGTCAGCAGCATGCCGGTGAGAATCACGGGCCGTCGACCAATGCGGTCGGAGAGCGCGCCTGCGGCCACGTAGATGGCAATACCTAGCACGAGTGCAAGCACGATGAGCGCTGAGGCCGTGGCGGTATCGATCAGCAGTGCCGTCTGCAGGAAGACGAGCGAATAAAACTGTGCCGTATACCAACTGAGCGCCATAGCCGCAGCGACGATGATGGCGCCGATCATGCTAGCGCGGTGCTCACTCGACAGCAGACTTTCTTTGATCGGCGACTCGGCGAGTTCGCCCTTGCGCTTGAGTTCCTCGAAGAGCGGCGATTCGGCGATATGCACGCGAATGTAGACCGACAGCGCGAGCAAGACGACCGACAGCAAGAAGGGCAGGCGCCAACCCCAAGCGCGGAACTCCTCGTCACCCAGTAGCAGGCGGCAGGCGACGATCACGAGCAAAGAGAGCACGAGTCCGATGGTGGCCGTCGTTTGAATCCAACTCGTGAAGAAGCCGCGTCGATCGCTACGACAGTGTTCGGCGATGTAGATCGCAGCTCCGCCATATTCACCACCGAGCGCAAGACCTTGAATGAGTCGCAGCGTGACGAGCAGCGCGGGCGCCCACCAGCCGATGGTCTCGAAGTCGGGGAGCACCCCAACCAACGCCGTCGATAGTCCCATCAGTACGATGGTGATGAGAAAGGTTTTCTTGCGGCCAACCCGATCGCCCAGACGTCCGAAGATGAGTGCGCCCAAGGGTCGAATAGCAAACCCTGCCCCGAAAGTGGCGAGACTCGCGAGTAGCGCGGCGGTTTCGTTGCCTGGCGGAAAGAACAGCGCACCGAAGAACGTGGCCAGACTGCCGTAGAGGAGAAAATCGTAGTACTCGAAGACCGTGCCCGTGGAGGCCGCGACGACGACGCGCGACATGGGCGTCGCGGGAGTAGATGAATTCGTGCTCATGTTCACACAGAGGTAGCCTCGGCGGATTGTAGGGCGAATCGGTAGCCGGTGGGCGGTAGACTCGGACAATGAATATCGAATCACGCATCCGTCGCGGCTACTTCGATGGACACACGGGTCAAGTTCACTACCGACTCATCGGCGCCCGCGGCGGCCGACCTTTGTTGCTGTTGCATCAGTCGCCCTTGTCGGGAACGCAGTTCGATGCGGCGATGCCGCTGCTGGCATCGCTCGGCTATTGTGTCCTCGCACCGGATATGCCGGGATTTGGCATGTCTGATGTGCCACCCGAAGGATCCACGCTCGATGACTTCGCGAGCATCATCGATGCGGTACTCAACGGTATGCAATGGTCGAGCGCGAGCATCGTCGGTCATCATACCGGCGCGGTGTTGGGCTCGGTGTATGCGCGGCGTCGTCCGAGTGCCGTCGAGAAGCTGGTGCTGAACGGATTCCCCTTGTTGGGCGAGGCTGAGCGTAAGCATTTTGCGAGTTTCTACTTCGGACCGAAGGAGCCGCAGCTCGACGGCTCGCATCTACTCAAGGCTTGGGAAACGCGATTGCGTGCAACGCCCGGGTGGACCGACATCCATCTGATGCATCGCTACACCATCGAGGCGTTGCATCGCGGAGCCACCAACTGGAAGGCGTTTCCCCTCGTGATCAGTGCGGATCTCGAGAGCGTGTTGCGTGAGCTCACCGTGCCGACGCTGATGTTCACGAATACCGGTGAAGATCTCTATGAGTCAACGCGTCGCGCGTGGCAGTTACGGCCCGATTTTTTCGCTTATGCAGAGCTGCAGGGCGGCACTCACGACATTGTTGATGAGCAACCGCAAGCCTGGGTTGAAACGATTGACCGTTTTCTGAACGCGAGTGCTTAGAGACTGAGCAGCATGACAGCGAAGGCCGTCCCGAGTGCCGGCACGACGACGGTGAGCGCGCCGACGGCGGGATAGGCTGCGGCATAGGTTTCTTTGCAGATACCACGTAACGTGGTGACGACGTAGCCGTTGTGGGGCAAGGAGTCGAGCGCGCCGGACGAGATCGACACCACCCGATGTAGTCCTTCCGGATCGACACCGAGGTCTAGGTAGTGTGGTGCGATCAAAGGCAGCGCAATGCTCTGACCGCCCGACGCAGAGCCTGTCAATCCGGCGATCACCGAGACGGCGATCGCCGCGCCGATCAACGGTTCGCCCGGTAGCGAGGTCATGGTGTCGACCGCCGCCTGAAAACCGGGCGTGAGCTTCGCTACCGAGCCGAAACCCACCACTGCTGCGGTATTGGCAATGGCGATCAAGGCGCCGAGTGCGCCGCCGGTGGCAGCATCGCCATAGCGACCTTTCAGTTGCGGCAGGTGCAGCAGAATCGCCGCGATGACACCAAGGCCGAGGGCGAGGATGAGAGCCGATTCTTTGAGCGAGTCATGCCAAACGAACGAGACGAGCAGAACGACGAGCAGCGGTACACCGCCACGCCAAAGCGCGGGTAGGTCGCGTTTCTCGGATGCGCTCGGATCACCAGCACGTGCTTCGAAGGTTTCGCCGCTCGCGACGGCGCGACGGATCATCGTACGCAGCCAGATGTATCCACCGATGGCCATCGACACTGCGACCAGCAGACTCGTTTCGGCAGCCGCATAGGGCGTCGTTCCCAAAAACTTGATCGGGATCCAGTTCTGAATTTCGGGCGAACCGGCCGAGGTCATGGTGAAGGTGACCGAGCCGAAGGCCAGTGCGGCCGGTATGAATCGACGGGGAAGATTCGCCACTTTGAATAGCGACAGCGCCATCGGGAACACGGAGAAGGCGACCACGAAGAGCGAGACGCCGCCATAGGTGAGCACGGCGCAGGCCAGCACGACCGCCAAAGGTGCGTGTTTGGCGCCGGTGCGGTTGACGATCCAAGAGGCCACCGAGTCGGCGGCGCCACTGGCTTCCATGACCTTGCCGAACAGTGATCCCAGCAGGAACATGAAGAACCAGGTCTGGATAAAGCCGACGAAGCCGCCCATGTAGGCGCTGGTGAATGCGGGAGCGTCGGCTGGTGCCATCGAAGGAAAGGGCGCGATGCCACTCGTTGCTGCGACGAAAAGAGCGCACAACGGCGCTGCTATCAATAATTCGACGCCGCGGATCGTGAGGTAGACGAG
>JBDLSG010000001.1:0-173390 GCA_039799645.1 Pseudomonadota bacterium | reverse complement strand
CGGCCGCTACAAGCGGTTTCGCCGCGAGCGTCGTTGCTGCTCCGGTCGGAATGTCACCCACCTGCGACGCACCCCTCACACGTGCCTGCGGCTTCGACAAGTGAACACTTGCCGGCTCATCCAAGGGTTGCCCGAACACGAGGTTGCGCAGTACGGCCGGATCGGCAATCCAGATCACCGTTGGCACTAAGATCACGACCAGCAGCACCAGTGCCAGCAAGCCCTTCAATAATCGCCATATCCAACGCATCACACATTCCCCCTAGCCAGACGCTGCTGTTCTAATTTTTGGCGTATCTCAGCGTGACTGGCTGCATCGATCGGATAGCGCCACATGATCAGTATCGGTAATAGCAAGAGTGCCGCCGGCAACCAAGCCGCACCGAGCCGCACTCCGAACTCCACCTCACTCGTCAGTACCTGACTCATGTCGTGGTAGCCGAACCAAGAGACGAATGCGAGACCGGCGAACAAGCCAAGACCCATCCCGAACTTGAATGTCGAGGCGAGAAACGCCATGTGCCCGCCCATCTTGGCGGTGCCGGTGGCCAACTCGTCCGCATCGACCGCATCTGCCGTCATCGCGGGCGGCGTGATCATGGTGCCGCCATTACCGAAAGCCATCAGCACGTTTGACAGCAACACCGGCCATACCACGCCCGCCGGCACGAAGAAGAGCGAGACGTAGGCGGCAGCCGTGATCAGATTGGCGAGGCAGTAGGCCCGATGTTTGCCGAGTCGCCCGGCGATGGGCACCCACAGCGGCGCGAGCAACACCGCCGCAACCGTGTTGACGATCGCGACGGTCAGCACATGTTGCTGCAGGTTGAGAGCCTGCGAGATCAAGATTGGCTGTACGCCAAAGTAGATGCCCATGGTGAAGCGATCGATCGAATAGGCGATTGCAAGGCGACGAAACGGCGCATTGCTCGCCAGTATCCCGAGCAACTCACCCCATCCGGGCGTGCGCTCATCGTGCGCTTGCTGGGTCGGCACCTTCGAAAAGCACCAAAGAATCGCGATCGGTAAAAACACAACGAAGAACACACCGACCGAGGCCACGATCTGTGCGTAACTCGGAAACGCGACACCCTTGAACCAGATCCAGTAGAAAATGCCGACGGCCGTCGCACAGAGAAATCCGACGAAAGCACCGCTCTCCCGATAGCCGGCAATGCGGGTGCGCTCCGCATAATCACCAGAGAGCTCACCACCCCAGCTCTGGTGCGGCACATAGATCATCGTCCAACCGGCGTAGAACACCATCAGCCAGAACAGCAAGTAGAACGGCGAAGCGCCTAATGGCGGTTGCAACAGGAACCACGCGGCGCAGATCGACACCGGCATACCAAAGAGCATCCAGAGACGACGACGGCCGAAGCGAGATTGCGTTCGATCGGACAGAGCCCCGATCACCGGATCGATGAGCGCCTCCCAAAAACGCCCGACGGCGAAGATCGTGGCGACCGTCAGCGCGACCATGCCGACCTCCGGCGAGTAGTAGACCGGCGGCAGAAAGTTGTAGAGCGGAACGAGCATGGCTTGCAACGCTACCGTCGGCGCCGCGTAGGCCAGCAACTGGCTACGGCTGAGTGACACGAGTACCCCCCCTAGTCGACCGAACCGAAACTAAACTCCCCGTCGCGCCCGGACCGACAACGGCGCACTCGAACCTCCACCAGATGATCACGCTACGGACAGAACGCGAAATTCGACGATCTATCCGGCCATCGGGCAGCGTCCGCCCGTTGGACATCGCCGGCTGCTCCGGCCTAGACTCAAGCAGAGCTGGGGTTTTCAACGGGGGTTGACATGGAATCCACTCGACCGATCCGCGCACTCATTCGCGGACTTGATGCACTGACCGTTCTTAATCTGCGCAACGGGGCGACCGTCTCGGAAGTGGCGCAGGAAATTCGCTTACCGCGAACCACCACGTACCGCATTCTTGAAACACTGAGTCACGCCGGCTTCGTGTATCGCGATGCCACAGACGATCGATATCGCCTGACGATCATGGTGCGCGGCCTGTCGGACGGTTACGACGATGAAGCGTGGGTCACGCAGATCGCGCGCCCTTTCATCCACGATCTCGGTAAGGACATCGTGTGGCCGGTGGCGATCGCGTCGCTCTCGGGAACCACCATGATGGTGCGCGAATCTACCGATCATCGCAGCCCGCTGGCTGTGGAGCGCTACTCCGCCGGGTTCCGGGTACCGCTGTTGCTGTCATCCTCGGGGCGCGTCTATCTCGCCTTCTCGCCACCGACACAGCGTGAGTCGCTGCTCGATATCTTGAGTCGGTCGAACAAGGAAGAGGATGCGCTCGCACGCAGTCGTCCTGAGCTGATGAAGCTCCTGAACGATGTTCGCATGCAGGGTTATGCTTCGGCCGTCAGACCACGGCGAGTATCCGACGAGATCAGCATGGCCGTGCCGATTCTGATCGACGATCGCGTGCTGGCTGCGGTGAGCATTCGCTTCAGCGGAACCGCCGTGCCGTTGAAGCTCGGCGTCGAGCGCTTCCTGCCGAAGCTGCGTGAGACGGCTAATAAGATTCGTCAGAGCTTTGTTGAGCAGCAACGCGAGGCGCCACCGCAGTTGCGTGCCGTCGGCAACTCGCGGGGTTGATCATGAACGCCAACCCTGCGATGGAATCGGCCCGGACGGCCTTGCTGCGCCAACTGCAATCCTTGCTCGGTGTTGAGCATGTCGTGACCGATCCGGCCGAGTGCGAGGTCTACTCAACGGACATTTACCGCCGTGGCGAGACCGCTATGGCCGTAGTTCGGCCAGGCAGCAGCGCGGATGTCGCGCAGATCGTGCAACTGTCGGCGGCAGCTGGAGTCGCTGTCGTCCCGCGCGGCGGCGGTGCCTCCTACACCGATGGCTACGCACCTGCCGAGCGTGAGTCGATTTTGATCGACACCTCGCGCATGAATCGCATCCTCGAGCTTAACGAGCGCGATGGATACGTGGTGGTCGAGGTGGGCGTGACGTGGGCGACGCTCAACGAAGCACTCGCTGCGAAAGGACTGCGGACGCCCTTCTTTGGTCCCTTCTCCGGACTCGCCGCCACCGTCGGTGGCTCGCTGTCACAGAACAGTGTGACTTGGGGAACCGGTGTCTTCGGTGTCTCCGGTGAGACCACCCTCTGCGTCGAGGTGGTGCTCGGCGATGGCCGTCTCGTGCGCACAGGCTCCTGGGGTGCCGCCAACGGCGTGCCGTTCATGCGTTCGTATGGTCCCGATCTGACCGGCCTGTTCATGGGTGATTGCGGCGCCCTCGGCGTGAAGACAGCGGTTGCCTTGCGTCTCATGCGACGTAACGCGGTCGTGATGGGACTCTCTTTCGGGTTTCCGGATTTCGCGAGTCTTGCTGCGGGGATGGAAGCGGCTGCCAAAGAGGGTCTTAATCTCACCAATTTCGGGCTCGACCCGGCACTGCAACAGGGGCAGCTCGGCAAGGCCGATCGTGCCACGGCAATCCAGTCGGCACTCGCCGTTTGGAAAACCTCCCGTGGCGTCATGGATGGCATCCGCCAGCTCGTGAAGATGGCGCTTGCCGGTCGGCGTTTCCTCGATGGCGCCGTGTTCTCGGCCCACTGGATCGTCGATGGGCTCGACGACGCCAGCTGCCGTGCTGCCGTCGCTCGCTTGCGTTCGGTTCTGCAGCCGTATGGCGCAGAGGTGCCCGCCACCGTGCCGACGGTCGCCAATGCGATGCCGTTCATGCCCCTCTACAACGTGCGCAGTCCGTTGGGTGAGCGCTGGGTACCGATCCACGGTTTGTTGCCGTTTTCGCGCGTCGACGCGTTCCGTGCCGACCTTGCCCGCTACTACGCCGAACACGAAGCGGAAATGAAGCGCTTGAAGATTCGTTACGGCGCCATGTTCATGACCGTGGCGACCAACGCATTCTTATACGAACCGGTGTTCTATTGGGAGGACGGCTACAACGTCGCCCAGTCCCGACTGATGCCAGAGGGTTACCAAGCGACACTGCCTCAGTTCCCGGAAAACCCAGAAGGACGTGCGCTCGTCGACAAGATGAAGCACGGCATCGCCGACATCTTCCAGCGACACGGTGCCGCGCATCTGCAGATCGGCAAGTTCTATCCGTACCTGCGTGGACGCGAGCCGAACAACGCCGCCTTGATCCGCAACCTGAAGCAGCTCGTTGACCCACAGCGTCGGCTTAACCCCGGCGCGTTGGGCCTGTAGAATAGCCGGCTCCTCAGAGCTCGCAGCGGAGTCTTTCTCGCGATGAAACGCATTCTGGTCTCCATCAAACGCGTCGTCGATTACAACGTCCGTATTCGGGTCAAGCCCGACGGATCCGGCGTGATCACCGATGGCGTCAAGATGAGCATCAACCCCTTTGACGAAATCGCGCTCGAAGAGGCGCTGCGGATCAAAGAAAAGGGTCTCGCCGAGGAAGTGATTGCGGTATCGATCGGCCCAGCCGATTGCCAACAGCAATTGCGTACGGCGCTGGCAATGGGCGCCGATCGCGCGATTCACGTGCAGACCGATGCCATCATCGAACCGCTGACCGCTGCGCAATTACTCAAGGCGCTCGCCGATCGCGAACAACCGATGCTCGCGATCCTCGGCAAGCAAGCGATCGATGACGACTGCAGCCAAACGGGCCAAATGTTGGCGGCTCTGTGGCAACGTCCACAGGCCACGTTCGCCTCGAAAGTCGAGGTCGACGGCGAGACGGCGCGAGTCACCCGCGAGGTCGATGCGGGACTCGAAACTCTGGAAGTGGATCTGCCGGCCGTCATCACGACCGACCTGCGTCTGAACGAGCCGCGCTACGTCAAACTACCGGACATCATGAAGGCAAAGAAAAAGCCTCTCGATACGATCGATCCTGCTGCGCTCGGTGTGACGCCGGTTGAAGTCGTCAAGGCTGTGCACTTCGAACCGCCTGCGGCGCGCAGCAAAGGCATCATGGTCAAGGATGCACAGGAACTCGTCTCGGCATTGCGCAGCAAAGGATTAGTCTGATGGCCAAGGTACTCATCGTCGCCGAACACGACGGCAGCAAGCTCAACCCGGCAACCGCGAAGTGCGTTGCCTGCGCCTCACAAATTGTCGGTGCAGAGATCAGCATCGCCGTATTCGCCGCAGATCCGACTGCAGTGGCGACGCAAGCCGCCTCGCTACAGGGCGTGGCTCGGGTCCACACGGTCGCGCATGCCCTGCACGCTCAACCGCTCGCCGCCACGATTGCACCGCAACTAGCCGAGCTCGCTGCGGGTCACTCGCATGTCTTTGGACCCTCGACGACTTTCGGCAAGGATCTGATGCCGCGTGTGGCCGCGCTGCTCGGCGCGCCCCAGATTTCCGATGTCATGGCCGCAGAGAGCGCGACGCGCTTCAGGCGACCGATCTACGCCGGTAACGCCATCATCACGGTCGACGTTCCAGCTGATCGTCAGATCGTAGCAACCGTGCGTGTCGCCTCTTATCAGCCAGTCGCTACGCAGGCGGCGGCTCCGATCATGGCGGCCAATCCTGCGGCATCCGTGCCAACGCATACGCGTTTCGTGTCGGTCACGGCCGCCCGCTCGGATCGCCCCGACCTGCAAACGGCATCGAAAGTGGTCTCGGGCGGAAGAGCTCTCGGCAGCGCCGAGAGTTTCCAGATTCTTTACTCGCTGGCAGACAAACTCGGCGCGGCTGTTGGCGCCTCGCGTGCCGCAGTCGACGCAGGTTATGCCGCCAACGATATGCAGGTCGGACAAACCGGCAAGATCATTGCGCCGGAGCTATATCTGGCTTTCGGTATTTCCGGAGCCATCCAACATCTGACCGGCATCAAGGACGCTCGTACGATCGTCGCTATCAACAAAGATGCCGAAGCGCCGATTTTTGAAATTGCAGATATCGGTCTCGTCGGCGATTTGTTCCAGATCGTGCCCGAGATCGAGAAACTGATCGCGCAGAGCAACTGATCATCGAGAGTTCCGTCGGTGACAGATCGGCCTCGCCGCGTTGGGGGTTCATTATCCTCATGGGCGTGGCGAGCAGCCTCTCCGCCTTTGGCATGGCGAGCGTGGTGCCGGCCTTGCCGACACTCTCGCGCGCGCTCGAGACCGACTACGCATCGTTGCAGTTTGTCGTCTCTGCGTACCTGCTAGGCCTCGGCCTTTTCCAACCGATTCAAGGTCTGCTCTGCGATCGATTCGGTCGGCGACCAGTCTTCCTCGCCGGGTTTGCTCTGTTCGGGATTGCCAGTCTTTTTGCGAGTCTCGTCTCGAGTGTGTCGATGTTGGTGCTGGCGAGATTTCTGCAGGCGATGGGCGTGAGCGTTGCCACCGTGGTCTCACGCGCCATCGTTCGCGATTCCTTCGAACCTGGTCCGGCCGCCATCGCGTTGTCGTTCATTACTGCCGTCATGGGCGTCGCCCCCGTGCTTGCGCCATTGGTGGGCGGTGTCATCGCCGACTATCTCGGCTGGCGCGGCATTTTTTGGATTCACGCCGGTGTCAGCCTGCTGCTGGTCGTCGTTTTGTTTACGCAGCTCAAGGAAACGAGACCTGCCGACACGGAGTCAATGACTTTCTCCGACCTGCTGCGCGGTGGTCGTTTTCTCGTCACGCAACCCGGGTTCATGGGTCCGTCTCTGACCTATAGTTTTTTCAGCGCCTCGGGCTTCATTTTCATCACCGTTGGCGCTGCACTCTACGAAACGATGTTCGGCATGAGTGGCGCCGAGTTTGGCTTGCTGTGGTCAGGGCTCGCCTTTAGCTTTATCGCCGGCGCGACCTCCGCAGGTCACCTCGCCCGCCGTTTCGGTTCTACACGCAGTCAACGCATCGGCATGGGCTGCAATGGCGTCGCGACGCTGGTTTTTTTCATCGCGGCATTTCTCGCTGCTGCACCGATGTGGTTATTCAGTCTCTCGCTCGCCTTGCTGATGTTCGCCAACGGCGTGGTGCAGCCACTCGCGCTTACGGCAGCGGTGGACGATCACCCGCAACTCGCCGGCGTCGCGGCTGGTTTGTCGAGTTCTATTGCGATGCTGATTTCGATGGTGAGCGCGATCATGACCGGCGCGATCTATGACGGCTCCGCGCGCGGCTGCGCTATCCTGATGAGCGTGACCTGCATTCTCGCCGTGTTGGCACTACGGCTCGGCGAAAAGGCTCATCCCGTCAAAAATTGATCGTCAGGCGACCTTGACGAGCGATTTGCCAAAATTGCGCCCTTGCATGAGCGCGCAAAACGCCTCGGGCGCATTCTCGAGACCAATCGCGACGTCTTCGCGATAACGGAAGCTCCCGTCGCGTATCCAACCGGAGACAACTCGAGTCATCTCCTCCATCCGATTCAGATGGTCGTATACGACGAGCCCTTTCATGCTCGCGCGCGCTCCGACCACCGGTCCGAGCCACGGGCCCGGCGGCGGCGTATCCATGCTGTAGGCTTCGATCATGCCGCAGAGCACGATGCGCGCGCCGATCGCAAGATTGCGCAGCACAGCGACCAAGGTATCGCCCGCCACGTTGTCGAAGTACACGTCGATACCGCGCGGACATGCAGCCTTCAAGGCCGCAGCCAAGTCGCCTTCTTTGTAGTTCACGCAGGCATCGAAACCCATTTCTTTGACTGCGTAGTCGCACTTCTCCGCGGAACCGGCGATACCGACAACTCGCGCACCCATGTGCTTGGCGACCTGTCCCGCCGTAGAACCGACTGGCCCCGTGCAGGCCGATACCACGAAAGTCTGCCCCGGTAGCGGCTGTCCGAGATACACCGTGCCGGCATAGCCGGTGAGGCCGGGCATGCCGAGCACGCCCAGTGCCGTCGAGACAGGCGCGATGGCAGGGTCGATTTTGCGCACGGCGACGCCATTGGAGAGCGCGTACTGCTGCCAGCCGTTGCGCACGGCAACGATGTCGCCCGCCGCAAACTGCGAATGACGCGACTCCATGACCTCAGCGACCGTTTCGCCGACCATCACATCGCCCGCTGCGAGCCGATCCGCATAGATCTGGCTGTTCTTCATGACGTTGCGGTAGTAGGGATCGAGCGACAACCAAAGCGTGCGCGAGAGAAACTGACCCTCGGCCACCGTCGGAACCGGCGTCACATCACGACCGAAATCCTCGGGGACCGGCAGGCCCCGAGGACTTCGCGCGAATGTGATGCGCTGGTTGGTCGTTGTAGACGAGTTGGACATCAAAGCTGGCCGAGCACGTGCTCCGCCGCCGAGACCTTGAACTCGCCACCGGCTTCGATATTGACGTGGGTGGCGACGCCGTCTTTCACGACGAGCGCGAAACGCTGGCCGCGCATACCCATGCCGAAGCCACGTGCATCGAGCTCGAGACCGAGTGCGCGGGTGTAATCGCCATTGCCGTCCGCCAGCATCAGCACCTTCTCGCCGACGTTGCTCGATTTGCCCCAGGCATTCATGACGAACATGTCGTTTACCGCCATGCAAGCGATCGTATCGACACCCTTGGCTTTCAGCGCATCGAAGTGTTGCAGATACCCAGGCAGATGCCGTGCATCGCAGGTCGGCGTGAAAGCGCCGGGCACCGAAAACAGCACGACCGTCTTACCGGCGAACAGCGCATCGGCACCCACTTCCTTGGCACCCTCGGCGGTCATCGTTTTGAACGCGCCCGAAGGCATCTTCTCTCCAGCCTTGATGGTCATCGCCCCACTCCTGTTTGCGTTAAAGACCGGGATTCTAACCTTAGAAGCCGAAGCTCAGGTGTAGGGACGGTGCAGATACTGGCCGATCGGCTTACCTACCGGTTTGCCGTTGTCGTAGATGAGATGCCCGCGCAGATAGGTGCTCGTGACCGACGCCGACATTTCCATGCCCTCGAAGACCGAATAACCCTGATCAGACTCGGACAACTTGTTGCCGGCAACGAAGCTCTTGTTCGGATCAACAAGGACGATGTCGGCATCAAACCCCGGCGCGATGTCGCCCTTGCCCTGCAGACCGAAGCGACGGGCTGCAGTCCAGGACGTGAGCTCGGCCACGCGATTGAGCGACAGTCCGCGCCGCTTACCTTCGGTGATCAGCGCCGGCAACATGAACTCAGTGCCGCCGAAGCCCGACTTCGCCAGGAAGATATTCTTTTTGTCCTTCTTGCCGAGTTTCATCTCAGCGCGGCAGCAGGCGTGGTCGGAGCACACCCAATCGAGCTTGCCATCGAGCAGAGACTCCCAGAGGAACTCGACGTCGGCACGCGAACGAATCGGCGGATTCACCTTGGCGTTATTGCCGATCTTCGAGTCGTAATCGAGCAGCAAGTGCGCAATGGTGACCTCGCGTCGGAAATTAACGTGCGGGAAGGCCTTGGCCATCTTGAGCGCAGCTTCTACCGCCTTGCGCGACGTCAGATGCAGCAGGTTGATATTGAGACAGTTGGTTTCGTTGGCGAGATAGCTCGCGATGGTGATCGCAAGCCCTTCCGAATGCGGCGGACGCGCTGCACTGTAGGCGCGAAGACCCGTCAGCGGTTTGCAGTCGATGCATTCGGGATCGTGGGTCTCGCCAGTAAGATAGGTATCGAGGTCAGTGACTTTCGCGCCGCCTTCGACCATTTTGGTGTAGGCACTGAGGATATCGGCCAACTCGCAGTGCAGCCCGAGCGAAATAGAATCTTTGATCTTCGGGTTGCGCAACATGGCGCGATGCACGCCGCGCATCACAAACTCAAAATGAGCGATGTCGTACTTTTCGTCCTCGCCGATCATCAGGAACTCGCGCTGCGAGTTCGAGGCTCCATGCAGGCCATAACCGCCGTAGAACATGAAGATCTTGAACGAGGTGACGCCGAACTTGTTGATCAGCATATCGATCTCGCCGATGTGCGTTCGATCAAGCGGCGCCAAGTGATATGCGTAGTCGACCCAGAAGTTGTCCTTCGAGGCTGCGAGCACTTCCGGATAGACCTCGGCGTATGGGCCGCCGCGCTCCATGTAGTAGCCACCGGTGCGCATGTAGTTGAGACTCGAGGTCACACCGCCCTGCGCTGCAGCCAAACTTTCGCTGCGCGCATCTTGCGACAGCGGACCGTAGATGCCCGTGTGCATGTGCGGATCGACAAGACCCGGGAACGCCAGACGATTCTTGCCGTCGACGACCTCTTTGGCTTCCGCTGCCGGAATACCCTTGGCGACCTTCTTGATCTTGCCATCGACGACACCGATGTCGAACTTCTCCACGCTGGTCTTGCGCGGTCGCACGACACGCACGTTCTTGATCAGCAGATCATATTTTTTGGGTTTCTCAGCCATGGGTCACCTGTGAAAACTAACTCGTGAATTATGCAAAAGACGGAACGACACTCGCGCAGCGAACCCCTTGAGCGTCTACGCTACGGGCGCCTACGCAGTGTGGCGCAGGTGCATGTGATACTGATAAGAGTCAGCCCGATATAGCGCAACCACGCGCTCCACCGGACGCTCACGCTCGTCGAACACGGTCCGCGTGATGCGCAGCAGCGGCGCACCGAGTTCGATCTCCAGTGCTCGCGCCGCTTCGACGCTCGCAAGCGTAGCGCCGATGTATTGATCGGCATGCGCGACGCGTACACCCACCTTACCAAGCAGTTCGAACATCGGTTGCTCGGCCATCTCCTCGAGGGTGACCTTGCGAGCGATATCGAGCGGAACGTAAGTTGTGATCAACCCCAGCGGAACACCCTGATGGGTGCGCACATGGGTTGCTCGCTGCACGAGTCCGCCATGCTCTATACCGAGCGCCGCACGGGTCTCCTCATCCGGCTCGAGATCGAGCACTTGCAGATCCTGGACGTCCGTCACGGCTGCAAAGCTCGCCACTTGGTTACGCACTTCCTCGAGATCGAGCGAAGCCGCCGTACGCGAGGCAGACAGCTGCACGAACGTACCCCGACCCTGCTGACGCACCAGCCAGCCTTCGCGCGCGAGATGATCGATCGCCTTGCGCACGGTGATACGCGACACATCGAACAACTGACACAACTGTGGCTCGGTCGGGATTTGATCGCCGGGTTTGTACGTGCCGTCGCGAACCCAGGTTCGCAGCGTGACGTAGACCTGGTGGTACCGCGGCGTCGCCATTGAGCGAACCGCCTCTGCCGTCGAAGGTTTCGATTTCACGATATGCAATGCCATCTCAATCTAGTAACAGTCCGCCAGAGAGATTCATGACGGTGCCGGTCACGAAGGATGCCGCAGGACTGGTGAGATAGTCGATGGCGTGCGCTACGTCTTTCGGATCACCGATACGCCCGAGCGGAACGCTGGCCTGCAACGCCGTGAGCACCTCGCTCGAAAACCGACCGGTGACCATCGGTGTATCGATGGGGCCCGGCGCAAGGCAATTGACTCGAATGCCCTCGGGCGCCCATTCCTTGGCGAGATAGCGTGTGAGATTGATCAAACCCGCCTTGGCCACCGCGTAAGCGGGCCCCGACAGCGAGCTGCCCCCATTGAGGCCATTGGTCGACGCTGTGAGGATCAGCGAACCACGTGTCGCCTTGAGTGCGCCGTGGGCTGCCTTCGCCAGCAGGAAAGCCGATGTTAGATTGGTATCGATGACCCGCTGCCATTCCTCGCGTGTGACGGACGTCAACGGTCCTGCGCCGGCGCAACCGGCAAGATGAATGACGTGATCGAGGCGCCCCCAATCATCGAGCACGCGATCGATGCAGGCGACAACCGCTGCCTCATCCGTGACATCCATACTCATCACCGCGACCGGTGCACCGCAGGGAATCTCAGCGAGCGCGCGATCGGCTGCAAAAACGCGCATGCCACGTTCGCGCAGTTTTGCGACAGCCGCCCTACCAAGACCGCCGGCTGCGCCCGTCACGAGCGCAACCGGTGATCCAGGAAGAGCCGGCTTCGATGTCATCGACTGGATGTTACCCAAGGATGATTCAAGCCGCCTTGCGCGCGAGCACGCTAGCGTAAATTCCATCAAGCATCGAGTAACGCATCTCGGCTGAAGCGCGAACTGCCGCGATCGCACGGGTCTGTATTTCCGGCGATGTGGCATAACGTGCCGTCAACTCCAGACCCACGTGGGCATGCTCCGTATCGCCTTCGATGTGGACGTGGAAGAACTCCATGTCATCTTCCGTGAAGCCCATCTTGCGCATGGCATCGACGTACTTCGGATACAGCGTCGGCAACTGGCCCTCGAGGGCAACCATGATGCCCGCACAGGATTCACTCAAGTGACGGATGCTCGAGAGCTCCCAAATCCAAGCGCGCATAGCACGGGTCGTCGGCAGAATCTCGCCGTTTTCTTCGGCACGCAGAATGCGCTCATCACTGATGCCGCAGGCGCGCGCGAACTTGCGCAGCAAATCGGGATGACGCTTCTCGGGACAAGCCGGCATCTCTTCGCCGAGTAAGTTCTCGAGCAAATGTTGACGCGCATCGAGATCGGGTAGTCGCGCGTACAGCTGCGCGAACTGCTGCGGGATGGGATCTATGTAATAGAAATGTTGGATCGCCCATTCGCCGAGCTGCGCACGCGAGAGCTCGCCGGCAGCCCAAGCGCGACTGAACGCATGGCCACCGCCATGCTTCGGCATACGAGCTGCTTCTAGGCTTGCGAAAAATTCGGTTTGGTCCATCATCTTTGACATCGTCGTTACACTCCAACCATGAACGTGTTCGTTTCAAATCGTCGGCCAGCGAGCGGAGTCGCTACCCGATAACCAATCAGCGACTTTTCGTCGCACCTCATCAGGCACTGTCGCCACGAGCGGATAGCCCGGTGTACGCGTCGCATCGATACCGACCTTCGCCGTCGTCGACACACCCTCAGGCAACACCGGATCGAGCGACGATCCCGAAAGACCGTCGACCGTGATCACATCACGCGACCACAACACGCGAGTCGCGAGCGCCCAAAGCATTGCATCGGGCGAGAACAGATCGACGTCCTCTTCGACCGCAATGACCGTTTTCACGCGGCGATAGGCCATCGCTGCCAGCAAGGCATCGCGCACCTCGCCCGGCCCCGGATTCTTGAACTGCAAGTAAGCGTGGAATCGTCGACCCTCGGTCGGCACATGTACGTTGACGAGCGCAGGTGCCACAGCTTTGACGAGCGAGTACAACTTGCCTTCCATCGCCATGTTGTCGGGCACCAGCATGTCGGTGAGACCCGATGCGTAATCGTGATAAATCGCATCTTGGCGTCGCGTGATGCACTCGATCTCGACCAATGGCGCCGTCACTTCGCCACCGAGGTAGCCCGTGTATTCACCAAAAGGTCCATCTGGCGACACCGCTCCAGGTCGCGCCCAACCCTCGATGACGATTTCCGCATCGGCGGGCACCATGATGCGCTCGCCATGCAGCACGGAAGGTACGAGTCGCAACGGCGCACCGAGTACGCCGCCCGCTGCTTCCCAATGACTCTCGGGATACTTGAGTTTCGCCTGCGTACCGAGCAGCACCGCCGGATGGTGCCCAATCCAGAACACGACGGGACAGGCCTCGCCACGCGCGTGAAACTTACGCAGGTTGCGAGCGTTGTGACTGGCTGGATAGGGAAACCAAGTCATCTGACGTGCGGACTTCACCCAGCAACGCTGAATCGCGGTGTTGTCGATTCCGGAATCCGGATCGAACGTCGTGGCATGTGCCGCCGTGAGATAAGGTCCGGGCTCCAACTCGTGTTGGGTCAGCACCGGCAACTCGAACAGACTCGCTTGCTCGGCACGCCTGATGAGCTGCTGAACGGGAGCTTGCGCGCGCGTCACGATCAAAGGAGCGATACCCGCTTGGGTGCGCGACGCGAACCACTGCGCGGTGCGTCGATGATCCGGAATGCCAAGCGCTCGTGCCGTAAGCTCTCGGCTCGCGGTCAAATTGGTCACGATCGACACATCGCCGCGGTCACCGGCTAGGTTTCGCACCTGCTTCGCATGCAGGATGGGATACTGATGACGTTCGTCGAGCAGATGCTGCAGCGCGGTGAGCTCATGAACGAGCGACACATCGCCCGGTAACTCCCAGACGGACTCGCGATGCTCGGTGAGAAATTGACGGAGATCGGCCACGTGCAAACCGGTGGTTTAAGTCGTTATAGTCACATGATGACAGGTCGTTTGCCGAATCGGTAGCAGCCTGCAATCGGAAGGAGCCACACCATGGTCAGAAGCGTCACCCACGACATGCTGCCGCAAGCCACCGCCAATGAGGTATCGCGCCAGCAGTTCATCGTTGCCCTCAAGCAAGGGCTCAATCGAGGGCTGCGCAGCAGCCAAGCGGCGCTGTTCGACAACGTTGTTGCTCCGGCCTACGAGGCCGAGCATGGTCATCCTCCCCGGCACCGTGAGGAAATCCGCGCTGCGATGCAGGCTGAGCCGGCTTATCAAACCTGGTCCGCCCTTGCCCGCGCCGCACAGGAGCAAATGTGGGTTGCCGTCGGCGATAGCGTGTTTCGCGACCGATTCCGGTTGGCGCGCCGGGCTGCCGAGCTCGATAGTTCACCGCAGCGCTTAGGCTCGCTGACACTGAACCCGGATTTCGAACCGCCCCGAGGTGTGACCGCCGTCGATATTCACCTACAGACCGGCGGCTATGCGCTCGATCTCGGTGGCTACGACTGCTCTGCCGGTGCCCTGTACGAGGTGGGCGGCAATCTGTATGCCTTTGGTCAGGGAATCAGCCGCACGGACAGCAAATCTGCCCATGTCCAGCGCTTCATCGCCGAGCGCTTTCCGCAACTACAGCCCAAACGCATTCTGGATATGGGCTGCTCGGCAGGGTCGGCGAGCGTGCCCTACGCACTCGCCTTCCCCGATGCCGAAGTCCACGCGATCGATGTGGGTGCCGGCATGCTGCGCTACGCACATGCGCGCGCCGAAGCACTGGGTGCAGCGGTGCACTTTCATCAAATGGATGTCGCGGCGACGAGCTTCCCAGACCAATACTTTGATCTGATCGTGTCGCACAACGTGATGCACGAGATTTCCGACGCGACGCGACGTGGCATGTTCCGCGAGAGTCGTCGCCTGCTACGCCCCGGTGGCGTTTGCATCCATCAAGACGTACCGCTGCGCTTCGGCGGCCTGTCGGAATTCAAAAAATTCGAACTCTCCTGGGATACGCGCCATAACAACGAGCCGTACTGGGAGGTCTACGCGAACTGCGACCCGCAACCGGAGCTCGAAGCCGCGGGGTTCGCCCAAGATTGTATTCACGTGGGAAGCTTGTCGGCCGCAGCCGGCTCGCTGCCTTGGTTCGTTGCCTGCGGATGGATTCCAGCATGAGTCTTGAGATTACCCGTCGTTTCAATGTCGTTGAGACAGTCACGAGCCTGATCGATGGCGAACGTGTGCCCGCGCGATCCGGCACGCATCGCATTCCCATCATCAATCCGACTAACGAGCAGGTCCTCTCGCACCTGCAGGAAGCCGATGCCGCCGAAGTCAGCGCTGCGGTCGTATCAGCGCGCCGCGCATTCGATCATGGCCCCTGGCCTCGGATGGATATCACCGAACGTAACGATATTCTCTATTCGATCCGTGATCACCTTCGCAAGAACGCCGAGGAGCTTGCCTATCTCGAGTGTTTGAACACAGGTCTACCGCTGCTCAGCGTGCGTCGACACGTCGATCGCATGGCTCGCAACTTCGAGTTCTTCGCGGAAGTCGCCAGTACCACTCACGGCGAGACCTACACGCAAAGCAAAGGCTATGTGACGTACGTCTCACGCGAGCCGCGTGGCGTCGCTGGCTGTATCGCCCCGTGGAATGCTCCCTTGTCGCTCGCGTCGATGCGCGTGGCAACCTGCATCCCCTTCGGTAACACCTGCGTGCTGAAGCCCTCCGAATACACGCCGCTCTCGATGCTACGCATGGTCGAGATTTTCCACGAGGCGGGTCTGCCGCCCGGCGTAGTGAACCTGGTCAACGGCCGCGGTCAGATCACCGGTGATGCACTCGTCAATCATGCCGGTGTCGACATGATCGGTTTCACCGGCGGCACGGGTACCGGTCGCGCGATCGCCGCGACCGCAGGACGTAACCTCAAACCCGTGGCACTCGAGCTCGGCGGGAAGTCCGCCAACATCATCTGCGACACCGCCGATGTCGAACGCGCTCTCGATGGCGCTCTCGCCGGCATCTACGGCAACAACGGACAAGCGTGTCTCGCCGGCTCACGCATCCTCGTGCAACGCGGTATCGCCGACGCCTTCATCGAGCGCTTCGTTGCGCGTAGCCGGAAAATCAAGATTGGCGACCCGATGCTGCCTTCGACCGAAATCGGCCCGTTGGCGTTCGAACAGCACATGCAGCGCGTCCTGTCGTATGTCGATGTCGCCAAAGCCGACGGTGCCACCTTATTGACCGGCGGTCGTCGCTCACCCGAGCACGACAAGGGCTGGTTCATCGAACCGACAGCCGTGTTGGCACCGGGTAACGATGCGCGAGTCTGCCAGGAAGAAATCTTTGGTCCATTTGCAACCTTCCTCACCTTCGACACAGTCGATGAGGCAGTTGCCATTGCCAATGCCTCGAAGTTCGGACTCGTGAGTTACGTCTGGACGGAAGATTTATCCACGGCCATGCGCTGTGCTCGCGATATCCGCGCCGGCACGGTGTGGGTCAACACGGCCATGATCCGCGATTTGCGAGCCCCCTTCGGCGGCTACAAAGAATCGGGTATCGGTCGCGACGGCCCGCAGGCCAGCCTCGAATTCTTCACCGAACTCAAGGCCACCATCATCCCGATCGATCCCGTTAAGGGGCACCGCTACGGCGCCGCTTGAGACCCGGAAAACGATTGGAAATCCCGACCGAGCCACCTTTGATGTTCTGGATGAAATTGACGAGAACGCCGTTCGGATCGCGCAGCGTCATCTCCTTAGAGAGCACGCCGTGGGCTGCAATCTCGAGCATCGTCGGCGGGCAAAGTACGGGCAAGCGTAGTGCGCGAGCCCCGCGATAGATGCGATCGACGTCGGGTGTATGGAAGACAAGACATGCTTCGCCCTGGTTGGCGCGGCTCGGATCGCGATGCCGATCGCTTGGCGGTGAAGGTCGCTTCAGTTCGAACAAACCCACCATGCCCCAATCGACATCTTCTGATTGCAGGATGATCCAGCGCGTGGTGCAAGGTGGCGCGCCGAGCAATTGGTACAACTCAGGCAGTTCCTTGCCAGCCTCGCCCGAAATCCAAATTTTCAGTCCGAGCAGATCGCGCCAAAAACGCAGACTGCGATCCATGTTCTTGACGATGATGGCCGTTCGCTTCAGCGGCGTGACGAGCGGAACACGAGTACGACGCACTTTTTTCATGACCCTCTCCTGCAGGATGACCCCATGATAGATCTACACACGGTCGCAACCGCCAACGGTTACAAAGCCTCGATCATGCTCGAGGAAGTTGGCTTACCTTACACGGTCCGCGAATACGATCTCGTCAAGGGAGAAAATTTCACACCCGAATTTTTGGCTCTAAACCCCGTGGGACGACTGCCGGCCATCGTGGATCACGACGTCAGTAGCGATATCGACGGCAAATCCCTCGCAGTCTATGGCTCGGCGGCGATCCTGATTTATCTTGCCGAGAAGACCGGACAGCTATTGCCGCGCACCACTTGGGCTCGCGCGAAGACATTCGAGTGGGTCGGTATCGTCTCGGGTGATGTCGGCCCCGCCTACAGCGGCCAATTTGTCTTCAACGTGGTCGCGCAGGAGAAAATTCCGTACGCCATCGAGCTCTATAACCGCCTGTGCCTGCGCATGGCAGCCACACTGGAACAGCAACTGTCAAAGACGAGCTATCTCGTGGGTGACGACTACACCATTGCCGACGTCATTGCCTATCCCGTCGCGACGGTGTCGATGAAACGTTTTCCAGGCAACCTCGATGCACATCCGAACCTTGCGCGCTGGGCAGCCGAGATTAGCGCTCGTCCTGCCGTGCAGCGCGGCCTTAAGGTGCCGCGCTGAGACCGCACCTCGCCCGATCACCAGATCTTCAGCCGAAATTCGGTTTAGCAAGTCCGACAAAGGCCGCGACCAACAAAAGAAACCAAATCCCGAGAATGAAGGGTCTCGTTCGATCGAAGCCGCGCACGAGTTCGGCTTCGAGTTCGGGTGAGGATCCTTCACTGAGGATTTTGCGCAGCGCCGGACCAATTGGTTTGCCGCGCATGCGGATCATGATGCCGCAGAACACCAACACGCCAAACAGCGCGACCTTGATCGAAATCCAGTCGGTCACGAGCGGCCCCTGACCCGCGAGACCTGCGGTCCCGGTCAGCAGCAAGATCGCCACCAGCGCGAAGCGCCACACGAGATCGATGCTGCGCAGGCGCTCTGCGAGCGGCGTACCTTGGTGATGGTGGATGGCCCAGACGAACCACAACCAGCCGGCACCCACCACCCACAACAGGAGCGCCGCCAACGCGGGCAAGGCGATGACGCCGGTAGCGACACCGAGTGTCGTGCCCACCGGCAACATCAGCACCAGCGAGTAGCGTGGTAACTGGTCGACCCAGCCCATGATACGCAGCGCTGTTCGGCGCGACTCGAGCGTGAGCGTGGTGTCCTGAACGTAGCGCGCGGAGTAAAAGACGCCAATATCGGCGCCGAGCCAATAGACAAACAACAACAGATGTAACAACACCAGAAGCGCGTAGATCTCGGCGGACATGATCGAGTAATCCCCCTGCACATTTCGTAGAATCGACAGCATGGAACATACCATCTGGGTCTTCATCCATGTGATGCTGCTCGTCTACTGGCTGGGCGGCGATCTTGGCGTCTTCCTGCTGGCCAAGGCAGCCAAGCGACCCGATCTGTCCTTCGCGGAGCGCGCTTTCGCACTGAAGATGGCGGTGCAGATCGATCTGATACCGCGCTTGTGTTTCACATTGATGTTCCCGGTCGGATTGCAACTCAGCGCATCCGGTGGATTCGCAGCGATTCCAAACTGGGCGTTAACGCTCGCGTGGGTTGCCAGCGCCGCGTGGATCGCGTTGCTGCTCGCCATCGGTCGAGCCGAGGGCACGCCGCGCGCGCAAACGCTCAATCGACTGCATTTGGCGTGGCAGGCGCTGCTGCTGCTTGGCCTTGGCACGCTGGGTGTTTTCGCCCTGCTCGGCCACGGCCCACTGCCGGGCGGCTGGTATGGTCTCAAGATTGTGCTGTTTGCGTTGATCTTCGCAATGGGCATCGGAATCGACATCGCATTTCGGCCCATCGCCCCGGCATTCATGCGCCTCGCCACAGAGGGTAGCCAACCGGATATCGAACAATCGATCACGATCGCCGTCGATGGCGCGATTCGCTACGTACTCGGTTTATATGCGCTACTGATCGTCATCGCCTTTATCGGCATCACCAAATTGGTCTTTTGACCCTCACCTTTAAGGAACCTCCATGCCCATCGCCCGCATCAACGACCACGACATGTATTACGAAGTGCTCGGTCAAGGCGAGCCGGTACTGTGCATGGGGGGCTGGGGCACGTTCTGTCGCGATAATCACCACCATCTGGCCCGCGGCCTGACCGATCGCTATCAAGTCATCCTGTTTGACTACCGCGGCATTGGTGAATCGACCGACGATCTCACGCGGCCCTCGACGATGGCGCTGCATGCCGATGATGCGATCGGCCTGCTCGATCACCTAGGTCTCAAGAAGGTGCATTTGGTTGGCCTCGTCGGCATGGGCGCCTGCGTCGCGCAGGAAATTGCCATGAAGCGACCCGATCTGGCGCGCAGCATGCTCAACACGGGAGCTTGGTGTGAAGTCGACGATTTCCTGCGTGACCAACTCAACATGTTCCGCGATATCCACCGCGACGCGGGGTTCTTCGCTTTTCAGAAGGTCGTGACGCTGTTGTCGTTCACGCCCGAATACTACAACGCCAACCACTCTAAATTGCTCGGTCCTCAAGGCGGCTGGAAGGAACTGAACGGTCGCTTCGAAGCGCACTCGCGTCTCGTCGAAGCCTGTGTGAACTTCGAATCGCGCAGTCGGCTCGGTCAAGTCAAATGCCCGACACTCGTGATTCATGCCGCACTCGATGTCGTCACGAGCCCGCGAACCACGGTACCGATCGAGAAAGCCATCCCGGGTGCTATCGGCGAAACTTGGGACGACCTGGCCCACGTGGTCGCCGGCAAAGAGCAAAAAATTCGCTTTTGCAATCGTCTATTCGACTGGCTCGACAGCAACTGATCATGTTCGGCGCACTGCAACCGATGACGCGGTTTCTGCTGATCGCTAACGTCGCGATCTTCGGCGCGCAGTGGCTATGGCCATCTTTGATCGACACCTTCGCGCTGTGGCCGATTGGCAGCGGCTTCGAGCCTTGGCAGATCGTGAGCTACGCGTTTTTGCACGGGGGTCTCGCGCACATCGGCTTCAACATGATTGGTCTGCTGAGCTTCGGCAACGAACTCGAGGCCTGGTGGGGTCCAAAGCGCTTCCTGCAGTTCTATCTGGCGAGTGTCGTCGCCGCGGCGCTGATGCAACTGATGGTGACCATGTCACTCGGCCAAGTCGCGCCGACCGTCGGCGCCTCAGGTGGCATCTTTGGCTTGCTGCTGGGCTTCGCAATGATGTTTCCGCGTCGCAAGATCGTGCCGTTGATTCCACCGATTCCGATGCCGGCGTGGGTCTTCGTCACGCTGTACGGCGCACTCGAGCTCTATCTCGGCGTGACCGGCACGGCGAGCGGCATCGCCCACTTTGCGCATCTTGGCGGCATGATCGGCGGTTGGATCATGCTGCGGCGCTGGCGAGCCGAGCGCGTCTAGTCAGTTATCGCCCCGCCATAGATCGATCTGCTGCCAACGGTTGCTACGCCAGCGTCGATACATCACGACGCCAAGAACCATCGCGTAACTCATCAACGCGAGCCATCCGCCCAGCGCACCGAGCCCGGCCTGTGGCAGCCCCGGGATCCACGCCTGCGACGAATCGAAAATCAGCGTGTGTGCGAGCGGCACGAAGAATCCCCATGACAACACCAGCGCGGTCATCGCGGGAACGCGTGTATCGCCGGCTGCTCGCAGACAAAAGCTGGACCCGAAATAGAGACCGTCGAAGAGCTGATACGCCGCGGCCGGCATCAACAAAATAAGCGCCGTCGACACGACCAATGGCGCGTTGGCATCGCCGCTCGCGACGAACAAGGGCAACAACCAAGGACCAATCAGCAGCAGCAACATCGCCACGCCGAACATGAAACCCGAGCAACTGCGCGCGACCACCGTACCGAGGTGGGCCGCCCACTCGCGGTTGCCGGCGCCGATCGCTTGCCCCGTGACCGTGGTGCCGGCAGTCGCCAGTCCCAGCGCTGGCATGTACGCGAGTGAAGTCAACATCATGACGATCTGCGTCGCAGCGGCACCCACGTTACCGATCTGGGTGACCATCAACTGCATCAAAGCCACTCCGAGAACGTCAGCGCCATACATCACGCCGATCGGTAACCCGACGGCGAGTTGCCGACGCACCATGACCCAACGTGGGCGCCAAGTGAGACGCGTCCGATAGCGAGTGGCGAGCTTCGGTCCCAGCATGATCGCAAGCCCTGCAACCAAACCACACAGCTGCGCCACGTTCGTACCCCAAGCTGCGCCCGCCATGCCCCAGCCAAGCTCAAACATGAAGTACTCATTGGCCGGCACATTCGCGACGGTCGTAACCAGTGCGACCGCCAAGGTCGCACGCGTTTGACCGATGCCGTTGAAGAAACTCATCAAACCCCATGTCATGGCACCGAGAAAAGCGCCAGCAATGCGCGGCTCCCAATAATGGATCGCCAAGAGGCGCAAGCCTTCGTCGAGACGAAACCACGCAAGTACGCCGTTACCGACGTAAGCAGCCAAGAGGAATAACGGAATGGCGACGATCGAACCCCACAGACCGTTCCACGCCGATTGCGAAGCCCTCGTCCGACGACCCGCGCCGTCTGCTTGTGATACGAACGACTGGGTCGCGAGTCCAACCCCACCGAGCACGAGGATCACGCAAGTCATGAGCCAGTAGATGGCTCCGATCGCCGCGACGGCATCCGTCGAGAGACGACCGATGAACCAAACGTCGGTGAGATTGAGCACCGCCTGAATCGCGTTGGTGATCATCAAGGGCGCCGCGATCGTCAGTAGCGCGCGCCAATCGATACGGCGGCGCCCGGCAGCATCCAGACGGGCTGCCGGCAGAGTTTCCTGCGCCGAATTCATCGATCGATCGTTCCGCTGTCGCTCTCGTGCCGACCGAAGACGCCGCCAAGCCACACGGCAACTACCAACATGATGAGACTCACACCACTCAACACCCAAGAGACTCCGACGAGGCCGAGTCCCGCCACGAGCGGATAGGCCAGTTGACTGATGCTGTCACCGCCACGTTGCAGCAAGGTGTCGATCAGGCTCTTGCTCTTGAATTTGCTCTCTGGGTTGAGCACCGTAAAGAGCATCTCACGCGTCGGTTTGAACATGCCGTAATCGATAGCACGACGAAAAACCTGCGTGGCGATGAGCACGGCACCGACCGGTATGAGCGCGAGCAGTACCAATGATCCAATCAGCATCATCGGCACCAGACCCAGCGCGATGCGCAAGCCACCCTTGGCGGCGACCCAACCCACCACGCCGCCTTGAAAGATCAGCGCAAGCACGCTGACCGCGAGGTCAATGCGGGCGAACAACGCCGCACGATCGGCGAGCGTCGTGTACTCCGCCTCCACGTACTTGGCCTGCTCTTGGTACATGAATCCGCCCAAGATTTGACCGCCGATGATCAAGCCAGCGATCGCGAGCAGATAGGGCGATGTCACGAGACGCTTGAGATCGTCGATGGCGCGCCCACCTACAGGCATCGCGAGACGCACATCCGGATCGACGCCGGCGCTGTCGGTTTGTGCCTCGAGTTGCTGCGCTCGGCGCCCCAGCACGATCGCGAGCGCGATGAAGCAGCATGCGACCAGGATGGTGGTCGTCGGACCAATGCTCTGCACGAACAACGCATTGAATAGCGGTCCTGCGATCGCACCGGCACTGCCGCCAGCGGCGATGAAGCCAAACAATCGCTTCGCCGCATCTGACTTCCAGGCATCGACCATCACGCTCCAGAAGACCGACACGATGAACAGGTTGAGCGAGGTCACCGCGACGAAATACACCGCCGCCAGCGTCTTGTTGCCCGGCTGACCCGACATGCCGAGCGCCAGCGCTGCAAAGAGCACCACCACGCCGGCGTAGATAACGGGAAACAATTGGCGGCGCGGCAAGCGAGCCACGAGATACCAATAGAGCGGAAGCACCGCCATCATCACGAAGAAGGTGATGTAGAAGAGCGTGGCGATATAGTCGCGCCCTACCTCTAGCGCAAAGGCCTCTCGCAGACTGCGCAGCATGTAATAGCCGGCGAGCAGGAGAAAATACGCGCCCGCCGCCGCGAACAAGGCTCGACCTTCACCGGGCGCAACCAACCAGCGCAAACGCGCTGTTGTGCTGGCGGTTGCGGTGATCATCGGCTGAGCTCGTCGATCACGAGACTCTTGAGACCATCTTGTCCCACTTTGTAGGGAATGCTGCCGATCGGATCACCGGCGCGAGGCGTCGCGACACCATCCTTGGACCATTTGGCCGACACTTCGACCGATTGTCCGGCTTGAATCTCAAGACCCGGGACCATGCTGTCGCGTGCCGTCAACTCGAGTGTGACCGGTAAATCGACCGAGACGCGCTTCACCGCGAGCGGCGGACCAGGCTGGCCAGGCACACGTACGAACACAAACAACACACCACCGCGCTCGATGCGTTGCTGCATCGTCGCCGAGGCGGACACCTCCACCTGCACTCGTGCGGCGCCGCCAACGCCTTGATCGACTCCAGCGGTAGCGACGGGAGGTGTTGCTGCGCTCGGCGCGGACACATCCGCCGCCGGCGGCGAAGTTCCCTTTAAGCTCGCGACCTGCTGCTCGAGGATACTGCGTACTTCAGCCGGTGGTGACATCGCGAGCATGGTTTCGAAACGTTGAATGGCGAGCGCCGTCTCGCCGCGTTTTTGAGCCGCTACCGCCGAGAAGAACAAGGCCTTCTCCGACTGGGGCGCCAGCACGAGCGCCATCTCGAACAAACGACCGGACCGTTCGTCCACCTCACCATCGGCTTGCAAAACCATCGCCTCAGCCATGCCGAGCAGTGCTTCGGGGTTGCGACCCTCTTCGAGACGATCCGCTCGGCGGAACGCTCGTTGTGCAAGCGGGTACTGGCCAATCGCCAATTGCGATCTGCCGAGCATCAACCAGCCTTCGACGTCATCCGGATTCTTTTCCAAGCGCCTCGCCAGACGCCCCACCATGGCCGACTGCTCAGCCGCCTCGGCGGCTTGGGTTCGATCCCAATTCGACCACTCGCGGTACAGCAACACGCTCGCCACCACGACGGCAACCGCCACCACGACGGCGACACCGCGCTGGGCCCGCTCGCGCGCTAGCGGCCAAACGAGAGCGGCAATGCACGCCGCCAGAAGTACGATCGCTCCGATCCAGAATAGCGTCACCGCCCAGCCCCCTCGTTATCGTTATCGTCGGCTTGATCAACCATCGCCGCACGCTGTCGGACGATACGCACGGCGACGAATAATCCGAGTGCGAGCAGTAATGCAGGCGTCAACCAAAGCCAAGCCGTACGCCATGACCAGCGCGGTCGAAACAGGATGAAATCGCCGTAGCGTGCGCTCAGGTGGTCGCGAATTTCCGCGTCGGTCTTGCCAGCCTCGAGCAGCTCACGAACCTCACGACGAAGATCTCCGGCAAGACCCACCGGAGAATCGGCGATCGATTGGTTCTGGCACTGCATGCAGCGCAACTCGTGCGTCAAACTGCGATAGCGCTCTTGCAACACCGGATCGGCCAATTCGATCGGATCGATCGCAAATACCGAACTCAACGACAGACCGAGCAAGAGACTCCAAAAAATCGCGGACCAGTGATGCTGGCGGATTTTCATTTACCACCTCGGATACGCGGCAAGAACTCGCTCTCCCAAGCGAGCGGATGCAGAGCGCCCACATGCTTGTAGCGTACGACGCCACGATCATCGATCAGGAAGGTTTCTGGCGCGCCGTAAACGCCCCAATCGATCGCCACGCGCCCGTCCCGATCCGCAGGGATGACGGCATAAGGATTACCGAGTTGCTCCAACCATTGTTGTGCCGCAGCAGGCTCGTCCTTCCAATTGAGGCCGACGATCGGGATCTCGCCACCGCTCGCGATCTCGAGCAGCATGTCGTGCTCGCGGCGACACTCCGCGCACCAAGTTCCCCAGACGTTGAGTAAATACCAGCGCCCACGCATGGACTCATTCGCGAACGTCTCGGCCGAGCCGAGCACGGGCAACTCGAACTGCGGAGCCGGCTTGTCGATCAGTGGCGAGGCGATCACCGATTTGTTGGGTGCGCGCTGAATGCCAACGAACAACAACGCAACCAACGCGGCAAAAATTCCCGCAGGCAGCAAAAATCGATTCATGCCGCCTCACCGCGCTTGCGATAACGACGATCGAGCGCGGCGATGACGCCACCGATTGCCATCAACAGCGCGGCTAGCCACACGTAGTTGATGAGAGGACGAACCTGCGCGCGCACGCTCCAACGTCCGGCACCGAGATCTTCGCCTAAGGCTGCGAACACATCGCGCGACCATTGCATGTCGATGCCCGCTTCGGTCATCTGCTGACGTTGCACCCAGTAGTTGCGCTTTTCAGGATGCAGCACGCTGATGGGCTTGTCGTGCTCGCTGACGGCAACTTCGCCGCGCAACGCGTCGTAGTTGGGACCCTCGACGAACTCGAGCGAACGCAATTCGTATTTGAATTCACCCACCGTGCCTGACTCACCGACGGCCAGCGCGATATCACGCTCACGCGTATAGCTCTCGACCGCGGTGACCGAGATGACGAAAAATCCCAGCGAGGCGTGCGCGATCGTCATGCCGAGGATGGCTGGCGTCATCGACAAGCGACGACGCCAGCGATCGATCGGATCGACCAACGCCGAAAACAACAACCAACCGCCGACCAAGAATCCGATCGGTGTGAGCACCTTCGCGCCTTCCCATACGGCAAGCACCAACACGGCAGTGAGCAGGGCCGCCGCCACGAGCGCGACTAGGATGCCGGTACGACGTTCACGCAACCGACCCTTTTTCCAAAGCGAGTGACTACCGACCGCTGCGAGCGCGACCAAGGGCAGTGTCGGCAACAGAAACACGGGATCAAAATATTGTCGACCGACGGAGAGCGTGCCGAGTCCCAGCGAGTCGGCGATCAACGGTGCCATCGTCCCCGCGAATACCGCTGCCGTGGCCACCACCAGCAGGATGTTGTTGAACAGCAGAAAAGACTCCCGCGAGGTGAACTCGAAGCCCGCATTGCTCTTGAGAACGGGGGCTCGCCAAGCGTAGAGCGTCAAAGCACCGCCGATCACGATGACGAGAAAGGCCAGTATGAAGAGCCCTCGCGTCGGATCCGCAGCGAACGAATGAACCGACACCAACACACCCGAACGAACTAGGAAGGTGCCAAGCAGCGAAAGTGAAAACGCCAAGATCGCGAGCAACAGCGTCCAACTTTTGAATAGCCCTCGCTTCTCGGTGACCGCTAACGAATGGATCAACGCCGTGCCGATCAACCACGGCATAAACGACGCATTCTCGACCGGATCCCAGAACCAGTAGCCGCCCCAGCCAAGCTCGTAATAGGCCCACCAGCTGCCAAGGCCAATGCCGACGGTCAAAAACGCCCATGCGATCGTTGTCCAAGGTCGCATCCATCGGGCCCATTGCTGATCAAGCTTGCCTTCGATCATCGCTGCGCAGGCGAACGAAAATGCGACGGCGAAGCCGACATAGCCGGCGTACAGCATGGGCGGATGCGCCGCGAGCGCCGGATCCTGCAGCAAGGGGTTCAGATCACGGCCATCGGGCGGCGCTGGCCATAGTCGCTCGAACGGATTCGAGGTCGCGAGCGTGAAGAGCAGAAAACCCACGGAAATTAAACCCATCACACCAAGCACGCGCGCCGCGAACTCGACCGGCAGGGAGCGCGAGAGCAAGGCCACGGCGAGTGCCCAACCCACTAGGATCCACGACCACAGCAAGAGCGAACCTTCGTGTGCACCCCACACCGCAGACACTCGGTACAGCAGCGGCAAAGCCGAGTTCGAATTCGAGGCGACGTAGAGCACCGAGAAATCGTTCTGGACGAAGGCATACACGAGTGCGGCCAGCGCCACGCTCGTCAGCGCAAACTGGACGTATACGGCGGGTCGGACCGCAGCCATCCAACTGGCCTGCCCCCTCGCGGGCCCCACCAGACCGAAAAAAGACTGAGAGAGTGCGGCAAGCAGCGCCAACACCATCGCAAAATGTCCAAGTTCGACGATCACGTTTGACCTCAGGTTTCCGGTTTGGCTTTGCGCGGATCGGGATCGACCGGCATCACGCCGCCATGTTTGTTCTTGATGGCCTCGGCCACTTCGGGCGGCATGTAGTTCTCGTCGTGCTTGGCGAGAATCTCATCGGCGACGAAGACCCCGTCGTTACCGAGCCGGCCGTGCGCAACGACACCCTGATTCTCGCGGAAGAGATCCGGCACGACACCCGTGTAGACCACTTTAACGTCGCGCTGAAAATCGGTCACGACGAAACTCATGTCGAGACTGCCCGCTTCGCGCTCAACCGTGCCCGGTCGAACCATACCGCCCAAACGAAAACGCTTATCGATCGGCGCCTCGCCCGCCGCCACCTGCGAAGGGTCAAAGAAAAACATCACGTTCTCGCGAAAGGCGCTCAGCGCGAGTAACCCTGCAACCGAAACACCCGCGAGGATTCCGACCACCAGAGCGATACGACGTTGGCGTGGCGTCATGATTGCGCCTCCGAAGAATCGCGATCGAGTCGGCGCAATGCCTCGGAACGGGCTGCCGCATGCGCTCTCCGTGCACTGACGATATTAGCGATGATGGCCACGAAAGTGATCAAGTAAGACGGCCAGAGAAAGGCCGCGTAGCCGCCCATCGCGAAGAACTCACTCATCGCAAAGCCTCCCGAATCCAACTCGCGCTTCGTTCACGACGCAGGATCTCAGCGCGCAGACGCACCAACATCACGGCTGCAAAGTAGAGGGTGAAACCCAGGAACATCAGCAGCAGAGGAACCAGCATCTCCATCGGCATGGAAGGCTTCTCCATCTTCATGACCGAGGGCGCTTGGTGAATCGAGTTCCACCACTCGACCGAATAGCGAATGATGGGGATGTTCACGACACCGACGAGTGCGAGTACTGCGCTAGCGCGATCGGCACGACCGACATCGTCGATACCTGAGCGCAAGCCGATGTAGCCTAGGTAAAGGAACAGCAAAACCAACTGCGCCGTGAGTCGCGGATCCCAAACCCAGTAGGTTCCCCACATCGGCTTGCCCCAAAGCATGCCCGTGACGAGGGAGACGACGGTGAACCACGCGCCGATACCGGCACAACTCGCTGCGGCCGCGTGGGCGACTTTCATGCGCCAGATGAGACCGATACCGGCGGCGGTGGCCATCACGGCATAGATCATCACCGACAGCCAAGCTGACGGCGCATGCACGTAGAGGATGCGAAAGCCTTCACCCTGCTGATAGTCCGGCGGTGCGAGCACCAGTCCGCCATAAAGGGCGGCGAGGATCGACAGCGCAGCGGGCCAAGCGAACCACGGCGTGAGGAGACCCGCGAGCCGGTATACGTGCGGCGGCGATCCGAAACGATGAAACCAAGCCCAGTTCGTCCCCATCCCCTACTCCAAGCCCTATTCCAAACCGATGCGTACGGCGGCTGCGGCGGCCAACGGCGCGAGGGTCAACCCCAACACCGCGAGCGAACCGAGAAGATACAGCGCTCCTGTCGGACTGTCGCCGACGATCGCAAGTTCCGTCGCCCGCGCGCCGAACACCAACACCGGTACTGCCAAAGGTAACGTCAAGAGCGACAAGAGCACGCCACCGCGGCGCACGCCGAGTGTCAGACCCGCGCCGATCGAACCCAACAGGCTCAGCGTCCAGGTGCCGAGCGCCAGCGCGCCCATGACACCTATCGCTGCCGTCAATGGCACGCCGAGCGCCACGCCCAGCCACGGCGCCATCAAGGTGAGCGGCAAACCCGTCAACAACCAATGCGCGATCGTCTTGGCCAGCAGCAGCCAGGTGAGCGACTGCCCGGAGAGAACGTACTGCTCGAGCGTGCCGTCGCTGGCATCCTCGCGAAAGAGATGTTCGAGCGCGAGTAATGATGCGAGCAGCGCACCCACCCAAAGCACGCCAGGGGCGATCGCACGCAATTTGGCGAGTTCAGGTGTGTAGCCCAACGGAAACATGGCCGTGACCACGGCGAAAAAGGCCAGCGGTTGCAACACCTGAGCCGGGCGCCGGACCGCCAGCAACCACTCACGCTGCAATACAATCCGCGCGGCCTGCCAACTGCCCGCTGCAGTGCCCATACTCATACCTTCACCGGACCGAGAATCAGCGAATCGCAGAGCGAGGGATCGAGCCCTAACGGCTGATGGGTGGCCGCAAGCAACATGCCGCCGCTCGCCAAGTGACGGCTCAACATGGTTTGGACGAGCGCCTCACCGGCGCGATCCAGATTCGTGACGGGTTCGTCGAGCACCCACAGAGTCGCACCCATCAAACTCAGCGCGGCAAAGGCAATTCGTCGACGCTGCCCAGCCGACAAGGTACGAACCGCACGATCAGCGAACGACCGTGCCTGCATCTCACCGAGGCCTGCCTCGATGTCGCGTTGATCGACAATACGACGTAAACCGACGAGTCCGCGCAAATTCTCACGCCCGGTCAGGTCCATCTTGAGCGGCGCTTCGTGGCCGAGGTAAGCCAGATCGGCGTGATACTGCGGATCGCGGAACGAGAGCGGTTCCGAATGCCAGCACAATTGGCCATCTTCCGGTTCGACCAATCCGCACAGCGTGCGCAGCAAGGTCGTCTTGCCAGCGCCATTCGGTCCCGTCACCACGAGCGCACGCCCGGCTCTCAGTTCGAACGAAATTCCAGAGAGAATCGCTCGCTCGCCGCGGTAGACAGTCAGGTTGTTGACGACGAGTGGTGACATGCAAAGCTGTGGTGCCCCGGGCCGGAATCGAACCGGCACGGCCTTGCGGCCAACGGATTTTAAGTCCGTTGCGTCTACCAGTTCCGCCACCGGGGCCGCCAAATGGAGGCGCTGTAAGACTACCATGTTGGCGCTGCCACCGGAGACCCGAGGCCGAGACTATGAGCATTATGATCCGCGCACTCATCCTGCTAGGGGCCTTCGCCCTTACCGCCTGCACCACCTCGCCGACCCAATCAACGCTGCCGATCGCCGACGACGCGGCCGTGCGCCAACTCGACAGCGGCGCCATCAGGGGCTTCATCAATGCGGCCGGTGGGCACAGCTGGCTCGGCATCCCCTACGCAGCACCGCCCGTGGGTGAGCGTCGTTGGCGCGCGCCACTCGCGCCCGAGGGCTGGACACAACAGCGCGATGCCCTGCGCGCCGGCTCGCCCTGCATCCAATACGGCTCACCGTTGGGTGGCGTCGGCACGGCAGGGACCCGGCAAGGTGCCGAAGATTGTCTCTATCTCAATGTGTATTCGCCGCGCCTAGACGCGACCGCCGCGCGTGACGCGCGCTTGCCAGTAATGGTGTGGATACACGGCGGCGGCAACACCATCGGCCATGCCGCGTTTTGGGATGGGAGTGTTCTTGCTCAACGAGAGAATGCGCTGGTTGTCATGATCAACTATCGCTTGGGCCCCTTCGGCTGGTTCAAACCGCCGACGCAAGACGGTGATACGGCGGAGGATCGCTCGGGGAATTACGGCACGCTAGATACGATCGAGGCTTTGCGCTGGGTCGCGCGTAATGCAGCGGCTTTTGGTGGTGATCCGGATAACGTCACGGTGTTCGGCGAATCGGCCGGCGGCACCAACGCGCTCGCACTGCTGATCGCACCGCAGGCAGCCGGTCTTTTCCACCGCATGATCATTCAGAGCTTGGGTTTTGGCTTCGCCCGTCAGGATGAACCCGCCGCCCTGCGCGCAACGCAGCGCGCCCTGTATGTTGCGTTACAGCGCTCGGGACGTGCTGTCGATGTCGACGGCGCCGCGCGGATCGCCGCATCGCTCTCCAGCGCCGAGCAAGCGGCGTTGCTGCGCCAACTCGACCCTTGGGATCTGTATTCAACTTACGAGCGCGCCGCCAGCGAGTGGGACCGCATCCCCACCGTGTTCCAGGATGGCCACGTGCTGCGTAGCGGCGCGATCATCGACCTACTCGCCGATCCGAGCCAACATCACGACGTACCGGTGATGCTTGGTACCAATCGTGATGAGCCCAAAATATTCATGGCCTTCGATCCGCGCCACGTTCGCGCTGCACTCGGCTTGCCGTTTTCTTTGAAAGATCCTGCTCGTTACGATCAGGAAGCCCGCTATCGATCCTTGCTGTGGAAAGCCGATGGTGTGGACTCATTGGCCGACGTGCTGGCGCGCCACGGCGCTCCCGCCTGGGGCTACCGCTGGGACTGGGATGAGCAAGGGCGTGCCTTCGGCCTGGTCGACATCTCACGGATCGTGGGTGCGGCGCACGGGCTCGAGATCCCCTTCGTGCTTGGCCAGTTCGACGTCGGCCCGCAAAGTGGCTTGCTGTTCCACGCGCGCAACGAGTCTGCACGCCTGCGTTTAAGCGAACGGATGATGGGCTATTGGGCGGAGTTTGCGCGTCGGGGCGATCCCGGCCGTGGCGGTCAGGCGGACGGCACTGCGTGGTTACCGTGGCCGAGCGATGCGGCAACGAGGGACCGACCACTTGATCGCCTACTGATTTTCGACACACCGAGCGATGGCGGTATTCGGATGGCGGATATCCGTATCGATCGCGATGCCGTCGTACAGTTGATGGAGCGTGAGATCGGCGCTGCTACAGACCGATGCGAAGCGTTCCGCGCCACCTTCCGCAATCGGGTCGATGAGTGGGCTGATCGCGTGTGGCTCGACTTCAGCCGCCGTTCGAACTGCTCTGGAGCGCGCGTACGCGATAGATAACGCCGGCGTAATCGTCGGAAACGTAGATCGCGCCATCGCCGCCCTCGATGACATCCACCGGTCGACCGATCAAACCATCGGCACCGCGGAAGCCATCGAGAAACGGACGCTCGGTAACGCGGCCACTCGCGTCGAAATCGAGCGCAACAACGGCATACCCGGCTGGCGTGCTGCGATTCCAGGACCCGTGCAGAGCCACGAGCGCGGTGCGCGCATATGCGGGCGGTCTTGCCGGGTGGCGCAGGAAACGCATGCCGAGCGGTGCCGTGTGCGCACCAAATTCGTGTGCTGGTGCCATCGCGCGCGCTAGGCGCGGATCTGCCGTCGATCCGTACTCAGGATCGACGATGTCGCGACCGTGACGAAACGGCCAACCGTAGAAACCACCCGACACGATGCGGTTGAGTTCGTCGGGTGGTAAGTCATCACCGAGTAAATCGCGACCATTCTCGGTGGCGTACAAACTTTGATCCCAAGGCGCCCAATCAAAGCCGTAGGGATTGCGCGTTCCGCTCGCAATCACTTCCCCCTCGCCGCCTTCGCGTGGCCAACGCATCACGGTCGCTCGACGCGAATCTGCCTCGATGCACACGTTACAGGTCGATCCCTGTCCAACATACAACGCACCATCCGGGCCGATACGGGCGGTCTTACGCCAATGACTGCCATCGGCCGTCAGCCCGGCAACCAATACTTGGCGCTCGCCGCTGGCGTTCGCAGCCTGTGAATCGAAGCGGACCCGAAAAATCTGGGTCGCTTCGGCGACGTACAGGTAACCCTCGTGTATGTCGAGCCCATTGGGTCTATCGAGCCCACTGAACAGCACGCGCCGCCCATCGGAGCGCCCGTCGCCATCACGATCAGGCTCTAGCACCGTCACGAGTCCGCCGCGGGGTTGCGAGAGCAGGATCTGACCGCCCTCAGCGGCCACCATGAGCCGCGCACTGGGCAAATCGCTCGCATAAATCGCGACCTCAAAGCCCGGCGCTACGCGCAACTGACTTGCCACCACCGCCGCCGTCGGCGCCGGAATGCTCTCCCCGCGAATCATCCGCCACAACATGGCACGATCCGAGATAGCGATACCGCCTAAGAAAAACAGCCACACGAAGCCAGCCACAGCGAGGGCGGCGAGCGACAGGGCGATGCGCAACAACCAGCGCAGCCAGAGAGGTCGGGAGGTACTCATGCCGCCCGAGTATCCCAGAGCGCCCGTCCCGCGGGTAGAATTGCCAAATGAAATACGCCAGTGCCGCCCTGCTCGGGCTCTTCCTCGCCTCTGCGTTCACGCCTGCCAACGCCAGCAATGGCAAGGGCATTCCAGGAAATGCGGACCACCGTTTTGCGCAACTCGAGACTTTGTTGCCAACCGCAGGGACGACCCGAACGGCATCGGGTGCACCGGGCGCTCAATACTGGCAGCAACGCGCGGATTATCGGATCAAGGTCACGCTCGATGAAAAGCGTCACCGACTCATCGCATCCCAGAGCATCACCTACATGAATCGCTCACCGGATACGCTCTCGTATATCTGGCTCCAACTCGATCAAAATATTTTCAAGGACGACTCCATCGCGCGTCGCTCGGAAGTCGCTGCTAACTCGGGCACGCGCCGCGACAGCGTCGGCAAGGGCGATAGCCTGAGCTTTGCGGCGATGCGCCGTCATCAGGCCTTCCAGGATCGCAAATACGGCTACGACATCGGTCAGGTGCGCGATGCTTCAGGGCGTGTGCTGCGCACCACGGTCAACGACACCATGATGCGTATCGATCTGCCACAGCCGCTGCGCCCCGGCACGAGCATCGAGATTCGCTTCGACTGGGAGTCCAACATCGTCAACGAAGCAGCCATTGGCGCTCGCGGTGGCTACGAATACTTCGAGGGGAGCGACACCTACCAATATTTCCTGGCGCAATGGTTCCCGCGCCTGGTCGCCTACACCGACTACACAGGTTGGCAGCACAAACAATTCTTGGGCCGCGGCGAATTCACCCTCGAGTTCGGCGACTACGACGTCGAACTGACGGTACCCGCCGATCACATTGTCGCCTCGACGGGCGAGTTGCAGAACGCCGACGCTGTGCTGACGGCGACGCAACGTGAGCGCTTGAAGCGCGCGGCCACCGCCAAATCGCCGGTTTTCATCGTGACTCCCGAAGAAGCCAAGGCGAACGAGAAAGAAGGCACTGATCGCACGCGTACATGGCGCTTCAAAGCGCAGAACGTGCGCGACTTCGCCTGGGCGAGCTCGCGCAAATACATCTGGGATGCGATGGGGTATCGACAAAACGATGCGGCGCGCCCCTTCGTAATGGCGATGTCGTTCTACCCCAACGAGGGCGAGCCGATCTGGTCGAAGTATTCGACCCATGCCGTCATTCATACGATGGAGGTCTACTCTCGCTTCTCGTTCCCCTATCCCTATCCGGTCGCTATCTCAGTGAACTCCTGGGAGCGCGGTGGCATGGAATACCCCATGATCACCTTCAACGGCTATCGTCCGACGGCCGATGAAAAAACCGGCAAGCTCACGTACTCGCGCAATACGAAGTACGGTCTGATCGGCGTGATCATCCACGAAGTGGGTCACATCTACTTCCCGATGATCGTGAATTCGGACGAGCGTCAGTGGACCTGGATGGACGAAGGTCTCAATACGTTCCTCGAGTACATCGCTGAACTTGAATGGGAAGAGAAATTCCCGGCCTTCGGTGACAAGACTAACGTGCTCGATGCCATCACGACTTACATGCAGTCGAGCGATCAAGTTCCGATCATGACGAACTCCGAGAGCATCGTGCAGTTCGGCCCGAACGCGTACTCGAAGCCCGCTGCCGCCCTGTCGGTGTTGCGTGAAGTGGTGATGGGTCGCGAGTTGTTCGATCATGCCTTTCGCGAATACTCGAATCGCTGGAAGTTCAAGCGCCCGACGCCAGCGGACTTCTTCCGTACGATGGAAGACGCATCGGGAGTCGATCTCGACTGGTTCTGGCGTGGTTGGTTCTACGGCACCGACCACGTCGATGTGGCAGTCGGCGACATCCGTGAATATCAGGTCTCGAGCCAAGACCCGGAGGTCGAATTCCCCTTGAAGCGGGCCGAGTTTGCCCGCGACTGGCCGGACTCCTACTCGCAAAAGCTCAACAAGGCCGAGGGTCGCACCACGCGTCTCGAGCGCTACCCCGAGCTGAAAGACTTCTACAACGAGAACGACGCCTTCGTCGTGACCAACAAGGATCGCAACGAGTACCGCGATTTCCTTGAGAAGCTCAAGCCCTGGGAAAAAGCAACGTTCGAGCGCGCCGTGAAAGCGGGCGAATACGTCTACTTCGTCGACTTCCAGAACATCGGTGGACTCGTGACTCCGCTGCCTCTGACCATCAACTATGTCGATGGCAGCCGAGAGGATTATCTGGTCCCTGCCGAGGTCTGGCGTTACAACGCGATCGAAGTGACCAAACTCTTCATCCGCGACAAGCGCATTGCGAGCGTCGAACTCGATCGGAACCATTTGATCGCCGATGCCGACAAGAGCAACAACATCACTCCGCGTCGCATCGCACAAAGCCGCATCGAGTTGTTCCGCGCTCGCGATTCCGGCCGCAACCAGATGCTGGATGCGCTGGCCGAACTCAAAACCAAGGGCAAGAGTGGTGACGAGGCCAAGACCGAGGAGAAAGCCCTGCCGCTCGCGCCGGCTCAGCCCTAAGGTCGATGTCGGATTTCACTCAACGCCGCTGGTTGCTGAGCGCACTTGCGCTCGGCACCCTCGGCGGCCTTACGCCGAGCTTGTCACTGGCGCACCGCGCTCATGTCACCCTGACAAGGGTCTCGGCGAATACGCGCACCCGCCGCTGGGAGTGGAGCCACTCCATTCACTTCCACGATGCGGCGGTTGCGCTACGGCGACTCGCACCGGGCAAGGGACTGCAGCCGGTCGATGCTGTCGGACAAGCGCGGTTGATGCTCGAAATCGAGCAGCGTTTTGTTTGGACCACACCGAGCGGAGCGCGCCTGCAACCGCAGGCAGTCGGAGCCGAATTACAAGGTGATGGGCTCGTGCTCTATCAAGATTGCGAGGCACCGAACGCGACCGGCAGCTATTCGGTCGAGTGTCGCCTCTTGCATGACGTATTCGAGTCGCAAACCAACACGCTCAGCATCGAACTCGTCGATCCACCGTTGCGGAGGCAGCTGACTGCGAGGATGCCGACGACTCGTTTTGAGCTGACGGCGCGTGGAGGCTAGGGTCGGAATCGAACCGGCGTAGACGGCTTTGCAGGCCGCTGCATGACCACTCTGCCACCTAGCCGCGCTGCGTGAAGAAAATGGAGCGGGAAACGAGACTCGAACTCGCGACCCCGACCTTGGCAAGGTCGTGCTCTACCAACTGAGCTATTCCCGCTCTGGAACAGAGGGCCGAGATTGTACGGCCGACCCGGCGTAAGTCAAGGTGCACCCGCTCGGCCCTTCAAATCGGGCCAAGCCGCCCGCAAGTAGTCGATGGCGGATAGCAAGGTCAGCACCGCAGCAATCGCCGTGAGAACCACCCCAAGCTTATAGGTCGGCAGGAACCACACATCCCAACGGATCAGCATCATCGACAAGCCAACGATTTGCAGGATCGTCTTGAGCTTGCCGAGCTTGGAGACAGCCACCTTGCGTCGCTGACCGATCTCGGCCATCCATTCGCGCAGCGCTGAGATGGCGATCTCACGGCCAATGATGACGATGGCTGGCAACACCACGATCAAACGCTGATCCTTGCTCACGAGCAGTACGAGCGCGACGGCGACGATGAGTTTGTCGGCGACGGGATCGAGAAACGCGCCCAGACGAGAGGTTTGACCGAGCTTGCGCGCGTAATACCCATCGAGCGTGTCGGTAATACCTGCGATCGCAAACAAGGCGCCGGCCGCCGGGTCTGACCACGGAAACGGCATGTAGAAAAGCACGACCACGATCGGTATCGCAAAGATGCGCATCCAGGTCAGTGCATTCGGAACGGTCCAGAGCATGATTCTCTACTCGCCGGGGTGCAACGCATCATAAAGGTTTTGCGCCAACGCGGGACCGATTCCCGGCGCGCGCTCGAGATCCGAACGTGCAGCTTTCAGCACGCCTTGCAGACCACCGAAATGCTGCAGCAATGCCTTTCGCTTGGCGGGGCCCAAGCCCGGTACGGTCTCGAGTATCGACTCGTTGAAGCGCTGGGCACGACGGCGCCGGTGTCCGGTGATCGCAAAGCGATGCGCCTCGTCGCGGATACGTTGGATCAGCTTCAAGGCCGCTGACTGCGCGCCCGGGACCAATGGCACCTCACCGCGCCAATGCAATCGCTCCTGCCCCGCCCGTCGATCTGGTCCTTTGGATACACCGAGTGTGGGCAAATCTTCGAAGCCAAGTTGCTCCAAGACCTCTCGTACGCCGGCGAGCTGGGCGGGACCGCCGTCGATCACCAGAAGATCAGGTCTCGGAATTTCGCCTGCGGCGATACGCGTATAGCGTCGCTCGATCGCCTGGCGCAGCGCACCATAGTCATCGCCCGCGGCGACACCGGTGATGTTGAAGCGCCGGTATTCTTTCTTGAGCGACCCCTCCGGCCCGAACACAACACAGGACGCGACCGTCCCCTCGCCTTGCGTATGGCTGATGTCGAAGCACTCCATCCGAGCAGGTGCCGTCTCGACCTCGAGTAACGCCGCGAGCGCCACATAATCCTCGCGATAGCCTTCCCGACGCGCCAAACGCATACGCAAGGCATTGGCGGCGTTATCACGAGCCATCTCCACCCATCTCGCCGCGAGACCCCGCTGAGCATGTCGCAACCTGACAATGCGACCTGCCAGCACACTGAGCGCATCGGCGAGTGGCTCGGCATCGTCGAGCGTCAGGCTCGTGTAGATCTCAGGTGGCGGTGTTTGCTCGTGGTAATACTGCACGATGAACGAGGACAGCGCCTCGGCGGGCTCAGCGAGTAAAGCCTGCGGAAAGTAACTCGACGTGCCGAGGCTACGACCGCCACGCACGGGCATGACGCTGATGCCGTACCCGCCCGGATCACCCGTGATGGCAAAGATATCGGCATCCCGCTCGTCATCGGCTGCCACGACCTGCTGCGACTGCAGTTCTTTGATCGCCGCGATCTGATCGCGAAGCGATGCCGCTCGCTCGAACTCGAGGCGTTGCGAGGCATCCTCCATTCGATCGGCCAGTTCTCGCAGCACTTCGTCGTTGCGCCCCTCGAGCACGCGCACGGCGGCCGATACATCGCGTGTGTAATCTTGCTGCCCGATGAGCCCGACACACGGCGCAGAACAACGCCCGATCTGATACTGCAGGCAGGGCCGGCTGCGATGCGCGAAATAGCTATCGCGACACGGGCGCAGGCGGAATACCTTCTGTAAATAATGCAGCGACTCTGAGACCGCGCCAGCGTTCGGATAGGGACCAAAGAAACGCCCTGGCAGATTACGACTGCCGCGATACACCGACAGCCGAGGGAACTCATGATCGTCGCTGAGCCAAAGATAAGGGAAGCTTTTGTCGTCCCGGAGTACCACGTTGTACTTCGGGTGCAGCGCCTTGATGAGATTATGTTCGAGCAGCAGAGCTTCGGTTTCAGAGCGGGTGACGGTCACCTCCATGGAGGCGATTTGCGCCACGAGCGCTTGCACCTTCGGGTGCATGTTCGAGGGAACAAAGTAGCTGCCAACACGATCGCGCAAACTCTTGGCCTTACCCACGTAAAGCAACAAGCCATCTGCGGCGAACATCCGATAGACGCCCGGTCGCCGCGGCAAGCTCGCCACGAAACCACGGGCATCGAAACTACTCACCGTGACAGGGCCTCTGCTCGCTGCAAAACGGCGAGAAACATCTCGCGCGTGAGACGACGAGTTTGAGTGTTGTATCGACTGCAATGATATGAATCGATCAGCCACCAGTCATTGGCAAGCCGATGCTCGGCCGCGTGCGCAAATCGATAGGCTCCGCGTGACTCGCCGAGGGCATCGAGAATCGCGTCGTGTGCAATGCGACCCAGCGCGAGAATGACTCGCAAGTTTCGATGTTCTTCGAACTCTGCCTTCAACCAGCCGTTACACTCACGCGCCTCAGCGGGAGTCGGCTTGTTGGCGGGCGGCACGCATTTGACGGCATTGGTGATCCGCACGCCGCGCAGTTGCAAGCCATCATCACGCGATTCGGAGACCGCCGAGCTCGACACACCGACTGCATACAAGGTCTCGTAGAGCAGAATGCCGGCGTGATCGCCCGTGAACGGCCGACCAGTGCGATTTGCGCCATGCATACCGGGCGCCAGACCGACAATCAGCCAACGCGGGTTCACATCACCAAAGGCCGCCACGGGCGCGGCGTGATAACCCGGGAACTTCCGACCGGACTCCTCCCGAAACTCAGCCAGCCGCGGACAGCGTCGACAGACAGGATCAAAGCTGCGGCAGGCCGAACTCATGGGTTGATCACGCGCATCAATCACTCATATGACGGATGATCGCGTCACCAAAGCCAGAGCAACTCATCAACTTGGCACCCGGAATCAACTGCTGCATCGCCTCTTCCACGTTACGACGAGCGGCCAGTTCGCGCTTGCTGGCGCGGATGGCTTCGCGGAGTCTCGCCAGATCGTACGTCAATTCCTTGGCTGCAATGGTGTTCGCAACACCCTTGATGATGAGATCAGCGGCCTCGGTCCACTTGAGATAACGCAGCATCATCTCAGCGGACAGAATGATCGAACCTGGGTTGACGCGATCTTTACCGGCAAAACCCGGCGCTGTACCGTGGGTTGCTTCGAATACGGCAAGCCCGTGACCAATATTGCCGCCCGGGGCAATGCCGATACCACCGACCTGCGCCGCCAACGCATCCGAGATGTAGTCGCCGTTGAGGTTCAACGTCGCGATCACGTCGTACTCCTCCGGACGCAGCAACACTTGCTGCAAGAAGTTGTCGGCGATCACATCCTTGATGACGATGTCCTTACCCGTGATCGGATTACGGAAGCTCATCCACGGCCCACCGCCGAACTCCGTCGCACCGAACTCGTCCTTCGCCAACTGGTAACCCCAGTTGCGGAAGGCGCCTTCGGTGTACTTCATGATGTTGCCCTTGTGCACCAGCGTCACCGACACCCGATCGTTCTCGATCGCGTACTGGATCGCCATGCGAATCAAGCGCTGACTGCCCTCCTTCGAAACGGGCTTGATGCCGATACCCGAGCTCGCCGGGAAACGGATGCCCTTGGCGTGCAATTCCGCCTGCAGGAAGTGGATCAGCCGCTGTACGTCATTGGAGCCAGCCGGATATTCGATGCCCGCATAGATGTCTTCGGTGTTCTCGCGGAACACGACCATGTCGGTCAATGAGGCGTCTTGCATCGGCGTCGCGACACCCGGGAAATATCGGATCGGTCGCACGCAAGCATAGAGGTCCAAGGTCTGACGCATGACCACGTTGAGCGAGCGGATACCACCACCGATCGGCGTGCCGAGCGGCCCTTTGATCGAGACGACGAACTCGCGTAGCGCATGCAGCGATTCATCCGGGAACCAGGTTCCACAAACCTGGTTGCCCTTTTCGCCAGCAAAAATTTCCATCCATGCGATGCGACGACGATCACCGTAGGCTTTCGCAACCGCCGCATCTACCACCTTGCGCATGACGGGTGTGATGTCGATACCGATACCGTCGCCCTCGATGAACGGAATGATGGGGCGATCCGGCACGTTGAGGCTGCCGTCAGCATTGACCGTGATGCGAGTACCGTCGGCCGGTACCTCGATGAACTCGTACTTCATGAAAAATCCGCGCCCTTGAACATTCGAAGGGCGCGGATTCTACCCGAGGCCGAGAGAATCAAGCGACGGCGAATTGCTCCTCTTCCGTGGAGCCCTTCATGGCGGTGACCGAAGAACGGCCTGCCGAAACCGTCTGGGTGACGTCGTCGAAATAACCCGCACCAACTTCACGTTGATGCTTCGTTGCCGTGTATCCGTCCTTCTCGGCAGCAAATTCCGCCTGCTGCAGATTCACGTACGCCGACATCTGCGATTCACGGTATCCCTTAGCGAGTTGGAACATCGAGAAGTTCAAGGCGTGGAAGCCCGCCAACGTGATGAATTGGAACTTGTAACCCATCGCACCGAGCTCGCGCTGGAACTTGGCGATCGTCGCGTCGTCGAGCTTCTTCTTCCAGTTGAACGACGGGGAGCAGTTGTAGGCGAGGAGCTTACCCGGGAACTTCGCATGGATCGCCTCTGCGAAGTGCTTCGCTTCGGTCAAGTCGGGCGTGCCCGTCTCGCACCACAGCAGATCGGCATACGGTGCATAGGCGAGACCACGTGCGATCGCCTGATCGAGACCCGCTCGTACGTAGAAAAAGCCTTCGGAGGTCCGCCCGCGCCCCGCGTCGATGAAGGGACGATCTCGCTCATCGACGTCGGCCGTGAGTAGATTCGCACTCTCGGCATCGGTTCGCGCGACGAGAATGGTCGGCACGTCGCAAACGTCGGCGGCCAATCGTGCCGCCACCAGCTTGTTGACGGCTTCCTGAGTCGGCACGAGCACCTTGCCACCCATGTGGCCGCACTTCTTGGCCGAGGAGAGCTGGTCTTCGAAGTGCACGCCAGCGGCGCCCGCTTCGATCATGCCCTTCATCAGCTCGAAGGCATTCAAGACCCCACCGAACCCGGCCTCGGCGTCAGCCACGATCGGTTGCAGCCAATCGATAGAGTCATCGCCTTCGGCATGATGCAGCTGATCAGCGCGCAGCAACGTGTTGTTGATACGACGAACGACTTGCGGCACCGAGTTAGCCGGATACAGCGACTGATCCGGGTACATCTCACCAGCAAGATTCGCGTCACCCGCCACCTGCCAGCCCGACAGGTAAATGGCCTTCAAACCCGCGCGCACTTGCTGCATCGCCTGATTACCGGTCAGTGCACCGAGCGCATTGACGTACGGCAAGGTCGCCATGTTACGCCAGAGTTTCTCGGCGCCATGTCGCGCGAGCGAATGCTCAATCGCAACGGTGCCGCGAAGACGCACGACATCCTGGGCGCTGTAACCACGCTGCACACCGCTCCATCGCGGGCTCGTGGACCATTCTCGTTGCAACTCGTCGGCACTCTTAAGGGGCATGTTCGTCCTCATTCGGTTCGGGGGATGATTCAGGGATTGGCAGGGTTCGCTCGAAGATCAGGCCAGCTCGCGGTAGGCCGCTAACGTCAGGAAAGTTGCGAATTCAGGCGCCGTGGTGATCTCATCGAGTAGCGCAGCCGCCGCGCTGTATTTGCCGGCGACGAAAGCGGCCTCGCCCATCGCCGTCTGCAATCGCGCGAGCTCGGCGCGCAACTCGCTACGAAACAACTCCGCCGTCACTTTACGACCATCGGCGAGCACGCCACCCGGGTGACGAATCCATTGCCAGATCTGTGCGCGCGAAATCTCGGCTGTCGCCGCATCTTCCATCAAATTGTTGATAGGCACACAGCCGTTCCCACACAACCAGGCGGCCATGTATTGCAGCGATACGCTCACGTTGTCGCGCAGCCCTTCGGCGGTGATGGAGCCTTCGGGTACTCGCAGCAAATCGTCAGCGGAAACCGCGACATCCTCTCGCATTCGATGCACCTGGTTCGGCGTCGGCATCAAACGATCGAATACTTCCATCGCGATCGGCACGAGTGCCGGATGCGCCACCCAAGTACCATCGTGCCCATCGCCCGCCTCACGCTCCTTATCGGCACGCACCTTGGACAGCGCGGCTTCGTTGGCGATGGGATCATTTTTGATCGGGATCTGCGCCGCCATACCGCCCATCGCGAACGCACCACGTCGATGACAGGTTCGGATGCAGAGCAAAGAATACGAGCGCATGAAGTGCGTCGTCATCGTGACGAGGCGACGCTCGGGCAACAGGAAGTCAGCGCGCTTGGCAAACTTTTTGATGAAACTGAAGATGTAATCCCAACGCCCGCAATTCAGCCCGACAATGTAATCGCGCAGTTCGAACAGGATCTCGTCCATCTCGAACGCCGCCAGAATCGTCTCGATCAACACCGTGCACTTGATCGTGCCATGCGCGAGACCCAAGCGTCGTTCAGCGAAATCGAATACTTCCGCCCAGAGCCGTGCCTCTCGATGGCTCTCCATCTTCGGCAGATAGAAGTAGGGTCCGGTGCCACGCGCAGCGAGTTCGCGGTGGTTATGAAACAAGTACAGCCCGAAATCCACCAACGCGCCCGGTATCGGTTTGCCCGCCGACAACAGATGCTTCTCCTCGAGATGCCAACCGCGCGGGCGAACGAACAACACGGCAACCTTTTCATTGAGAGCATAGCGTTTGCCCTCAGGACTGGTGAAATCGATACGCCGGGCGACGGCATCACGCAGATTCGCCTGACCGCCGATCACGTTCTCCCAGGACGGTGCCAGTGAGTCCTCGCAATCGGCCATGAACACCTTGGCGCCACAGTTGAGCGCATTGATGATCATCTTGCGATCGGTCGGGCCGGTGATCTCGACGCGGCGGTCCTGCAAGTCAGCGGGGATAGGCGCCACTTTCCAGTCGCCGTCGCGGATCGCGCGGGTCTCGGCAAGAAAGTCCGGCATCTCACCGGCATCGAGCCGCGCCTGACGCTGCTCGCGGGAGCGCAACAGCTGTTCGACTCGTGGCGCGAAACGGATCGCCAACTCGCCTAAAAATTCGACCGATTCGGCCGTCAAGATGCCTTCGGCGGTGGGACGGGCGGACACGCCGGGCGCGAATTCGAGACGGTCGGAGTTCATGGAGCGCTCTTGTCGAGTGAGGGAACAATTGAACTCTAACGATATTGGTGAGAGTATTTACACAATAGAAATTTCACAGTGTGAATTTCACGCATGGCTGGATTGCTACGTCAGGGACATTTCCTCGGCTCCAAACTGCGCAGCCTGCGCAAACGCAACGGCCTCACCCTCGATGAAGTCTCGGCACGTTGCGTTCAGCTGAGCTCCGAGCACGCTCCGTCGGTCTCTTACCTCAGCATGGTCGAGACCGGCAAACGAGTCCCGTCCGCCCAGATGCTCGAGGTGCTCGCGCAAGTTTTCGGTAAAGACGTTGGCTGGTTCCTCGATCGGACCGAAGCGCAACCGGCAAGTCCACCGCGCAAAGGTCGCGGCGGCGTCGCCACGGTGATGCCGCTGGAGCCTGCCTTCCTGTTCTCCAAAGAATTACTGCAGTCGGCGCTACCAGAACTGTTGGCTCAAACCGGTACGAGCGGTCGGCAGTTTGCGCGATTGCTCGTGCGCGTCTGGCAGGAAGCCAGGCAAAACGATTTCCCTGATATCGAACGTGCCGCCGAGTCGGTCGGCAAACGCCGCATGCCGCTCACGCTCGAGAATGTACTGCAGATCGTGACTGACCTCGGGCTCTCGATTCGCTGGATCGAAGAGGATCGTCGCAACCCGCAGTCGAAACTGCTGCGTGCCCGCTTCGAAGCGCCGGGCACCATCGTTATCAATCGACGTTTGCGCGGCCAAGAGGCACGACTCAAGTACACCCTCGCCTTTTTCATCGGCCACAAGATCCTGCATGGCGCCGACGGTGTCGTCCCACCGCACAGCGTGACCGGGGCTACGGCAGAAGAGCCGACGACCGTCGATGCCGCCTCAATGGCGCCGCGCGATGTACTGCTCGCTTGGCGCGACTTCGAGTGCAGCGCGTTCGCAGGGGCACTGCTGTGCCCAAAACAGCCGTTACGCCAATTCCTGGTTCGCGAGCACCATGAGATCGCCGCCTGCGAGAAGCTCGGCGTCACCCCAGCGGTGATGATGCGCCGCATGACGGCCGTGTCACCGTATCGACACTGGCATTTCTTTGACGGTTACTCGCCGGGGTTCTTGCGCGCTGTCTATCGCGGCAACGGTATTCCACTACCGTGGGGCAATATGAGTTTAGTTCCGGATCCTTGTCCGAACTGGGCCGTTTTCAGGCTGCTGCGAGATACGCCCGAGTCCCGCGCCGCCGAACACAAACCCGTCTCGCAGATCTCGATCATGCGTGACGGCGGCGAACCGAAGCTCTACTGCTGCCATTCGCTGCGCACCCAGGATGCCGCGGATGTCTCACACGTGTTGTCCGTTGGGGTGGATCTCGCGCCAGCCCTTGAGGCACAAGGACTCGATGCGCGCGCCATGATTGCGATGATCGACGACAGCTGCCGTCGCGGCAAAGGCGTCGGAAAGGTACCGCCGGAGGCCGCAGCGGCCATTCGAACCGCGAGCCACGTGCTCAACATTGCCTGGGTCGCGCGGGCGCTCGAATCACCCGCGAGCGTGATCTGTCCGCGCAGCAGTGGCTGCCCTCGCGAAATCAGCTGCGGCGACGCTCCGCGCGCCCGCGATCTGCGATCAACATTGCGAGCTCAAGCGACTGCTCGTAGTTGAGACGCGGATCCACGGTCGATTTGTAGGCGCGCTGCAAATCCGAATCCGACAGACCGCGTGCACCACCGGTGCATTCGGTGACATCCTCACCCGTCAGCTCGATGTGCACACCGCCAAGGTGCGACCCGAGATCCCGATGGAGTTGAAAGCTCAGCTCGAGTTCTTTGAGGATATTCTCGAAACGCCGAGTCTTCAGCCCGCTTTGACTGTTCTCGGTGTTGCCATGCATCGGATCGCAGACCCATAGCACCGAGTGGCCCGTCGCACGAACCGCCTGAATGGCCTTGGGCAAAGCGGTCTCGATGTCCTTGGCGCCAAAGCGATGGATCAGAGTGAGTTTACCCGGCACGTTCTGCGGGTTGAGCGTGGTGACCAGTCGCTGCAACCAGCCCGCGTCCATCGCGGTACCGATCTTGATACCGATCGGATTGGCGATGCCGCGGCAATATTCGACGTGCGCGCCATCGAGCTGCGCCGTGCGCATGCCGATCCACGGCATGTGCGTCGAGAGGTTATACCAACGCTGCGAACGCGGAATGAAACGCGTCTGTGCCTGCTCGTAGTGCAGGATCAACGCCTCGTGACTCGAGTAGAACTCAGCCCGTAAGGCCTGATGTACTTCCTTCGCGCTGATAGTTTCGAAAAACTCGAGGCCATCGGCCACCGACGCCACGATCCGCTCGTACTCGGCCTTCAGCGGTGAGTGCCCGACAAAACCCAAATCCCAATATTCGGGGTGATGCAAATCGGCAAAGCCGCCATCGATCAGGGCGCGTACGAAGTTCAGCGTCAGTGCCGCACGCTCGTAGCCGCGCAACAACAGGTTTGGGTCGGGTTGACGCGCCTCGGGCGTGAACTCAGCCCCGTTGACGATATCGCCGCGGTACGACGGCAAGGTCACGCCATCGCGCGTTTCGGTATCCGCAGAGCGCGGTTTGGCGTACTGCCCGGCCATGCGCCCGACTCGAATGATCGGCTTCTTCATACCGTGCGTCAGCACGAGGCTCATCTGCAGCAGGATCTTCAGCCGAGTCGCGATCTTGTCGGACTGGCAATCGTCGAAACTCTCAGCGCAGTCACCGCCCTGCAGTAGGAAGCTCTCACCGCGCTGGGCAGCGGCGAGATCTTCGCGCAGCCGCTCGACTTCCCAAGACACCACGATCGGCGGCAGACGCGATAGCTGCGCAACTGCCTCGAGCAGAGCAACAGGGTCGGGATAAGACGGCTGCTGCTGAGCGGGTCGGGTTTGCCAACTAGTCGGATTCCAAGCCTGGTGTTCGGGGGTTTTCATAACCCCTCGATTCTATGCCGTTTTGGCGGCCGTTTTAACGGCTTTCTCCGCGATTTTCGCTTCTTGCCACAAAGCTTCCCAGCTATTTAGGTCCAATTGCTCAAGGACCAAACCGCGGTCGCGCGCAAACGACTCCATGCATCGGAAGCGACTCTCGAACTTAGCGTTGGCCTGCCGCAGTGCCACTTCCGGGTCGAGCTTCAGATGTCTTGCCCAGTTGGCGACGACAAACAGCAGATCGCCGAGCTCTTCGCTCTGACGTTCGACCGACTGCCGCTCGCGCAGGGTTTCTTCAAACTCGGCAAGTTCTTCGTCGAGCTTTGCCCGCATGTGCGAGGCATCGGGCCAATCGAAATGCACGCGTGCCGCCCGCTTGCCGAGCTTGACCGCTCGGGTCAAGGCCGGGAGCGCACGGGCCACCCCGTCGAGCGTGCCCTGCTCGCCAGCCTCGGCACGCTCGTCTTGTTTGTAGTTTTCCCACGCCCGCGTCTGCTGCTCGGCAGTCAAGTTTTGAGACTCGCCGAAAACATGCGGATGGCGTCGAACTAACTTATCGGCGATCGCTCGGGCCACGTCGTCGAAGTCGAACTGTCCGGCCTCCTCGGCGATACGCGCCAGAAAGACCACCTGATATAACAAGTCGCCCAGTTCATCACGAACCGCATGCGTATCATCCCGCTCGATGGCGTCGGCAACTTCGTAAGCTTCCTCGAGCGTATGCGGCACGATGCTGCGCATCGTTTGCTCGAGATCCCAGGCGCAACCACCTTGCGGGTCACGCAGACGACGCATCACCGTCAGTAGCCGATCCATCGACATGATCAACGATCCTCACCGCGCAAAACGCGATATAGCGTCAGCAACATGCCGGCGGTGGCGCCCCAGATGTGATGGGGCCCGAACGGCACGTCGGTCAATTCAATTTCCGAACCCTGAAAACGTCTGCGACGACGAACATGATTGCGCTCATCGAGCAGATGCCGCAGCGGCATCTCGAACACCTCGGCAACTTCGGCCGGATCGAGTTGCAGATCGAAGCCGGGACGGATGAAGCCCACGACGGGCGTCACACGATAGCCACTGATGATCAGGTGATCGGGTAAAAAGCCCGCTAACTCGATGCGAGCACGCGACAGACCGATTTCCTCCTCGGTCTCGCGCAGTGCCGCACTTGTGATGTCGCGATCGACCGGATCGACACGTCCACCAGGAAAGCTAATCTGCCCCGGGTGCTGCGACAAGTGGTCGGCACGGCGCGTCAACAAAATGGTGAGACCGCTGTCGTGCTCGACGATCGGTACCAGCACTGCCGCCGGTGTGGGTTGCTTTGGAAAGGATGCGCGCAGTTCCTGCCGACGCTCGGTGGTCAGGGCACCGTAGCGCCAATCCTCGCGCGGCGTGGCGCAAGGCTCACGCAACACGAGCTCACAAATGCGTGCTTTGAGAGCCGCATCATCGAGTGAAACCAGATCAAGGGAATTCATGGGTTATCATGCGCATTCTACTCCATCCTCGCCGGTCTGATCCGAATGTCACTCGACGCACTCGATGCTCTCTCGCCCCTTGATGGCCGCTATGCCAAAAGCACGGCGCCCTTGCGTGCACACCTATCGGAAAGCGCATTGATCCGCGAACGGATTCGCATCGAGGCGGACTGGTTAGTGTTCTTAGCTGACACCCGACCGGCCGGCCTACCGGCGGCAGCTCAGATCACCCGCGCCTTGCGCGATGTCGCCGTCGAACTCGCCAAAGCCCCGCCGGCCACGGCGGCAGCAGCCGTCAAGGCGATCGAGCAGCGCACCAACCACGATGTGAAAGCCGTCGAGTACTACGTTCGCGATCAACTGGCCTCGGCCGGTGCGTCTCCCGAGGCGCTCGAGCTCGTGCACATAGGCTGCACCTCAGAAGACATCAACAACCTCGCCTATGCACGGCTGCTGCGCGATGCGCGCAGCCTGCTGCTCACCGAGTTTCGTGCCATACAGACGCAGCTGCAGCAATTTGCGACGCTGCATTCCGAACTACCGATGCTCTCGCGCACGCATGGTCAAACGGCGAGTCCGACGACGCTCGGCAAAGAATGGGCTAACGTCGCAGCACGCCTTGCCCGTGGGATCGATCGCTGGAGCGACGTCGCCGTGCTCGGCAAGTGGAACGGCGCTGTCGGTAACTTCAACGCGCATGTCGCTGCCGCCCCGCAGGATGATTGGGCCGCGCTCTCAAACCGCTTCGTCGAGTCGATGGGACTCACCCACAACCCGCTCACTACGCAAATTGAACCGCACGATTGGATCGGTGAGTACGCGGATGCGCTCGCAGCGCTCGATGTCGTGCTCATCGATTTCTCGCGCGATGTTTGGGGCTACATCAGCTTGGGCTATCTCAAACAACGCGCTGTTGCAGGCGAAGTGGGCTCGTCAACGATGCCGCACAAGGTCAACCCGATCGACTTCGAAAATGCCGAAGGCAATCTCGGCATCGCGAACGCCCTGCTGCGACACTTTGCCGACAAACTGCCGATCTCGCGTTGGCAGCGTGATTTGACCGACTCCACGGTGCTGCGCAATGTTGGTGTAGCGCTCGGTCACGTGCTCGTTTCCTTGCGCGCCCTGCAGCGTGGCCTCGGCAAGATCGAACCGGACCCAACACGCATGGCGCTCGATCTCTCCGATGCGTGGGAAGTGCTGGGTGAAGCCGTGCAAACCGTGTTGCGTGCGCGTGGCGTACCAAACGGCTACGAACTTTTGAAAGACTTCACCCGAGGACGACGTATCGACGGCACCGCCTATCGCGATTTCGTCGCCACGCTGCCGATCGATGAGGCATCGAAGTCACGGCTCGCCGCGATGACACCGGCGAGCTACCTCGGGCTCGCCGTTTCTCTCACGCGCGGCGGTTGAACGGTACTCGATGAAGGTTGTCGTCGGTCTTTCAGGCGGCGTCGACTCAGCGGTCGCTGCGTTGCGACTGCGCCGCGAGGGACACGAGCTTCAGGGCCTGTTCATGGCGAACTGGGCTGAAGACGACAGCTACTGCACCATCGCCGATGACTATCAGGACGCGAGGGCGGTCTGTCGCGAGCTCGATATACCGCTGCATCGAGTGGACTTTGCCGAACAATACCGTCAGCGCGTCTTCGATTATTTCCTCACCGAGTACCGCGCCGGCAGAACACCGAACCCGGATGTGCTTTGCAATCGCGAGATCAAGTTTGGCGTATGCCTCGAGCATGTTCGCCGCTTAGGTGCTGAGCACTTCGCTACGGGGCACTACGCGCGCCGCCTCGAGGGTACGCACGGCGTGGAACTGCACAAGGCGATCGATCTCGACAAGGATCAGTCGTATTTCCTCCACGCCCTGGAACTGCCGCAGCTGCAAGCGGCGCTGTTCCCGTTGGGCGACTCTCGGAAGGCCGAGGTTCGCGCAGAGGCCAGAGCGGCTGGGCTACCGGTCTACGACAAACCCGACAGTACCGGTATCTGCTTCATCGGCGAGCGGCCCTTTCGAGAGTTCCTCGCGCAGTACGTGAGCGAGAAACCCGGTCCGATCGAGACGGCAGACGGGGAACCCATCGGCACGCATCGCGGGCTCGCCTTCTACACGCTCGGGCAGCGCGGCGGTCTCGAGATCGGTGGTCGCCGCGGTCACGAGGAAGCGCCTTGGTACGTCGCTCGTAAAGATCTCCCACGAAACACCTTGGTCGTCGTTCAAGGCCACGACCATCCCTTGATGCAGACCTTCTGGGTCAAGACCGGCTCGATGCACTGGCTGATCGATCTGCCCGGCTCGCCATTCAATGCGACCGTCAAACTGCGTTACCGTCAGCTTGACCAACCCTGCCGCGTCGAGCCTCAGGCCGATGGCAGCATGGAGTTGCATTTCGAGTCTCCGCAGCGGGCGGTAACCCCGGGCCAGTTCGCCGTTCTGTATCAAGGCACGCGCTGTCTGGGCGGCGCGGTGATCGAATCGCTATAATTTCGATTCGTTTTTTGCCCAGTTCACCTGTTTCCGGGGGTTTCCGATGGCCGACAGTTACCGCGCGCGCAAAACACTGAAGGTAGGCTCGCGTTCCTACGAGATGTGGAGCCTCGCCGCGCTGCCGCAAAAGAAAGTGGCACGACTGCCCTACTCGCTCAAAATTCTGCTCGAGAACCTGCTGCGGTTCGAAGACGGCGTTAATGTCACGCGCAAGGACATCGACGCGCTGCTCAACTGGAAGGCGCAATCCACCCCCGATCACGAGATTTCCTTCACGCCTGCGCGCGTGATCATGCAGGACTTCACCGGCGTCCCCTGCGTGGTCGATCTCGCCGCGATGCGCGAAGCGATCCGCAAGCTTGGCGGCGACCCGCAGAAAGTGAATCCGCTGGCACCCGCTGAGCTCGTCATTGATCACTCGGTGCAAGTCGATCATTACGGTACTGCCGATGCTCTGGCGAAGAACACCAAGATCGAGTTCCAACGCAACGGCGAGCGCTACTCGTTCCTGCGCTGGGGTCAGACCGCGTTCCGCAACTTCAAAGTCGTCCCGCCGAACACGGGTATCGTTCACCAGGTCAACCTGGAGTTCCTCGGTCGCGTCGTCTTCGAAAATAAGGACGGCAAAAAACTACAGGCTTACCCCGACACCCTCGTCGGCACCGACTCGCACACCACGATGATCAATGGGCTTGGCGTGCTCGGCTGGGGCGTCGGCGGCATCGAGGCCGAAGCCGCGATGCTCGGTCAACCGGTCACCATGCTCATCCCGCAGGTTGTCGGTTTCAAGCTCACAGGGCAGTTACAGCCCGGAGCGACTGCAACCGATCTCGTGCTCACCGTCACCGAGATGCTGCGCAAGAAAGGCGTCGTCGAAAAGTTCGTCGAATACTTTGGTGACGGTCTTGCCAACCTGCCGCTCGCGGATCGCGCCACCATCGCCAACATGGCGCCGGAGTACGGCAGCACCTGCGGCATTTTCCCGATCGATGAAGAGACCCTGCGCTATCTCGAGCTCTCGGGCCGCAGCAAGCAACAGATCGCACTCGTCGAGGCTTATGCCAAGGCGCAGGGTATGTGGCGCTATAACGGAGCGCCTCAAGCGGACTACACAGACGTGCTCGAACTCGACATGAGCACGGTCGAACCCTCACTCGCCGGTCCCAAGCGCCCGCAAGATCGCGTGCCTTTGCGCTCGCTCAAGCAGGTCTATGGTAAGGCCCACGCACAGATGGCTGAAGAGCGCGCCAAGAAAAACCCGGCCGCGAAGGGTGTCGGCAAGGTGACCGGTAAAGACAGCTTCGAGGTCAAAGATGGCGCCGTACTGATTGCCGCCATCACGAGCTGCACCAACACGTCGAACCCCTCGGTGATGCTCGGCGCGGCCTTGCTCGCGCGCAATGCCGCCGCCAAGGGCTTGAAGGCCAAGCCATGGGTCAAGACGAGTCTCTCGCCGGGCTCGAAGGTGGTCACCGACTACCTGACCAAGGCCAAGCTGCTCGACGACTACGCCAAGGTCGGCTTCCACGTGACCGGTTATGGTTGCATGACCTGCATCGGCAACTCGGGACCACTCAAGCCCGAGATTTCCGCCGCTGTCAAAGCGGGAGATGTGATCGCGACGTCCGTGCTCTCGGGTAACCGTAACTTCGAAGGCCGCGTGCATCCGGAAGTCAAAATGAACTTCCTCGCCTCGCCGCCGCTGGTCGTTGCTTATGCACTCGCAGGCACGACCGATATTGATCTCAACAACGAACCGCTCGGCACAGGACGCGATGGCAAGGCCGTCTTCCTCAAAGATATTTGGCCCTCCGCACAGGAAGTCGCTGAAACCGTTCGCGCTTCGATCGACTCGAAGATGTTCCGCGGTAGCTATGGCAATGTATTCGCTGGCGATGCTAACTGGCGCGCGATCAAAGTGCCCGCCGGCAAGCTCTATGCCTGGGATGCGAAGTCGACTTACGTGCGCAACCCACCGTACTTCGACGGAATGCAGATGCAGCCGAACCCAGTGCAACCGATTCAAGGTGCGCGCGCACTGGCCTTGCTCGGCGACTCGGTCACGACCGATCACATCTCTCCGGCGGGTGATATCGCACGCGGTAGCCCGGCCGCCCGATACCTCGAGGCCCATGGCGTCGAGAAGGTCGACTTCAACTCCTACGGCGCACGCCGCGGCAACCACGAAGTCATGATGCGGGGCACCTTCGCCAACATCCGGCTGCGCAATTTGTTGGCTCCCGGCACCGAGGGCGGTGTCACGATCCACTTGCCCACCAACGAGACGATGTCGATTTACGACGCATCGATGAAGTATCAGGCTGCAGGCACGCCGCTCGTGGTGCTGGCTGGAAAGGAATACGGCACTGGCTCATCACGCGATTGGGCCGCCAAAGGTACGATGCTGCTCGGTGTTAAAGCCGTCATCGCGGAAAGCTTCGAGCGCATCCATCGCTCTAATCTCATCGGCATGGGCGTCATCCCCTGCCAGTTCATGAACGGTCAGAACGCGCAATCGCTGGGCCTCACCGGTCGCGAAACGTTCGATTTCGGGGATCTCAAGAATGCCGAGGCGCGCACCGTCAAGGTGACGGCAACGCCAGAGGCTGGCGGCAAGCCGATCAGCTTCGAAGTCCGTATTCGCATCGACACGCCGAAGGAGCGTGACTACTACCGTCACGGCGGCATCCTGCAGTACGTTTTGCGCCAACTCGCCGCTACCGGCGGTAAGGCGAAGCGCAAGGCAAAGGCGAAGTCCAAGACGAAGCCCAAGACGAAAGCAAAAGCCAAATCGAAGGCTAAGCCCGCTGCCTCGCGAGCCAAGAAAAGTGCTCGTCGGGTAGCGCGTCGCGGCAAGTAACGCCGAGCAGGCTCGCGTGGACGTTCTCGATCATCCGCGCGAGCCTGCCCCGTTCCTTGTTTTCTTTGATCTCGACGGCACCATCACCCGTCGAGATACGCTCTCCGGATACCTCCTCGGTTTTGCGCTACGGCATCCGCTGCGACTGTTTGGATTGCTAACCGTTCTGCCCGATATCGCCCGTTTCTGCGTCGACCGTGACCGAGGGCAACTCAAAGGAGCGTTGGTTTCCAAAATCATGGGCGGGGTCACGCGCCAAATGCTCGACGATTGGAATCGACGCTACGTGCAGACGCTGCTGCAGCGAGGCGTGTTCAGCGAAGCGCGACGAGCCATCGATCGCCATCGCAATGCGGGCGATCACTTGGTGTTGATGTCGGCGACCGTTGATCTCTACGTGCCGGCGATCGCAGAGGCCCTGGGATTCGCCGAACACATCTGTACGCCCGTGCGCTGGCGTGAAGATGGCACCTTGGACGGCGCGCTGGCTGCCGCCAACGTTCGCGACCTGGAGAAGGCGCGCCAGTTGAAGCAACTTGCGCTACGCCATCCGGGCAAACGCTTGGTAGGCTATGGCAATTCGGCGCCCGATCTCGATCACCTAAAGCTGGTCGATCGAGCGGTGCTGATCAACCCGGGCAAAGGTTTGCGCCGGGCTGCTGAAAAGCTTCCAGTTGAATTTAAGTATTGGTCGTAATTTCCTGTTTTAAAAGGATTTAAAATGGCGAAGTTCATATATCCCAAAATCGCCCCGTCCGAGATCGAAGCGACCCCTCTGGAGTTTTCGCCGCGGCCCACCTCGCGCCGAGACGCACTGGCGGCACTCGCGGTGGGCGCTGGAGCCGCCTTGCTCGCACCAAACTCGGTGGCACAGCCCGCGCCGGTCCACTCTCGTGGTGCGCCGGCTCCACTCGCCCCACCGAGTTTTCGACGAAATCCCCGTTGGTCCGCTAACGAAGCGCCGAACACTTGGGAAGAGATCACGACCTACAACAACTTCTACGAGTTCGGGCTCGACAAAGCCGATCCGTCCGAACGCTCAGGGTCATTCAAACCCAGGCCATGGTCAGTCGAAATCGCAGGCGAAGCCGCCAAGACCGGCCGCTATACACTCGAGGACATCCTCAAGCCCCATGCGCTCGAAGAGCGGATTTATCGGTTCCGCTGTGTCGAGGCGTGGTCGCGTGTCGTACCGTGGCTCGGCATCCCGCTAAAGGACGTGCTCGCGCGCTTCGAACCCAACTCGCGCGCCAAGTTCGTCGAATTCACGACCTTGCTCGATCCCAAGCAGTTCCCGGGTCAACGTTCCCGCGTCATCGATTGGCCTTACGTCGAGGGGCTGCGCATCGATGAAGCGATGCATCCGCTCACCTTGCTGACCGTCGGCCTGCATGGACGATGGCTGCCGAACCAGAGCGGCGCGCCGTTGCGACTGATCGTGCCCTGGAAGTACGGATTCAAGAGCATCAAATCGATCGTGAAGATTCGCTTCACGGAAAGACAACCCACCACGAGTTGGAACCAAGCCGCGCCCGATGAATACGGCTTCTTCGCTAACGTCAATCCGGCGGTCGATCACCCTCGTTGGACCCAAGCGAAGGAGCGACGTCTCGGAGGCGGCTTGTTCGGCTCGCGCATCGACACACTGCCCTTCAATGGGTACGCCAACGAGGTCGCCTCGCTGTATCGTGGTCTCGATCTCCGTCGATTCTATTAATGCCGATCGCGGCGGATCCGCGACTCGCGCGACGTCGCTGGGAGGCACTGGCGCTCATCGCCGCGTTGCTGCCACTCGCCTGGATGACGAGCGCCTTATTCGAAACCCTCGGTCAATCGCTGGGACCCAATCCGAGCCGGGCGCTTTTGCACAGCAGCGGCAAGACAGCACTCAACGCTCTCTGGCTCACACTCGCGCTACGCCCTTTGCAGCAACTGACCGGCCGCATCGAATTTTTGTGGCTGCGACGCATTGCCGGTCTAACCAGCTTCACCTACGCGACACTGCATCTGCTCGTCTACGCCACCCTAGAGCTCGGTCTCGACTGGAGCGACCTCGGTAACGAAATCGCAAAGCGTCCATTCATCATCGTAGGCTTGATCGCTTTGATCGGCATGATCCCGATGGCTGTCACCTCCACCGACCGTGCAATGCGGCGTTTAGGTCGCCGCTGGCAACGATGGCACTACGCGATTTACCCGGTCGCGATTCTCGCCGTCTGGCACTACTACTGGCAGGTGAAACTCGATACTACCGAGCCATTGCTTTATGCGGGCATCCTCGCCCTACTGCTCGGATATCGACTTTACCGCTAACGAAACACCCATTGCGGTACCTGCTGCCACCCGCGCGTGAGCGCCCGATCCAGTTCACGCCAAGCAGGACATACCGCCTCGACCGCTCGCCAATAGCGCTCCGAGTGATTCATATGACGGGTATGCACCAATTCGTGCAGCATCAAATAATCGAGAACGTCAGGCGACTGGAATGCACCGCATAAATTCAGACTGATGACTCCTCGCCGCGAACATGACCCCCAGCGAGTGCGTTGCCGACGCAGCTGCATCGAGTGGTAGTGAAAGCCATGTCTATCCGCCAGTGTCTGCAGTCGGCACTCAAAGTGCGGACGTACATAGCGACGCAACCAATCGATCAACAGCGCTCTCGATTCCGCGCGGCTCGCCTGCTCACTAACGTGCAATTGCAGATGGCGATCGGAGAGCTCAGAACAGTAGGATCGAGTCGAGCCCGAAATCGTTCGAGTGACAAACCAGCTTTCCCCGAGTGCGGGAAGGTTCAGTTGCGCCGGTGGAAACGGTTCGGGCACCCATTGCTGCAGTCGCTCGGCACGCCGGGCATCCATCCAGGTTCTGTGACGCGCAACGAAGTCATCGACGATCACACCTGGGGCGTACATCGGGACGACCACCTCGACGTGCCCATCGAGATGCACTCGGGCCGAAAGCCGGCGCGCCCGGCGGCTGCGACGAATCTCGATCGGCAACTCGGTCATGATGCGGCACATGATAGCCGCATGAGTTAGCATTCGCGCCCCATGGCGATCTATTTCAAAAGCGATAACACGGCACCGGTGGCCCCATCCATCATGGCCGCCTTGCACGCCGCCAATGAAGGATACGCGCGCGGCTACGGCGATGACCCATGGACGATGCAATTACAAACGCGTTTCGAGCACCTATTCGAACGTGAGCTACGTGTGTTTCCGGTCTCGACGGGAACCGCGGCGAACGCACTCTCGCTCGCAACGCTGGTGCCACCCTGGGGCGCGGTGTTGACGCACGAGGAAGCCCATATCGTCCGCGACGAATGCGGCGCGCCGGAGTTCATGTCGGCTGGCGCACGATTGATTTGCATGAGCGGTGACGGTGCGAAAGTCACACCGGCAATGCTCGCTCGCACGCTCGATGCGAACCCGACTTCCGTGCATACCGTGCAACCGCGTGCTCTGTCGATCACGCAGGCGACCGAACTCGGCACGATATACACACCCGCGGAAGTGCTTGCACTGTCGACTCTCGCGCACGAGCGCGGTCTCAAAGTGCATATGGATGGCGCCCGCTTCGCCAATGCCGTTGCCTCACTCGGCTGCACACCGGCCGAAATCACCTGGCGCGCCGGGATCGATGTGCTCTCCTTCGGTGCGACCAAGAACGGCGCGCTGACGGCTGAAGCCGTCGTCTTCTTCGACTCACAACTCGTAGCCGATTTCGAGTTTCGGCGTAAACGCGCAGCGCATCTGTTGTCGAAGTCGCGGTATGTCTCCGCACAACTGCTGGCGTATCTCGACAACGATCTATGGCTGACGCTCGCAAATCACGCGAATCGCCTCGCACAGCGCATAGGCGCTGCCGCAGGTGCCAGGCTGATGCACCCCGTGCAGGCGAACGAAGTTTTCGTTCGACTCGGCGATGCGCGTATCGCTGCGCTGCGAGACTTGGGCTTCGAGTTCTACGATTGGGGCGCCAGCGGCTCCGGCGAAGCGCGTTTCGTCGTCTCTTGGTGCCAGGCCGACAGCGATGTTGATGCCCTGTGTCACGCGCTATGCTCGAACTAATCGATATCGGGATCAACCTAACACACGACAGCTACGATCACGATCGAGCCGCTGTACTGTCGCGCGCCATCGACCACGGAGTCCGGCAGTTCATCGTCACCGGTGCCTCCGCCGACAGCTCGAAGGCCGCGCTCGACCTCGTTGGGCTGTCACCGCGAATCTTGCGATCAACTGCGGGGTGTCACCCCCATCACGCTGTCAACTACGATGCGACGGCACACTCAATCATTACCGAACTACTGCAACATCCCTGGGTCGTTGCCGTCGGCGAGACGGGTCTCGACTACCACCGCAACTTTTCATCGCCTGCGGAACAACGGCACGCGTTCGAGAAGCAACTGGATCTGGCGGTGGCGACGCGCAAACCTCTGTTCCTTCACCAGCGTGATGCACATGCGGATTTCATTGCCATGCTGACCGAGCGTGCTGCGGTGTTACCCAGAGCCGTACTGCACTGCTTCACCGGCACTGCGAATGAACTCGATGAATCGTTACAAGCGGGTCTTTGGATCGGCATCACCGGCTGGATCTGCGATGAGCGGCGCGGTCACCATCTTCGAGATCTGGTCGCTCGCATTCCCGCGGGTCGTCTGATGATCGAGACGGATGGACCTTATCTACTGCCGCGCGATCTCAATCCGAAGCCCGAGTCGCGCCGCAACGAACCGATGTTCCTGCAGCACATCGCCAACGTCATCGCGGCAGCACGCGGCGAAACTTTGGAAGAGCTCGCTGCCCATACGACGCAGACCGCCAGGAACTTCTTTGACTTTCCGGCGGAGTGACCGCAGGCGCGAGATCTAGCTACGCTGAAACCGGCTCGGGCGAGCCGTGCTCTTCAAATGTTGCCAATCACCCATCCAGGGCTCGACGACACGCCCGGCGTGCCCTCGCTCACCGAGCAGAAAATCCGCTTCAAGTGACTCCTCTCGCAGTGTCATACGCGGCAAGCCTTTCGGAAAGGTCGCGGCGCGCGAGAAGACAACACGCCCTTCAACCGGAATTGATCCGGCCGAACCACGAACTGCCGCGATTCGATCGTACAGCGCAGCTTGCGGATTGGCGAAGGTGAAACGCCGACCCGCTGCCATCACAGTCCACTCCGTCATGCTGTCAGAGCCGAAGACATTCCCGGCTATGTCGCGTACGTCTAGCACCAACAAACCACGAGTGGTGAGTAGCAGGTAATCAATATGCACCTCGGTGCCCGATGCGTCCGGCACCGCGATATCACGTAGATAATCGACGGAGACACCTGCGATCCGTGCTTCTCGGGCAAGTCGCTCGCGCCGCGCCCGATAGCGCTTGTAGCCAAGCACCGTGACGATGCCGACGATGAGGCCCAGAGCCGCTGCCAGCAGCGCGATACTCGCCGGATCGTTCAAAGAAAAGGTGAAAGTCATCGTCGTGCTGACAACAATGCAGTCCGCAGTGCCGCCAAAGATGGCTCCAGTGATTCAACCTGAGTTGGTCGTTGCAGCAATTCTGCCAACGCCGGCGGTACAGGGATCGCTGATTCGATCAACGGCTCGACGATTTCCGGAAACTTGGCGGGCGATGCCGTGGCCACTAGACACCAAGGCAACTCGCAGCGCGAACGCTCATCCATCGTCGCCCACACCTCAGCCGCCACTGCGGTGTGAGGACACCAAATCTGACCAAAACGCTGTCGATCACTGCGAATCCGCGCAGCGATACGCGCATCTTCGACAGATTCGGCTGTAACCGCACCACGCAAGCGATCGATATCCGGATACAGAGCACGCAGTCGCTCCATATTCGACGGATGCCCTACGTCCATGGCCGATGCCAAGGTCGCCAAACTGCGCCGAGGCGACCAGTCGCCGGTCTGCAGATAATCGACGACGGTTCGATTGGCATTGTGAGCAAGCACGACTCGACCGATGGGTAACCCCATGTGACGCGCCCAAATACAGGCAACGGCGTTACCGAGATTGCCACTCGGAATGATGAAATTGAGCTTGCGCGCGTGTTTACGCCAATACTGCAACGACGTCGACGCGTAGTACGCGGCCTGTGGCAACAGACGACCGAGGTTGATGCTGTTGGCCGAAGACAAACTCATTGCAGCGCCTAACTGCACATCAACGAACGCCTCTTTGACCATACGCTGACAGTCATCGAAGGTGCCCGCCACTGCAAAACTGCGGACGTTATCTCCCCAACAGGTGAGCTGCCTCTCTTGCGTCGGTGAAACCAGTCCTTTTGGGAATAGCACCGTCACTGCCATGCCAGGTCGACGATGGAATGCCGCCGCTACGGCGCCGCCGGTATCGCCCGAGGTGGCGACGAGAATATTGACCGTTGGGTCGCTAGCCACGCGCAAGCGCTGGAAGGTCGCCGCAAGAAAGCGTGCGCCGAAATCTTTGAAAGCGGCCGTCGGACCGTGGAACAACTCGAGGACGTGCATCTCCCCATCGCCCGCAGCTCCCGAGACTGGCACGAGCGGCGCCTCGAAGTTAAACGCATCCGCTGTGATTTCGGTGATCAGAGAGTCGAGTCGATCACCTACCGCGAACGGTGCAATGAGACGTGCACCAACCTCCGCAAGCGTCTCGCAGCGATCGAAATCCTCGAGTGCAAGACTCGGCCAGGCATCCGGCACATACAGTCCACCATCGGGAGCGAGACCACGCAGTACGGCCTCACTCAAACTCAAGCCGAGCGGCTCACCACGGGTACTGAAAAAACGCATCGTGCCTCAGAACTCAGTCAGGCTGAAACGACGCGTGCGCCGTCTGACTCGACTCGGACGATCCAGTGATCGGTCTCGACGCCATGACGCGCGAACTCCTGCACCATTGCCGAACGCACGGCTTCGGCGACATCCGTCTGCGCCCAAGCGAACATGGTGGGTCCTGCCCCCGATATCGAACAACCGAGCGAGCCCGCGGCGAGCGAGGCATTACGTACCGCCGTGAAACCGGGAATCAACTGCCGACGCTGCGGCTCGATGACGACGTCATTCAAGCCCTCGCGGATCAACTCAAGATCGTCGGTGTAGCAACCGGAGATAAATCCGGCGAGATTAGCCGTCTGCCAAACGAAATCGGCCATCGCAACATCGCGCTTGAGTATCGCGCGAGCCTGCTTGGTCGCTAAGAACATATGCGGGTGCACGATCACCGCGCTAATTCCCTTGGGCACGGGGATCCGTTTGACTCGCGGATTGTCGATACCGACCGTCAGCACCAAACCGCCGAATAACGAAGGCGCGATGTTGTCGACATGCATCGAGCCACTCGCGACCGCCTCACCATGCATCGCAAACTTCAGCAGATCGATTTTCTCGAAGGGTTGATCGAGTAATGCATTCGCCGCTACCACGGCCGCCACGGCCGAGGCCGCAGATCCACCGAGACCCGAGCCGAGCGGAATCCCCTTCTCGATATGCAACTCGATACCGAACTGCGGCTTGGCCGCCACGGCGAGTGCGATGACCGACCGTCCGGCCGTGTTTTTCTCCGCTTCGAGCGGAATCTCCGCTACGACGCCGCTGCAGCCCGTGATGCGCACACCCGGCGTCTTGCTGCGCGTCGCACGCACACGATCACCGAGCGCATCGACCGCAAATCCTAGGATGTCGAAGCCGATACCGACGTTACCGACCGAGGCCGGGGCGAACGCCGTGGCGCTCTCACGACTCATAATCGAGCTCCAAGATAAGCAGACAAGCGCAGCAGATCGGCAAAGATGCCGCCTGCCGTTACTTCCGGCCCCGCGCCAGGACCTTGCACGATCAGCGGATTGTTGTTGTAGCGACTCGTCGCAAAGCGAACCACATTGTCCGTCAACGCGATATTCGCGAAAGGATGCTTGCGCTCGAGTTCAACCACACCGACCGTCGCCTTGCCATCGGCCGTTAGACGACCGACGTAGCGCAGGACTTTGCCTGCTGCCGTTGCACGTTCGAAACGGCCTTTCATGGCGGCATCGTGCTGCGGCAAACGCTGCAAGAAGTCGTCGATGGATCCCTGTTCGAGACCGGCTGGCACCAGACTTTCGACCTGCACGTCCGACATCTCGAGGTCGAGACCCATTTCGCGCCCGAGAATGATCAGCTTGCGAGCCACGTCGGTGCCGGACAAATCGTCGCGAGGATCCGGCTCGGTGTAACCACGCTGCTTCGCCTCAACGACGATGTCGCTGAACTCGCGAGAACCATCGTAGACGTTAAAGAGATAGGCGAGCGTGCCGGAGAAAATGCCTTCGATGCTCGTGATCTCATCGCCCGTCTCGCGAAGGTCGCGCAGCGTCTGCACAACCGGCAGGCCCGCACCAACCGTAGCCTCATACAGGTAATGGGTTCCCCCGAGACGACGCGCCTGGTGCAAAGCACGATAGCTCTCGAGCGGCGCACTATTGGCTTTCTTGTTGGGCGTGACGATATGAATACCGGCAGCGAGCCAGTCTGCATAGTGCTTGGCTACCTCACCGCTCGCTGTGCAATCGATGATGACGCGATGCGGCAAGTAATCGACACCCACATGCTCGACGAATGCCGCAAGATCAGCCGGGCGATCTGCAGCCGCGAACTCGCTCTGCCATTGAGATAGATCGACGCCCTTGTCCGACAGCAACATGCGTTTGGACGAGAGCAATCCGCGTACGCGCAAATCGAGCTTGAAATCGCGGCGCAGACGAGCCGATTGCGAGGCCATCTGATCGAGTAACACTTTGCCGACCGTACCCGGACCGATGATGCCAACCGACACGGTATGAGCCGAAAGATAGAAACTCGCATGCACTGCCCGCAAGGCGCGTGTTGCGGCCTTGGCAGGAACGACCACCGAGATATTGCGCTCGGAGGCGCCCTGCGCGATCGCGCGAACATTGACGCCCGCCATGCCAAGCGCATTGAACACCTTCGCCGAGATACCAGGCATACCGGCCATGCCGTCACCCACGACCGCGAGAATCGCGAGGTCGCGATCGACTTCCACCGATTGGATCTGACCATCGGCGAGCTCTCGAGAGAAAGCGGCTCTCACGACGTCGACCGCGCGATCGGCCTGCTCCTTCGGCACGGCGCAGCAGATTGAATGTTCAGAACTGCCTTGTGAGATCAGCACAACCGAGATCGACTCTTCGCGCAGCGCACCAAATAGTCGGTGCGCCGTGCCTGGCACACCGATCATGCCGGCGCCCTCGAGATTCACGAGCGCGATGTTTTCGATCGTGGTGATGCCTTTGACGGCCAGTGCCGAGGTCGGCCGAGCGCAGATCAAGGTGGCAGGATGATCCGGCGCGAAGGTATTGCGGATCCAGATCGGGATCTCGCGCCCCACCGCCGGCGCCATCGTTTGTGGGTGTATCACCTTGGCGCCGAAGTACGCCAACTCCATCGCCTCGTTGTACGACAGCGAATCGATCACCTGTGCATCCGGCACGCGACGTGGATCGGCCGATAGCACGCCATCGACATCCGTCCAAATATGAATCTCGCGTGCATCGAGCAACGAGCCAAAAATCGACGCCGAAAAATCGCTGCCGTTGCGACCGAGGGTCGTTTGCACGCCGCGAGTATCGGCGGCGATGAATCCCGTGATGATCAGCGTTCCCTCAAATTTGGCGGGAATCGCTGCCTGAATCCGATACTGTGACTCCTGCCACTGCACCATCGGTCCAAGCGGACCCCACTCGACCACCACCACCTCGCGCGCGTCGAGCCAACGCACCTCACCGGTGCGCTTGCCGCTGGTCGCATAAAACTCGCGGAACAACCGTGTCGACCAGATTTCGCCGTAGCCCGAAATCAGGTCGGTGACATTGCGCGAGGCGGATCGCGTCAGCGAAACCGCCTGCAAGATGCCCTCTAGATCCTGCAAGTCGCGATCGAAGCTGGCGAGATAAGCATCGATAGCTGCCTTCGGCAGCAATGACGTTGCGATCGTCTCGTGTCGCTGACGCAAGGCAACGAGCCCATCTCGCCACGCAGGATCGCGCTGCTCGGCTTTGGCCACGAGCGACAATAAGCCGTCCGTGACGCCCTTGCAGGCGGACAAAACGACTCCCATACGGGATGGCGCCCAAGCATCGAGAATGGTGGCGACACGACGGAAACAATCGGCGTCAGCGACGCTCGATCCGCCGAACTTATGTACGACCCAGTCGGCGGGTGAAGAAACGGCCATGATGATGAGAAAATCCGCTGAAAAACCCCGTCAACTGTATCGGCCGGAGCCATGCACACGCAAGTTTTGGCGCGGAAATCACGCCATCCGACCGAAAGACGCGCCATGTCCTAGACTTCGTCTCTCATGGAATGGATAAACCTCTGGCCGCTGGCCCTTCTGTTGCTGTCAACCGGGGTCGTAGCAGGCCTCATTGCCGGGTTACTCGGTGTCGGCGGCGGTATCGTGCTCGTGCCCGTGCTGGATCTTGTCTTGCGTTATCTCGGGGTTCCGCCTGAAGGCTCTATGCACGTGGCGGTCGCCACCTCACTGGCCACCATCATCCCCACGGCGATCGCCTCGAGTCGCGCCCATGCTGCGCGAGACGGGATCGACTGGTCACTGGTCAAGGCATGGTTACCGGGCCTGCTGCTCGGTGGCGTGATCGGCAGCGCATTAGCCGCCCGTGTAACGGCCCAGACTTTGGCGGGCGTCTTCGCGTTCGTGGCGGTTCTGGTGGCGATCAAAATGATGTTGCCGCTCGACCATTGGCGGTTGCGCGAGACCGTGCCGCGCGGAATCGGCGGCAACCTCCTCGCCACTCTCATCAGCACGGTCTCGACCATGATGGGAATCGGTGGTGGAACGCTCTCGGTTCCCGTGATGACGCTCACCGGCAGTGCCATCCATCGCGCCGTCGGCACAGCGGCTTTTTTCGGCCTCGCGCTCGCGGTGCCAGGCACCATCGGATATTTGCTCGCAGATCCGCCGGTGGACATGCCAGGCGCAACCGTCGGCCTCATCAGCCTATCTGCGCTGATCGCGATCGTGCCGACCTCAACGTGGATGGCGCCGATCGGTGCACGTCTGGCTCATCGCCTCGATCGTCGGCGACTCTCGCAAGTCTTCGGCGTGTTCCTCTGCCTGGTTGCCGTTCGCATGCTGTTCAGGAGTCTTTCACCGTGACCACCCACACTATTTCGGGGCCTTGCTTCGAAGACTTTCATCATGGCCTCGAGTTCGACGCGCCGGCCGTCACTCTCGGTGCCGGCCATGCGGCCTGGCATCAAGCGCTGTTCGGCGATCGACTGCGCATACCGCTCGACCAGCACACGAGTCGCGCGATCACCGGCGCACCCGGGGCCATGGTGCATCCGCTGCTGGCGATCAATATCGCCATTGGTCAGTCGACTTGGGCCTCACAGCGCGTCAAGGCCAATCTATTTTATCGCGGCTTGATCCTGCATCGCAGCGTGCACGTCGGCGATACGCTCTACACCCGAACGAAAGTCGTTGGATTGCGCCAGAACAAAACCCAAGCCAATCGAGCAGCAACGGGCATCGTGGCCCTCGAGATGACGACGACGAATCAACACGGAGAGACCGTACTGCACTTTTGGCGTTGTCCGATGATTCCGTGTCGCAACCCGGCAGCGGTCACGGGTCATAACGATGATCTTGATCAAATCGGCGCTGCGGCAACGCAAGCTGATGTGATCGCTGCACTGCCCAAGCACTGGAACCTCGCGCCTACACAGAGCTGGTTAGGTTGGCGCCATGATGCGCTCGCCATCGACGATCACGTCGTTGTCGAAGCGCGTGATACCGTCACGTCGGCACCCGAACTTGTCCGGCTATCCTTGAACATGGCGATGGCGCATACCGACTCGGCGGTCTCCTATCTCGGTGAGCGACTGGTTTTCGGCGGTCACACGATCTTCACCTGCTTTTCACAGATAACGCGCGCACTACCGAATCTTTTGACGCTGATTGCCTGGGAGAATTGCGATCACCTCGCACCCGTTCTCGAAGGCGACCGCCTACGAACAACTTTCGATATTCGCGAACGAATCCCGGTCGCCCAGGGTGGCGCATTGCTGCGCATCACTGCCAAGTGCTACGCCGCTCGCGGCACACCCGAGAGTGAAACCGCCGTACTCGATTGGACCTTCTGGGCGTGGAGCGCGTGAGCATGAGCCATCCCGATCGCGTCACCGCAAGACTCATCGAACATATCGTTTCGCACCGCTACGAAACCCTAGCACCGGACGCCGTCACGGCGACTTCGACCTATGTACTCGATTCACTCGGCGTTGCCCTCGCCGGGTCTCGAGTGCCGCTGGTGTCGCAATTGATCGATCTCGCACAGAACTGGGGACAGTCGAAGGACTGCCGCATCTGGGGAACTGGCCAGCGAGTTCCGGCCATCACCGCCGCCTTCGTCAACGGCTATCAGATCCATAACCAAGAGTGGGACTGCGTGCATGAACCGGCTGTCGTGCATCCCATGGCCGTGGTGCTCTCAACCTTGCTCGCGTGGTCGGAACAACACGGACGCATCGACGGCAAACGCTTTGTGAGTGGCTGCAACGTCGCCGTGGATGTCGCCACCACGATCGGCCGCGCCGCACGCAATAAGCTGCGATTCTTTCGCCCGGCGATGTGTGGCGCACTCGGGGCGACAGCGGGTATTGCCAATATGCTGAACCTTGATGACGACACGACTCGCAGCGCGCTCGGTCTCTGCTACAGCCAGCTCTCAGGCACGATGCAAGCGCATGTCGAGGGATCACCGATGTTGCCATTGCAGATCGGTATCAATACGCGAGCAGCACTGCTGGCGATCGACTTAGCCGTTCGCGCGGTACAGGGACCTCGGCATTTCCTCGAAGGCGATTTCGGGTATTTCACCCTGTTCGACTCGGAATGGGATCCGTCTGCCTTCGACCTACTCGGTACGCGCTCCGAAATGACACAGTTGTCGCACAAGCCTTTTCCGAGCGGTCGCGCCACACATGGCGGTGTCGACGGCGCCCTCACGCTGCGCGAACAACTCGGCTTCGCCACAGCCGACATCGACGAGATTCGCGTGTATGCGCCACCGCTCGTCGTACAACTCGTTGATCGTCCCGCGCGCGCCGATATGCTGCCGGCTTACGCACGGCTCTGCCTTCCCTACGTGGTTGCCACAGCATTACTCACGGGCGATGTCACAGTTGGCGATTTTGACCGCGAGGAGCTGCGTTCGGCAGAGCGACTGGCACTGGCTGGTCGTATCCGCGTGCTTCGCGATGCAAATCCCTCTTTGAACGCACTCGCTCCACAACGGGTCGAAGTGCAACTACGTAGCGGGCGTATCGAGGGGTTAGCGCTGCCGGCCGTCCTCGGCGCACCCGGTCGACCGCTCACACGCGAACGACATCTTGCCAAGTTTCAACGGGCGGCCAGTGCCGGCCGCAAGCCCATGAGTCCAGAATCGATCTCTAAATTGATTCGACTCGTCGATGATCTACCCGCCATGACCGACATGACCCAACTCGTCGATGCGATGTTATTTGAGGACGCTGCATGACTTACCCGAATTATTTTGAGTCGTTCGACTACGCCCAGATGCGCAGAGACTTTCCATTGGGCGCCGATTTCAGCGACGACTTCGCTAAGCGCTCGCGCGACGAAATTCGCGCGCATCAAGATCGACTGTTCCGACGCTGCTTGCAACGCGCTTGGGAAATCCCGTTCTATCAGCGACTGTGGGGCGCGCAGGGCTTGACCCCGCAAGACGTCAAGGGACTCGACGACATCGAAAAACTGCCCATCTTCGGCAAGTCCGAGCTGATGAAGAGCCTTGCCGATCACCCGCCCTATGGGGACTATCACGGTTTCGACAAATGGGACATCGAGCAACGACCAGTCACGGTCATCCACACGACCAGTGGCACGACCGGACGACCGCAGGTCGTGCTATTCAGCCCCAAGTCCCGCGAAGTACAAGCCCTGCTCGTTGCTCGAATTTGGCGCATGCAAGGGCTTAGATCGAGCGACGTGATTCACTCGGTTTACGGACACGGCATGATCAACGGCGGGCATTTCGTCCGCGAGGCCGCCCTGCACTATACGAACTCGCTCTTTCTCTCGGCAGGCACCGGCAAGGAAACTCGCTCGGTAACTCAGATCGAATTGATGCGCGATCTCAAGGTCACCGTGATCGTGGGCTTTGTCGATTACATCCGACAACTCTCCGAGACTGCGCGCGAGATGGGGCTTGAGCCAGGGCGAGATCTCGGTATTCGTGCGATCTTTGGACACGTCGGGCGCGAGTCGCGCAGCGCACTCTCGCGCGCCTGGGGCGGCGCCGAAATCTTTGACTGGTATGGGGTCGCCGATACGGGCCCGATCGCAGCCGAAGGCCCCGATCGCGATGGCATGTACGTCATGGAGGATGCGCAGTATCTGGAGCTCATCGACGAGGGTAGCGGCCGAGCCGTCAACGGAGAGAATGCAGGCGACATGGTGGTCACCTCCCTTTATCGTGACGATGTATACCCGTTGATTCGCTTCAACACGCATGATTTGTCCGCGTGGAAAAGCGGTACATCCTCACTCGGGTTTCAGCTGCAGCGCACCGTCGGCGTGCTCGGTCGCAGCGATAACATGGTCAAACTTCGCGGTATCAACGTGTACCCTCTCGCTCTGGCGGCGATCCTCAACGAGCGTACTGAGTTTGCCGGTGAATACATTTGCCGTGCCCGCCGTGACGCATCCGGTCGCGACAATCTCTGCGTAGTCATTGAGACGCGTGGTGGTGCCCACCAAGACGCTGAGATCGCGCGGGGCTTCGCAAGCTTGCTCAGTCGGCGTGTGGGCGTCGAGATCGAAGTGGAACTTGTTGCACCCGGCGAAACGGCCGCTCTCACGCAGATCGAAAGTCGACAAAAGCCGATTCGATTGATCGACGAGCGGCCCAAGGCGAGCGCCTGACACCGTGATGTATTCGAATGCCGTCGACCGGCTCGAGTCGGCGCTCCAGCGTATCGAGCGCGATGATCTCAATGCCTGGTGTCATTTAGATATCGCGGCGGCTCGCGAAGCAGCCGGTGCGAGTGATCAACGCGCGGCCAACGCGCGGAGCTTGAGCGCGATCGACGGTTGCCTAATCGGCGTGAAGGCAAATATCGCTGTCGCCGGTTGGCCTTGGGCAGGCGGCTTGCGCAGCCGCCGCGACAAGCGCGCCGAGAACGATGCCGCCGTGATCAAGGCCTTGCGAGCGGCCGGCGCCATCTTGCTCGGTCAAACGACGATGGATGCGGGCGCACTCGGCGCAAGCGGATGCAGTATGCAGGGCGCGATTCGACACCCCATCGATCCGACTCTATCCGTCGGCGGCTCGAGCGGCGGTTCGGCGGCTGCGGTTGCCGCTAGACATTGCGACGCGGCGATCGGTAGTGACACGATTGGTTCGGTTCGTATTCCCGCCGCACTTTGCGGCATCGTCGGCTTCAAGCCTTCACCTAATCGCCTAAGCTTGCACGGCGTGCTGCCCGTTCACGAAGACTTCGATCATCTTGGCCCACTGACTCGCGAGACCACGCTGGCGCGTGAGCTGCTTGAAGCCGTCGGCGCCCTCAACAATTCGGCGTGCGCGCCTTCACGCTCACTGCGATGCGCAGTCATGAGCTCCTTTGGTGATGTCGAATTGGACGCGACGACCGAGTCAGCTTTTCGCGCCGCAATTGGACGGTATGCCAATCATTTCGCATCGATACAAAATCTCGAATGGGCGTCGGAGACCGTGGGTCCGCTGCAGCTACGCAAGGTACGTCGCGCGATCTTCGCTCTGTGTGAACATCGCATGTGGCTCACCCATCGCGAGTATCTCGAGAGACACCCTGAAGACTTCGATGAACCACTGCGCGGGATGCTCGAGTTCGGCGGCCGACTCGACGAAGCCAAGCTCGAACGCTATCGCGCGACTGTCAGTGATTTCTCCGCGTGCTGGAGTGAGATCACGCAGAACGTCGACATCATTTTGCTGCCGACCTCCCCCGTGCCCGCCTTTGCTCATGCGCTACCGACACCCGACTCGTTGGCGGATCTGACCGTCGTCGCGACTGCCACCGGATCACCCGCCGCCACCATTCCCATCGCAAACGAGGGCCTGCCGATCGGCTTGCAACTCGTCGGAAAACCTGGCGCCGATGAACTCGTCATGGCGTTCGCAGAGGCGTTATCAGAGTGACTGAATGCTGAGGTAGTGCGCGGCGATGTCACGTCGTGTCGCGACCCACACGCCCTCGGCGCGACTGACATGCTGCAGGAATCGATCGAGCGCGACGATACGGCCGGGCCGACCGATGATACGCAGGTGCACACCGAGCGACATCATCCGCGGACGGCCGGCGGACTCTGCCAGCAACCAATCGAAAGTATCCTTGGCGTAGGTCAGCCAATCGGTCGGCATCAGCGCCGGCGCATTCCACATTTTCATGTCGTTTGAATCGAGCGCATAAGGCAACACCACCATCGGCTTGACCAACGAACGATCCATGAACGGCTCATCGCGACTGAAATCGTCCATGTGGTAGAGGTAGCCTTCTTCACTCAACAAGCGGCGAGTCTCTGCGGTATGTAGATATCGTGACAGCCAGCCGACGGGTCGAGCCCCCGTGGTCTTCGCGATGCTATCGGTTGCCTTGCGAATGAAGTCACGCTCGACCTCCTCGCTCATTCCGAGCTGGTGCGCCCAACGATAGCCGTGCGCGCACACCTCGTGCCCCGCACCGGCGATCCCGCGAGCAACCTGTGGTGCACGCTCGAGTGCGACTGCTGCCGCAGTGAAAGTCGCCGGAAATCCGTAACGATCGAGCAAACCCAATACGCGGGGCGCACCCTCGTTGATGCCGTAGGCATAGTTCGACTCGTTGCCGAAATTGCGTACCGGCTTCTTCAAGGTAATCCCAAGCTCATCAACGGGCTCAGGACCGCGATCACCGTCTTCAATGTTGAATTCGGCGCCTTCTTCCACGTTCACAACGAGCGAGAGCGCCAGACGCGCCCCATTCGGCCAAGCGTAACTCATGTCTAGTGATACTCCTCGCCGCCCGAAACGTTCATCGCTTCACCCGTGATGTAAGCAGCCTCACCAGACGCAAGGAATGCGCAGGCCTTAGCGATATCCTCTTGCAAGCCCGGTCGACCGAGCGGAATGCGAGCGCGCATATCCGCGAGATACTTCTCTTCACTACGGCCGGTCGCTGCGCTGAAGAACTGGTTCTGCCAAGCGCCAAGACCCGTCGTGACATGGTTCGGACAAATCGTGTTGACGGTAATGCCCTGTGCGCCGAGCTCGATCGCAGCCGAGCGAGTCAGACCCACCATGCCGTGCTTCGAAGACACATAGGCTGACGCGAACGGGAACCCCGACTTCGACGCTTGACTACCGATGTTGATAATTCGGCCACCTTGCCCTTGGGCAATAAACTGCTTGGCCGCATGCTTGATACCGAAAAACGCGCCGCGCAAATTGACGCCAAGCACGGCATCCCAATCCGCCTGAGTCATCTCGATGATCGGCTTCATCAGATAACCGATACCCGCGTTGTTCACCATGATGTCGAGGCGCCCATAGTGCGCGACCGTCTTCGCCACGAGTTCAGCAACCTGCGCTTCTTCGAGCACATCGCACACGAGCCCGATTGCCTCGCCGCCAGCAGCACGAATCTCCTCGACGATCTGCTGCATCTCTTTTGATGAGCCGATCGCCGTCTCGGGCATCTCGGCACCCCGCGCAGCGCCGATATCGCTCACGACCACCTTGCAACCTTCGGCTGCCAATCGTTTCACCATGGCTTCGCCGAGACCCTTCGGGCGACCTGAGCCTGTCACGATTGCAACCTTGCCACGCAGATCCGGATAGACGCTCATCGGAACTCCTTGTGAGAACTTCAGACTGCTAACATGATCGCATGAGCGAACTGCTGACGGACATAGTTCCCCCGATTGGTCGAGTCACGTTGAATCGACCCGACAAGCGCAATGCACTGAACTGCGCGATGTGGATGGGTCTGACCCACCTCGCGGCGCAGTTGTCACAAGATGACCGGCTGAGGGTCATCTTGCTGGCGGGCGCGGGTCACGAGGCGTTCAGCGCCGGAGCCGACATCGTCGAGATGCGCCAAAGCCTGGCCGAGCCGCCGAAGATGCAGGCGATGCAACAAGCCGTATTGGATGCGCAGGTCGCTTGGGAGCGTATTCCGATTCCGACGATTGCCATGATCCGCGGCGCCTGCACGGGCGGAGGCTGCGGACTCGCCTTGAGTTGTGATCTGCGTATCGCGACGCCCGATGCCTTTTTTGCCATCCCCCCCGCCAAACTCGGTCTCGCCTACAGTCTGGCCGATACCAAACGACTGTACGATCTCGTCGGCCCGTCGCGTACGAAGGAAATTCTCTACACCGGCAGACGTATTGATGCGACCGAGGCCCTGCGCTTAGGGATGATCAATCAGATCGTCCAACCAGATGAACTCGAGCCCTACACGCTCGCACTCGCTGCCGAGATCGCGGGCAATGCACCGAATTCGGTGCGCGCAGCCAAGTCCGTGGTGAGCCTGATCAGTTCGGGCACCGATGCCGAAACTCCGGATTCGAAGCGTTACTACGACGAGAGTTTCTCGTCGCCTGAGTTTCTCGAAGGTGCTCGCGCCTTCATCGAGAAACGATCGCCGAAGTTCTAGCGGAGTCTTTTTCTTTGAACTCATCAAGGTAGCGACGTATCACCGCTGCACTCTCGAGCGGGGCTTCCTGAACCAGCATATGTCCGATCCCGGGCAACACCTCGAGGCGCACCTCGGGTGAGTTTTGCAGCAAATCTCGCGTCTCGTACGCCAGCGATACAGGAACACGCTTGTTCCGCTCGCCCCAGATGAGAAGCACGGGTACTTTGACCGAGCGGATTTTTTCCTCGACGCCGCCCGAGACGTACTGTCGCAACAACTCGATCATCGCCAATCGATTGCCTTCACGGCGCCACATCGAATACCACTCATCGACGATGGTATCGCTCACTTTGGCAGGATCCCCGTAGTCATTTTCGAGCATGAACCGAGTAAAGGCAGGCGGCGCGACGTAAGCGATCATGTTCGCCGCTTTGGGAATATCGGCACCCTGAGTCCGGCCGCGAACGCGCTTTTCTAAAGATCCTGGGCTGATGAGTACCAAGCGTTCGACTCGCTCAGGATGATCGGCGGTATAGCGCATGGCCACCGTGCCACCGATCGAAGTGCCCGCGAGCGTGAAGCGCTTAAGACCACGTGAGTCGATGAATGATTCGATGAGGTATTGAATGCGCTCAAGCGTGTAGTTGCCTTGAGGTTCAGGGCCGGTGAGACCGTGTGCGGGCAGATCAACCCGGATGACGCGATATCCGTCCTTGAGCGCGTCGACCCAGGGCTCCCACATGAACAGACTCGAATAGTTCGCGTGCAGCAAGAGCACGACTGGCCCCTCACCTTCGTCGCGGTAATGCAGTCGTACGCCGTCGATCTCGACGAAGCGAGATCGAGCGTCCGCCCAACGAGCCTCGACCTCGGCGGCTGACTGATCCCGATAGATCCATGCCGCCCACATACCGATCGCGACGGCCGCTAGCAGGATGATCCCAACTATGCCGAGCAACCATTTAAGTAATTTGCGGATCATGTCGGCCACCTCACCTAGGGGGATATACTCCAGCCACTCGAATAAAAACCAACAGGGGACGACAGCGTGACCACCTCCCAAACGCAGACCTATGCAAACCCGGTCTATGCCTGGTTTGTCGTTCTGGTGCTCGCGCTCGCCAACTGCGTGTCGTTTATCGACCGCTTGATCCTGTCGCTGCTGGTTCAGCCCATCAAAGCGGACCTGCAGATATCCGACACCGCCTTCAGTCTGCTCGCGGGCGCCGCTTTCGCCATCTTCTACTGCGGCATGGGTCTTCTCATCGCACGCTGGGCCGATCGATATAGTCGCAAATGGATCATCACCACCGGCATCGTGCTCTGGTGCAGCATGACGACCTTGGCAGGAACCGCCCGCTCCTATGCGCAGCTCTTTCTGTATCGCATCGGCGTCGGTGTAGGCGAAGCCACGCTCTCGCCATCTGCCTACTCCATGCTCGCAGGCTATTTCCCTCCGCAGCGACTCTCGCTGGCCATCGGCGTCTTCAGCGCCGGTGTCACGGCAGGTACGGGGCTCGCTTATCTGCTAGGCGGCGCCACCATCGCGTGGGTCATGTCACAGGGTACGGTGACCTGGCCCATCGTCGGCGATATTTCGGGTTGGCGTCTGGTCATGGTCATCATCGGCTTGCTGGGGCTGCCCGTCGCGTTGCTGATGCTCCTCGTCAAAGAACCCCCGCGTGCACAACAGGGACCGCCAGCCACACTTCAAGAGACTCGTGCGCACTTCAAAGCGAATCTCGCTCGCTATGGGTACGTGTTCGCGGGCTACGGCACGACCGCTGTCACCGCCTTCGCAGTCATGACCTGGACACCCGCGCTCTATCAACGCCAGTATGGGGCGACGCCCGCCGAAGCGGCATTGACCATCGGCACCGTCGCACTGACGGGTGGGCTACTGGGTGCCTTTGCCGGCGGCTGGTGGTCGGATTACCTCGAGTCAAAGGGTGATCATCGGGCCAAGTTGCGAGTGCTGTTCTATTGCGGACTCGGCTTGGTATTGCCCTCGATACTCGCGCCGTTCATGCCGACCATGCAGGCGCATGCTGCATTGATCTTTTTCACGTTTTTCTTTGGCTCTGCAGCCACGGGACCCGCCGGCGCTTATGTACAGGCCATCACCCCGGATCGCATGCGGGCGCAATTTGGCGCTGCCTACCAGTTGTCGCTGGTCCTTGTCGGTGCCACCCTCGGGCCGTTCGCTGTGGGCTTCTCAACCGACTTCATCTTCGGTGACGAAAGCAAGGTGGGCTATTCGATGGCGCTGGTCTCGACCATCGCCAACCCGATTGCCGCCTATCTGTTGTGGCAAGCCTTTAAGCGGGCACGTGAACGGCTTTGAGACGCGAATAGCTGTATAGCTCCTCAAGGCACTCTTCGCCGCCGAGACCGCTGTCTTTCCAGCCACCGAAAGGTGCGCCGACGAAGTGTTGCCCCGCCGTATTCAGCCACACCGTGCCCGCTTCGATTGCGCGTGTCATCCGTAATCCAGTGGCGAGATCGCGCGTCCAGACGGCGGCCGTCAATCCATATGGGGAGTCGTTCGCAAGCTCGATCACCTCGGACTCTCGATGCCAGCGCTGAGCACAAACGATCGGACCGAAGATTTCCTCACGCACGACGCGCATCTCTTGCGTCACATCTGCATACAACGTGGGCTCTAACCAATAACCCTGTGCGAACATCGTTCCGGATGGCCGTGTGCCACCTGTGACCAAACGCGCGCCCTGCGCTGCCGCCTCCGCGATGAAACCTTGCATACGCTCGAACTGTTTCGAGGAATTGACAGGCCCCATCTCCGAAGCAGGATCCAACGGATCACCCACTCGTAGCGCTCGCATACGCTCAGCAACACGCTCGACGATCTCGTCATGGATATCCGCGTGCAACAGCAAGCGGCTCGTCGAACCACACGACTGACCCGCCCACGAGAAGTTCATTCCTGCGACCGCCATCTCCACGACACGATCCAAATCGGCGTCTGGGAAGACGATAAAGGGATTCTTGCCGCCAAGTTCGAGACTAACGTGTTTGACAGCCGACTCCGCCGCCGCACGCTGAATGGCGAGCCCCGTTGCGACCGATCCGGTGAATCCAATACGACGAACGAGAGGATGCCGTACCAAGGCATCACCTGCCGGAGCGCCGTAGCCGTGAACGATATTCACAAGACCGCGCGGTAACGTATCGCGAACCAACTCGCCCAACACGGAACCCGATAGCGGGCTGGTTTCAGGCGTCTTCACCACGACGGCGTTGCCCGCCATCAACGGTGCGGCCAGGTGCGCTGCAGCGAACATGAACGGATGATTGAACGGAACGATGCGCGCCACCACGCCGTAGGGCTCATGCACCGTGTAATGCAGCCCGCGCGCCGTGGCGGGAATCGTCTCGCCCTTCAACTCGCTACCGAGCCCTGCGAAATACTCAAGGTAACCCGCAGCAATCTCGATATCGGCGCGCAGCTTGCCAATGGTGTTACCGGTGTCGCGTGCCTCGAGGGAGAGAATCTCGCCACCTCGGGCCCGAACGGCCGCAGCCAGCGCTCTCAAACGAGTGGCGCGCTCCCAGACGGACAAACCGACCCAAGCGCGCTGCGCCCGTGCCGCTGCCTGAACCGCATGATCGACATCGGTCGCTGTCGCCACTGGCACCCGACCGAGTGGCTTGAGCGTCGCGGGCTCGTGACTCTCGATCCAATCGCCCGCTACACCACCCTCACCCAGTGTGAGCTCTCCATCGATCAGATGTCGGCCTTCAAACACGTCGCTTCCTCGTGACAAATGAAAAACGGGCCGCAACCGCGAGGTTGCGACCCGATTATTCGTATCTCGACTCAGCGACCGCCGAAGCGATACGCGAAGCGGAACCCGACGATCCGCGGATCCGGCAGTGCGACACCCGCGGTATTAGCCGGCGAGAAGTTGCTGGGGTCCGCCAGCGACTGGGCCACGTCGCCCGGATTCGCGCTACCGCCCTGCACTGTGTCGTCGTCGGTGAGGTTGTTGACGAACACTTGCATATCCCAACGGTCTGAGGTCATGCCGATGCGCACATTGCCGATCGTGTAAGCATCAAACTGCACGAGGTTGTAGAAGTCGAGGTAGCGCTTCGATTGCTTCTGCATATCGCCTTCGACAAAGAAGCGAACGCCGGTCGCACCGAAGAGATCACCCATCGGCCGCGACCAACGCGCCATACCAACAAGCGAATGCTTCGGCGCGCGTTCAAGTTCACGACCCTTCAGGTTGTGGAAGCAGACTCGCGAGTTCGCCAACGTATCGGTCTTACGGTTGCAGCTTCCCACTCGAACCGCATCCGTCGGCGATGCCGAGGTAAACGGGAAGTCGATGAACTCGGTATCGAGGTAGGAGTAGTTGAGACCGAACAGCAGGCTTTCATTCGGCGCCCACTGCGTGTCGATTTCAAGACCACGAACCTCCGCCTTACCCGCGTTCAGCAAGCGACCGACCAGAATGCCCGACGGCGTCACGAGTTGTGCACCGACCTGCTTATCGTCGTACTTGATGAGGAACATACCCGGATTGAATCGCACACGACCATCCGAGCTCTGGATCTTGGCGCCGAACTCGTACTCTTGGATCTTCTCGTCCTTGAACGAGAACTCGTCGTACGCGCCGTCATAGTCGGCGTCTTGCCATGAACCGGCCGTCACGGTCGACACACCACCCGGCTTCACACCCTTGGCGTAGGTCAAATAGAGCAACAAGTCATCAGCCGGACGAAACTCGATCGTCGCGCGCGGCGTGAAGTAGCTGTGCTCCGTCTCGAGCGTGACTGGCACGCCGGGCGCTTGCTGAACGCCTGTGCCCGGGACACCCGGCGGCGCAAAGGGGTTGAAGAAGGGGTAGAGATACCCAACCGACGGGAACCCGATCTGGAAGCCCGGGAAGCTCGGGTCCTGGCACTTCGTGACAGGGCCACCAGGAAACGATGCAGCGTCAAGCGTCGACGAGCAATTCACGCCAGCAACTGTCTCGGTTTCCTGACCGTAACGTCCCTCGACGCTGATGCGCCACCGATCATTCAGATCGTACTCAAGCAATCCGAAGAACGAATTGTGTTCAATATCACGCGCGTTGACGCGAGGAATCGGATTGGTCATGAGACCCAGAACTTGGTTCGCCGAGCGATTTTGGCAGCTCGGACCAATCGCGGGCTGACCTGGGAAAAACGTGTTGGGCGGAATCGGTGGCAGACAGAAGATATTGATTGAGCGCGTGGTCTGCGCCGCCTTTTCCTGCCAGTAGAGGTAGCCCAACATGAAGTTCGCCGGACCCTCGAAATCCGAACGGAAGCGCAGCTCTTGGCTGAACTGCTCCGTCTCGTTCGAGTTGTCGAACTTCGCCGCACGCAAGGAGGTATCCACGCCGTTGACGACGCCCGAATCGAAGTCCCCATCTTCCTCGAAGGTGAAGTTCGCATCGGTGACACCGGTCAGCGAAGTCACGGTGCCGAAGTCGAAGTCCCAGTTGAGCACAGCAGAGAAACGCAGGATTTCACGCGTGCTACCAGCGTAGTCCTTGCCCGTCAGCGGATTGGGGTCCAACTTGACCTTGAGCTTATCCGCTGAGGGCACGAGGCCCGCCGATGAATAAACGTGATTGCTACCAAAGAAAGTGCCTGGGTAGGCAGGGTTGCCGGAGCCCGGCGGTAACGTAAAGCCGGGCGGTAACACCGTTGTTCCGGAATACACCCGACCGCTGCCCGCCGGACAGCTGCCACGAACCGCGGCGACGATGGCACCCGTGCCGACTGTCAAACAATCCGAGCCCGTGGTCGGACGAACCGAAACCAGCGTAATGGGTAACTGTGCCGTCGCCGATTGACCGAACTTGTCATCGGTATATTCGGCGCGGAATTTGGCGCTGAAGTTCTCAGTTGGCTCCCACTTACCCGTCAGGGCTAAGCCCCAACCATCACCGTAACCGACTTCGTTACCCGTCACCGAATTCTTGTAGATCCCGTCTTGTTTCCACTGCACGGCATTGACGCGAATACCCAAGGTGTCACTCAGCGGGCCGCTCCAGGATCCCGTCACATCTTGACGGCCATACTCTGCAAACGACGCGCGGATATCACCTTCGGCGAGCTTCGCGGGATCTTTGGTGACGTACTGCACAGCACCAGCGAAGGCGCTTCGTCCATACAATGCGGACTGCGGTCCCTTGACGATTTCGATCGCTTGCAGGTCGAGCAATTTATTGGTCGCCAACAACGAACCACCGCCGAACTGAATACTCTCACTCGAGGTGTCGATACCATCGACGAGCACCGCCACGTTGACACGGCCGCGCGTGGGTGACAGGCCGCGAATCGAGATGCGGTTGTCCGTCGCCGAATATCCTTTGTCATAGATCAACGAGGCATCGAGCCGGGCAATATCTTCGACATCGGAGATACCCATCTTCTCGATTTCACCTGACGTGATGGCCGTGATGGACATGGAGACATCTTGCAGATTCTCCTCGCGCTTACGCGCCGTCACGACGATCTCCTCGAGACCAACCGCCTCGTTGGCGACCACTGGCATCGCCAATACGGTGGACATGCCCCCAACGACGAGAGCAACCGACCGCTGCGTCGGCTTGTGCGATTTACTCATTTTCCTATGACCCCCGAGTCATGATGTTTTTTCGCCGTACTCGAGATTTCTTTAGCGAATCTCTAAGAACAGCACATGCAGAGTGCTACAACGGCTCTGCTCCGTCAAACTTCGTGACATTCACGCAACATAATGTGACCACTCTGCGCACACGCTCAAATGCCACTAGCGCGGCACGGGTCTTGCGGACAGGCGATCCGGATACTCCTTCTCAGCGCGCTCTCGATACGCGCGCGGCAATTGATCCATGCTCTGCAACTTCACTCCCGACGCATGCCAGATCACGTGCCCAGGCTGGTCCTTCATGTCCATCCACTTCAGCCAATTCATGAAGACCACCGAAGAAAAACTCGCGGGCACCGAGTTTTGACGGGGATCCCGCAACGCATCGCGTTGCGCGAAGATCGTCTGTCTTTGGCCATGCATCGCAGGCATGCCAGGTGGATACACCGTCTGATGCTGCAGCCAAATATGCGGACCCATCTCGTGCCACTGCACTCGTAGCGGCTTTTTCACCGGTTCTGCGAGGGGTGTTCCGTCGAGCCGAACCGGCCAAATACCTTGCCGCGTATAAGCAAAACCTAGATTGCCACCCTGCACCGCAGGCTTCACCGACTCGCGTTTACCGGTATAAGGGTTGATGAACTCGTACAGGAACTCCCCCGTCTCGAAATCGCGGAAGAACGTCACCGTATGCCCGCCGAGCTGGAAATCATCACCGCGGTGGGAGAACCAATAGACCTCCGTACCCTCGAAGCGCACCAGTGGCCTCGGAGTTTCACCCTCGCCGCGCACACCAAAGATCACGCCGGTGAACCACCAGCGCACATCCTCCTCAAGCAAGCTCCCTTGCATACGTACGAGATTGCGAAGCTGTTCATCCGAGCGCCACGTGTCTGGCTCAGAGCCTGCAACTGCTACCGCAGCGCTGGAGATTGCCGAACTCGACTCAGCACCAACACCGGCGCCTAAAATCAAACTACCAGCCAACCAACTGCGTCGATTGATCGAACGTGGCGTTTGCGTCATTTCAGTCGCACCGTCACCTTGTTCTCGGCGTCGATATCGGCGACATCTATCTCGACACCCATCACCGCCGCGTAACCGTGCAAACGCGGTTTCAGCCAGATGTCATGAACTTCGGCATCCGTCAGATCAAACTGACCGATGCGTCGGGAAATGGCGAGCACATGCGAAAACGGGAACGTGAATCGACGCTGACCGGGCGTCACCTGCAGATCGAGACAAAGCTGATAAAGACAGGCTGTTCGCTCGAACATCGCCGTCAAAGCGAGTTCGCGGTCGCCGGTTCGGGCGATCGCCTCGCGGGTGCGCTCGAGCATGGGGCGCATCGTCTGCACATCATGCTCCACGTACTGCTTCGAGAGACCCTTGTTCTTGGCGAACTGCACCGAGTTCAGATGCATCTTTACCAGTGCATCGTTCATCTCGTGCTGATACGGCATGGAATCTTTCAGCGTGCGGATCGCCAGTGCAACCGCCTGCCCCAAAACCTCTTCGCGCCCCTCGAAGCCACTGGTGTTATCCGTCACGCTATCCCCTCACGCTGACCGTTGAGTTTGACGCCCGGTCATCGGGCTTGTCGGTTTGCTTGTTGTAGCTGCGTTTAACCCGTCAGCCAATGGCCGGCTCCTGAAATACACCCAGCTTGTCCATTCGTTGGACACCGAGGGGATGGAGTACTAGGCTTGTCCATCCGTAGTCGCGTAAAAGACCCGCGTTCGCACGGAGTTGAAGCATGTACATTAATTTTTGGTATCCAGTCGTTCGCAGCGAGGATCTCGGCAACACGCCGCAGAAGGTCCGCCTGCTCGGTCATGACTTCGTCGTCTTCCGTGACGAACAAGGTAAGCCAGCTGTGCTGTCTGATACTTGTGTCCACCGCGGTGCGAGCCTCTCGGGCGGCAAATGCAAGGACGACGGCACGGTTCAATGTCCTTACCACGGCTGGCGCTTCAATCGCGATGGGATTTGCACGCGTATTCCCTCAATCGGCAAGACCACTAAGCCGCCACCGCGCGCACGCGTCGATGCCTATCCCGTCGATGAAAAGTACGGAATCGTATTCGCTTTTCTCGGCGACCTTCCGGCGGATCTGCGCCCTCCGATCATGCCGATCCCGGAGCACGGCACGGACGAGTGGCGCTCCACGTTGGTCACCTTCGACATCAACTATCACTACGAGCGATCGATCGAGAATGGACTCGATCCCGCGCATAACGAATACGTTCACCCGACCCACGGCTATCAAGGTGAGCGCGAAGACACCTACCTGATGACTGAGCTACGCCCTCATCAAGAAAACCCTTGGGGACACGGCTTCTTGTCGACTTTCGACGCGCCACCACTGAAGAATCCGATCATGCGCTTCTTCAAAAAAGAAGGCGGCAAGATGGAAGCTGGCTCGGGCACGTATGGCCCGAATCACATGTGGACCTACATTCGCTTCACCGCCAAGACGGCGATGCATCAATACATGTTCGAGGCGCCGATCGATGCAAACAAGACGCGGGTCTTTTTGCTGAATCAGCGCAACATCGGGTTTTTCAAGCAAAGCAAGATGGGCGTTCTCGGTGGTTGGCTGAAGCGAAAAATCAACGCCTGGCTCGACACAAAGATCAACGAGCGCAACATGTTCATCGCCTCGCAAGATATCAAGGTCATGAACGAAGTCATGCCGCGCTTGACGCCGCCTTCGCGCGCCAAGGAATTGATGATGCCGGCGGACAAAGTGATCTTGCAGTATCGCGACAAACTCGACGAGTTCGAGGCACGCGGCTGGCGCATCGACATGGGAGCCGTACAAGCGGCACGCGAGCGCGCCGATGTCATCTTCGCGATTCCCTCCCCAGCTCGCCGCGAATCGCAAGCTTGGGTACTGGATGAGGTTCCGCGTCTGCCAGCGAAAATCGTCAACGCATCGCCTTGATGAACGCATAACTTCAACGTGAGATCGACGACCGTTCACGCTCTCGTGCTCGCCGCGGGTGCCGCCCGTCGTTTTGGGAGCCCGAAGGGTCTTGCCGACTATCGGGGACGCCCTCTTATCCGCCACGTCGTCGAATCGGTCAGCACTGCAATAGCGACTCGCGGTCCAGCCTCTGCGGTGACGGTCGTGCTCGGCCCGGAGCCCGAGCCTTTGCGTGAAGCCCTGTCTGGCACCGGGGTCGATATCGCGATCAACGAACGTTGGTCGGACGGCTTGTCGAGCTCACTTCGACTCGGTATCCAATCTCTACCGCCGGGAACGTCCGCAGTCCTGATCGTCTTGGCCGATCAAGTGCTCGTCGCGAGCGACGAGTATCAACGTCTACTTGATGTTGCTCGGACTAACCCCGAGCGACCCATCGCGGCTGCCTACGACGACACCGTCGGCGTACCCGCAGTTTTCCCTGCCCGTTATTTCGAGCGCCTTAGCGCCTTGCAGGGAGATCGCGGTGCCGGCAGCTTGTTGAAATCCGATGATCAGGTCGTACCGATCGACATGCCGAGCGCCGCTTTCGATATCGACACACCCGAGCAACTGGCCGCTGCGCTCAAAGACCCTGAGACTCCTGTGGCGCTGATGGTCTGAGCACATAGGCTTTGGCGACCAGCGGCAAGCTCTCACGGGCATAGCAGGCTTCATCGAACCAAGACGTCGAGCGCATCTGAAGCAAGGCTGGGATGACATACTTGATGGGCGCAAAGAACAACTCGCGACACCAGCGCACCTCAAGCTCCCAGGTCTCGAGAGCCGTTGCGGCATCGACACGTGTGCTTTCGGTGGAACGGTAGGTGATGTCCAACAGATCGGGGCGCGCAGCCAACGCGGCTGCGGCCGCGAGTGCCGCCACACCGCCATCCGATCGATCAGCCAATGAGGGCAACAGCGCGCGCGCCAAGTGCCAGCGCAGCATGGTGATATCCGGCGACTCGGTTGCTGCCTCGGCCGCCCGAACCGAATCAAACACCGCATAGCGCAGATTTTGTTTTGCCACGCTCAACTGCGCGAACTCAAAGACCGCCATCAGCGCCGGCAGCAGTATTAATGCAAATACCACCGTGAACTCAACCATCGATGCACCCGATGCACGACGCTTGGCCTGCTCGGAACGGTACCGCTTTAATCTAACCACGCTGCGACTCGCTTACGGGTCGGGCGTTCGAATCATTCGGCGTAGCATCGTCTCGATTGATAAGCCAGCGATGACATCACACGACTCGCAGATACCCTCGGGAAACTCCCAGGCGTCGATAGCATCGGGCGAACGAGCGATCACGACACGCCACGGCTGAACACGCTGCCTAACCTCCACGATCGTCGCATCGCCCGAAACAAAAACCACATCGATCGGACGCGCTAAAGCCAACGTATGTACGGCTCGACAGCGCGGTAGACACAAGGCATCGAAATCGCGCCACGCTACGCGCAGCCCCACCCCCCGCAGTCTATCTGCGTAACTTTGAGCGAGCTTCACACGCATAGGCGCCGACAGCATAGGACTGCTCATGGCGATAAATCGACAAAGCGCAATACGATGGGCGCTGCGAGTACGATGAACGTGCAGGGAAAGATACAAAGCACCAAAGGCCCCAACATTTTCACCGGTGCTTCCATCGCTGCCTTCTCGGCACGCGCAAAGCGCTCATCGAGACGCTGCTCGGACTGCGCGCGCAATACGTCGGCGAGACTTCCGCCGCTCGAATCTGCTTGGATCAATGCGGCTACCAAGGCCGTCACAGCTGGGCTATCGAGTCGCTCCGCCAACGCTTTGAGGGCCTCAACCCGAGATCGACCCGCACGCAAATCACCTTGCACCCGCATGAACGCACGCTTCAATAAAGTCTCTGGCGCACGTTCGGTACTGATCTTGAGAGCCACACTTAAGGCGCCACCTGCTTCAAGGGACAAGGTGAGCATGTCCAGATACGTCGGCAACTCGCGAAGCACCTCCAAACGCTGTCGGGCAGCGGCTTCTTTCAGCCACCACCACGGCAGTAACGCCACGATCGACGCCGCCAGTAGCGCGGTCGCGATGGCGCCCATTGCGAACAGCGCGCCTAAGCCCACGACGAGGGGTAACGACAAAGCGATGGCGAGAAACTGTTGCGGCAATAACCCATCGTCCATTTCCGCGACACGTAACTCGCGCTGAATACGCTCGCGCAAACTGAGGGAGAGCCGCGGACCGAGCCATACGGCCAACGGCGCACTCAGAACGACCATGACACGCCACAACCAAGGCGCCGAATTCGTAGGCGCTGTCTCTTTCTGCGCGATCCGCCAACGCGCGGCGACCGCCGTGACGGAACGCGCAAGCAACCACGCACCTGCAAAAACGGCGACCGTCATCGAGACGGCAATCAGCCAATCCGCTCTCAGCATCTCACCCCTCGCTACACCCGTATCTGCACGATGCGCCGAATGAGCAGGAAGCCAACCCATTCGAGTACGACCAGCACAGCGATGACCGCCCAGCCTGCTGGCGATTCGATCAGCTGATTCATTTCATTCGGATTCAACCACCACAACACTGCCGCCAAGCCGATGGGCAACGCACCCATGATCCAGCCTTGTAATTTGCCCTGAGCGGTCAAGGCACGAATCCGGTTCTCGAGAGCTAAACGTCGTCTAACCATCCGCGCATAGCGCTCCAACGCCTCGGCGAGACCCCCACCGAGCTCGCGGGCAATCGCCAAAGTCGTCACTAGCATCCGGGCGTCGGGCAGATCGACACGCGTCGCAAAGCCCTGCAGCGCCTTGTCGATGGGCACACCGAGTCGTTGCTCACGCAGCACCAATGCAAACTCCTGAGAGATCGGTGCCGGCTGATGCTTGACCACTTGCTCCAGCGCTTGTCCGAAAGCGAGACCCGATCGCAATGACGAGGCCATCGCGCTGGCCGCCTCGGCCAACTGCGGTTCCAAGGCTCGACGTCGTCGCTGCTTCAACACGCGATAGATCAGCGTCGGCGCGACGATCACGACCGAAAAGACTACGGCAGCTGTCTGCGCACCGATCCAAATGAAAGTGATCAGCGGCAGCGCGAGAGCGGCCATCAGGTTCCACTGTAAGAACCGCACGGGATCGAGAAAGAGAAACAGCTCCGCGAACTCGACTTCTGTCAGATGCTCCAGATGGTGGCGGTGCTCTCGAGAACCCCACTGCACGGTACGCGAGGCCACGAAAGCCAGCAGCGCGGCGACTGCACCCATGATCAGCGCCCAGCCAGCACCATCGATCCACTCGGCAAGGGGCTCGAAACCGAACGCCATCACGCCGGCGTTCCGCTGCTAAACAGATCCAGATCTAGGGATACGCCTGCTCGCGAGAGCTCCTCGTAAAATTGGGGTACGTGGCCGCAGGCGCTGAAATCAGCCCCGGAAGAGTCTGAACGAAAGATGTCCTGCATTTGAATGGTGCCAGCCACGATACCGGTGATTTCGGTGATACGGGTGATGCAGCGGCGCCCACTCGAAAGCCGGGCTTGATGGACGATCACGTGGATCGAACCAGCGATCTGCTCGCGGATGGCACTGACGGGCAACTCGACGCCCGACATCAGCACCATGACTTCCAAACGGGAGAGCAACTCACGCGGGCTGTTCGCATGCACGGTGCTCAGCGATCCGTCGTGGCCGGTGTTCATCGCTTGCAACATGTCGAGCGTTTCGCCGCCGCGACACTCGCCGACGACAATCCGATCTGGCCGCATGCGAAGTGCATTACGCACAAGATCGCGAATCGTCACCTCGCCCCGCCCCTCGATATTGCGCGGGCGGGTCTCTAGGGTGACCAGATTCGCGTGATCGAAACACAGTTCGGCTGAGTCCTCGATGGTAATGACCCGTTCGTCCGCTGGTATCAAACTCGAGAGCACATTCAGCAGCGTGGTTTTTCCGGAACCCGTGCCACCACAGACGAGAATGTTTCGACGGGATTCGACACAGATCCTCAGAAACGCCAACATCGCCGCGCTGAGCGAACCGTTGGTGACGAGATCGCCTGCCGTCAGACGACGCCGGCCGAAACGACGAATTGTCAGCGCCGTGCCTTGGATCGCCAAGGGATGCACGATGACGTTGACTCGAGAGCCATCGGGCAAACGCGCATCCACCATCGGCGATGCATCATCCACGCGCCGACCGAGCGGCGTGACGATACGGTCGATGATGCCGCGCAGCGCGGGCTCACCACTGAATCGCTGCGGACTACGCTCGATTTTCCCCGATCTTTCGACAAATAGATTCGCCGGCCCGTTGACCATGATCTCGCCGACCTGCTCGTCGGCAAGCAATGTCTCCAAAGGCCCGAGGCCCAGTGACTCGGCTAAGACAAAGCGCGCCAGTTCGCCCGGGTCACCACCTAGACTACGGGCCTCTTCCTGCGCAAGCGGATTCAACAACTCACTGGCCAACGAACGCAGATGCTCATCCGACATACTCGCGACATCGCGCCGTCGTATATCGAGTTGTTCGATGAGTCGCTGATGCAAACGCCCCGCTGCTGCAAGCCAATCGGGTTCGTTCGCCATGATGGTGTCGGGGGCACCAACTCGCCTGATGTTTACACTGACCTCACGTGCCAGCAGAAATCGCAGATCGATATCGCCAACCCGAACAATATCCCACGGGCCAAGTGGGCCGGCCGTCACGATACGCTCACCGTTCACGCGCGTGCCTTGCGCACTGCCGAGATCTACCAGGCCAAACTTGCCATCGACTGCCATCTCGAGGCGGGCGTGATGATCGATGACGCCTAGGCTCTCGAGGCAAACAGCGCAGTCCGCCTCACGTCCTATCCAGTGAACACCTGGCGGCAACGCCACATCGCGGGGCAGACTCACCTTACACACCCTTCAGTTCAGACGAACGCGCGGGCGCCGGGCGCTCAGGCGTCTTGCGCGGTGATGAACCTAACGAGTCGATCCGCTCTTGCGCGCGACGCAGCCGCTCGGCATCGTCATCGCTACGAGCGGTCGCCGACTCGAGACGTGGCGTCAAAAAGATCACGACTTCGGATTCCTCGTGGCGCTGACCTTTGACGCCGAATAATCGACCCACCGCGGGCAGTCGCGACACTCCGGGCAACCCTTCGGTATCCCGACTCCGCTGTCGTTGCATCAGGCCCGCGATAACGACGGTATCGCCGTGCTTCAAATCAATGTCAGTCGTCGAGCGACGCTTGAGCAGACCGGGTATTCCGGCGACCCGCTGAGCATTGTCGACTTGGCTGATCTCGGTCTCGACACGCAGCATCACGATCCCCGGCGTGTCGACCACCGGCTTGATATCGAGGATCACCCCGTACTCACGAAATTCGACATCGGTCGAACCGACCGAGTTGACGATCGGTACCGGGATTTCGCCCCCGGCAACAAAACGGGCGTGTCCGCCACTGCGACAACTCAGACGTGGCTCTGCAACCGTCAATGCTTCGCCAGACTGCTCAAGCATGCGCAAGCGAGACTCGAGTGTCGTGGCAATGCCCAGATATGCCTTGGCCGATGTGTGCCCAGGAATCGCATCGAAAGCCTGAGGCTCCGCGGGCGTGTCGGGACTGACAAAGCGGAACCGATCATTCGTGACGAAATCGGCGATGACTCCGGCCGATGGCCCGGATATATCGTCGCGCCACCGAATACCGAGCTCGCGGAACTGTCCCTGTCGGAACTCCACTATTTTGACGTCGACATGGACCAAGGTTTCTGCAGATGGTTTGCTCGTCAGATCGACGAGCATCTCCGGAAACAGTTTGATCACCTCCGAAACTCTCGCGCGAGCGCGCGCGTCGACGATCTCACCTTCAAGCAGAATGCGACCACCCGCAACCCGCGCACTCGCGCCGGGCACGTCTGCCAACAAGCGCTGAATCTCCAACAACGTTGCCTGTAGATCGATCGCGGTCACGCGAACGTCGAGCCGACGCTGACTCCCATCGCGCAACCACAGCTGAACAACCGTATTGCCCGGAGCATGACCGATGAGAACGAACTGCCCCGCGCTCACTAAGGTGGCAGAGACCAACTTGCCATTCCCAACAGCGATACGTGTGGTTTCGGCATCGACTACGCGACTGTCACCCACGAAGAGCTCCATTCGTTCTGGTAGGGCGGCGCTCAAGTCCGCCGTGCACCCAAGGACCACGATGAGCGCCATCCAGATCGCCTTGATTCGAAACAGCATGAGTTCTTTGATCATCTAGACACCTCTTGCGCTCTTTTGGCCGCTTGATCAGGGCTTCTCGGAAAACCAGTGCTGACTTCTCGCGAGCTCGCGATCGCCACCCACCCAAAGCTCCACACTGCGTCCCGCGCGAGGCGCTTTGGCCAAGCGAGATGGTGCGACGGACTTTTTGTTGTCTGCCGGCTCGCACTCCGGCGAATCGGAGACGCGAGGCTTGAGCGCAACGGGTGTTGCATCACCTTGCCCGCGTAGCAGCGGTATCAGATCACCGACTCGTAGCGCTAACGCGAGCTGCTGAGCCTGTTCAGGCGTTACATCGAGGGTCATTGTGGAATAGGAAATGCCAAGCTCGGCGCGTCGCTGCAGCAACTCGTCGGCGCCACGCGAAGGGTCAACCTGATGTGCGCCGGTAGCTAGCACCTTGAGCGACTGGAGCAGCGGCTTCACCATCACGCATCGAACACTTCCCTCGGTCGTCTCTTCTGCCAACAGCAAATCGACCTGGTCACCCGGGCGTACCAAGCCCGCTTGCGAGCTGACCTCGTCAACTGGCACGGTCACCGCTCGTGTCCCATTCAAGAGACGACTCGCGAGCGCTTGCCCGCCATGGCCAGACAAGTACGCCATGCTCAGCGCATCACCGGCCGCCAGCGGGATCAATAATTGTTGCCCAAGCACAGTGCCGAGCTCATCGACGGGCAGTGTTCCGCCTGGCAAGTAGGCTGCGGGCATCTCGCGCTTGGCCAGATCCTCAACGCTCAAGACCTTCCCAGCCGGTAACGCCGCTGCCGCGACCACAACGGGCGTTGGACGATATCGTTCGCGCCAGTCCACCTCGATCTTGGTCCGCTCTTGTTTCAAGTAGCGTTGAGCGCCAACGAATGCGATGCCCGCAAAGATCAGCGCTACGATGAAAGTCACCACCGTTGTATTGAGGGTTGTCGGCCACTTCATGAGATCGTCACTCCTCTCATACGCCCTCTCAAATCACCGCTAACCACCAAAGGAAAACTTGGATGCGATGCAGGATCGCATCGAGCAGCTGCTGTGCCGGAGACGGGTTGCCTAACCACGGTGAGACCAACGCGAGCAACAGGACCGCGCAGAGCAGTGAATATTCGAGCATCGCTTGTCCGCGACAGCGCCTCGGTTCATTAGCGCGGCTGAAAGTGCGACTTGCCGTCATCTCATTGCTCCGACCCGTCAAGCTGAATCACAATGCGAACTCCGGTCTCGGATCGTGCTATCGCCGCTTGCAACTGCCGATTTCCTCGCCGACTCATGAGGACCGCGTGATTATCGGAATCGACACGCGTCGCGCTCCAACCCGCTCTCAAAAGTGACTCGCGCAATTGGCGGATGGCGGTTGCGACCGTCCGATGACTTCGGTAAAGCAGGGTCAGCGGCGCACCGCGCGAGCGACCATGACGGATAGCCGAAATACGTTGCCAATCCGCTGGCACCACAAACGGTTCGGTGCCCCACGGCTCGATCGGCTCACGTAGATCACGGATGGCGTACTCGATTCGCGTGCTTCCCGGCGACCTGCCCCGTTGCAAACTCACCGTCTCGTGAAAGGCCTGCCGCTGTCGACCGAGAATGATGCGTCCATCGCGAAGCCGAATCGTGAGCGGCGCCGGCCCGTTTTGGGCCCAACGATGTGCAAGAAGCTCAGCGAGCACCTCCGGCTCGCCGAACTCGCTGGTAGAGCGCAGCCGCAGCGGCACGCCATTGACGACGACTGCCTCGGATCGGCTCGCTGCACTGACCGGATCGGCCAAGCTGCAAAATGCGAGGATCGTTCCGATCAACCAGCCATCCACCGAGCGAGCGGTCAGCATGATCGTGACCTCGCATCACCACCCATACTGCCCACGGTTCGATCCGAAGGAACGATGTCGACATCAAGTCGTCCCGGACAAAAACGCTCGAAAGCAGGTTCGACGATCGATATGACGGGACGCACGACATCAAATACCATCGTGGCCTCTCTGAGGCGCGCTTGAACGGTCATGCCGATGACGCGATCTCGGGTGTCAAGATCGCTGCGAGAAGACCAGCCGTGATGTAATGCCGAGAGCTGCTCAGTGATGACGATCGGTGTTTTCGCGTCGTTAGCCGCGAGAAAATCCGGCAAACGGAAAGACCACTGTGCACGGGCTTGGACGCCACTTGATACCGGTAGACCAAAGTTGCCACCGGTGACAACCCTCGCCGGTAATAAGCTGCCCTGTGCCAGCTCGTGAAGCTGCTTTGGAGACGGAAGCGGCTTGGCCTCCTCTAACTGAATCTGCAAGCTCAGCGACTTCGGCATCCATGGCGCATCGGGTGACGTACTGGTATACCGGGTACGCGCAATCGCAACGATATCTGCCTTCGGTAGATCACCGTTGGTCAGGTGCGACAGCATCACCGCATGGCGCACCGACGAAATCGCGGCCTGTTGCGCTGCGAGGAGCTCCGCGAGAAACAGCAAAGCGAACCAAAGCGGCGTTAACCAAAGCAAAGCCACCAGTGACTCGACCAGCGCTTGCCCTCGTTGCCGACTGGACGAATGGGCATACCGATGTGACAACATCATGGTGCCACCGCAAGCCATAACGGCGCGCCATCAATCGTCGCCAAGCGAATGCGTTCGTCACTTGTAAGATTGACTAAGCGTGCTCGCCAGAAAGGGCTAAAAAGACTCGGCAGTTCTTGCGCACCATCCGAGCGCGGATGCGGGCGCTCGAAGGGTGTCGTGGCGGCCGACTCCGCAAACCAGCGCGGCGCAGACCCTTCAAGACGCTGCTCGCTGCCCGCCAGCGTGGGAACACTCGCAAATCCCAGCAGCGCTTTCGCGCCGCGGCGCGCCGAATCGTCGAGGGTGACGCGCACCAAAATGCGTGGTGGTGCAAAGCGCTCGCGTTGTGCGGCGGAAAGATCGTAAAGCGAGGGTAAGCCGAGATAGCCTGCCGAACGCCGCACGGCGCGATCAGCCAGACGACTCGCTCGAGGATTGCGTCGGTAACTATCGCCATGCTCGCCGCGACTGAGCGACGCTTGGCCGGATTCAGCACCACCCCAGGCAACGGGCGTTCGCTCGCGCAGCGAGCCGAAGAGAATGCCTCGACGCGCATGCAGTGACAGCGTATCGAGGCCACGCCAGTTGTCGAAATCAACGAGCTCGGTACCACCTCGCTTTTCAAAGCGTACGAGACTCGTGCCTAGTAACGGCGAGAGCGTGTAGCGTCGATCGCTGGAGAAACCGTCTAGTGATCGATGCACTACATCGCGTTGCCGCCAACGAAAAGACCCACCATAAAACGAGGCAAAACGCAGCCACTCGGTGGCCCAAACAGCAGCGGCGGCTTCTCCGCCCGTAGAGAGTCGATAGCGTGGATCCGTTTCGGCGAGAGACTCCCGCACAATGGCCGGAACCACAGCGGCGGTACCGAGGTGCATCACTCGTTGTGCAGCGGCGATATCGTGCGACACGAGACTCGTCGTTGCTTCGAGAGTCATGAGGCTCGGCTGTAACGCAGCATCGATGTAGTGCCACAAGCGCTGCAGCGTCATCATTGCCGAGTTGAGATATGGCACCCACGCCGTGACGAGCGCGGCACCGGGCAGCAACCGAGTCATATGGGAGGACCACGACCGTAAACTTACTGACTGCGCCAATGCCGCTTCGTTGGCGACAATTGCTCGATTTGTATACGCATCAAAGTTGAGTGCTCGTGCCTGCCACACCGCCGCGCTCAATGCCGCCGCATCAGCCGCATTGGCAAGCCGCTGCTTTTCATTGACGGCCGAACCGGCCTCGGTCGTCCACCACAAGGCGCTCAAGAGCGCGCCGAGTAAGACGACGAGCACGAGAAGCGACTGGCCTTGTTGACGCTGCGGCATAAGCATCGGTCGATTGGCGCGCTTACTTTTCGAAGTCCTTGAGAGACTTTGCCGTTGCTTGCTCGTTGGCCTTCGTGCGACCTCCAGTGACGAGTTGTCGCCCCGACGTATTGCTCTCGCCCGACAGGGCAACGGCCGCGACCGAGGTCTGACCGCGAAGGACATCGCCAAACGCCGAGTAGACGCCGATCGCCGCTACGGCGATCAAGGCGACAACGATGATGTACTCAGTCATGCCTTGACCCATGACCTTCGAATGAATGTTGGACTGACGCATGACGAAACTCCTTGGGTTAGCTCGGGGTGGGAATCGTGGGGCGCATTGCATGCCTGGATCGACGTCAGGTCACGGCGAGAATTCATGCGATTTCGATGCATTAGCCAAACCAGCGCCCATTTCTGGGTAACGAGCGATTTAGTCGACAGTTGTGCTGTAATGTCCCTCTTGTTTTGGTCTATCGAGGTTTATCCGATGCGTCGTTTGCTATCGATCGCCCTCGCCTGTGCCGCCGTGATCGGCAGTGCTCGCGCCGATGAAGGAATGTGGACTTACGACAACTTTCCCTCCGCGATGGTGCGCGAAAAGTTTGGAGCGAATATCGACCAACCGTGGCTCGATCGAGTTCGGCAAGCCACCGTTCGTCTGGCGGGCTGTACAGCCTCTTTCGTATCGCAAGATGGATTGATCCTGACGAACCATCACTGCATCACGGCCTGCCTCGCCGAAAACTCGAGCAAGGACAAAAGTCTGCTGGAAGATGGCTTTCTCGCCCGCCAGCGCGAGCAGGAAGTGCGCTGCCCGACACAGCTCGCCGATGTCTTGGTCGGTATGGATAACATCACCGGCAAGGTCGAGGCGGCATCGGCAGGACTCGATGATCGGGCTGCTAACGAAGCACGCAAGCGCACGTTGACGGCCCTCGAACAAGAGTGCGAGAAAACGAGCGGCCAAAAATGCCAAAGCGTCTCGCTGTACAATGGCGGTCAGTATTTTCTCTATCGCTATCAGCGCTATACCGATATCCGTCTCGTATTCGCGCCCGAGGCAGGCATCGCCGCCTTCGGTGGTGATCCGGATAACTTCCAATTTCCGCGCTGGTGTCTGGACATGGCGTTCCTGCGCGCCTACCAAGACGGTAAGCCCGTGCGAGTTGCACAGCCACTCAGCATCAACTTTGCGGGCGCGGAACCGGGCGAACTGATCTTAGTTTCTGGCCATCCTGGCTCGACGGATCGATTGTTAACGGTCTCGCAACTACAGCGACTACGCGATACCGATCTGCCGACATCCTTACTGCGCAGCAGCGAACTGCGCGGTCGCTACATCCAATTCGCCAAAGGTAGCGAAGCCAATCGTCGTATCGTCGATGACTCGTTGAGTGGCCTCGAGAACGGCATCAAGGTGCGTCGCAAACTCCTGGATGCACTCCTTGACGAAAATCTGATGGCGAAAAAGCAGCGCGATGAAGCCGCGTTGCGCGAGCGCGTCGCTGCCACGCCATCGTTAGCGACGATGGGTGATCCCTGGGGCGACATCGAGCGCGCCAATCGCGTAGCACGCGGGCTGACCAATGAGCTCACTTTCCTCGAGGGTGGCGCCGGCTTCAACAGCCGCTTGTTCCGTTACGCTCGCACATTGGTTCGCGCGGCGGCTGAGCGCGAAAAGCCCAATGGCGAACGCCTGCGGGAATTTACGGATGCGGCTCTTCCGCGCATCGAGCAACAGCTGAAGGCACCAGTGCCGGTATACCCAGAGCTCGAACGACTCACGCTCTCCTTCAGCCTCGAACGCATGCGTGAATGGCTAGGTCCGGACGATGCAACGGTTCGCCAATTGCTGCGCGCCGATTCACCGGACACTTTGGCGAACAAGCTGATCGAGGGCTCCACGCTCGCCGACCCTGCCGCACGCCTTGCGCTATGGAATGGCGGCGCAGCGGCGGTGGCAACATCGACCGATCCGATGATCGTGCTCGCTCGGCAGATCGACGATCGTTCGCGCCAAATTCGCAAGCGATACGAGGATGAGGTCGAGGCGCCGGTCAGCGTCGCGGAAACGAAGATCGCCAAAGCCCGCTTTGCGATCTATGGAACTCAGGTTTATCCGGACGCCACCTTCACGTTGCGCCTAAACTTCGGCACGGTCCAAGGGTGGGAAGAACCGGGCAAGATCGTGCCGCCTTACACCACGCTAGCCACGCTCTTCGAACGCGCCACCGGTGAGGCCCCGTTCGCGATTCCGGCCAGTTGGTTGGCGGTCAAGGATCAGCTCGATTTATCGACTCGCTTCAATGCATCGGGCAACAACGACATCGTTGGTGGTAACTCGGGCAGCCCGTTGCTCAACGCCAAGGGTGAAGTGGTTGGCCTAATGTTCGATGGCAACATCCACTCGATCTCGGGCTCCTACTGGTTCGATACCGAGAAGAATCGCTCGACGGCCGTGCACCCGGCGATCATGCGGGAAGCACTGACCAAAGTTTACAAGGCGGATCACCTGCTGAAAGAGCTGCAGCAGCGCAAACGCTGATCGAATCAAAACCCCGCCTCGGGTAACCGCAACACGGCATCGTCGAAACTCGCGACGATGCCAAGTTGAGCCCGGGCGCGGGGAATGTCTTGCGCAAAGAAATGTCGCGCTGCGAATAACTTACCCCGCAGGAACTCCTGCTCGTCTGAACTTCGCGACTCGTTGCGCAGATCGGTGATCGCGATACGTGCCCTCTCGAGCCATCGCCAGCCGACCGTGATCGTCCCGATCGCATCGAGATAGATCGTGGCATTGGTGAGCGCACGCTCGATCTCGCCCGCGCCTTGACGCTCCATGACATGTTTTGTGGTTTCGCTCGCAAGATCGGTCAGTTCGCGTAAGAGTGTCGCGCTCTCGCGCAGTTCCTCGATCGGCATAGTCGAGTCGATCGTCAGCAAAATCGTTCGACGCCAGAGATCGAATGCGGCGCCACCGTGCAATGCGACCTTGCGACCAAGCAGGTCGAGCCCATGGATACCCCAAGCGCCCTCGTGAATGTGATTCAGCCGGTTGTCGCGATAGAGACGCTCCAGAGGCAGGTCACGCGTGTACCCGGCGCCGCCGGCGACCTGAATGGCAAGCTTATTCGCTTCAAGCCCGAACTCCGCCGGCCAACTCTTGGCAATGGGCGTCAATAAATCGAGCAGCATCGCAGCCTCGTCTCGGGCGACCGCCTCATCTGCGGAGCGACTGATATCGACGAGATTCGCGCAGTAGAGCAACAGATCAAGCGCACCCTCAACCCAAGCTTTTTGCGACAGCAGCATCCGCCGAACGTCCGGATGCTCGATGAGAGCGACCTGTGCAGAACGCGGATCACGATTGACGAGCGATCGCCCCTGTCGACGCTCACGTGCGTACTGCAGCGCATAGCGATAACCTGCAAATCCAATGGCGGCGCCCGACAAACCGACTGAAACACGCGCTTCGTTCATCATCAAGAACATGTACGCCAGCCCGTGATGCAAGTCGCCAACCAGTTCGCCGATACATTCTTCGCTATCACCGAAGGCGAGTGCCGTATTGACGTGGGCACGCCACCCCATCTTGTGATTGAGACCGATGAGAGTCACGCCGTTTGAAGCGCGGCCATCGGCCTCGCGGTAACGGGGCACGAGAAACAACGAGATGCCTTTCACGCCGGGCGGGGCATCGGGCGTGCGTGCCAGCACCAAATGCACGATGTTCTCGCCAAGTTCATGCTCGCCACCGGAGATCCACATTTTGCGTCCACGCAGACTGTAGCGAGCATCTGATCGTGGAGTCGCCAGCGTCGTGATATCCGCAAGCGATGAGCCTGCCTGCGGCTCCGACAAACACATGGTGCCGTAGACCCGCCCCGCCAACATGCGCGGAACCCAATAATCACGCTGCGCCTCGCTACCGAAATGCACGAGTAGATTGGCTGCGCCTTGGGTCAACATCGCATAACTGTGGAAGCCGACGTTAGCGGCGGCGAACAAACTGCCGCAGGCTTGCGAGAGCGAGAATGGCAGCGCTAGACCACCGTACTCCTCGGCAAATGGTGCGGCCAGAAAGCCTCCATCCGCGAGCGATCGCATCGCGTTCGATAGCTCTACTGGCAATACCACACGACCCTGTTCTACATACGGCTCTTGTCGATCAGCGAGGGCGGCGTAAGGTGCAAACTGCTCGTCCGCCAATCTCGCGGCGGCCTCGAGTACGGCTTGGAAGGTCTCTCGAGTCGAGGGCGATTGAGCGAGCCCTAACACCTCGAAAAGGTCGAACTGCAATTCGCGCAGAGGTATGCTCATAAGCGGATTATAAGCAGCAACCGTGGGACCCCATGTCGAACTCATTCGCCTTCGAGCCTGCCGCACCCGTCACCGCGCTGATCAGTGCCTCGACCCTGCGCTTCCCCGTACATCGCATTTATTGCGTAGGTCGTAATTACGCCGAACACGCTAAAGAAATGGGATCGGATCCAACCCGCGAGCCGCCCTTTTTCTTCTGCAAGCCCGCCGATGCCGTCATCGCCGATACGCTGCCCGTCCCTTATCCGCCACGCACCCAGAACTTCCATCACGAAGTCGAGCTCGTTCTGGCACTGCATCGCGGCGGCAAAAACCTCACGCTAGAAGCGGCAGCCGAGTGCATCTATGGCTATGCGATCGGCATCGACTGGACGCGTCGCGACTTGCAGAACGACGCCAAAAAAACAGGTCGCCCCTGGGATACGGGAAAAGCCTTCGATGCCTCGGCGACGCTCGGACCGATCCACTTACATAGCGCCGTTGGCGAACTGCGTAGCGGCAAGATCTGGTTGAGCGTCAACGGCGAATTACGCCAGCAAGGCGATCTCGCCGATTTGATCTGGAACAACGCCGAAATTATCGCGGAGCTCTCGACCCTGTTCGAACTGCGCCAAGGCGATCTGATCTACACCGGCACACCCGCCGGCGTGGCGGCTGTACGCCCAGGCGATCGGCTCGAAGCGGGCATTAACGGGCTCGGCTCGATCCAGCTCGAGATCCACTGAAGTGCATCAGCATCTCTCATGACCATCCTGCATGACTATTGGCGTAGCTCTGCGTCTTGGCGTGTGCGAATCGCGCTGTCCATCAAAGGAGTGAAATGGCAATCGCGTAGTCACGACCTCACTCGCAACGAGCAACGTGACAGCGAGTACCTGAGTCTCAATCCGCAGGGTTTCGTCCCCTCTTGGCAAGAACCCGATGGTTGGACGGTCGCGCAATCGGTGGCGATTCTTGAATACTTGGAGGAGCGGTTTCCGACGCCCGCGCTCCTACCCGCCTCAGCGCGCGCGCGTGCCGAGGTGCGTTCACTCGTACAGACGATCGCCTGCGACATCCATCCGCTCAACAACCTGCGCGTCACTCGTTATCTGCGCGAGCAATGGCAGGCCGATGACGCTCAGGTGAACGCTTGGCTGCGCCATTGGATGCACGAAGGCTTTATCGCCCTTGAGGAACGCGCCCTGCGACAAGGATCTGCAGAGCATCTTTACGGTGACTCACTGACGCTGGCCGACGTGTGCCTGGTGCCACAGCTTTACAATGCGAAACGCTTCAGTTGTCCACTCGATGATTTTCCGACTTTGGCTCGCATCGGCGCGCACTTGTCTTCGTTAACTGCCTTCTCCTCAACCCGACCAGAAAATCACCCGGGCGCGCCAAGCTGAATCAAAAGCCGAACAGGAAAGCCTCGGGGGCAGTCTGTACGAGCACGAAGAGTGCCGTAGCGACGACGGCCGCGATCGCGATGGCAACGACACCGCGCGATGAGTGGATCTCTTCACCAGGCGGAACGTTCTTGCGCCATTTCTTCCCGGAGAACATCGGCGCGATCAAGTTACGTCGTTTAACGATCAGATAAAAGAAAGCCGCGAGCACGTGGATCAGGATGGCGATCCACAGGACGTCGAAAATCTGCTTGTGCAGCGTGGTCAATCGGTCACTCATCTCTGCGGTGACGTAACCAAACAGCGGACCGGTCTGATAGACCTGGTCGTTAGAAAACAAACCTGTCAAACCTTGCGCGAGCAGCATGCCGAGCAACGCAACAATCATCCAAGCGCCCGATGGCGTGTGCCCGGCTGAAGCTTCCGCGTCGCGTTTCCACAATGCCCGCAGGTCACCCAAAACCGCCTTCGGGCCACGCACAAAGTGGACGAATCGCGCATGCCGCGTACCGAGGAAGCCCCAAACGAGACGAACGACCGCTATGACGATCACGGCATATCCACAGCGAACATGCCACGCAAACCAGTCGCCCTCCAACTCGCGGGTCAGCCACGCACCGAACACCGCCATGACGAGCCCCCAGTGCATGACCCGCACCGGCCAGTCCCAAACAAGCACTTTGTCATCACTCGAACTCATGCAGCCTCCTGCCGCTGGTTATATTCGATGAAGTAGTCGTCGGGATCCCACAGGCTCAGGGACGTCATCTGTAATAGTTGGCCAGACGCGCCCTTGACGCTGAACTCGTGTGGCGCCGCATGAACCCTGAAGCCGCGCTCGAGAGCGCGCACGTGCACACCATGCACATCACGGCCTTGCATCACGAATACGATATCGCCAATGCCGAGACGCTCGCGTCGGACAGGCTCCGCCATTCGCGGTGCGACGAACTCCAGCAACCCGATCATCCCGAGTAACGGATCAGGCCCCTGCATGATCACCAGACGCGTGCGATCTCCTTTGGTACCGGCCGCAAGACCGACGCCCGATAGCGTGATCTCGTCGTCGTACCAGATAGACATCCCCAGCACATCGCGATAGAACTCGATTGATCGCTCGATGCTGCGCACGATCAACGTCGTGCGCTTGACGAGCGGCGGTGGGATCGGATCGCGGGCCGGATCATGGGCAATGAAATCATGAGTCATATCGATCAGCGCGTCCTCATGATCAGCAGCAACGCAGCCGTTGCAAGCAGCAAGGTCGGCGTCCAAGCCAGTAGCGCCGGAGACCCTCCAAACACGATCGCCCCGCTTTCAAGCGTGCGCTGTAGAGAGAAAAATCCGATACCAAGCACGAAGCCCATCGCGACCCTAGCGCCGGAACCCGATTCACGCAGTGACCCGAAGACGAACGGCAGTGCCAACATCAGCGCAAAGAAGATCGCGACCGTCCGAGCAATCCGCGACCAAAATGCGAACAGCGGCTCACGATCATCAAGACCGTTAGACCGCAGGTGCATCACGATACGCCATACCGATAGCGTCGACATCTGGTCAGGCGCACTGGCTGCATCGCCAAAGAAATCCGCACTGAGGTTCGACAAGAACGGCTCTGCAACACTGCGCCGCGCCGTCACTCGGGCATCGCTCAACAGCGTCGTTTGGGCGTACTGACCGAGCAACCAACGGCCTTCTGCATCAAACTTGATCGATGTGGCCTGCGCCATCGAGCGCAGTCGATTCCGCTCGTCCAGCTCGAATAACGCGACGCCACCATAACCGTCACCGCCACCACGACGCTCGACACTCACAAGTAACTGACCGTCGCGCACCCACGTCGCGCCGAGCGTTCCACCGCCCTGCCCGGCCATCTTCTGTAGCGTCTTCTGCTGCTTCGCTAATTGCTGCATCGGCGGCGCGAGCCACTCGCCCAAGATGACGGCGATGACTATTAAAATCACGCCGGCCGCGACGACACCGCGTGAAACACGCCAAACGGACCAGCCGGCCGCTCGCATCACCGTCAACTCACTGCCACGGGCGAGATTCCCGAGGCCAAGCAACCCGCCGATCAGGGCACTGATGGGTAAGAGATCCCAGACTTGTTGCGGCAGACTCAGCAGAACGAAGACGGCCGCACTTGTCGCCGTGTAGTCGCCGACCCCGATATCGTTTTGCTGACCGATGACGAGGAACAGGGCGCCGAGCGAGGCGAGAATGGCCGCGACCATCGCGACACCCGAGAGCACCGCACGCATGATGTACCGATCGAGCACTCCGAGTAGAGGCCTCATGCCGGTAACCCTCGATAACGCCAACGAGCGAGCCATCTTGGCGATCGCAGCACCAGCGCCGTGGCGCCCACGACGATGAGATGGACCCACCAAAGACCGATCGCGGCCGGGATTACTCCCTTCTCGATCCACACACGAGCCGCCGAGATCAGACTGAAGTAGACAAAATAGAGGACCACACCGAGCCAGATGCGCGCGTATCGACCCTGCCGCGGCCGCAGCCGAGCCAGTGGAACCGCGAGCATCGCTAACACCAACACCATCACCGGCGCGGCAATACGCCACTGCCACTCGGCTATCGCCGCCAGATCACTCGAAGCCATCAACTGTGCCGTCGGCTGAGCTTCGAGCCGGGGCGGCGCCAACAAGGCGTCTGGAACCTGGACAGGGATGATGCTTTGCTCGAAGCGGACACGCCGCAGCTCAGCCGAACCGGGCACACCCTCGATCCGCTCACCCGAATAGAGGGTCAACAAATGCAACCGACCGTCTGAGGACACCGTGTGCTGACCCCGATCCGCCAGAACGATCTCCTGACGACCGTCGCTATCGCGCTGGATAAACACATTGCCGAGCATGCCGTTCGGATCGAGCGTCTCAGCGTAAAGCACGATCGAGCCGCCACCGAAGCTGCGGAAACGCCCAGCGGCGATCGGCGAAAACTCCCCATCACGCAACGCTTCGCTGCGCACTTGCTGAGTCTTTGCGACTGCCAGTGGCGCAACGACCGAGGTCAACACACCGACGGCGACGGCGCAAACCATCGCGATCAACAACACGGGCAACCACGTGTGCCGCCCCCCAACGCCGCATGCCTGCATCGCCGTCATTTCGCTGTCGTGGTACAGACGACCGAGCGCGAGCATGACACCAAGGAGCAGACCGATCGGCAACAACACGGCGATGTTCTGAGCCGTGCCGAGCACGACGAGCGTGAGCACTACCTGCGGCGGAAAGCCCTGCTCGGCCGCACGGGCCAGTACCGTCCCAAGTTGATTGGTGAGCAGAATGACCGTCAGCACGGCTGTCACCGCCAGCCAACTGCCGACAGTCTCTCGAAGAATGTAACGCGATAGCGTCGGGATCACGATCAGGCCCCGCGGAAAAACGCTAGAATGTTACGTCACTTGCAAGGGTTCGTGGTGCACGGCTGCACCCACCCGTACCGGACTTGGAGATCTCACGATGAAGTTCGACATCCTCACCAGTAGCCCCGCCCAAACGACTATCGACTGTCTGGTCGTCGGCGTACACGACTCCGGCGCGCTCTCGCCGCTTGGCGTCGCAGTAGATCGCAAGAGCGGTGGCGCTCTGATGCGTTTCCTGGCGCACGGGGATTTCGTCGGACGACTCGGCGAGACATTGCTGCTGCCGGCATTTCGCGGTCTCAAGTGCTCGCGTGTCTTGTTGGTGGGTCAGGGCAAACTCGAAGTCTCGCGCCGTCATTGGCGCAAGGCACTGACGAGCGCGGTAGCGGCATTGGCAAAAACGCGAGTGCGCTCCGCAGCGATCGCGCTGACCCGGCCCGCTACGCGCGACCTCGACGACTACCTCTACACCCGCTCTGCCGTCGAAGCGGTCAGCGCCGCGCTGTATCGCGTCAACGATCTGAAATCGGGCAAAAAAGCACCCCCACCCGCACTCGAAGTCATTAAGTTCGCTGGCGTCCGCCCCAGTTCGGCAGCGGCCGCACGACGCGGCGTCGTGCATGGCCTCGCGTCGGCTAACGGTGCCAAACTGATGCGTGATCTCGCCAATCTACCGGGTAACGTCTGCACCCCGACCTACCTCGGCGAGCAGGCATTGGCATTGGCAGCGCGTCACGATCGAATCAAAGTTCGGGTACTCGATGAGGCCGAGATTCGCGCCGAAAAAATGGGCTGCTTCCTCGCCGTCACCCGCGGCAGCGACGAACCACCCAAGTTCATCGTGATCGAGTACAAAGCGCCGCGCGCGGCGCGCGCGCCGGTGGTACTGGTTGGAAAAGGCATCACCTTCGATACCGGCGGCATCTCGCTCAAAGATCCGGGCGCGATGGACGAAATGAAGTTCGACATGTCGGGCGCCGCGACGGTCATCGGCATGATGTCGGTGGTGGCCGAACTCGGCCTCAATCTGAATGTGGTCGGTCTGGTGCCCACCTGCGAGAACATGCCGAGTGGGCGAGCGATCAAGCCGGGCGATATCGTCACGAGTGCGGCGGGTCTGACGGTGGAAATTCTCAACACCGACGCAGAAGGTCGCTTGATCCTCTGCGATGCCCTGCATTATTCGCGTCGCTACAAGCCGCAAGCGGTCATCGATATCGCCACTCTCACTGGGGCTTGCGTCATTGCGCTTGGCCATCACCACACGGGCGTGATGACGAACGACGACAAGCTCGCCGCCGAACTGGTCGAGTCCGGCCTGCGCGCCGATGATCGCGCATGGCAGATGCCGCTGACCGACGAGTATGGCGAGCAGCTGCGCAGCAACTTTGCCGACATGGCAAACGTCGCGGGGCGCGATGGCGGTGCGATTACCGCGGCAGCCTTCCTCGGCAAGTTCACTGAAGGTCTGCGCTGGGCCCACATGGATATCGCGGGCTCGACGTACGTCGGCGGTGCCGCGAAGGGCAGCACCGGTCGACCCGTTGCGCTGCTGTCGGACTTCCTGTTGCGACGCGCCAGTCGCTAACCGTTGACGATGGACAAGTCCTATTCACCGCTCGATATCGAGCGGCGCATTTACGAGCGCTGGGAATCGTCTGGCCTGTTCGCCCCAGCGGGCGACGGCGCTGGCTACTGCATCGTGATTCCTCCGCCCAACGTCACGGGCACGCTGCACATGGGGCACGCGTTTCAGGACACCATCATGGATGCCCTCACCCGCTACCACCGTATGCGTGGCGAAGCGACGCTGTGGCAGCCGGGCACCGATCACGCGGGTATCGCCACTCAGATGGTGGTCGAGCGCCAACTTGAGGGCGAAGGCTCAAGCCGCGCAGCGCTCGGCCGCGATGCCTTCATCGAGCGCGTCTGGAAATGGAAAGGTGAGTCCGGCGGCACGATTGCGCGACAGATGCGGCGACTCGGCGCCTCGGTCGACTGGTCACGCGATCGCTTCACGATGGACGAGGGCCTCTCGCAGACCGTAACCGAAGTCTTCGTGCGCCTCTACGAAGAAGGACTCATCTATCGCGGCAAGCGGTTAGTAAACTGGGATCCGGTCTTGCAAACGGCCGTCTCGGATCTCGAGGTATTGAGTAGCGAAGAAGACGGGTCGCTATGGCATCTGCGCTATCCGCTAGTGGATGGTAGTGGCCATCTGGTCGTGGCGACGACACGTCCAGAGACCATGCTCGGCGATACCGCCGTCGCCGTGCATCCGGATGATGAGCGCTATCGGCATCTCATCGGCCAACAATTGCGACTGCCGTTGACCGATCGAACCATTCCGATCATCGGCGATAACTACGTCGATCCGGAGTTCGGATCGGGTTGTGTGAAGATCACCCCGGCACACGATTTCAACGATAACGAAGTCGGCCTGCGTCACCAGCTTGCGGTCATCAACGTCTTCACTCCCGATGCGAAGATCAACGAAAACGCCCCGGCCGAACTGCAAGGTCTCGATCGTTTCGAGGCGCGAGCACGCATCATCGAGAAACTCACTGAGCAAAATCTGCTCGAACGCATCGACAAGCACAAACTGATGGTGCCGCGGGGCGATCGCTCTGGGTCGGTGATCGAGCCGTATTTGACTGACCAGTGGTACGTCAAAATCGCGCCGCTCGCCGAGCCTGCCGTCGAGGCCGTGACGTCGGGGAAGATCAAGTTCGTACCAGAGAACTGGTCGCGCACCTACTTCGAGTGGATGCGTAACATCAAAGATTGGTGTATCAGTCGGCAGCTGTGGTGGGGGCATCGCATCCCCGCTTGGTACGACGATCAGGGACACATCTACGTAGGTCGCTCAGAAGCGGAAGTTCGGGCCAAACACGCACTTGCCGCTCATGTTGCGCTCAAGCAGGACGACGACGTTCTCGATACCTGGTTCTCCTCTGCTCTTTGGCCGTTCTCCACGCTCGGCTGGCCTCAGTCGACGAGCGAATTGCAGCGCTTCTACCCCACCTCAGTGCTGGTGACGGGCTTTGACATCATTTTCTTCTGGGTCGCCCGGATGATCATGATGGGCATGAAGTTCATGGGCGATGTGCCGTTCCGAGAGGTGTATGTGCACGGTCTCGTGCGCGACTCCGAAGGCCAGAAGATGTCGAAGTCGAAGGGCAACGTGCTCGACCCTCTCGATATCGTCGATGGCATCGCCCTCGAGGATCTCGTTCGCAAGCGAACAACGGGGCTCATGCAGCCGCGGCTTGCCCCGAGTATCGAAAAATCAACTCGCAAGGCTTTCCCGGACGGCATCGAGTCGCACGGCACAGACGCACTGCGCTTCACTTTTGCGTCGCTCGCGACGCAGAGCGCAGACATTCGATTCGATCTCGCACGGGTAGGCGGCTACCGCAACTTCTGCAACAAGCTCTGGAACGCCTCGCGATTCGTACTGCTGATGCTCGAAGATGAAACGGGTAAGCCGCTCGATCCGCAGCTGTTGACCGGCGAGATCGCACCGGGAGTCGTCGATCGCTGGATCGTTTCGCGCTTGGGACATACCCTGCGCGAAGTTGATCAAGCCTTTGCCGACTATCGCTTCGACTACGCGGCCTCGGCACTTTATGAATTCACCTGGTACGAGTTCTGCGACTGGTACCTCGAGCTCGCCAAGCCGATCCTGCAATCTGAGCAGAGCAGCGACGAAGCGCGCCGCGCCGTTCGCCGCACGCTCGTGCAGGTGCTCGAAGCGCTGCTACGCGCACTGCACCCCTTAATGCCGTTCATCACGGAAGAGATCTGGCAGCGCGTGGCACCGCTTGCCGGCACGGCTGCCACTCGTGGCGGCACACTCATGACAGCCAGTTGGCCAGGCGCCGTTCAATACAGCGCAGACTCGGCTGCCGAAGCCGATGTCGACTGGATCAAAGCCTTCGTGCTCGGTATTCGCCAGATCCGCGGCGAGATGGACATCAGCCCGTCGCGCAAACTTGGCGTGCTGATCGAGAATGCGAGTGCCGATGATCGGCGCCGTCTCGACTCGCAAAGCTCCTATCTCGCTCGTCTCGCAGGCCTCGAGTCGTTGCGCGAGCTCGTCGCTGGCGAGGTCGCTCCGCCCTCGGCACTGGCCGTCATCGGTGATATGCGGGCGATGGTACCCATGGAAGGTCTCATCGACCCTCAGGCCGAGGTGGCACGCCTTGAGAAGCGTGCAGCAAAGACACGCGACGAAATTCAAAAGGCGCGCAACAAGCTCGCCAATGAAAATTTCGTCCGCAATGCGCCGCCCGAGGTCGTCACGCAAGAGCAAGGTCGCGTCGCTGACTTCGAACGCACACTGGCCAGTATCGATTCGCAGTTGCAGCGCGTTCGAGCGCTGCTGAAGTAACGTCGGTCAATCGCGCATGGCCCGCCTTCTCGTCATCCTGCTACTCATCGCGATCGTCGTGGCGTGGTGGTATCTGCGCAAGAAGCGAAGCGGCGAGCCCCAAGAGTCACTAGAGACACGGACCGCTCGCTGGCAGGGCTTGCTTGAGCGAGACTGGCCGATGTGGCAACGGCTTCCCACTGAACAACAAGTCACCCTGCTAGAGCGTCTCGCGCACTTTCTCGAACGCGTTCCCTTCACCGGAGCACACGACCTCGTCGTGACCGAAGACATGCGCGTCCTGGTGGGCGCGCAAGCCTGCCTCATCACCTTGGGTAGCAACGACTATCCGTTCGACGATCTGCACGGCATCACCATGCATCGAGACGAGTTCGTCGTCGAAGAGGCCGTGGAGGATGAGGATACGGGTGTTGTCACCGAGGGATACCAAACCCTCTCGGGCCAAGCCATCGAGTCTGATCGCATCGTGTTGTCGTGGACGGACGTACTCGAATCGATGCGCCGCCAGGATGGCTACAACGTCGTCATCCACGAATTCACGCATTTTCTGGAACACACGCGTCCGGGCGGCGATCGTGCTGCCCGCGTGGCGCTCGAGTCTTGCCTGGCGGAACTGCGTGCCGCCGTCGATCGAGGTGAGCAGACGCTACTCGACCCTTACGGTGCCGAGGACATCACGGAGTTTCTGGCGGTCGCAGCGGAGTTTTTCTTCGAGCGTTCGCAAGAACTGCGGGAACAACATCCGTTGCTTTATGTCTTGTTGCGAGACAGCTTCCATCTCGATCCGGCAAGCTGGGCAGCGCCTGTGGCGCTACCATCGCAGAGCCCACCCTGATCGTCAGCGAAAATTCTCGGGGTGGCGCGCCATGTCGGCGCGGAAGAACGACTTCAGTTGCGCGTAATCGGCATCGTAGTCATCACTCGGCGATAGCGGCTCGCCGATCAATACGCGTCGCTGACCAAAATCGAGCGCCACCGGCACGATCGGCACACCCGCGGCGAGCGCGATGTGGTGATAGCCCTTCTTCCACCCTTCGACGGCGCTGCGAGTCCCCTCCGGCGCAATAACGAGCATCATTTTCTCGCGCTTGGCGAACTCGGCGTTAGAGCTCTGCACCACGTTGCTGGCCTGACTGCGATCCACCGCGACGGCACCCAGATAGCGCCCGAGCGGCCCCCACGGGCCTTTCAATGCCGTGTGCTTGGCCATCCAGTTGGCATCGAGACTCAAAGCGAAGTAGGTCAGGATGCCAACGACGAAATCCCAGTTCGATGTGTGTGGGGCTACGACGGCGACGAACTTGCGATGACTAGGGAAGTTACCCTCGATGCGCCAGCCCATCAGCCAAAGCCCGAGGACGCCAAAGGGACGACGCCACCAACTTCGAACTTGCGGTACCTCGACAGGTGGTTTTGGAAATCGGCTGCTCATGCGGATTTACGTGCCTCGGGCACTCGCCACAACAACAAGCCTCCAATGAGAAACAGAACGATCAGCGACGTGATCGACAGCCGCGAATTACCGGTGCTGTAGGCGACCGCCGCGATCAACAACGGACCGATGAAACTCGCGAACTTGCCCATCATGTTGTAGAAGCCGAAGAACTCGCCGCCCTTGCCTTCAGGTACCAGCCTACCGAAGAACGAGCGCGACAAACTCTGCACACCGCCCTGCACAAGCCCCACCACGACCGCGAGCGCAAAGAACTCGACGACCGAATCGAGAAAATACGCATACAGCGTTGCCGCCAAATAGACGCCGATGCAAATCAAAATTCCACGCTTCGGGCCGATTTTATTACCGACCCATCCCAGCAGCAGCGCAGACGGAAAGGCGACGAATTGAGTCAATAACAACGCTGCCAACAAACTCGAACTTGGCAAACCGAGAGCCACGCCGTAGTCGACTGCCATCGTGTAGATCGTATGTACGCCATCAATATAAAGCCAATAAGCCAATAGGAATAACGAGATGTCTCGATGCGCCCTGATACGCCGCAAGGTATTGCCAAGTTCTCGCAAGCCTGCAACCACCGATTCAAAGAAAGGCTCGGTAGCGACTTGACTCGGCTGTTCACGCACATAACGAGCCAGCGGCAAGGTGAAGACCAACCACCATACCGCTACACTCAAAAAAGACCATTGCACCGCCTCAGCCGGCCCCGACAACCCAAACCAGGCGGGTTGGAGAGTCATCAGGACATTAAACGCAAACAAAAGGCCACCACCTAGATAGCCCAACGAGTAACCGAAAGCCGAGACCGTATCGAGCTCGCGCTCGGAAGCCACATCGAGCAAGAGCGCGTCGTAGAAAATATTGGCTGCGTTGAAGCCGATCCCGGCGACGATGAAACAGGCAGCTGCCCATCCCCACTCGCCCTGGCTAACGAACGAGAGAGCAGCGGTGCCGGCAACACCGATCGAACTGAACAAAACGAGTTGCGCTTTGCGACCGGCTGTTCGATCCGCCAAGGCGCCGAGCACCGGTGCGAGCAGAGCGACGATGATCCCGGCGATCCCGTTGGCCAAACCCAAACGCGAGGTGCTGACGGTCGGATCGACCCCGGTGCTCCAGAACTGCTGAAAGAACACCGGGAAAAACCCCGCGAGCACGGTCGTTGCGAATGCCGAATTCGCCCAGTCGTACAGCGCCCAGGAAACCGTGTCGCGGCGCTTGTACGGACTTGTCATGCTCAGTGTGCCTGCTCGCGCGTTTCGCGGAAAACGATACCGGGCCAACGCTCGATCGTGAGTTCGAGATTGACCCTCGAGGGCGCAAGATATACGAGCGCTCCGCTGTGATCTACCGCGAGGTGATCGTAGGCTTTCTGGCGGAACTCCTCGAGCTTCTTGGCGTCATCGCACTGGATCCAGCGCGCGGTCTGAACGCTGATCGGTTCGAATGCACATTGGACGGCGTATTCGTCCTGCAGCCGGAAAGCCACCACTTCGAACTGCAACTGACCAACCGCACCGAGGATCTGATCGTTATTGCGCAACGGCCGGAACAACTGCGTTGCCCCCTCCTCGCAAAGCTGACCTAGACCCTTCGATAGCGCCTTCATCTTGAGCGGGTCTTTGAGCACCGCGCGCCGAAACATTTCAGGAGCGAAGTTGGGGATGCCCGTGAAACCGAGTTTCTCACCTTCGGTAAAAGAATCACCGATATTGATCGTGCCGTGGTTATGCAGACCGATGATGTCGCCTGCATACGCATCCTCGGCAGCGGAACGATCGGAGGCGAGAAAGGTCAAGGCATCGGCCACCCGAACATCCTTGCCAAGACGCACATGGTGCATCTTCATGCCTTTGGTGTATTTCCCTGAGCACAGGCGCAGGAATGCGATGCGATCGCGGTGCATCGGATCCATGTTGGCTTGGATCTTGAAAACGAAACCCGTCAACTTTTCTTCCTGCGGCTGCACGCTGCGCTGGCGAGTTTCGCGGGCCAGGGGACCTGGCGCATCGCGCGTGAACGACTTCAACAACTCTTCCACGCCGAAATTCGAAATGGCCGAACCGAAGAAAACCGGTGTCTGCCTGCCCGCGCGATAGGCTTCGAGATCGAAGCTTTGCGTGGCACCTTTGACGAGTTCGATCTCATCGTCATAAGCACTAGCCGCCATGCCGAGCAGCTCGCGTCCCTCCGGACTACGCAAGCCTTCGATCACGATATTCTCGCCGACGCGTCCTTTTTCACCAGCCTCGTAGACGTAAATTCGATCTTCGATGAGGTGATAAATCCCCTTCAGCTCGCGGCCCATACCGATCGGCCAGGTGATGGGCGCCGTCGCGATACCCAGTACTTTCTCGATCTCGTCGAGCAACTCAATCGGCGCTCGTCCTTCGCGATCGAGCTTGTTGATGAAGGTCATGATCGGCGTATCGCGTAAGCGGCAGACCTCCATTAACTTGATGGTGCGCTCCTCGACGCCCTTTGCGCAGTCGATGACCATCAAGGCCGAGTCGACTGCCGTCAGCGTGCGGTAGGTGTCTTCCGAGAAATCCTCGTGTCCTGGCGTGTCCAGAAGATTGACGATGCAATCGTTGTACGGAAACTGCATCACCGACGAGGTGACCGAGATTCCGCGCTGCTGCTCGAGCCGCATCCAGTCAGAGGTTGCGTGCCGCGCTGCCTTGCGCCCTTTGACCGTACCCGCGAGCTGGATCGCACCCCCGAACAGCAACAACTTTTCGGTGAGTGTGGTCTTGCCGGCGTCAGGGTGGGAGATGATCGCGAACGTACGACGCCGCGCGACTTCGTCGCTGAGTTTCATGGGCGATATTGTCGCCTATCGGGCCTGTAAAGACAGCCGCATCACAATCGCATCCTCGCGACCTTGTTCGGCCTGATAGTAACCACGTCGCAGGCCGACCTGCTGCAAACCCAGCGACTCGTACAGTCGCACGGCCGTCACGTTGCTCGGCCGCACTTCGAGAAACAGATCGTGAGCGCCGCATGCGCGAGCCACGTCGAACAGATGCTCCATCATGCGACGACCCAAGCCACGAAAACGGTACTCGGGTCTAACGCACACGTTGAGCACGTGGGCCTCACCCGCGCCCGTGCTGAGTACGGCATAGGCCGCAAACTGCTCATCGAGTTCGATGACGCGACAGTGATATCCCGCGCGAATGCAATCGCGAAAAATCCCCTCGCTCCAAGGGAACGCATAGCCGAGCCGTTCGGATTCGGCGACCTTCGGCACATCGGCCTCGACCATGCGGCGAATGACGACATGAGCATCGGCTGCAGCTTGCAGAGCCTCTCGTGGCAGGCTTGCCATCAGACCTCCGCTGGCAACTCGGCGAACACCTGGCGCGCCAATTTCAAATCCTCCCAGGCCTTACGCTTATCGCCCGGCATCCGCAGCAAGTACGCCGGATGATAAGTCACGATCACCGGAATTTGGCTCGGGCCAAAACGATGCACGGCACCACGAAGCTTCGCGAGCGTTGCATCGGTACCGAGCAGACTCTGTGCCGCCACGCGACCGAATGCGAGCAGTATGCGCGGCGCGACCTGCTCGATCTGACGGTGCAGATACGACAAACACTCGTTGATCTCCTCGGGACGAGGATCGCGATTCTCCGGTGGTCGACATTTGAGAATGTTGGCGATGAACACGGTCTCGCGCGGCAACTCGATGGCGCCGAGCATGGCATTGAGCAGCTGCCCAGCGGCACCCACGAAGGGCTCGCCTTGCCGATCTTCGTCGGCACCGGGCGCTTCGCCGACGACCATCCACTTCGCTTTCGGATCGCCGACTCCGAACACGGTCTGCGTGCGCGAACGATGCAGATCGCAACGAGTGCACTCGGCAACGCAGCGCTTGAGCTCGCTCCAAGCATCGACGCCGAGCTCAGTCGTCGGCGCAGCCGTGGACAACCGAGCCGCCCAACGATCAATGCCCAGCGCCTCGAGGTAAGCGGCGCGACGCTGCGGGTCGATCATGCTCCGACGGAACGTCGCAACTTCCGCCATACCCACATCAAGGGCGCGAGCGATACGTAGCACGTGAACAGCAACAGCAGCATCGGCGGCGGATTTGCCACCACGAGCGCTAGCGATAGCGGCACGATGACGAAATAGAAAAACTTGACCCGAGCGTTCCAATCGATCTGCTTGATGCTCTGATACGGAATCGCCGAGATCATCAGCACGCCTGCGATGGCACATACGGCAAACGAGAGCGCGAGACCCGCCAGATTCGGCTCGAGCCATTCGCTCGAGAACCATACGAAAGCCGCAACGAGACCCGCCGCCGATGGACTCGGTAAACCTTCGAAATAGCGTTTGTCGGCAGTCGCTGCGCGAGCGTTGAAACGCGCGAGGCGCAACGCGGCACAGACGGCGTAGAAGAACGAGGCGATCCAACCAAAACGACCCCAGCCGCTACCGTATTCAGCAATCGCGGCAACGCCCCACTGATATGCGACCAAGGCAGGCGCCACGCCGAAAGAGACCATATCGGCGAGGCTGTCGAACTCTTTGCCGAAAACACTCTCGGTGCGAGTCCAACGAGCAACCCGACCATCGAGACCGTCGAACACCATGGCGGCGAAGATCGCCTGCCCGGCACGCGCAAAATCACCGTGGATAGCCGACACGATGGCGAAAAAGCCGCAAGCGAGACAGCCCGTGGTGAGGATGTTGGGGAGCAGGAAAACCCCTCGCCTGACTGGCGGCAAGGGCTGTGGGGTGGATGTGGAGTCGGAATTCAAGGCTGGCCACAGCTCCGCGAGGATAAAAACCGTCTCATCATAGGGGTCGAAACCTTTCGGGACAATCTCCGCATCCGTAACATGTCGCACCTGAGTCGTCACCCGAGTAGTCACCCTCCATGCGTTGGTCCAGATACCCCATCAATACCGTCAAGGAAACCCCCTCCGAAGCCGAGGTCATCAGCCACCAGTTGATGCTTCGAGCGGGGCTGATCCGACGGCTCGCCGCTGGAATCTATACGTGGACACCCTTTGGTCTGCGCACGCTGCGCAAGGTCGAGAACATCATCCGCGAAGAGATGGATCGCGCTGGTGCGCTCGAGGTGCTAATGCCCGCGGTGCAACCGGCGGAGCTCTGGCAGGAATCGGGGCGCTGGGAGCAATACGGTCCGGAACTGCTGCGCCTGAAAGATCGCCACCAGCGCGACTTTGTCATCGGACCGACGCACGAAGAGGTCATCACGGACCTCGCCCGTCGTGAGCTGAAGAGCTATCGGCAGTTACCGGCGAACTTCTACCAAATCCAATTGAAGTTTCGTGATGAGATCCGCCCCCGCTTCGGTGTGATGCGCGGCCGCGAGTTCATCATGAAGGACGCTTACTCATTCCATGCGACACAGGAATCGCTGCAGGAGGGCTATGACCTGATGCGCGATGCCTACAACCGCATGTTTACGCGCATGGGCCTCGAATTCCGCCCCGTCAAAGCCGACACTGGCTCGATCGGTGGTACCGCATCCGAAGAATTCCAGGTGCTCGCCGACTCCGGCGAAGATGCTATCGCCGTCTCGGACGGCGCTGACAACTATGCGGCGAATCTCGAACTCGCACCGGCGCTCGCGCCGTCGCTACCACGCCCAGCCGCTGCAGCGAGCCTCACGAAGCTAGCTACACCCCACAAGCGCACCATCGAGGAAGTGGCGGCATTTTTGAAGACCACCCCACAGCAGTGCCTCAAGCTACTGCTCGTCGAATCGACCGAGGGCGGTGTCATCGCTTTCGCGTTGCGCGGCGATCACGAACTCAACGCCATCAAGGCCCAAAAATTACCGGGAGTCGCCAATCCGCTGCGCATGGCCTCAGCCGAGGCCGTCGTGGCAGCCACAGGCTGCGAACCGGGCTATCTCGGACCCATTGGCCTGAAGTGTCCGCTGTATGCGGATCATGGGGCGCTCGCTTTGGCGGATTTCGTCTGCGGTGCTAACGAGAGCGGTCACCACTATATCGGCGCCAATTGGGGTCGCGACTTACCGGAGCCCACGGCCGCAGACCTGCGCAACGTTGTCGCTGGCGACCCGAGCCCGGGCGGCAACGGCACACTGCGAATTCGTCGTGGTATCGAAGTCGGCCACATCTTCCAGCTCGGTAAAAAATACAGCGAAGCGATGCAGGCGAGCGTTCTCGATGAAGCCGGCAAGCCAGTTGTGATGTTCATGGGTTGTTACGGAATCGGCGTCACTCGTATCGTCGCAGCCGCTATTGAACAGAATCACGATGCAGCGGGCATCCTGTGGCCCGCACCGATTGCGCCGTTCGATGTCGTCCTAGTCCCACTCAATGCGGCAAAGTCACCCAAAGTGGCTGAACTCGCCGAGTCACTGTATGCGCAGTTGCAGCAACGCGGCTTTGAGGTGCTACTCGATGATCGCGATGCGCGCCCCGGCGTGAAGTTTGCTGATGCCGAACTGATCGGCATCCCACACCGTATCGTCATCTCAGATCGCGGTATCGATGCCGGCGCACTCGAGTATCGACACCGGCGCGCAAGCGAAAATGAAGCCTGGCCCGTGGCCGATGTCATCGAGAAACTCGAGGCGGCACGGAGCGCGACACGCTCATGAACGCGGCTACGACTGTCGAAGTCCTGATCGTTTTCGACTCGCGGCACGGCGCCACGGCAGAGCTTGCCCGCCACCTTTGTCGCGGCGTCGAGTCGGTCGATGGCGTTATTGCCACGCTGAGGCGCGTACCGGCTGTTTCAGCCGAGAGCGAGCGCCCCATCGTTCAAGTACCCGATTCCGGCGCGCCTTGGGTCAGTCACGAAGATTTGCGACGCTGCGATGGCTTGCTGCTCGGTAGTCCAACTCGCTTTGGCAATATGTCGGCAGCGATGAAGCACTTTCTGGATGGCACGAGCACGTTGTGGGCGGAAGGCGCCTTGAGCGGCAAGCCTGCTGGCGTCTTCGGTGGCAGCAGCAGTTTGCATGGTGGCCAAGAGAGCACACTGCTCACAATGCTCGTGCCGTTGTTGCATCACGGCATGGTGATCGCCGGTATCCCCTACTCCGAGCGCGCTCTGTCAGAGACTCGCAGCGGCGGCACTCCTTATGGTGCGACGCATTTCACGCCGCACGGCCAAGCGGTGCAGTTGAGTGAACACGAGCGGCTACTCGCTCGCGCGCAAGGCGAGCGCGTCGCGACTCTGGCTCGTGCGCTCAAGATTCGCCGAGGATAGATTTGACGAACGGGATGGTGAGGCGCCGTTGAGCCGACAGCGACGCGAGGTCGATCTCATCCAGTAATCGGCCGAGCGTGCTCATGTCGCGCGGAAAACGCCGCAATAGATAACGCGCCGTGTCGTCCGGCAGATCAAGTCCGCGCGCTGTCGCTCGCAAGCGCAATGCCTCACGCTCGCCTTCTTCATCGAGTGGCTTCAACTGGAAAATCTCCGCTGCGCCGAATCGCGAACGAATGTCGGCCAGCACCCAATTCAATCCAGCGGGAGGTTGATCCGCTGCGACGATGAGTCCACCGCCGCGCTCATCCAAACTGCGATAAGCCGAGAACAGTGCGAGTTCAAAATCGCGTCGACCGATCAAAGCGTCGATGTCGTCTATACAAAGCAGATCCAGCAACCGAACATCGGCAATAAAACCGGTCGCAGCTTCGCCCAATTCGTGCAGTGGCAAGTAGGCGGCACGGCGTGCGCCCGCGGCGGCGCATGCCGCTTGCAAGAGATGGCTTCGACCGCTGCCTTTGGCGCCCCACAACCAGATCACACCGCGATCACCGTAGGCGAGCGAGCGCAAGCGCTCGACGGCCATGCTATTGGGCCCGGGGTGGAACGAAGCAAAAGTCGCGCGATCCTGAATCGATACGCCGAGCGGCAACTGCTGCATCAGTCCGTCACCGCCGGCTGCGCCCATGCGCGTACAAAGAAACGGGCGACATAGTCGGCTCCTGACCATATGGTCGTCGCCAGCGTCACCACCATCAATGCGCCAAAGACATCAGGCCAGATCACCCACCAACCCGCTTGAATGATCGAACCCACCAACACCACCAATTGCAGCGTCGTGTTGAGCTTCGAGATCCATGTCGGTCGGCCGCGCAACTCACCGAACCAAAGCCGGAACACGACCGAGCCCACCGAGATGAGCACATCGCGGGCAATAGCCGCAGCAGCCAACCAAACCGGGACGAGTTCTTGCCAGACACACGCGAGAAACACACTGACGAGCAATATTTTGTCAGCCAGCGGATCGAGAAATTTGCCAAGTTCGCTGATCCAGCCGAAACGTTTAGCGAGGTAACCATCGACGCCATCAGAGACGGCAGCGACCGCGAACAAGCTGAGCGCAAAACCATATTGCCCCTGCTCTAGCGCGACGACGATCGGCAGCGTCATCAAAATACGCAGGATGCAGATCGCGTTCGGGAGATGTCGCCAGAGGGTCATGGTTGATCCGGACTCATGGTTGATCCGATCTCATGGCAAGTAGCGATACACCAGTGGATCGCGGCTATCCGCCTCGCGAGCCAGCTTGGCGTTGCCCTTCAGCGCATCGATCAAGACACGCTCACCACCGGCAGAATGCACCTCGAACACCGCCGTACGCGAACCCACCTCAATGACCTCGACCTGCTTCACGCCAATCAGTGCCGCGAGCGCACGCTGAATCGCCAGATGTTCTTTGAGGCTCACAAGCTCGGTGATCCTCAAGCGGGTGACAGCCAGCGGCTGCGACAAAACCGACTGCGACGCCAATGCGAGCACATCCGCCGCGCCCTCGATACCTGCCGTCACATCACCCGGGAAAACGGTGCTCGCGCTAGAGTCGACCAAGGTCCACTGCCAGTCAGCCCCATCCGCCTCGCCGATCAAGGCCATATCGGCGCCCGCGCGACGCGCAGCCTCGAGCAGCACAGCCGCCGAGGGTGCGCTGTCGGCTCGCAAACCAGCGGCTGCAGCCGAACTCAAACGCAGTGGCAAACCCCGTTGCTCGGCTGCGATGTCGAGCGCCTCGCGTACTCGCACCGGATCAGCCCCTCGCGGCGCTGACAAAATCACTCCGAGCACGACCGGCCGTTCGCTTACCCAGCGCGGACGACCGAGTTTGTCGATGGCGCGTTCGATGGCCGCGCTATCGAGCGTGATTCGGGCGGGTGAAGTGGCTGTCGCCGGTCGCCGAATCTGCACATATCGATCGGCGTCGGCGATAAGCGGCTGATAGATCGGATCATCGGCGGCACGACGGTCGCCGGTTGCGCGGACAATCGCGGCGCGCATTGCCTGCGGATTGACCGCCTCCTCGCTGGAGCGAATGCTGATTTCACCGACCAAGACCTTTTGAGTCGCCATCAGCGGCGCCGACGCAAGGACGAGCCAAAGAGCGCCAAGCAGTCGGCGGAGCACGCGCTTCGATGTGGATATTCGCAACGACATAATTGGAACGTCGTACAATATCACACGAGATTTTATAGCCCGTGCGCTCATGAACACACCCGCCAAACCCACCGGATTGACCTACCGCGATGCCGGTGTCGACATCGACGCCGGCGACGAACTCGTCGATCGCATCAAGCCGCTGGTCAAACGCGCAACCCGTCCCGAAGTGCTCGCCGGCATCGGCGGCTTCGGCGCCTTGGTCGAACTACCGCTCGATCGCTGGAAGCGCCCCGTGCTCGTCTCTGGCACCGATGGTGTTGGCACTAAACTGCGGCTCGCGATCGATACCGGACGTCATGATGGCATCGGCATCGATCTCGTTGGCATGTGTGTCAACGACGTCGCCGTGCAAGGTGCCGAACCACTTTTCTTTCTCGACTACTACGCCACCGGCAAACTCGAGGTCGATGTTGCCGAACGTGTGGTCGCTGGCATCGTTGAAGGCTGCAGACTCGCCGGCTGTGCTCTGGTGGGCGGCGAAACCGCCGAGATGCCGGGCATGTACCACGAGGGCGATTACGATCTCGCCGGGTTCTGCGTGGGCGTCGTTGAGAAAGATGCCATCATCGATGGCTCCAAAGTGGCCATCGGGGATGCGGTGATCGGCATGGCTTCTTCGGGTCCACACTCGAATGGCTACTCCTTGATCCGCAAGCTAATCAAGGTTGCAGGCGCAGACGCCTCCACACAGATCGATGGTCGCTCGTTGTTCGAGCAGTTGTTGATACCTACGCGAATTTACGTGCCTGCGATGCTGGCGTTGGCCAAGGCACTGCCCGTACACGGCTTTGCCCACATCACCGGTGGCGGTCTGACCGACAACATTCCTCGCGTGCTGCCAGATGGCTGCGGCGTCACACTGGATCGTCACAGTTGGCAGCGCGGTGCGGTATGGGACTGGCTACAGCGCGCCGGCAACATCGCCGATGACGAAATGCATCGCACCTTCAATTGCGGTATCGGCATGGTGGCGATCGTCGCAGCTGCCAATGCCGACCACGCCCTCGCCACGCTACGGGCTTGCGGTGAAACTGCCTCGATCATCGGGCACGTCCGAGCCGGGCACGGCGACGTCGTCATCGAATGAGTCGGGACGGACCCGACGTCGTCATCCAATGAGTCGAGCTCGACTCGCCATCGTCATCTCGGGTGCCGGCTCCAACATGCTGGCCATCGACGACGCCTGCCGACAAGGCAGCCTGCATGCCGATGTGGTGTGCGTGATCAGCAATCGCGCCGATGCGGCCGGACTTGCTCATGCCGCTGCGCGCGGTATCCCGACCTGTCTCGTCGCCTCGACTGCGGGTGAATCCCGCGAGTCTTACGATGAGCGGCTCGCAACCGCGATTCAGGCCTTCGACGTCGATTGGATCGTGCTGGCTGGCTATATGCGCATACTGTCGGGTCACTTCGTGCATAAGTTCGCCGGTCGCCTGCTCAATATCCATCCGTCGCTGCTACCTGCACACAAGGGCTTGCACACCCATCGACGCGCAATCGAGGCGGGCGATACGCAACACGGTGCCACGGTGCACTTCGTGACCGCGGAGCTCGACGGGGGTCCCCGCATTCTGCGTGGCGTGCTGACGCTGCGCCCGACTGACGACGAAGAGACTCTGCAGCGACGGGTACAACGCATCGAACATGCCATCTACCCCGATGTGCTCGAGCTGCTCGCACGAGGTCGCTTGCGACAGACCGACAGTGGCGCGGAACTCGACGGTCAGCCGCTCGTCGAACCCTTGGAGCGCCGCTTCGATTTCTGAGCGCGCACCGGAGAATCGATCATGCATGCAAGTCTTCGTTGGATCGCGATTGCGCTGTTGCTGTTCGCATCAATGGACTTGCGCGCAGCCGGCAGCGCGTCGATAACGCCGTTCAGCGTCTCCTATGAAGTCATCTTTCGTGGGCTGAACGCGGGTACGGCGAGCCTCACTCTGCAACGCGAAAACGGTGCTCGCTGGCGCTACGAATCGCGCAACGAGGCGCGCGGTCTGTTCCGCTTAGCCTTTCCCGGCGAGATCACCCAAACGAGCCTATTTCGCATCGACAACGACCTCGTGATCCCTCTCGAGTACCGCGCCGACGATGGTTCGGAGTCGACCGACAAGGACATCGCGCTAAATTTTGATCACGCGGCCGGCAAAGTCACTGGCGTTGCTGAACGGATCAACGTAAACCTACCCATCGAGTCGGGCGTACAAGATCCGATGTCGGTGCAGATCGCCGTGATGCAGGCGCTGAGCCTCGGGCAAACACCCGGTCGCTACGCGATGGTCGACAAGCAGGAAGTCAAAACCTACGAGTATCGTGCATGGGGTCGCGAGCGCATCACCACACCGATCGGTCCAGTCGATGCCGTGGTCTGGTCTAGCGCGCGAGTCGGATCCAATCGCGTGACTAAAGTCTGGTACGCGACGGAGTTCGGGTTTTTACCGGTACGCGCCGAACGTCGCCGCGGCGACAAACTCGAGTGGGCGATGCACCTCAAAACACTTAAGTCTTCGGCAAAGTGACGCCACGCTGACCCTGGTACTTTCCACCGCGATCGCGGTAAGAAGTCGAGCAGACTTCATCGCTCTCAAAGAACAGCATTTGCGCCACGCCTTCGTTGGCGTAGATCTTGGCGGGCAGCGGCGTCGTGTTCGAAAATTCGAGCGTCACGTGCCCTTCCCATTCGGGTTCGAGCGGAGTGACGTTGACGATGATGCCGCAGCGCGCATAGGTCGACTTACCTAGGCACACGACGAGCGTGCTGCGAGGCACACGGAAATACTCGACCGTGCGCGCCAGAGCAAACGAGTTCGGCGGGATGATGCAGACATCCGAATCGACATCCACGAAACTCTTCTCGTCGAAGGCCTTCGGATCAACGATCGTCGAGTTGATATTGGTGAATATTTTGAACTCGCGCGCGCAACGCACATCGTAGCCATAGCTCGACGTGCCGTAGGAGACGATGCGCTGCCCGTCGACGCTGCGGACCTGCCCCGGCTCGAAGGGCTCGATCATGCCGTGTTCGCTCGCCATGCGGCGAATCCAATGGTCGGACTTGATGCTCATGTGTCCTCTACGATGATTTTAGGAAATGCCCCGCTGCGATCGCGCGAGCGCCGAGCCAATTCACCGGCCGTGCGCCGGGCCAAGGCGAGATACGCTTCGCCACGTGCGCTATCAGGCGCCGCGACGACTGTCGGTCGACCGCCATCAACCTCTTCGCGAATTCGACCATCGAGCGGCAGCGCCCCGAGCAACTCGACACCATACTGCGTCGCCATCCGCTCGCCGCCACCCGTGCCGAAGATGTGCTCGGCGTGGCCGCAGTTCGAGCAAACATGCACGCTCATGTTCTCGACGATGCCGAGCACCGGTACGTTGACCTTCTCGAACATTTTGAGCCCCTTGCGCGCATCAGCGAGCGCGATGTCCTGCGGCGTCGTCACGATCACGGCACCGGCAACGGGCACCTTCTGCGCGAGCGTCAGTTGGATATCGCCGGTCCCGGGCGGCATGTCGACCACGAGGTAATCGAGCTCACCCCAATCCGTCTCGGCCAACAATTGATTTAGCGCAGAGGTCACCATCGGCCCGCGCCACACCATCGGCTGCTCGACATCAACCAAAAATCCGATCGACATCGCAGCCACGCCATGGGCGCGCGGCGGGATCAATTGCTTGCCGTCACGCACACCCGGCTTCTCACCTTGCAACCCAAGCATAATGGGCTGGCTCGGACCGTAAATATCGGCATCGAGCATGCCCACTCGCGCACCCTGTCGCGCCCACGCGAGCGCGAGATTGACCGCCACCGTCGACTTGCCCACGCCGCCCTTACCGGAGGCAACGGCGACGACGTTGGCGATTCCCGGCAGCGGCGTCAGACCGCGCTGCACGGCATGCGCCACGATCCGCGACGAAAGCGTCAGCTCGATCGCTACCGACAATCCGCGCTCTGCCAGATGAGTCTCGAGTGCTTGGCGCAGTTCGGTCTCGTAACCGCCGCTCGGATAGCCGAGCTCGGCCGTCACTTGAACGCCTGTGGGAATCACCGTGACGCCGCGCAAGGCCCGCGATTCTGCCCACGTCTGGCGCGTATTCGGGTCGAGGTACTGACCGAGAGCCGCCTCGATGGCAGCGGGATCGAAGGTCGTGGGCATGGGCTTATTCTAGCTGCTTCTGGCCGCTCGCGACCCGGCTACAGGTGACGCTGTGCGATAATTCGCGGCATGTCACGCCAGATTCTCGTCACCAGCGCCCTGCCTTACGCCAACGGGTCATTGCACCTCGGCCACATCATCGAGGCCGTTCAGACCGATGTCTGGGTCCGCTTCCAAAAAATGCAGGGGCATTCCTGTCTCTACGTCTGTGCCGAAGATACCCACGGCACGCCGATCATGATCCGCGCGCAATCCGAGGGAATTCGTCCTGAGGATCTGATCGCGCGAGTCGCCGAGGAGCACAAAGCCGATTATCGCGACTTCCTCATCGGCCACGATCAATTCCACTCGACGCACTCGCCCGAGAATCGTTATTTCACCGATTCGATGTTCGAGCGCTTGCAGGCGGCCGGACACATCACGCGCCGCAGCGTCCGCCAGGCCTACGACGAGCAGGCCGGCATGTTCTTGCCCGATCGCTACGTGCGCGGCACTTGCCCCACCTGCAAAGCCGCCGATCAATATGGCGACAGCTGCGAAGTCTGCGGTGCGACCTACACGCCTGCCGATCTCATCGAGCCACGCTCAACGATCAGCAACACGGCACCCGTGTGGCGCGAATCGGAGCATCTTTTCTTTGCACTCGGCCACTTCGAAGCGATGCTGCGCGAGTGGGTGAAGAGCGGTTCCTTGCAGGATGCCGTCCGCTCAAAGCTAGACGAATGGTTCAACTCCGGCTTGCAGGACTGGGACATCTCGCGCGATGCGCCGTACTTCGGTTTCGAAATTCCGGGTGCGCCCGGCAAATATTTCTATGTTTGGTTCGATGCGCCAATCGGTTACCTCGGTAGCTTCAAGGCCTATTGTGACCGCACGGGCCTAGACTTGAACCATTACCTGCGCCCCGACAGCACGACCGAGCTGCATCATTTCATCGGCAAAGACATCAGCTACTTCCACACTTTGTTCTGGCCAGCCGTACTGCATGGCTCGGGCTTCCGTCGACCGACCGCCGTGCACGTGCACGGCTTCCTGACGATCAACGGGCAGAAGATGTCTAAGTCGCGCGGCACCTTCATCACAGCGCGTCGCTACCTCGATCACCTTCCAGCCGAAGCACTGCGTTATTACTTTGCTGCCAAGCTCGGCTCGGGCGTGGATGACATCGATCTTTCGCTCGAAGACTTCACGGCACGTGTCAATTCCGACTTGGTTGGCAAACTCGTCAATATCGCAAGCCGATGTTCAGGCTTCATCGCTCGTAGTGGCGGACACCTCGCGCCCGCACTGGCCGATGCAGCGCTCTATGCCGAATTCACGACTGCTGCTCCTCGTCTTGCGTCGCTCTACGAGGCCCGCGACTACTCGCAAGCAATTCGCGAAATCATGGCTCTTGCCGACAAGGCGAACCAATATGTCGATGCGAATAAGCCGTGGGCGCTCGCCAAAGATCCGACACGTGCCGATGAGGTCGTTGCTGTCGCGACCCAGGGCATCAATTTGTTCCGCGTGCTGATGGTTTATCTCGCGCCAGTGCTGCCGCAGATGGCGTGCAAGGCAGCCGCATTCCTCGGCGCGCCTCTCGCGCGCTGGAACGAAATCGATCAACCGCTGCTCGGAACGCCGCTCGCCAACTACGAACCGCTCGCACTGCGCCTGGATCCGAAGCAGGTAGGCGCGCTGGTCGACACAGCGAGCACCGCCGAGGCACCGAAGGCGATATCCAACGACAACAAGACGAGTTCCAAAGTGACGACACCCGAATCCGCTACCACCAAACCCCTGATTTCGATCGATGACTTCGCCAAGCTCGATCTGCGTATGGCACGGGTCGCCGAAGCGAGCATCGTTGAGGGTTCGGACAAACTACTCAAACTTACGCTCGAACTGGGCGAGCAACGCCGCACGGTGTTCTCAGGCATTCGTAAGACCTACTCACCAGAATCCCTGGTTGGTCGCCATGTCGTCGTCGTTGCCAACCTCGCGCCGCGCAAGATGCGCTTTGGCGTGTCGGAAGGAATGGTGCTGTGCGCATCAGATGAGGCGGATCGCCTCTTCCTGCTCGGCGCCGACGAAGGTGTGACGAGCGGCCTGCCCGTCAGCTGAACATCGCTCGTGTCATGAGCGCCCGAGTCGACGCCATCCACGCGCTATTGCCGCAGACTCAGTGCACGCGCTGTGGCTTTCAGGGTTGCAGACCCTATGCTGAAGCGATCGCGGCCGGTACGAGCGCAATCAATCGTTGCCCCCCGGGCGGACACTCCACCATTCGTCAACTGGCAAGCTTGCTGCAGACCGAAGAACTCGCGTTGGATCCCGAGTGCGGCAGTGAAGGCCCTGCGATGGTGGCGCACATCGATGCGGATCGCTGCATCGGTTGTGCCCGCTGTCTGCCGCCCTGTCCGGTTGATGCGATCGTCGGCGCACAGCGGCAGATGCATACGGTGCTAAATGATCTCTGCACCGGATGCGAGCTGTGTATTGCGCCGTGCCCGGTAGATTGCATTGCTTTGATACCGCGCTCAGAGCTACGACCGTCGTCACCAGAGCCCGACGCTGCCGACAATCTTCAGCGCTACGATGCTCACGAGACGCGTCGGATACGTCGCGAACAGGAGCGCATCGCACTGCTGGCTGCACGCAAACGCCGTATAGACGCGGTGGCACAGTGAAACCCGAGTCGCGACAGCAGATGTTCGAGCGTCTGCGCGCTGCGAATCCACACCCCACGACCGAGCTCGAATACCGCACGGCTTTCGAATTGCTGATCGCCGTGATCCTCTCGGCTCAGGCGACGGATCGCGGCGTCAATATCGCCACGCGCAAACTGTTTCCGATCGCCAATACACCGCAAGCACTACTAGCTCTCGGCGAAGAGGGCCTGCTGTCCTATATCCGCACCATAGGTCTCTATAAAAATAAAGGTAAGAACATAATCGCCACCTGTCGACTGCTGATCGAACAACACGGTGGAGAGGTCCCACGCGAGCGCGAGGCGCTCGAGGCACTGCCGGGTGTCGGCCGAAAAACCGCGAACGTGGTGTTGAATACGGCTTTTGGCGAGCCGACGATGGCTGTTGATACGCATATCTTCCGAGTTGCGAATCGCACCGGTCTTGCACCCGGCAAGACCGTACTCGCTGTCGAGAAAAAACTGCTTAAAAATGTGCCGAGCGAATTTCTACAAGACGCCCATCACTGGCTGATCCTGCATGGTCGCTACGTCTGCAAGGCCCGCAAACCCAACTGCCCCGCCTGCCCGATCGCCGATCTGTGCAGCTATCGACGCAAAACCCGCGCCGACTAACTCGAGATACTCTGAACATGTTCTTTGACAAGACCCGCGATGATCTGCGCAGAGACTGGCTGACGGCGTGGCAACGACATGCCGCGCAGTTACCGTTGACGCCGCTTGAGGCACAGCTGGTCGATCTCATCGCCCTGCATCCCGAGTATCACACTTGGCTCGAGCGCGGCGATGCAGTCTTGCAACAGGAGTTTTCGCCCGAGGGCGGCCGTATCAACCCCTTTTTACATCTCTCGATGCACATGGCACTGCGCGAACAGGTAGGCACCGATCGACCCCAAGGAATTCGGGCCGTTCACGCTCGTCTGGCTGCACGCAGCGACGTTCATGACGCTGAACACCAGATGATGGAAGCGCTGGGGCGTGCGCTGTGGGAGGCACAGCGCGCCGGCCGTATGCCCGATGAGCGCCTCTATCTTGAAGAGCTGCAGCGACTCGCGGGCCGCTAGCCATCCTGATTCGCGCTACTTACGTTTCGGCACGTAGAGATCAGTCAGGGTTCCTTCAAAGGCTTCCGCCGCCATCGCCACCGACTCCGACACCGTGGGATGCGGATGGATGGTAAGCCCCACATCGGCTGCATCCGCACCGAGCTCGACCGCTAAACCGACTTCAGCAATCAGTTCGCCGGCGTTCGGACCCACGATACCGCCACCGATGACACGATGTGTCTGCGGATCGAACAACAACTTGGTGAACCCCTCATCGCGACCCTGTGCAAGTGAGCGACCACTCGCAGCCCACGGGAACACGCCCTTCTCGTACGGGATGCCCTTAGCCTTAGCCTCGGTCTCGGTCACGCCGACCCAAGCGATCTCAGGATCGGTGTAGGCGACCGATGGAATCACCCGCGCATCGAAGGCTCGTTTCTCACCTGCGATCACTTCGGCCGCGACCTTACCCTCGTGCGTCGCCTTATGGGCGAGCATCGGCTGACCCACGATGTCGCCGATGGCAAAGATATGCGGCACGTTGGTCCGCATCTGCTTGTCCACAGCGATGAAACCACGCTCGTCCACTTGAACACCAGCGGCATCCGCGCCGATCAGAAGACCATTCGGCTTACGACCCACGGCAACGAGAACGCGATCAAATAATTGCGGCTCGGGAGCAGACTCACCCTCGAAAGTGACCTTCAAACCGTCGGCCTGCGCTTCGACGGCCTTGACCTTCACACCGAGCAGGATGCGCTCGTAGCGCTTGCGCAGTCGCTTCTCCAGCGGCTTGACGAGATCGGCATCGGCACCGGGCATCAATTGCTTTAGCCACTCGACGACACTGACTTTCACGCCGAGAGCATCATAAACGCAGCCCATCTCAAGCCCGATGATGCCGCCGCCGATGACGAGCATGCGCTTTGGCAGATCCTGCAACTCGAGTGCACCGGTCGAATCGATCACGCGCGGATCGTTCGGCACGAACGGCAGATTCACGGGCTCCGATCCTGCCGCGATGATGCAGTGGTCGAAGCTCACAGTGCTCTTGGAACCGTCGTCAGCCGTCAATTCGAGGACACGCGGACCTAAGAAACGCGCCTGACCGCGTAGCACATCGACTTTACGCTGCTTGGCCAGCATCGTGAGGCCGCCGGTCAATTTACCGACCACCGAATTCTTCCAACTCCGTAGCTTGTCGAGATCGATACTGGGCTTGCCAAAGACGATACCGTGCTCCGCCATCGATTCAGCTTCATCGACCACCTTGGCCGCATGCAGCAGCGCCTTGGATGGGATACAACCGACATTGAGGCAAACGCCACCCAACGTGGGCCACCGTTCAATCAACATCACCTGCAAGCCAAGATCCGCCGCTCGAAACGCGGCCGTATAACCGCCGGGGCCAGCACCGAGTACGACGACGGGCGTATGTCGATCGGCTGCCGGCGCGGGTTCGCGCGGCGCAGCAGGTGCTGCGCTTGCAACAGGACTCGGAGCAGGACTCGATGGCGCAGCCGCCGGAGCCGCTGGCTTTGCGACGGGCGTCGGTGCCGCGGTGGTTTCAACTTCGACGCGAATCCGAGCGATCAAGTGCCCCTTCGATACCTTCTCACCGCGCGCCACCAGGATCGCCTCGACGGTACCGGCGACAGGCGATGGCACGTCCATCGAAGCCTTATCGGTCTCGAGGGTCAACAGTGGTGAGTCGATCTCGACCAGATCACCCGCTTTGACGAGTACGTCGATGACCGGAACCTCGGCGAAATTGCCGAGGTCAGGAACGGTGATTTCTTTGATGTTCATGATGACCTCAGATGCGCGCTGCGCCGAGCAAATCAGCGGGCTTGGAGAGGCAATCGGCAAGCCAAGTCGTAAAGCGCACGCCCTCGGCGCCATCGATCACGCGATGGTCGTATGACAAGGACAACGGCAAAGTCAGCCGCGGCACGAAAGCCGAATCGCGCCATACGGGTTTCATCGTCGACTTCGACACACCGAGAATCGCCACCTCCGGTGCATTGATGATCGGCGTAAAGGCTGTACCACCGATCCCGCCCAGACTCGATACAGTGAAACAACCACCCTGCATATCGCTGCCCGGCAGCTTGCCTGCGCGAGCCTTCTCAGACAATTGCGCCAAGTCGCGTGCGATTGCAAAGATATCCTTGCGATCGGCATCGCGGATCACGGGCACCAACAAGCCGTTCGGGGTGTCGGCTGCGAAACCGAGGTGACAGTATTTCTTCTGTACGAGGTTCTGACCAGACTCATCTAACGAGGAACCAAAGTTCGGGAATTGCAACAAAGCGCGCGCACACGCCGCGATGATGAAGGCGAGCGGCGTGAGCTTGACGCCCTCTGCCAACGCGCGATCCTTCAAAGATTGACGCAAGGCCTCGAGCTCGGTGATATCCGCCTCGTCAAATTGTGTGACGTGCGGCAAATTGACCCATGAAGCATGCAGTCGCGGGCCCGAGATCTTGCGCACTCGACTGAGTGGTTGCACCTCGATCGGCCCAAAAGCGGCAAAGTCGACTACCGGCACCTTCGGCAGCGCCGGTGCGGCGGGTGCGAGCCCGCCTTGCAGCGCGCGCTTGACCCAGGCCTTCACATCTTCGTGGCTGATACGACCTTTTGGCCCCGACCCCGCGACACGGGCGAGATCAACACCGAGTTCTCGCGCGAGTTTGCGAACCGAAGGGCCAGCGTGCGCCGTGCTGAACGACGCTGCATCAAGCGCAACGCCGAGCGCCATGGGTGCCGAAGCGGGCGCAGCAGTTACCGCAGTCGGTGCAGCCGCTGCGGGCGCCGCGACTCGCGCCGGTGCCGCAGCCGCAGGCGGTGCTGCAGCGACCGTCGGGGCCTCGGCCTTAGTCGGCAACTCTCCTTCTACGATGGCGACAAGATCACCGCCGTTGACGGTGCCACCGCGAGCGATGTGCAGCGATACCACCTTGCCACTGACCGTCGAGGGCACATCCATGGTGGCCTTTTCGGTTTCGAGGGTGGCGATCGAGGCATCAACCTCGATTTGATCGCCTGGCTTGACCAGCAACTCGATGACCGCGACGTCCTTGAACGTTCCGAGGTCGGGAACACGCACTTCAATGCTTGCCATGGTTGCTTCCGTCAGCTGTTAAGCGGGTTGGGCTTATTGACATCGATACCAAGTGTGCTGATCGCCTCGGCGAGCAGCGAGCGCGGTACCACGCCCTCGTCAGCCAAGGCTCGCAACGTGGCGAGCACAATGAATCGACGATCGACTTCGAAGTGTGCACGTAGCGCTTCGCGGCCATCCGATCGACCGTACCCATCGGTACCGAGGACGACGTAGCGACCCGGCACCCATTGACGTATTTGATCGGGCACGTTTCGCACGTAGTCACTGGCGGCGACAAAAGGACCAGAGTGGTGCTGTAGCACTTCGGCGACGTATGGAACACGGGCTGCCTCGGTCGGATGCAGCAGATTCCATCGATCGCAATCGAGCGCATCACGACGCAGCTCACTGAAACTAGGGGCCGAAAGCACCTCGCAATGCACGTCGTAATCTTTGGCGAGTATGTCGGCCGCGGCAATCACCTCACGTAAGATCGTGCCTGCGCCGAGCAGGGTCGCCTTACGGGCACTCTTCGCACTCGCCACGTGCGTCGAGAGGGGATAAAGACCCTTGAGAATGCCCTGCTCCACGCCAGCTGGCATCGCGGGCATGGCGTAGTTCTCATTCATCACGGTGACGTAGTAGAAGATGTTCTCACCTTCGGCATACATGCGACGTAGACCGTCTTGCATGATGACGGCGAGTTCATAGCCATAGGTCGGATCGTACGAGCGGCAGTTCGGCACCATCGTCGAAAGCAACTGGCTGTGACCATCCTGGTGCTGCAAGCCCTCGCCCGCCAGCGTCGTGCGACCGGCGGTGGCCCCGAGCAGGAAGCCGCGCGCCTGCATGTCACCAGCAGCCCAGATGAAATCACCTACGCGCTGGAACCCGAACATCGAGTAGAAGATGTAGAACGGCACCATGCTGATGGCATTGTTGGCATACGAGGTGCCTGCAGCCATCCAAGAACACATGGCACCCGCCTCGTTGATGCCCTCTTCGAGGATCTGCCCCTTCTTATCTTCTCGATAAGACATCAGCTGATCGGCGTCTTGTGGCGTGTAGAGCTGCCCCATCGACGAATAGATACCGACCTGACGGAATAGACCTTCCATACCGAAGGTACGCGCCTCGTCGGGCACGATCGGCACGATGTGCTTCCCGATGCCTTTATCTTTGAGAAGCGCCGTCAAGATGCGCACGAACGCCATGGTCGTGGAGATCTCGCGCCCCTCGCTTCCTTCGAGCAGAGGTTTGAAAAGGTCGAGCGACGGAACCGGCAACGGACTACCCATGCGGCGACGCGCCGGGAGGTAGCCGCCAAGACTCTTGCGCTTACCGCGCAGATAGCGCAACTCCTCACCCTCTTCGTCGGGTCTGCGGAACGGCAGGCGCGAGACTTCCTCGTCCGACACCGGAATATTGAAGCGATCGCGGAAGCCGCGCAGATCCTCATCCGAGAGCTTCTTCTGCTGGTGGGCAACCATCTGGCCTTCGCCCGATTTACCCATACCGAAACCCTTGACGGTCTTAGCGAGGATGACCGTCGGTTGACCGCGATGCGTTGCCGCTGCGGCATAAGCGGCGTAGACCTTGCGCGGATCGTGACCACCACGGTTCAGGCGCCAGATTTCCTCATCCGACATGTTGGCCACCATGGCCTTCAACTCGGGGAACTTTCCGAAGAAATTTTCACGCGTATACGCGCCGCCCTTGGCCTTGAAGTTTTGGTACTCGCCGTCGACACACTCTTCCATGACTCGACGCAGCAAGCCTTGCGAGTCTTTGGCCAGAAGCGGATCCCAACGCGAACCCCACAATACTTTGATGACGTTCCAACCCGCACCCAGGAAAGCCGCTTCCAGCTCCTGAATGATCTTGCCGTTACCGCGAACCGGCCCGTCGAGCCGCTGTAAATTACAATTGATCACGAAGACGAGGTTGTCGAGCTTCTCGCGCACGGGCATCGTGAGCGCACCCATCGACTCGGGCTCGTCCATCTCGCCGTCACCGAGGAACGCCCAGATCTTGCGATCACTCGGGGCAACGAGCCCACGGTGCTCAAGATAGCGCTGGAAGCGAGCCTGGAAGATCGCCTGCATGGGACCTAAACCCATCGAGACGGTCGGGAACTGCCAGAAGTCCGGCATCAACCAGGGGTGGGGATAGGAGGATAAGCCGTTGCCTGCAACCTCCTGACGGAAATGTCGCAACTGATCTTCGGTCAAACGACCTTCGAGAAAGGCGCGAGCATAAATACCCGGCGAGGCGTGACCTTGAATGAAAATCATGTCGCCCGGATGGTTGGCGGTTGGCGCGCGCCAGAAGTGGTTGAAACCCACTTCGTACAACGTTGCGGCAGAGGCGTAGGTCGAAATGTGCCCACCGTACTCGGAAGAAATGCGGTTAGCCTGGACCACCATCGCCATCGCATTCCAGCGAATATAGGCTTCGATCCGCCGCTCCATCTCGCGATCACCGGGGTACTCCGGCTGCTGCCCTGTCGGGATGGTATTGAGATAGGCCGTATTCGGCTTGAACGGCAGATACGCACCCGAGCGACGCGTGTGATCGATCAATTGCTCGAGCAGATAATGTGCGCGCTCCGGCCCGTAGGCCTTGAGCACCGAATCGATCGATTCCAGCCACTCGCGGGTCTCGGCCGGGTCGACATCCTGCATGGGGGCCAGAGGCGTGGGGGTCATTCGGTCGTCCTGCTTGTGAAAATGGTTATGTTAACTTTTCCGGTGCGCCGAGTGTAGGCGGGTCGCTGTGTTAGCATCCGCCGCCTCCATGAGCGACACCCTTACCCTGCGCCGACCCGACGACTGGCACGTGCACTTGCGCGATGGCGCGGCACTGGCCGCGGTTTTACCGCATACCGCGCGACAATTCGCCCGCGCGATTGTCATGCCGAATCTGAAACCGCCAGTCACCACGACAGCCCAAGCACTCGCCTACCGCGACCGCATCCGGGCGGCACGCCCTGCCGGCTCGGATTTCGAGCCGTTGATGACGCTCTATCTCACAGACAACACCGCCGTCGGCGAACTCGAAGCCGCGAGTCGAATCGACTCGATCGTCGGCTGCAAGCTCTATCCGGCCGGCGCGACGACGAATTCCGACTCGGGCGTGACCGACGTACGTCGTATCGACGAGGCTCTGGCCGCGATGGCGCAGTTCGGACTCATCTTGCAAGTGCACGGTGAAGTCACAGCCGACTCGGTGGATGTGTTCGACCGCGAACGTCGTTTTATCGATGACATTTTGGCACCGCTCGTCGATCGACATCCGACCCTGAAGGTGGTCTTCGAGCACATCACGACAGCCGCCGCCGTCGATTTCGTCAGCCACGCCCGCGCGGGCGTCGGCGCCACGATCACGCCACAGCATTTGCTATACAACCGCAACGAGATCTTCCGCGGCGGTATCCGCCCGCACTTCTACTGTCTGCCGATCCTCAAGACCGAGCCCGATCGTGAAGCGCTCGTGGCCGCTGCGACCGGTAATAATCCGCGTTTTTTCCTCGGCACGGACAGCGCACCACACGCGCGTCACACCAAAGAAAATGCCTGTGGTTGTGCGGGCATGTATTCCGCTCACGCAGCGCTCGAGCTCTATGCCGAGGTTTTCGATGCGCAGGGCGCACTGAATCGCTTCGAAGCCTTCGCATCCGAGCGAGGACCGGATTTTTACGGACTGCCGCGCAACGATGCGCGCATTGAACTGCGTCGCGTCGATTGGCAGGTGCCGGCGGAATATACGTTCGGCGGCGATGTCATCGTGCCGATGCGCGCCGGAGAAAAGCTGCGCTGGACCATGGTGGGCGCATGAGCCTACTTGCACGACGTTTCCGGGGATTTCTACCGGTCGTCGTCGATGTCGAGACCGGCGGTCTCAACTGCGCAACCGACGCGCTACTCGAGATCGCGGCCGTGTTGATCGACGTGGCACCCGATGGCACGTTGCTGCGCGGCGCAACGCACAGCTATCACGTGAAACCCTTTGCGGGCGCGAATATCGAGGCCGCATCGCTCGCGGTCACCGGGATAGACCCGTTTCATCCGCTGCGCCCTGCTCTCGATGAAAAGGAGGCGTTGACCCGCATCTTCAAAGAAGTACGTGATGCGGTGAAGCTACACGGCTGCAAGCGCGCCATCCTGGTCGGACACAACGCCTCGTTCGATCTTGGCTTTCTGAATGCGGCGGTCGCGCGAGCGGAGATCAAACGCAATCCGTTCCACCCGTTCTCCAGTTTCGACACGGTGACCTTGGCAGGTGCCGCGCTGGGACAGACGGTGCTCGCCAAAGCCACGCTCGCCTGCGGACTCGATTGGGATTCATCCGAAGCCCATGCGGCAGCCTACGATGCTGAACGAACAGCCGATCTTTTTTGTCGCGTGTGTAATTTCTGCCAACCGAGTTATCTCGCGGCCGAAAAGCGCGCGCGAGAACTCGGTTGGCACGATGACAACAGCAGCAATGGCGGACCGAACTCACCGGTCGCCGACGAGTCGAACCCTTAAGAACGATCGCTTAGGCCGTCGCGCCCGCCTCGGTGAGCGCCTTCTGCAACTCACCGCTGTGGTACATCTCAAGAGCGATATCGCAGCCGCCGAGCAACTCACCGTTGACGTAAAGCTGAGGATACGTCGGCCAGTTCGAGTAACGCTTCAGCGCCTCGCGCAATTCCGGATCTTCGAAAATATTGACGTGGTGAAACTTCGCACCACAGGCGCGTAGCGCACCGACCGTCTGCGCGGAAAACCCGCACTGCGGAAAATCGGGCGTGCCTTTCATGAAGAGCACCACGGGAGCCGCTCCGAGCTGCGCTTTGATTCGTTCAGTTACATCCATCGTCGTCATTCCCCCTTGCGAGATCGAGCAGGCAATCCGCGCGCCTCCCGACGAACTTCCAACTCCCGCAGCAGCGACCATTGCTCCTGCGGACTCAACTTGATCCAACCGGCGATCTCGTCACGCGTGCGCAAGCAACCCGCACAGTGACCCGAGGAATCGAGCGCACAAATGCTGATGCAGGGCGACATCGGTCGCTTGGAAATCGAATTCTCGGTCATCACGGTCATCGACCCGTCCTTAGGTCCGTTAATGCGAGCTCACTACCCGCGTATCGCGTTGAATTATGGGGTGTCGTCGCCTATTCTTCAAAGTCGTTTTTTTGTCTGCCTGTCTGCAATCTGCCGGAGAACACGAACTCATGAAAAACCCTCTCGATAGCGTCGGCGCCACAGTCACTTTGGGTGTGGTGTTTGCGGTCATCGTCATGGCACTGCCGCAAACCCCGGATGTCGGCGGCTTCCACCAACTCGGGCTCGGTCGCTGGGCACATATCGTGACCGGCATTTTCTGGATCGGGTTGCTCTACTACTTCAACGTGGCGCAGATCCCGGCTCTGGCAGCGGCCAACGCCGACACCGGCGGCCCAGGCGGCGCCGGCATCATCAAGTACGTCGCGCCGCGCGCGCTGCTGTGGTTCCGCTGGATGGCGCTCGCCACCTGGATCACGGGTGGTTGGCTGCTCGGTGCTAACTTCATGAACGCCTTCACCCTGCAAGAGGGGCATGTCGTGATCGGCATCGGCGCGTGGCTCGGCACCATCATGCTCTTCAACGTGTGGGCGCTGATTTGGCCAAACCAGAAGAAAGTGATTGGTGTCGTCGAAGCCACTGCCGATGAGAAAGCGAAGGCTCGCCGCATCGCCACCCTCACTTCGCGCGTGAACTTCCTGTTGTCATTCCCCATGCTGCTCTGCATGGGCGGTCAGTCGCACGGCTTGCCGTTCTAAGTAACGGTCAGGGTCGATAGCGAATCGCCTTTGACGGGTTGCCGCGCGCGATGCACTCGCGTTGCGGCAACCCCTCGACGAACCACCAGAGATCGTCGCTGCTCTCACCCGCAAGAGTGCGGGTAGTCCCTGCAAAACACGGCGCGAGCAAATGCTCGGGTACCAGCAGGATGCGCCCCTTCGGATCGTCGGCAAGCCAACGCGCGGCATCCTCCGCCTCCGCGTTGCCTTCGCGCCAGCGTGCGTGCCCAAAATTGGTGACCTCGCGATCGAGGTACAACAGGAATTGCTCTTTATAGCCGACTAGCCCCAGCTCTCGCCCCGGCGGCAACTTGGCCAGCATGGCTTGCGTGAAACCCGACGCCGACCGCTCGGCATTGATCTGCGGTGCAATGGCAAGACCCCAATGCACCGTTAAACACGCCAACACCAACGGCCAAGCGAGTAACGGTCTGCGCCAGTTCGCTAACGCCCAAAGCAGCGCGGCAACGACGGCAAAGCTGACAACAGGCCAGGTAGCACCCAATTCGATCTCGGCCCAGACGCGTTCGATGCGATCGATACCCAACCATCGACCCATTACGAGCAACAACGCGGGCACGACGAGCACGGCCGCCAGCGCCAAAGAAGCACGCTGCACACCCACGCGACGATAGAGCTCGGGCAGATGCGCTGCGGCCGCCAAGGCCAAAGCCGGTAATGCCGGCAGGATGTAGACGCCCCGCTTGCCTGGGCTCAGGCTGAAAAAGACGATCACGGCGACCGACCAAGCGAGCGGCAGTAGCGTCGCGGCGCGGCGCTCGGACAGGTCTGCACGCCAACGCGGCACCAGCCACCAGAGCAGCAAACTGAACGGCAACCACAGCACGGGTACGACTTCGACGAGGAAGTAGTACCAAGGACGCAGGTGATGCCAAGCCGCCGTATAGCGCGTGACGGTTTGTTGGAACAACAACTCGTCGCGATAGGCCACAAGCTCAGGGGATCCGGAGTTCGCCACGTGCCAGAGCATGGGCACGAGCCACGCAGCTAATACCAGCGCAAAAGCCGCCAGAGCCGCCAAACCAAAACGCCAATCCGCCGGCGATCGCACCTCCGATGAACCCTTGGCGAAGATCGCGGGCCGACGTAGCAACCACCACGCCAATGGCCAGATCAGCAGCGTCAGGAAGCCGACTGCTTTATCCATGACACCAAGACCTGCCGCGATTCCGCCGAGAACGACGAGACCGATACTCGGTGCGATCAACCAATGACGCAGGAAAGCCCATAGCGCCAGCGTGCAGAAGAAAATCAGCGTGGCATCGATCTGAGCCCCGCGTGTCGTGATCGTAAAATGCAAGGTACACGCGAGAGTGACCGCAGCGAGTAAACCCGCCTCACGCCCGTGCAACCGCTTGGCGATGTCGTACACCAGAAACAGCGTACCCAACGAGGCCAGCATCGAGGGCAACAAGAATGACCAACGTAAGGATCCGATGAGCGAGTAAGCCGCCGCGATCATCCAAAAATGTAATGGCGGTTTGTCTTGGTAGAGATCACCGCCCGCACGCGGAATCAACCAATCGCCCGTTGCGACCATATCGCGCGCAATCGATGCAAAGCGCGGCTCGTCGGCAGGCCACGGATCACGCAGACCGTAACCTGCGAGGATCAACAGCACGAACCACAACGCGATCCAGAATAGATCCTGCGCCGTTGAGCGAGACAGCGTCACGCGTCAGCCTGTTGCTTGCCCGCGCGGATCAGATACAGGTTACGCAGGTACACCACGAGACCCAAACCCTGCCCTGCAATGAACACCGGGTCCTGCCGATGGATCGCATACGCGAGCAAGGTCACGCCACCGGCGAGACTGAAATACCAGAATGCCGTGGGGATCACGCTACGCTTCACGCGCTCGCTCGCCAGCCACTGCACGAAGAATCGGGCCGAGAACAGCGCTTGTCCCAAAAACCCGATCACGATCCAAAGTGTCGTATCACTCGCCTGCATGTCATTCCTCTCGGACCTGAAGGCCACTCTTATAGCGCCTTCGAAGCCACATCACGCCAAAGATATCGACGATGCCGACCCACAGGCGATCGAACAAACCGTATTTTGAAACACCACGCTCGCGCGGACGGTGCCGGACCGGCACCGATTTCACCTGACGACCCGCCCGTAAAAACAGCGCGGGCAGAAAACGATGCATATGATCGAAGCGCGGCAAATCCATGAACGCCTCGCGCTGCATCACCTTGATGCCGCAACCCGTATCGGGCGTCCCATCGCCGAGCAATGCGCCGCGAACACCATTGGCCACGCGCGACTGAGCATGACGCAGCCAAGTATCGCGCCGGGTGGTGCGATTACCGATCACGAGTTCTGCCGTGTGACGCTCGGCATACAAAGCCGGAATATCTGCCGGATCGTTCTGGCCGTCACCATCGAGTGTTGCAATCCAAGGGGCCCGCGCTGCACGCACACCCGAACACACGGCAGCACTCTGCCCGCTTCGAAACGAGTGCTTCAACAATCGAATCTCGCCGATACCCTCGCACCTCGCCTGTAAGACCGCTGCCGCCGTCCCATCCGTGCTGCCGTCATCGACGAAGAGAATCTCGAAGGGCGTGCCCTGCAGCGATGCGGCGATCTCCCTTGCCAACGGGATGACATTGCCCTCCTCGTTACAGACGGGGATAACAACGGAAATCTCGGGCGTCGCAGAATCGGTCATGGTGTTACTCATTCACGGTCAATCGGATGCAGTTGGCGCCTGCAGACGCCAACGCTTATGGGACCACGGCCAATCGGCCGGCGCTTCTCGTATCTGGCGCTCGACACGACGTGCATACCGCTCGGTAAACTCGCCTTTGCCCAAATTCTCATCTGCTTGCGATAACGTCTCGAACCGCACGCGATAGCGACCGCGGCCAATGCGCTCGATGGCACAAAAGAAACTGGGGTAACCGAGCCGCTGTACCAACACTTCGCCCCCCATGAAGAAGGCCGACTCGCGATTGAGAAAACGCGTCCAGTGGCGCCGATCACTATCGACGGGCTCCTGATCGGCAACGAGCGCGATCAACCTCGGTACCCGTCGCTGCGCGAGCACGTCGCGGGTGAGTTTTTCGGCTGGAATCAAGCGCGCCCCGAAGCGGCTACGCACTGCGAGCATCTCGCGATCGGCCCAAGCGTTTTTCAAAGGCTTGTAGGCAACATCGAAGGGATGGCCCAAACGGCGCGAGATGGCGAGCAGGATCCACTCCCAGTTACATTGGTGTGCCGCGAGCAACAGTGCCGGCGTGCCACTGGCGAGTGTGGCCTGCACCGCCTCGAGACCAACGAGCTCCATTCGTCGATCGAGCTCGGTTCCATCGATAGTGGCCGACTTGATGATCTCGACCATCACATCGCCGTAGCCGCGGTAGTAATCGCGCTTGATACGTTCGCGCGCTGCCAGATCGAGCTCCGGAAATGCCAAAGCCAGATTCCCGTCGATGACACGCGGCCGATAGGGGAACACCTTAAGGGCCATGAAAGCAAAACCGCGGGAGAGAACATGCAAGGCCGTCAAAGGCAGCCGGGAGATGGCACGCACCCACCAAGCAGGGATCGGAGCGGATGCAGACTCGAAGGCCATTTCGACGGCGAGTTTACCGTACAATTCGAGCGGGCATGAGCACGCTTTTTCTAGTCCGGCACGGCCAAGCCAGCTTCGGCAGCGAGAACTACGATCGACTCTCGCCGCTCGGTATTCAGCAAGCGAATCACCTGCGCGATCACTTCGTCGAAAACGCGATCGGCCTACACGGGATTTGCAGTGGGCGCTTACAGCGTCAGCGTAGCACCGCTGAGATTCTAGCAGGGGCTGCGCAGCAACCTGTCGCTGTCGCGATTTCTGCTGCCTTTGACGAATACGATGCCCACAGCTTGATGCACCGTTACGCGCAGATGACGGGCGAACCTGTGCAATCGTTGCAGGGAACGACCGGACGTCTCGATCCACGCGGCTTTCAACAACACCTCGAGAAGGTGAGTCGCGCGTGGGCGCAAGAACAAGTCTCAGCACCGAATCTTGAGTCATGGAAAGCGTTTCGCGCCCGAGTCGGTCGCGGCATCGACGACATCACCACCCTGACGCCACGTAGCCAGAACGTGGCCGTTGCCACTTCAGCGGGCGTGATCGGCGCGGCGATCGCCCATGTCTTGGGACTCGAAGACCTCGCTGCGCTACAACTGTCCTACGTGGTGCTGAACTCGGCTGTGACTCGGATCGAATTCGACGGCAACCGCCGCACGCTCGCTTCGTTCAACAGCACAGCGCACCTCGAACGCGCGGACCGTCGCGAGCTGCTGACCTATCTCTAAGCTCTACCCGTCGTGCCGCCGGCACCATACAGCGCGCCAGTTCGTGTGGCGAGAAATCGCGCCAGCGGGATCTCTTCCTGTTTCAGAAAACCGTGTGTCGGCAACACGCCTTCACGAACCATCTCGATGACCGCAACGACCGAGGCCGAGGTCGTCCAGGCGATCGCGGTGCGCGAGCGTCCGTTGATCTCGATCGGCCGATAGGCTCGGACGAACTCTCGCCGCTGCAATCGGCCGTCCGCCCATCCCTCAGCCGCCGCATGCACGTAAACGACGTCGGCATCGACCGGCGGTTTGGCGTTAGCGAGGATCTCACCCGCGAGCTCGCGTCTCTCGCGCATCAAGAGCTCGTGAAAGAAAAAGTTCATCAACTGCACATGACCCGGATAGCGCATGGTCTTGTAGTCGAGATTCTCGACCCGACCCTCGAAGGTCTCGCACATCGTGCCGAGACCACCGGATGTCGTGAACGCCTCGAGCTGCATGCCGTCGATGTAGATCGTTTCGATCCACTCCATGGCGCTGACGCTCTTGCGGACACCCTCTTCGATGACCTCACAGTCGTTGAGATATTCATTGACCACGCCCTCGGGTGACCAATTAAAGGCATAACCCAGCAAACCAGTCGGATTTTGCGGTAGCGCACCGACTCGCAAACGGATCGATCGAACTCGCTCGAACGGATTGGCGAGATCCGCGCCAACGATTCCGATGAAACCCGGAGCCAAACCACATTGCGGCGCCATCAAGGCGCGCGAGGACTCTGCCAGCTTCCGAATGTGCTGCGTGGTTGGCACATCCTCGGTGAGATCGAAGTAGTGAATGCCAAGCTCGTGCGCACAACTCGCAACACCCTTGTTCAGCGCGTACGGCAAACAGGACAGCACGGCGTGCTGTCCCGTCAGCGCACGTCGCAAAGCAGCAACATCAGCCACATCGACCACCTCGGCCTGCAAGGCGGGTGTCTTGACGGGTCGTCCATCAATCGGTGTGACGACGAAGCCGGACCCCTGCAGTAACTCGGCGGCAAGATGACCGACTTTACCGAGACCCAAAACAGCGACTTTTTCGATACTCATCAGCCCACCCTCAGATATCGAAGGTCACGCCCTGCGCTAGAGGCAGATCGCGTGAATAGTTGATGGTCGCCGTCTGTCGACGCATATATCCCTTCCACGAGTCCGAACCGCTCTCACGGCCACCACCCGTTTCTTTCTCGCCGCCGAAAGCGCCGCCGATCTCCGCGCCTGAAGGACCAATGTTGACATTGGCAATTCCGCAATCGGATCCCGAAGCGGCAACGAACTGTTCCGCCTCGCGAAGATCCAGCGTGAAGATGCACGATGACAAACCCTGCGGCACTGCGTTCTGCATAGCGATCGCATCCTCGAGCTGTTCGTAGGTCACCACGTACAGAATCGGAGCGAACGTCTCCTCGTGCATGATCGCGGTTTGCGCTGGCATCGCGACGATGGCCGGACGCACATACGTGCCGCCCGCAGGAACTCCGTCGATCACAGCACCGCCACCCCAGACTTCACCGCCCTCGGCACGAGCTTGCTCAATGGCTGCGTTCATACGCGCAAGAGCCGCTGCATCGATGAGCGGACCGAGTAAAGTCGATTTATCGCGCGGATCACCGATGCGCAGCGTCGAAATCGCTTGCTTCAATCGGGCGATCAAAGAATCACGAACCGAGCGATGCACGATCAAGCGTCGCAGCGTCGTGCAGCGCTGCCCCGAGGTGCCGATCGCGGAGAAAACGATCGCCCGGACCGCGAGATCGAGATCTGCGGACGGTGTGACGATCATGGCACTATTGCCGCCCAACTCGAGAATACTGCGCCCGAATCGCGCCGCGACGATCGGACCCACGATACGCCCCATCCGCGTGGAGCCCGTCGCAGAAACGATCGCGACCCCTTTCGAGCGCGCGAGTACCTCTCCCTGTTCGGCACCACCGATCACGAGCTGTACGAGCCCCGCCGGCGCATCAGCACCGAAACGCTCTAGAGCGCGAGCGAAGATCCCCATCGTCGCCAGTGCCGTGAGCGGCGTCTTATCCGACGGTTTCCAAATCACCGGGTCGCCACACACCAGCGCGAGCGCCGCATTCCAACACCAAACCGCGACCGGAAAGTTGAACGCCGAAATCACGGCGCAAGGCCCCATCGGATGCCAAGTCTCCATCATGCGATGACCCGGACGCTCTGAGGCGATCGTCAGACCGTGTAGTTGACGTGAGAGACCCACTGCAAAGTCGCAGATGTCGATCATCTCCTGCACTTCGCCCTGGCCCTCTGAGACGATCTTGCCGGCCTCGAGCGTCACCAGAGCGGACAAGGCATCTTTGTCGCGCCGTAGTTCTTCACCAAAAAGTCGAATGAGTTCGCCGCGACGCGGTGCCGGCACGTCGCGCCAAACGCGAAACGCCGCCTGGGCCCGCTCAATCGCCGCCTCGACATCTGATAAGGCCGTAATCGGCGCTTCACCGATTTTTTTTCCATCGATCGGCGAGTGACTGGTAAGTGTGCTGACCGCATTCATGACGCGCTACCCCAAAAATCGCTGTTCTAATGAAACTATTATGAGGGATTCGCTAGCTCTCGAGCCATAACCGACGATAGGCGCCGTCCACGTCGTACTGACGAGCTTGCCGATCGGGGTCGAAACGACGACCAATCCTAGGGTCCGTACCACGACCACTGACGTAGAGCCAGTTACCCTGATTACTGTAGATGTCGAAGTCGACGAGTTGATGCTCGAACCAGGCAGCCCCGGCACGCCAATCGCCGGTCAGATCATGCACCAGATAACTTGCAACGTTCTGACGCAGGCGATTCGACAGATAGCCCGTCTGCGCGAGTTCGCGCATCCCGGCGTCGATCAAACGCTCGCCTGACGCACCCTGACACCATTGCATGAAAGCCAATCGATCGTGCCGCGGTATACCCTGCAAACTCAAACCGGCCGCACGATAGAGGCGCTTACCGTGCTGCAAATGGAGCAGACGAAAGTAATCACGCCACAAAAGCTCAAACCAAATCCAATAGGTGCTTTCGTTAGCGCCGTGCGCCGCTTCATGCGCCTTGAGTGCCTCAAAGATGCGACGGGGTGAAATCGCGCCGCTCGCGAGCCACGGCGAGAACTTGGTCGAATAGTCCACGCCTACGAGCCCATTTCGAGTGACCTTGTAAGACTGCGGTTTTTCGCTCTCAAAATATTCCTTTAGATATCCGAGCGCCGCCGTTTCACCACCTCGGCATCGCGCACTCGAATAGGGAAAGGCCGAACGCGGATCGACTTCAAACGAGCTCACGTCTAATGCAGCCTCGATATCCGACTCGGCAAACATCGATTCTGGCGACCTCGGTAATTCGTTCGGCGCTGCGATCGCCTTGCGCGGCCAAACCTGTGCCTTCTCGCTCCACTCGCGAAAACGCGTAAAGACTCGCGGCAGTTGTTCGATCTCAAACGGCAGATCATCGGGCTCGAGCAACGACGACTGCCAATGCGTGTGAACGTCGAGGCCCGCGGCACGCAAGGCCGCCACATCAGCCTCTTCTTCCGGCGCCGCGATCTGCTCACAATGGATTCGTGTGACACCCAAGCGCCGCGCATAGTCAATGAGCAACTCGATGCCGCCGCCTGACAGTACCGTCAGACGCTGCGGGCGATCAGCGCTTCCATACAACGATAGTCGCGAACGCAGATCGATCAAGGTATCGGCGAGCACGCGCCGCCGATGCAAGCCCATGCGCCGATCACAAAAAGGCAACCACGAACTCGGCGCATCGTGGCGTGCATCATGGAGATAGACGAGCGCCAGCTCACTCGCCTCGTCTGCGGCGGCCATCAAACCGCGCTGATCGTGCAAGCGCAGATCGTTACGAAACCAGTAGATCGAGCGTGTCATCGACTTGCCGGTGCCCGTCGACACCGCTCCGAGCAATACTTCACAGCGTCCCAATTCTTCGCCCACGACTTACGCCAAACCATTTCGCGCTCGCAGCGTGCGCAGAGTTTTCGCGGCAGTGCGGCCTTGTTACCTCGAAAACCGGCGTTACTAGGCTGTCGCGTCAACGCCGACCCGCTGCTGCCAATACACGCTGCGCTTTGACCCAGTGCGGCCGATCAATGAGCTTGCCTTCGATACGCAAAGCACCGACTCCGGGCGATGCATCGAAGGCCGCGATGATCTTACGGGCTTCATCGATCTCGGCTTCGGTCGGCGTGAAAGCGTCGTGGACTGCCGTCACCTGCGCAGGATGGATAGCGAGCTTGCCGACATATCCCGCGCGGCGTGATTCGCGTGCCCGGATGCGCATGGCATCAATGTCGCGGATCTCGGTATCGACCGTATCGATCGCGAGCACCCCGGCGGCGGCGGCGACCGTGAGACACAGTGAACTTGCCCAAACATACGGCGCTTCGTAACGACCACTCGCATCTCGGTTGCCGAGCGCGCCCAAATCCGTCGCCAGATCCTCGGCACCCCAGGTCACGCCCACCACTCTCGGCGGTAGTGACGCAAAGGTTGGCATGGCCAACAAGGCACCGGCCGTCTCGGTAATCATTGGAATCATTCGAACGGCGCCAACGCTCAATCCGGCTGCAGACTCGAACGCCTCTAGCCAATGATCGAGCCGACGCACGTCATCACCATGACGCGCCTTCGGCAACATGATTCCATCGGGTTGCGCCACCACCACGGCAGACAGATCGGCCAAGGCGACGCTCCCGCCGGGCTCGGTTGCGTCGATCGGATTGATCCGAACCCACAGCGGCACGGACCGACTGGATCGACGTAGGTAATCGGCGATATGACCGCGCGCCTCCGCGCGACGCTCGGCGGCCACGGCATCCTCGAGGTCGAAGATCACCGCATCGGCGCCACTTTTTTCTGCCTTTTCGAAGCGCTCGGGACGATCGCCCGGCACGAACAACATCGATCGCATGCGAAGTATTCACTCCAGAATGGAATCAAAACGCCTCAAGTTTGCCATGGCACCACCTAGGGCGCGGCAAGAACTTGCCTCATCATTACCTCCGTTTACCGAAAGATCATTTCGAAATCGAGTTTTTGTCGCGCTTGAAAACTCGAAATGTGAACCGGTTGGCAGTTTTGTCCCCAGCTATCCACCCCAACGGAGGCGACGGCGATGCCTATCGTCATCAATACGAATCTGAATTCGATCACGGCCCAGCGCAGTCTCGAGACGGTCAACCGTCAGCTGACCCAATCCATCCAGCGGCTCTCCTCGGGTCTGCGCATCAACAGCGCGCGAGATGATGCCTCCGGCCTCGTCATTGCAACACGGCTCACCTCGCAGATCCGCGGTCTCAACGCGGCGGTACGCAATCTGAGCGATGGCATCTCGCTAGTACAGACAGCCGAGGGTGGCATCAGCTCGATCACCAGCAACCTGCAACGCATCCGAGAACTCGCCGTTCAATCGGCGAATATCACGCTCACCGAAACTGAGCGTGCCGCGTTGCAATCGGAGGTGGCACTCGCTCGAGAGGAAATTAGCCGCGTCGCGCAGCAAACCACCTTCAACGGGCGCGTGCTTCTCAATGGCACTCTCGGGCCCGGTAACTTCGTTGCAGGCGCCAATATCACCGACGTGCTGTCGTTCTCTGGCATCGAAGATTTGCGCGCTACGGCGCTCGGCTTCAATCAATCGACGGGCGCACTACCCATCCCGGTCGGCGAAGGCCCTGGCGGCGTGCCGGGCTTCACCCGCACCAACTTGCAGGTGTTGCCGACCGGTACGAGCACCGCACAAAGCATCACCGTGCTCGGCACGACCTACACACTCGGCAGCTTCGCACCCGGCGCACGCGATCTCGCCACGGCCATAAACGGATTAGGTGTGGCGGGCCTCAATGCCACGGTTGGCGCGAATACGATTAGCGGCAATAGCGATAGCAGCTATGTCAACTATTTTGACCCTGAAGGTACGCTCACGATCAACGGTGTGGATATCGCACTCGTCGGCTCACGCAGCAACAACCTGAGTCAAAACGTCGATGCCGCGGTGGCCGCGATCAACGCACGCACGATCGATACGGGAGTCGTCGCGAGTAACGGCGTCTCGCAAGGCAACGGACTAGTCCTCACCGCAGCCGACGGCCGCAACCTGACGGTGTCTTTCGCAGCCACCGATGTCAATGAGACTCGTGCGCCGATCGGCCCGGGTCCCGGCGGCGTACCGGGCTTCATCGCCACCAACATCGACGTGACGAGCGCAGCCACCACCGGCGCACAGAACGTCAACGTACTCGGGACCAACTATGCACTCGGCACCTTTGAGCGCGATGCTCGCACCCTAGCCGAAGCCATCAATAATGCCGAAATACCAGGCCTCTCGGCCAATGCCGAAGCGAACGTCTACAACGGCGCCCAGAGCAGCTCGTACTTCAATTTCTTTGACCCGGAAGGTGTGCTCCGATCTCGCCGTCGCCGCCATCAATGCGGTGTCGGGACAGACCGGTGTCACGGCTGCCAATGGAACGGGCAATGGTGCCGGCATCATTCTGACGGCCGCGGACGGTCGTAATATCACCGTCGATTTCCAAGCAACCGACATCAACACCGAACAGGCGGTATCGGGCGCCGGCCCAGGCGGACTGCCGGGCTTTATCGCCAATGACATCGCCGTGGCGGGTTCTGCGACGGCAGTCGCACAGTCGGTCAACGTGTTAGGCACGAGCTATGCGCTCGGCACATTCGCACCGAGCGTTCGCACCGAGCGCCAACAATCTCGCCGGTGCGATCAATGCGGCGGGCATCGCAGGACTCACTGCCACAGCGAACGCAAACATCGTCGAGGGTGAGCAAGACTCGAGTTACTACCAGTACTACGCGCCGCAAGGCATCCTGACGATCAATGGGGTGGATATCGCGCTCTCGGCTAACAAGACGAGCAGCATGACTTCTAACATCGCGACGACCATCAACGCGATCAATCAGGTCTCCGCACAAACCGGCGTGATCGCCCAAAATGGGTTCTCTGACGGCAAGGGCGTCGTACTGAGCGCCGCGGATGGCCGCACCATCACGGTGACTTTCCAGGCTACCGATGTCGGAAACGAGACCGCGCCTGACTATTCAACCACCGCGGGTAACTTCGGCGTCGCGATTACCGGCGCCGCGGGACAAACCGGCACCATTGATCTCGCTTATCTCGCACCTGAGGGAGTGCTGACAGGTAATTTGAGCTTCAGCTCCAGCACGGGACTGGCGCAAACGAACTTCAATGTGGTGGGTGAGCTTGGTCCCGATACTGATCCGGCACCCGACTTCGCTACGGTCGCCGGCAACTTTGGCTTACTGAAGACGAGCTCGGCTGGCGTCGCAGGCTCGATTTCGATCGCCTACGCAGCACCGGAAGGCGTGATCAGCGGCTCGGTACAATTCAACTCGGCGACGGGTCTGGGGCAGACCTCATTCAGCGTTCAGGGGGAGCTGGGCCCTGACACCGATCCCGCGCCCGATTTTTTGAGTGTCGCCGGCAACTTCGGCATCAGCACGACTGGGCCGAATGGGGTTTCGCCCGGCATCAACATCAGCTATGTCGCGCCGAGCGGCGTTTTGAGCGGCACGGTCGAGCTCAGCGAGTCGACCAATGTGAACGATCGTACGTTGCAAGTGGTGGGCTCGCTACAAAGCCCGGATTTCCGATCCGTCGCCAATATCGATATCTCGACCATCGCGGGCGCCAATCTTGCGATTCAGGCCATCGATGGCGCACTTCAAACCGTCAATTCGACTCGCGCGCGATTAGGCGGCGTTTTAAATAGGCTCGATAGCGCCATCGATAATCTGCGCGTTGCCGAGGAAAACCAAATCGCCGCGCGCTCACGCATCATGGACGCCGACATCGCTGCCGAAACCGCCGCCCTCGCCAGAGCGCAAGTTCTGCAGGAATCGGGCATTGCACTGCTCGTGCAAGCCAATGCCATCCCGATGAACGTAGTCAACCTTCTGCGCAACAGCTATCTCTAGAACGGGCTGCTTCTAGTATCCTCACCTCGCCCCGCGATTGGGGGCGAGGTGGGGATCGTCGATGTCGATAGCTTCGTTCGATGTGTTGATCGTCGGTGCCGGTCTGACCGGCGTCGGCTCGGCGGCTGATTTGCGCCGCCGCTTCCCGCAGAAGCGCATCGCCATCCTCGAAGCCCGTGAGCGCATGGGCGGCACCTGGGATCTTTTTCGTTACCCCGGCATCCGTTCGGATTCGGACATGTACACCCTCGGCTATCGCGCACGGCCTTGGCGTGAACAGCGCTCGATCGTCGATGGTCCGTCCATTCGGCGCTATATCGAAGAGACGGCCGCAGAAACTGGCGTCGATAAACTCATTCGCTACGGTCAGCGCGTCGTCTCGGCTGCTTGGTCATCACCGACAGCGAGATGGACGGTGGAGATCGCCCATCGGGACGGTACCCGCTCGATTGTCGAGACGCGGTTCTTGCATTTTTGCAGCGGCTACTACAGCTACGCAGAAGGCCATCGCCCACAGTGGGAAGGCGAAGCGGATTTTCGCGGCGACATCATTCATCCGCAATTCTGGCCCGAGAACTACGACTATCGCGGCAAAAAAGTGATTGTGATCGGCAGTGGCGCTACCGCTGTCACGCTCGTACCCTCAATGGCCGATCAGGCCGCGCACGTGACCCTCCTGCAGCGATCGCCCACTTATATCGCGACCCAGCCCGCCGATGATCCGCTCGCCAAATGGCTCACACCCTGGATGCCAAAACGGCTCGCCTACTGGATCGTGCGTTGGAAGTGCATCCTGTCGGGAATGTTCTTTTACTCACTCGCCAAGTCGCGACCGAAGCCCTTCAAAAAGAGCGTCATCAATCTGGCTCGCAAGGAATTGCCCGCCGATTTCGACATCGCCAAACATCTCACCCCTAGCTACAACCCCTGGGATCAGCGCCTCTGCGCGGTACCCGATGGAGATCTCTTCAAGGCGATCTCAGCGGGCAAGGTGTCGATGGTGACAGATCACATTCGACGCTTCGTCCCTAAGGGTATCGAGCTTCAATCGGGTGAAGTGCTCGAGGCCGATCTCGTCATCACCGCCACAGGCCTCAAAATCGAAGCCTTGGGCGGCGCTGAACTGCGCGTCGATGAGAAACCGGTCAAGCTCGAGGACATCATGGTCTATCGCGGCGCGCTCTTCAGCGGGGTGCCGAATCTCCTCTACACCTTCGGTTATACGAATGCGTCGTGGACCCTGCGCGCTGATCTGATCTCGCACTATCTCGGCCGTCTGCTGCGCCACATGGACAAAAACGGCTACGACAGCGTCGTTGCCGAGCGTGACCCCACGGTCAGCGAACAGCCCTTCCTCGATTTCACGTCGGGTTATGTGCTGCGCGCCCTGCCCTCGCTGCCAAAACAAGGCGATCGCTTTCCGTGGCGTATTCATCAAAACTATTTGCGTGACGTACATGTCACGCGCTTCTCACCTCTCGTCGATCCTCACCTGCGTTTTGCAAAGGCATCCTCATGAGTTCGCGCGTTTCTTTCGAAGGTCAAACCGCCGTCATCACCGGGGCCGGTAGCGGCATCGGCCGGGCTCTAGCACTCAACCTTGCAGAGCGTGGCTGTCACCTGGCGCTCGCCGATATTCGCGAGCAGACACTCGCCGAAACGGTCGAGATGCTCGAATGCCATCGGCAGCGCCGACCGCAACTGCGCGTCTCGACCCATCTTCTCGATGTCGCCTCTCGTGAAGCCATCGATGCCTTTCCGTCTGCCGTGCTCTCTGAACACTCGACCGTGAACCTCCTCTTCAACAACGCGGGTGTCGCGATCGAGGGAGACTTCCGCGAAATCAAACCGGCGGATTTCGAGTGGTTGATGGACATCAACTTCTGGGGCGTGGTGCGCATGACGCGCGCCTTTCTGCCCATCCTCGAGCGCAGCGACACGGCACATATCACCAACATCTCGAGCCTCTTCGGCCTGATCGCCCCCGCGGGTCAGTCCGCCTATGTCGCCAGCAAGTTCGCCGTGCGTGGCTTCTCGGACGCGCTTCGACATGAACTCGAAGACGGACACATCGGCGTGACGGTGGTGTGCCCGGGTGGCGTGAACACCGCCATCGCACGTAATGCGCGCCAGTCGAAGGACATCGCACCTGCCGATCTCGAGCGACGCTTGGCTCGCGTACAGAAACTCCTTAGGCTGCCGCCATCGGAAGCCGCAGCCATCATTCTCAACGCTGTTGAGCGTCGACAACCGCGCGTCATCGTTGGTACCGACGCCAAAATCGGTGCTTGGGCAGAGCGCCTCATGCCAATCACCTACTGGAAGCTCGCGCGCAAACTCATGTTCTGACCTTGGTAACCACGATGCTCGCCACTACCATTTTCCTAGTTAGTCTCTTCGTGCTCAGCCTCGTTTGGCTAACGCTGCGTACCGCCCGTGGCGTGGAACAACGCATCCCACCTGTCGGCAAATTCATCGAGTTACCCGAGGCTCGTCTGCATGTGCTCGATCGCGGTGTCGCAGGCGAGGCCATCCCGCCTGTCCTGATGCTGCACGGGCTCGGCGGTCAGTTGCATCATTTTGCTTATCATCTCGTCGACGTCATCGCCAAACATACGCGGGTCGTGACGCTGGATCGGCCGGGCTCAGGTTATTCGAGTCGAAACGTCGGTGCAGCCACGACGCTGCGTCAGCAGGCCGACACCTTTGTCGCCTTACTCGATCAACTGAAGATCGACAAAGCCTTCGTGGTCGGTCACTCATTGGGTGGAGCGCTCGCGCTCACACTTGCCATTCATCATCCACAACGGGTCGCGGGCCTTGCCCTCATTACGCCACTGGCTTTTACGCCACCTGAGGTACCTAAGGCTTTTCGCGCACTCGATGTTGGCAACGGTATCGCAAGACAGATCATCGCGTGGACGCTGGCGACGCCGGGATTCATGCTTGGTCGAGACAAAGTACTGCCCGCCATCTTTGGCCCCGACCCAGTACCCAAGGATTTCGCGGTTCGCGCAGGCGGCATCCTCGCCATGCGTCCTAGCCAATTCGTCGCGACCTCGGAAGACCTCCGTGCCCTGCCTAACAATCTGCCCGAACTCATCGCTCGGTATGAAGAGCTGAGTCGCGAAGACGCTCCGCCTGTGAGCATCCTCGTCGCACGCCAAGATCGCATCCTCAACTCGAAGAGTCAGGGTATTGCGTTGGCAGAACAGTTGAAGCGCGCTCATCTCGAGATCGTCGAAGGGGGGCACATGTTGCCGGTGACGCAACCTGAGATTGTTGCCAAGTTCATCGAAGAGTCGCTTAAGCGCAGCGCGTGAAACGCACGATCTCGCTCGTTGTACTGTATTTCGCGGCGATCGCAGTCGGACTCGTCAGCACTTGGTTCGCTCTGAAACGCGTCGGACTCGAGGGGGTCACGGCGGGCGCTTGGCAGGCGGACCTGCTCGCCGGTAGCGCGGATGCAGGTCCTTATACCCGCGCGCGCATCGCGGTGAATGCGGTGCTGGCCCTTGATCGCAGCGAGACGATTTACTTTCTCGCTACGCGGGATGACAGTGGCGCTCCGCTACGCGCCCAATGCCACTATCGATTAAGGGGTGTCGCACCAGATTCAGCCTGGTGGAGTATTACTGCCTACGCGGCTGACAACTTTTTGTTCCCCGTCGAATCACACCGCTACAGCATCAGCGGCGACTCTTTGAATCTCACGGCAGGCGAGCCATTCGCAGCGAAGATAGGACCAGCGGCCATCGGTCCCGATATCGAGACATCCGGTAGCGGCGAACTCCGACTCACCTTGCGTCTCTACAAGCCCGATGCTGCCTTACAAAAAAATCCCGCGACCTTGAGAGCACCCTCGATCGCACTCGCTGAGGCCTGCCCATGACCGGCCACACCAATAAACACCTGCCTTGGAGTTGGCATCGACACGTGTGGCTTGCCGCGCTGCTGGCGATCGCAGTCCACACGATCTCGGTGTACTGGATTCCGCGCGTGATCATGAATCGCGTCATTAACACTGTCGCCATGAATCGCGTCATTAACACTGTCGCTGGCGAGGGCTCGCAACCCTATCTGCCACCACCCATCGACCACACTCACCGACGCGTCGTGATGCCGAGCCCCGATCTGCTTTATGCGGTGTGCGCCTACGACCTCGCGGACGGCCCGCTCAGCATCAAACTAGACGGGTCCTACGCACGCTACTGGTCTATCGCTTTATATAATTCCCGCTCCGACAACTTCCTCACCCTCAGTGGCGACACCCTTGGCGCAAGCGGGGTCGACCTGACCATCGATGAGACGAAATCAACGCGCAAAGGCCTTCTTTTGATGCGCGTTTTGACGGGTTCCGACCGCCACTGGCTGGAGGTTGCCGACCGCTTTCGCAGCCGCCTACGCTGTTCGAGCTGATAAGTGCTTGCCAGATAAGACATTATTTGCTTCCATAACGGAATAATTATTAAAGCGCAGTGCAATTTTGATGCTGCGCTCATCGGGGAGCACTCATGGCGAAGAACGTTCGCTTCGGCGAGTACTTGCAGTCTGTGACCGTGGATTCGTCCTCAGTCGCCTATGGCAAGTTGTTACCCAAACCGCAATTCGACGCCCAAGGGCGCGAGATTCCGCAAAAAATTACCAAGCTGACGATGTCCGGCTCGGACATCGTCAACTTGCTGCAGCCGTACCTCAGCACCCGCTTCATGGAGCAGGTTCGCGCGGTTGTCCCGCTAGCGGTGTTCCTCGCGCTTTTTCAATGGCTCATCTTGCAGCGCACCGTGGCCGATGCCACTTTGATCGGCACCGGACTGCTCGCCGTGATGATCGGTTTGATGATCTTCATGGAAGGCTTGAAGCTTGGCCTGATGCCTTTCGGGGACATCATCGGCAGTAACCTTCCACGTAAGTTGCCGTTGCCGGGCGTTCTAACGGTCGCACTGCTCCTCGGCATCGGCGTGACCTATGCCGAACCTGCCATCGGCACATTGCAGGTTGCCGGCTCGATCGTGGATCCGGAAAAAGCACCGTACCTCTACACCATGCTTAACGATCGGGCAGGTAGCACGGTCTTGGTCGTGGGTATCGGTGTTGGTATCGCGGCGGTCTTGGGGACGGTACGTTTCTTATACGACTGGAGCCTCAAGCCCCTCATTTATTGCAGTCTGCTTCCAGTTGGCATCCTGACCGCCTACTGCGCGATGGACGACGACCTCGCGACGGTCGTGGGTCTCGCGTGGGACTGCGGCGCTGTGACCACAGGCCCGGTGACCGTTCCACTCGTGCTCGCTCTGGGCATCGGTGTTGCGAACTCCGGGGGCAAGGGCGACTCGCAATTATCGGGTTTTGGAATCGTCACCCTCGCCTCGGTCTTCCCGATCCTCGCGGTATTGGCATTAGCCGTATTCTGGAAGTTCACGGTGCCCGTCGATGTGATTCTCGCGGAAGTCGCTGCCAAGAGCGCTGCCGCGGCCGTGGCCGCAACGCCCGCTTGGTACGAAGTATCACCGGGCCTTGATGTGCGCCTAGGTGTCCAAGCGATCGTACCGCTCGTGATCTTCTTGATGGTGGTGCTGTTCGGCATTCTCAAAGAAAAACTGCCGAACGCCTTCATCATCGTTTGGGGATTGTTCCTTTGTGTGCTCGGCATGTGCACGTTCAACATCGGCTTGACCTATGGTCTCGCGGCGCTCGGCTCACAGACGGGCTCGTTGATTCCCGGTGCTTTCGTGGCGATCGAGGCGATGCCGAACGCCCCGCTCTACCCCGCCGCCGTTGGCATATTCCTCGCGGCGGCATTCGCGTGGGCACTCGGCTACGCCGCCACCATGGCAGAGCCAGCGCTCAACGCCCTCGGGCTCACCGTCCAGAATCTGACCAATGGTGCTTTCAAAAAATCGATGCTGATGTATTCGGTAGCGATTGGCGTCGCGACGGGCATCATGCTCGGCGTTTGTAAACTGATCTTCGATTTCAACCTCCTCTATATCCTCATTCCTGGATATACGATCGCCCTGGTACTCACAGCGCTGTCGACCGAAGAGTTCGTCAATGTCGGCTGGGATAGCGCGGGTGTCACCACAGGCCCTGTGACCGTGCCGCTCGTGCTGGCCATGGGCCTGGGCTTCGGCAATGCAGTTGGCGCCCTCGAGGGGTTTGGAATCTTGGCTGCAGCATCCATCGCGCCTATCTGTGCGGTGCTTGCCCTTGGCATCTACGTACAGTGGAAAACCAAAAAAGAACTCGCAGCTAGCGCCGCTGAAGCGGCTCGCTGATTCCACCAGAACCAACGCGTCTACCGAGCCCGGAGAGATTCATGGCTAAGCGCAGAATGACCAACCTGATCGACGTGTCTCTGATGACCTGCGTCATCCAGAAAGGCATGGCCGACACTATCAACAACGCTCTACTCGAACTTGGAGTGCAAGGGGCAACTGTCCACATGGGCGTCGGCACCGGTGTGCGTGAACGCATGGGTTTGCTTGGCGTTGCCGTCGACGTCGAGCGAGAGATCATCAGTTTCATGGTGCCGAGTGACCAAGTCGATCGTATCTTCGAACGAATCTTCATCATTGGTCGGCTCGATACGCCCGGAATGGGCTATCTCTACGTCACCCCACTGCTCCAAGCGGCAACCTACATTCCGCCTAATTTGGTGGATCGCGCATGAGCGAAGTCCCCAAGATCGACTACACCCGTCTCATCACTTGCGTGATGTACGAGGGCGGCGCCGAAGCGGTCATGGAGTTTTTGTACCGTCGCGGAATTCATGAGGCGTACTTTTATTCGGCCCGAGGCAAACCGATAGGTCGTGCAAGCGAAGCCGGCAACCTTCCCGAGATCCCAAAGACAGAGATCTTGCATGCGGTGGTGTCAGCCGACCAATCGGACTACGTCTATTCGATGATCTACCACGACTTCCGTCTCAACGAACCGGGCGTCGGTATGATCACCGTCAATCGACTCAATCGTTCGTCACGACTGGCCCTCCCAGAGGGAGTCGAGTTCGTGTCGACGCTACGTAAGGAGTGATCCATGAGTGACGAACTGAAGAACCGGGCGCAACGCAACAAGCGCTTGATTTTCGATGCCGAATCCTACGTGTACTACAACGTTGCTCTCGTATCCGTTTCTCGTGGACGATCAGACGAAAACATAGTCGAAGCCCTGAAGCTTTATGCGATCGCCTCGAATACCAATCGAGAGTTGATCATGCGGATGACGGATGACGTCTATCGTAATCGCATGGTCATTCTCGACTCTCTGCAGCCGGCGACACCGGAGCAAACGGTGTTCAAAATCTCGATGACCAATCGGAGTCGAATCGAAAATCTCGATCACCGCTCGAGGATCAATCGCCAGTTGATTGAAGCAAACGACAAAATGCTCGAGGCCTATCGTTTGATCAAAGAGGCGACGACTCAATTTTCAGATATCAACGATGCGATGATCGAGCATTGCGACGACGCCGCAGATCGCAACGCGCAATACTTCGACGGCGAGCTAGCTCATCAGATGCAGCAGGCGTCAGACCAGGGCAATAGCGAGCGTGTCAACGAGAACTTGGAGCTCATCGCCGCCATTCGTGAACGCGCCCAGGGCAATCGCGAACGTCTGCAAACGCGCTTCAGCACGGCAAGCGCTGAGTCGAGTGTTCTGACGAATATGGACGATAAGCTCGAAAGCCAGCGATCGGAGATCATGTCGCTGCGCGAAAAACTAGACGCCAACCAAAACCGGGTCGCTGAAACGATCTACAAGCTTTGAGTATGGCGTCGACGGCTCACAATGGCTGGCGCCGGTGGCTGGCCTGGTTTTTCGTTGCCATGGGTGGCGCGTTGATCGCCATCTTCATGATCGGCTTTCATCACGGAGAGGAATGGGCGCAACTCGCGCGCGAGCGAGTTGCCCACCTGTCGCCTTGGTGGTTCCTGCTCATTACGCCAGCCACCCTCGGTACCGTCAGATATCTCACCCTACGTTACGTTCCGGTATCCGCCGGCAGCGGTATACCGCAGGTCATGGCCGTAACCGAACAGACGACCTCCGTCGATAAGTCGAAGACCCAATTACTACTATCGCCGACTGGCGCCCTCTTCAAGGCAGTCGCCGTATGCCTCTCTATGGCAGGTGGCGGCAGTGCCGGACGCGAGGGCCCCGCCATTCAAATTGGCGCCTCGCTTTTGACATCTTGGTCACAACGCTTAAGAAAAACCACGATCCCACCTCGAATGATCGTGATCACGGGCGCCGCCACGGGACTCGCAGCCGCCTTCAGCACGCCCTTCGCTGGCGTCATGTATGCCTTCGAGGAGTTTCTCTGGCGCAAGCGATACCGCGCAAGCGCGATTGTGCCCATCACGATCATGGTCGCCGCGCTCACAGCGTGGTTCTTGACGCGAGATCGGCAATTCTTCGACGTCGTCACCGATGGGGCGATCGCACCTCCGTGGTGGAGCATGCTTCTGCTCGCGGGTTTCTGCGGCCTCGGCTCGGGTGTCATGGGCTGGTTGATGGTGATCGGCTTACCACGCGCGTTGCCGCAGCCTCGCAGCCCGGCTCACGGCGGCCTCATCGCTGCCGGCATCGGCGTTGTCTTGGCGCTACTTGGGATTTGGAGTGGCGGTCTGTCGATGGGATCCGGTAACGAGACCACCGCCGTGCTTCTGAATCCAGATGCCACGATCGAGACGACCGCGTTTTCGATCGGATTGACCAAGGCCGTCGCAACGACGCTCACTTTCGGCACAGGTGTCCCAGCGGGCATCCTCACGCCATCACTGGCAATTGGCGGCGGCTTCGGCTACGACTTTGCCCTGTTAACTAACCTGACCGAAGCCCGACAGTTACTCGCGCTTTTCGGTATGACGGCATTTCTCGCCGGCGTCATTCGAACGCCCGTCACCACCGCACTGATCGTCGCCGAGATGAGCGGCTTTCATGCCTACGGACTAGAACTGCTGCTCTGCGCGCTCATCGGCTGCTACTGCGCGAAAGCCGTCATGCGCGAAAGTGTCTACGAAGTTGCGCTACATCGCATTCTTAAAGCCATAACAAAATAATCCGCCAATCGGCAGAGGCCTCTGATGACTTCAGTGCTTGCAGGTCTGAATCAGGAACTCAATCGGCCACGCACGCGGCTCGGTCGCGGCTACATGGCCTTCATGATCGCGACGATCTTCGGCTCGATCTTCTTCATGTTCCTGATCGAGGAATACCCCAAGTACTACACCCACGACAATCCGATCGTCATCGGTGTCGAGTCGTTCTTGCTGCTCGCTTTCTCAGTGGACTTCTTGCTTCGACTGATCTCGTTCCGGTCGAGTGATTGGAAAAACGGTATTTTTCTCGTATTCGATGGTCTTGCCATCCTTCCCTCACTGGCCATCGTCGCCATGGCACTCGGTTGGGATGTACACCCCGAAGATGTCATCGTCTTCACACTCCTGCGCCTGTTCCGGCTGCTGCGAGTTCTCAAACTGCTGCGGATGGGTAACCTACTCGTTGAGGTGCTCGGTGTATCGGTGTTCACCATGGTGTTCGGTGCAATCGCCCTGCATCTTGGCATTCGCGTCTTTGCACAAATGTTGCAACCGCTGTTCGGGATCGACTTGCACGACTACATCGAAGGGCCCGTGTTACTGATGGCCGTCACCGCTGTGGGCTCCGCGTTCGGTATCTCCATGGCGATCACGTTTGGCATGGTTAACAAGAAACGAGAGGAGATCGGCGAGTTACACCGTATGGCGATGGATGCCGTCGGCGGATTCGAGCGCGACTTCCGCGACCTATTTCATGAAGCCGTTGATGCCAACAAGCGGGAGCAGCTCTTTGGTCACTTTCGACATCGAGTCGACGGATTTCTCGCCGCACAGGTTCCGTACGAAGAAATGAAAGCAGATACCGCTCGTTTCCTGGATGAAGTGCGCGCTGTCGTCAAATCGCGTCCGAGTATGGATGTTCCATTTCACGCGGTACTCGTGCAACGTCTCGCCACGTTCATGACACGTACGCAGAGTAACTTTCCGCCGGCTTTCTACTCTTGGATGAAGTTGCTGGCGAATCTCTATTTCATTCTGGTCATGCTGGCCGCCCCGGGTATCATCGGCCTTTGCGTACAACTGCTCGTGATCTTCGTGTTCTACGGCTTACTTATGATCATCGAAGACATGGATTTTGCGATTGATACCAGCGCCACTCTATTCAATGCAAAAATATTGAAAGTGTAATTATCGAATACACGCTAGCGTTGGGATTAGAAGCACACCATTAATGCGTATCCTTTTCGTCTGTATGGGCAATATCTGTCGATCGCCCTCGGCCGAGGCCGTGCTGCGCGAGTTAGCACGACGAGACTTTCCACAACTGCAGATCGAGGTCGACTCGGCGGGAACCCATGACTATCACGTCGGCGAGGCACCGGACGCACGGTCGATTGCGGCCGGACGAAAGCGCGGTTATGACCTTGCGCCCTTGCGTGCCAGGCAAGTGACGTCTGATGACTTTGCGCGCTTTGATTGGTTGCTCGCCATGGATGCAGCCAATCTCAGCAGAGTGCGTCAACTTGCGCCCAAGGGCGAGATGGAGCGCGCGCAGCTATTTCTCGAGTTCGCGAGCGAGACCTCGCGTATCGACGTGCCAGACCCTTATTACGGCCAGGCCGCCGACTTCGAAATCGTTTTGGACCTGCTCGAAGTGGCTTCGCGGCGACTGCTACATCGCTGGACGGAGAGCATGTAGAGCGCGCCGTGGGAGCCGCGCTCCATCAGGTCACGCCAACGCGACGATCTGGATTTCGACTTTGTACTCAGGAGCTGCTAGCTGCGCTTCAACCGTCGCGCGAGCGGGCTTCGCTTCGGGATGAACCCAAACATCCCAAACGCTATTCATCGCCGCGAAGTCGGCCATGTTAGCGAGATAAATGTTGGCACTCAGAATCTTCTCCTTGCCGCTGCCGGCAAGGGCGAGCAAGCGGTCGATCTCATCGAGAACTTGGCGAGTTTGATTCTCGACACTGCCAGTGGTGTCGTTGGCCACTTGGCCGGCCAGAAATACAAAGCCGTTAGCAACGACGGCCTGCGACATGCGCTTGCCGGACTCAATACGCTTGATCATGCTCATCTCCTGAGCGAGATAAAAAGATGGTGCCGGAAATAGGATTCGAACCTACGACCTACGCATTACGAATGCTATTCCAATGCTTTTGAAAGATCTACAAAAATCTGCGCCCTGATGCATTTCTTCTAAAATTGGCGTGTAAAACACCAGTTTTCCACTTCGCATGCAATATGACACATTGCGATCAATTGCTACCCATGTACACTGCGATTGCGCTTATAAGTGCCTCACAGCATCCCTCTCCAAATATCGACGCCGTATGGACCACGACTAAATGCGTGCACGGATAAGCGCCAGGTTACTAATCTCTCCGGCCGCGAAAGCGTCCGAGAGGCCGTTTGAGATTCGAGATGACTCTCTCAAAGGGTTTTTGATAAGAATTCAACCGTCAGGCGTTCGTACCTACTACGTCCAAGTCAAACGGAACTTGCGGGTCAAGGTTGGCGCCGTCGGGGTACTGACCCCCGATGAGGCCCGCGAACGCGCCACCCAAATTCTCGGAAATCACGCTCACGGCAGACCAGTGCTGGAAGGCGTTGCCGGCTCCGACAGAGAAACACTCGGCAGCTTTATCGATGATTTCTATAGCCCTTGGTTGAGAGCCAACAGACCAAAAAACGCTGACAAGTACTTAGGACGACTCGAGCATAATTTTTCAGGCTGGTTCGATCGCCCACTCGGTTCAATCTGTGTCGCAGACATCGAAGATTGGAAAATCAATCGTCTTAATGAGGGCCGCAAACCCGGCACAATACTCCGCGACCTTATGACGCTCTCTGGCGCTATGAGTCGGGCAGTAAAACTCCGCAAGCTCGCGGAAAATCCTTTCCGATTGGTCGATAAGCCAAAGATAGATCGTCTACCGAAAGTTCGGTTTCTCAGTTCGGACGAGGAAGCGAGGCTCCGTGCCGCTCTATCGGAGCGCGACGCCCGAATCATTCGCGAGCGTCGATCGGCTAACAAGTGGCGACACGCCCGAAAGATCGAATTACTTCCGGATCTCCCTCATTTTGGCGACCACCTGACACCGGCTATTCTTCTTTCATTGAATACAGGACTGCGGCTAGGCGAACTGCTAACACTCCAATGGACGGATGTCGATTTTCGATCGGGCATACTTACCGTTCGCGGAGAAACGGCAAAAAGCGGACACACTCGGTACTTACCACTGAATGCTGAGGCAAAAGAGTCCTTAGTTTGTTGGCGCGCGCAAAGCCACGGTAACCAGGTGTTTCCTGTTACTACCTTCAAAACTGCATGGCACAACCTACTCGTGACAGCCGCTATCGACAAATTTCGCTGGCACGACCTACGCCATCACTTTGCTAGCCGTCTCGCACAAGAGGCCGTGCCGCTCAATGTTATCCGCGAATTGCTTGGGCACGGGAGCCTCGCGATGGTCTTACGATATGCACACCTTAGTCCCGACACCCGCCGAGCAGCAGTCGAACTTCTCGATAAACCACATCGAACCGCCGAGACGGAGAAATTAGTATGACGCGCGCAATTTGGGGCGTTGAACCAAAACTGTCTAAAGAGCAACGCAAGCAGCTAAATCGAGAGCTCAAAGACGCAGCCGACAGCTTTATTCGAGGCGCAGAGGACGCACTATCTTGGTATGCATCTTCGCGTCAGGCGCAGGGCATCGAGCGCCTGTCCCAAATCGCGCAACAGCTCGACCTCATTGCCCACCATTCGGCAGCGCTTAGTCACGCTTTGCAGTCACTCGACGACACGGGACACGATTTTCTTGAGGTCATCCGTATACGTAGACGACGCCGCTCACCCATACCATCGACGGTGCAGCTTCTCGCACTCGCAGAGGACGCTAAATCCTCTCGCCCTGCCGCTCGTCGTGGCGCCCGTGCGGATGGCGCACGGTTAAATTTAGTTAGCCAACTGGCCCAACACTATCACTCGGCGACCGGCAGGCATCCGGGAAAAACAGACGGAGGCCCCTTCGCACGAGCGCTCGCCCCTGTTCTTGAAGCGGCGGGTATACGGTCTTCCAACATCCGTCCACTCATTCGACGCGCTCTGCTCCACGCCCCAACTAGGTAAACGAATTCTCGTTTTTTTCTGGATTCACTGACCTCCACCACCCAAGTTTTTGGTGGAAATATCACGCCATCGCAGACTAGCGGTGAGCATGATGAAGAACGATCTACTCAATGAAAACGAAGCCGCTCATGAGATAGGCATGAGCGTGTCCTTCCTTCGACGGGGACGTTACCAAGGTGTAGTTGGACGACGGACCCCGGCCCCGCCACATTTGAAACTTGGCCGCACTGTCCGATATCTACGAGGAGATTTGGATGTCTGGCTGAATGCACGGCGAATCGATCCGATGGCGCGGAAGGCCGCCGCACTCCGCAAAACATGAACGCCGACGACGACCGGTTGCTCGACGCACCAACTAGCGTGCACGACCGAACCCACAGCGGGTCGGCGGCCGCGACTTCTCCGCCATGTTACGAGAAGATCGCGTTACATCTGGCCGAAGAGTTCGGACTTCCTGTTTTCCCCTGTTGGGAAACGCATCCCGCACGCAGTTCGGATGGAAAGCCGGTCGGACGCAAAAGCCCCCGTATCGATGGCGGTTTTAAAAGCGCCAGTCGAGATCGTGCAGTTATTGAGGCTTGGTGGGCACGCTGGCCCAATGCACTTATTGGTGTTCCAACCGGCGCCCCGTCGGGATTGTTCGTCATTGATATCGACCCCGATGGTCAAGCTTGGTATGAAGAGCACGCCGATCATTTGCAAGCCGGTCGTATTCACACGACTGAGCGTGGATGGCACTTGCTCTATCGCAATGCCGATCTTCCAACAACAGCGTCGACACTCGAGCGCGGCGTCGATACTCGTGGCGTCGGCGGCTACATTATTTGGTGGCCTGCAAGCACCGATAAGATAGCTATAGGAACTTTAGAAGATACTGGCCCAGTGCCCCAGTGGATCGTTGATGCGCTACAAAACGCACCGCGATCAACGGGCAATAGCCGACGTCATCCCGTCGCCGTGTGCGATCCGGCATCTAGCGGCGACCGATCTCGCGACCTTTTAAGAAGAGTCGCCGACGAAGTGCGTGCCGGACGGGCGGACTACGAGATCGTTCAGCTTCACCGTAACCACCCTCACGCCCGCGACCAGACAGATGCGGATCGAGCAGTACAACGTTGTATCGACAAAGCACGATCGGACACCGTCACATACCCGATACCTCTGTCTAAGATTGAACCAAGTTACTCGACGGACGTTTCAATCGCGATCTCTGACGACCAACTGGCTCAACGATTCTCAGAGCGTCACGCTGACGAGTTCCTATTCTGTGCCGAGCTACGCGGATGGTTGCAATGGCGCGGGACCCACTTCGCACCCGACAAGTCTAAAGCCGTGATTGATGCTGCTCGACTGTCTTGTCGACAGGAATTGAACGACATCCTTAGCACGGAGACTAACGAGGCTAAGCGACGTGCTCTACGTATCCGCCTTGGAAGTGCCGCCACGGTCGCTGCAGTGATCAATCTAGCGGCTGCAGATCGTCGCCATGCAGTGACGAATCAACAGCTTGATACTGATCTATTGGCGCTCAATACGCCCGGCGGCATCATCGATTTGAAGACCGGTGCACTGCGCCAGGCCTCGCCCGCGAAGTTAATGACCAAGATAACGGCGGCTGCGCCGAGCACCGAATGCCCGACCTTCCTTCGTGTACTCGAACGTGCAGTACCTGATCCCGAAGTGCGCCACTACCTGCAGAGGCTCACTGGATATCTGATGACTGGCGTTGTGTCAGAACACGTGGTCGTGTTGATACACGGCTCGGGTGGTAACGGTAAATCACTAATCTTCAATTCGATCAAATACGCCCTCGGGGATTACGCCGTCACTCTCGGAAGCGAGGTGTTAATGGAAAGCCATAATGACCGTCACCCCACGGAAATTGCTGTCTTACGTGGCGCGCGACTGGCGCTATGTTCAGAGGTCGACTCCGGTCGGCGATGGAATGAAACGCGGCTTAAACGACTTTCCGGCGGAGATCCAATAACCGCCCGCGTGATCGCTGGCGATCCGTTCGAATTCAATCCCTCACACAAGCTGGTTTTACTCGCGAACGCAAAACCCGGTCTACGTCAGGTCGATGAGGCGATCCGTCGTCGGATTCACTTAGTCGAGTTCAAGGTGACCATACCGCCCGAGGAACGCGATCCCAATCTGCCAGAGATTCTCAGAGCAGAGGCAGGCGGCATCCTCGGATGGGGACTTGCCGGATGTCTCGACTGGCAGGCTGGTGGATTACGAGCACCGCATGCGGTTCTCGACGCTACTAACACCTATCTTGATCATGAGGACGTTATTGGTGAATGGATCCGCGAGAGATGCCACCCGTCTGGACAATCGTCACTGACAGACCTCTATGCGTCATACCGGATCTACGCTGAGGAGAACGGACAACCGATCCTTGGGCGAAACACGTTTGGTGATTTACTCGAGACTCACGGTGTTGCCCGCATTCAGATAAAGGCCAAAGTTTTTCGTTTTTCGGGTCTAACTCCCATCCAACGCGACAGGCTTCGTCATGGCGCCTGACTACGGCGTCTTTGGCGTCTTTCTCCTGGTATCCCCGTGTACGCGCGCGCACGCCGAAATCCTATCGCCCAGAAAAAAGACGCGAAAGACGCGCCACTTCGGACCTCCTCTACTTGCGTCGACTTTCCAGGTAACTGGACAACCCGCGGTAAGACTTGGGCTAGCTCAAAACCACGACAAACATGATGAATTCAGTTGATAGAAAGGAGATCTCTATGAATTTCATGATTACGTACGATGCCGACGAAATGCTCCTGTACTTCAAAGGGTATTACGAAGATGGGGAGCCGGATTTTGATCGAGAACCGTGCGAAGCGCGCCGTTACTACCGATACGAAGACGCGCTAGCTGAGATGAAACAAAACTCCTATCTCGGGTCGCCCGATTATTGGGTGCAACCAACCGAGACCTTCTTTGAGAACCCAGAAGTCCCGATTGAGGCGAAAAGCGCCTGGAGCGATCTCCACCCAACGCGAGATCTCTTCTCGCGCGAGATACAACCGATCGCTAATTATCGATTAGATAGTCAGTTATCTCGCGATTTGGATATCGAAACGACTGACTGTCAATTACGAGTGTTTGCACGAAGGTTTTCAATCATAAACCCATGCTTCCTCGCTAACGCCTATGGACTTTCTTGCAAGACCGCTTTTCATCTGAAAAAAGACTTGATCGAATCACTCAAAGACAATGGACGATTGGAGATGCTTGTTTTTGACTTTAATCACAAATACTTTCGCAGTGTCCGCGTAGCTACCGCTTTTGAGATACGGCAAATGGTCGCAGACGGCAAGGCTCCACTTCATGAGATCGCACCAGCGCCGACAGATCACTCCATCAGTGAATCGAAATCTTCGCAGTCGTTTTATATTTTTGATGCACTTTGGTTCACAAAATGCGCAGAGGATCTTGAGTAGACCCCTGCAATGGCGAGCAAGAATCAACTACCGCTCATGCTACTTACCCAATAACAACGGAAAGCGCGGCACCAGGGAGGGGGTGTCAAATCTCCACAAAACGATGACAGGAACCGCGCGCCAATCGGTTTTTTTGCACAGTCACTTTACGGGAGCGAAATTTGACCAAAAGCGCATTCCAAAAAACCCTCTCCGGTACCGTCAGACGCGACCGTAACAAGGGGCTCCGACACGGAGATCCTTTAGGGTCGGTGCCGCCCTCTCCGCCCAACCTGTCTCCGGCTGCGCGACGCGCATGGGAGCGGCTCGGCGGCCTCACCGTCGAGGCTGGTACGCTGACCCGCTATGACACGGAGTTACTCGCCCTAGCCGCCCGAACGACGGCGACATGCGAAGAACTTGAAACTCAGCTCGCCGCTGACGGAGTACTACTGCACTCAAAAGGTGCAATAAAGGCACACCCTGCTTGCGCCGCCCTGGATCGCAGCCGGTCGCTTTTACTGAAGATGTTGGACTGGGCGAGAACGCCTCCCGACAAAAATAACGGGGGTCGTAGGTAATAAATTCGCCCAGCTCAAATAGGAGCGTTATAAGCGCCATGTTGCGCGTTTTCAGACGGAGTATTGACTATGCGACGACGACGGCATCTAGAGTTGGATGCTCACCCATTTCCACTCGGTCATCGCTTCCATGTCGTACTCGGGTCCCTCGCGGCCCGTGCCGCTGTCGCCGATGCCGCCGAACGGAACATGCGGCTCGGCCTGCGCAGTCGCGCCGTTCACATGCACCATGCCGGCGCTGACCTCGCGCGCGAACCGCATCGCATGGGCGAGGTCAGCGGTGAAGATGGCCGATGACAGGCCGTAGCGGCTGTCGTTCGCGGCCTGCAAGGCCTCATCGAGGCTGTCGACGACATACACCGAAGTCACAGGGCCGAAGGTCTCCTCGGCGTGGCAGAGCATCCCGCGCGTGACGCCCGTCAGTACCGTGGGCTGGCACCGGTGACCGACCCAGCCGCCGCCGCTAACCACCGTCGCGCCTTGAGCGATCGCGTCATCGATATGGGCTTTGATCCGCGCGCGCTGCCGCGCGTTGATGATCGGTCCGATCAGGGTCGCGGGATCATGCAGATCGCCCATGCCGAGCGATGAAGCCGACGCCGCGAAGCGCGCGAGGAACTCCGCGGAGACGCCGCGCTGCACGTAGATGCGGCTCGAGGCCATGCAGATCTGGCCCTGGTTGCCGAAAGATCCTTGCACCGCCGCCTGCACCGCGCGCGACAGATCGGCGTCATCGAGCACCACGAGCGGACTCTTCCCGCCGAGCTCTAGCGTCAGCTTCTTTCCGGAGCGGGCGGCGAGCTCACGGATGTGCGTACCGACGCGCGTCGAACCGGTGAAACTGATGCTGCGCACGAGCGGATGACCGGTCAGCGCGTCGCCGATCTCATGACCGAACCCCGTCACCACATTGAAGCAGCCGGGCGGCAGCCCTGCTTCTTCATAGACCTTGGCGAGGCGCAGCGCCATCAGCGGCGATTCCTCGGAAGGCAGCATCACCACGGTGTTGCCGAAGGCGAGCGGTATCGCACTCAGCCGCACGCCTTTGCCCAAAGGCACGTTGAACGGCGTGATGCTCGCCACCACGCCGAGCGGTGCGCGGAAGGTCAGGTTCATCTTGCCGGGCACATCGCTCGGCAAGGTCTTGCCGGAGAGGTGCCGAGTCGCGCCAGCGGCCGCGCGGAACACATCCGCGGCACGCTGCACTTCGTGACGGGCCTTGCCGATCGGTGACCCGATCTCGGTGATCATCAGCGCCGCGAGCGACTCGATGTCGCGCTCCAGGATGGCGGCAGCGCGGCTCAACACGCCTTCGCGGAAGTTGACAGGCGCACGGCTGAAAGCCGCAAACGCAGCCTGCGCCGCCTGCACCGCCGCATCGACATCAGCGGCGGTGCCGCGCGCCGCCAGCGCGAACGGGCGGTCGATGTCGGGATCAAGATCCTCGAAGTAGCCGCCCGCCGACGGCGGCATCGAGGTGCCGCCGATCCAGTGCCCGTGGCGCGTCAACGCCCGGGCCGCGCCCTCACTGGGTGGCATCGGGCTGCGACTCCGGCTCCGCGCGGCGGAACGCCTCCAAGCCGCGGCAATGCGCGTCGATGGCGGCCAGCGTCGGGAACGGCGCGAGGTCGCAGCCGAAGCGGCGGGCGTTGTACATCTGCGGTACGAGACAGAGATCAGCGACCGTGACGCTGTCGCCGTGACAAAATCGGCCGGCCGTCGAATGTCGCGCCACCAGCGCCTCGAGCGCGAGGAACCCCTCGCGGATCCAGTGGTTCACCCACCGCGCGACTGCCGCATCGTCCGCGCCGTGATCGCGGCGCAGCCGGTTCAGTATCCGCAGATTGTTGATCGGGTGGATGTCCGCGCTGATGATGCCCGCCATGCCGCGCACGACTGCTCGCGCTGCGGGCGAAGACGGCAGCAACGACGGTTGCGGCCAGCGTTCATCGAGATATTCGATGATCGCGGTGGACTGGATGAAGACGCCGTCCTCGGTCTCGAGGGCCGGCACCAGACCTTGGGGGTTGAGCGCGAGATAGGCCTCGGATCGCTGCTCACCGCGCGGCAACGCGTGGGTGGCACTCTCGGCCTGCAACCCTTTGAGGTTGAGCGCAATCCGCACGCGATAAGCAGCGGAGCTGCGCCAATAGCCATGCAGCTTCATCCTTGCGCGGGTCCGATCCGGATGCCGATGTCGCCGATGCCATCGATGCCACCCGCGACCACATCGCCGGCGACCAGCGGCCCGACGCCTGCCGGCGTGCCGGTGAAGATGAGATCGCCCGGCGCGAGCACCATCGAGGCCGACACGAAGGCGATGACCTCCGGCACGGACCAGATGAGCTGCGAGATGTCGGCGTCCTGCTTGACCGCACCGTTGACCGACAGCCAGATCCGGCCTTTTGACGGATGATCGATCTCGGCCGCAGGCACGATCGGCGCACAAGGGGCCGAATGGTCGAAGGCTTTGCCCCATTCCCAGGGGCGGCCCGCATCGCGCGCCGCCAACTGCAGGTCGCGGCGCGTGAGATCGATGCCCACGGCATAGCCGAAGACATGCTCGTTGGCCCGATCGACGCCGATGTTGCGACCGCCGCGCGCGATCGCCACGACGAGCTCGATCTCGTGGTGGAAGTTGCCGGTCTGCGGCGGATAGGCGATGACCGAACCGCCCTCGATCACGGCATCCGCCGGCTTCTGGAACATGAACGGCGGCTCGCGCGTCGGGTCCTTGCCCATCTCGCGCGCATGGGCCTCGTAGTTGCGGCCGACGCAGTAGACGCGTCGCACCGGGAAACGCGCATCGCTGCCGCGGACAGCGACCGACACCTGCGGCGGGGGATCGATGATGTAGTTCATGCCAACCTCTCTTCCCTGAACAATCCTGTCGCTTGCTGCACGGGCCGGTCCGAGAACGAGAACAGCACCGCGTCGCTTGACGCCTCATGCCGCACCGTGGCCCAGCCCGGCGCGATGAACACATCGCGGGCCGACCATTCAATGACGGTGCCACCGATGTGCGTCCTGCCTTCGCCCTCGACCGGCGTGAACACCGTGGCGTCGGTGCTGCGGTAGGGCTGCGTCGTGAGACCGCGCGGCAGCAGCTGCATGAAGGTGGCGATGGTCGGCATCGCGAAGCCGCCGGTCACCGGGTTCACGAAGCGCATCTTGTAGCCATGGTAGGGGTCCGGCTCGCCGTTGCGGCGCAGCGTCTCGAGCGCCTCGCGCGTGCGTGCGTAGGGGTAGCTGAAGACCGGCGAGGTCAGACCGGACGAGCGGTGATCGACCGGCAGCAAGTTCGAGCCGTAGCGCGCGAAGCTGTCACCGACCGGGCGCGTCACCGGCTGCTCGACGGCGCCGAGGTGCTCCATGAACGAGGCGTCCAACGCCTGGACCAACGGGATGTCGAGCCCGTCGAGCCAGATCACCGGATCCGGCGTGTCGTTGCCGTGGTCGTGCCACTCCCACGACGGCGTGATGATGAAATCACCGGGATACATCGGCGTGCGCTCGCCGCCCACCGCCGTGTAGGCGCCGGTACCCTCGAGAACGAAGCGCAGGGCGCTCTGCGTATGGCGATGACTGCGCGCACGCTCGCCCGGCAGCACCAGCTGCATCCCGGCATACAGAGACGTCGTGATGCGTGACTGACCCGCGAACATGGGGTTCTCGAGCACCAGTACCCGCCGCTCGGCCTCTTCCACCGAGACCAATCCGCCGGCCTCCATCAGCAGCGCCCGCATCTCCGGATAGCGCCACGCGGCGGCCTTGCAGCCGCTCGAGGGCTGCTTGGTGACGAGTGCGGCAAGCGAGAGCCACAACGGTGCGAGGTTGCGCTGCGCGAGACGGTCATAGAACTCCTGCCGTCGGCTCGCGGTCTCGTCACGTCGTGCGGACATCCTTCGTCTCCGTTCGGTCGGGCGGCGCAGCCCCTCAGGGCAACGCCACGGTCATCGGATCGTAGCAATAGAGCCACTCGCGCCGTGATCGCGCGATGTCCTTGCGGATGAAGGCCTCGCGCATTTCTGCGGCATCGGTGATGTGGAACAGCTCACCGTGCTCCGTCGACTCGTTCACGATGCGCGACGTGCGCGGCGCACGGTTGCGCTCGTAGCGCCGTAGCGCATCTGGCACCGGCTCGCCGCCATCGAGACAGCGCGCAAGCACCGCGCCGTCCTCAATCGCCATGTTCGCCCCTTGTGCCATGTAGGGCAGCGTCGGATGGATGGCATCACCAAGCAGCGTCGCGCGGTCGGTGCTCCAGCGCTCGTGCAGTTCGCGGCTGTTGAGCGCCCACCGGAAGCACTGGTCGTGGTCCATCGCATCGATGATCGCCTGCACCTCGGGATGCCAACCCGAATAGTCCTGCTGCAGCTCGGACCAAGGACGGCGCGCGGTCCAGGATTCCTCTTCCCAGTCGCGCTCGTGACAACCGACGAAGTTGAGCAGCGAACCGCCCCGCAGCATGTAGACCACAGCATGGTTGCGAGGTCCGCACCAGACGGTCACCACCGGACGCGAAACAGCAGCGGGCAGGCGCTCGGCCGGAACCGTGACTCGCCATGCGGCTTGCCCGGTGTACACCGGCCGCGCAGGACCGATGATGAGGCCGCGAACGACGGACTTGATGCCATCGGCGCCGACGAGCACATCCCCATCGTCCTCCCGACCGTCCGCCAAGTGCACACGTGCCGCCTCACCGGTCTCGGTGAACCCGGTAGTGCGCGCCGACAAGGTGATGCAATCCGGATCGAGCCGCTGCACCACCTCGGCTAGCAGACCGTGCAGGTCGCGGCGGTGCACGTGGTAGTAAGGCGTGCCGTGCAGGCGCTCGTGGGTGCCGTCCTCGTTCAGCGGCACGCGATGCAGCATCTCGCCGGTGTCGAAACGACGGAACTCGTAGGCGAGCGGCCGCACCGCCACCGCATCAAGCCGCTCGCGCAGACCGAGGGTGTCCAGAACCTTGACGGAGTTGGCGCTCAGCTGGATGCCCGCGCCGACCTCACCGAGTTCCGGCGCCTGTTCATAGATCCGCACCTTGTGGCCGCGCTGGATGAGGCAGGCCGCCGCTGTGAGGCCGCCGAGACCGGCGCCGGCGATCAGGACCTTCATAGCGTCACGTGCGTTCCCGCACCGAGGAGCTTCAGCAGGTAGCGCTCTACCCCCTCGAAACAGGGCTTCGACCAGATAGGGTTGAAGATGTCGATCTTCACGGGGACAGGGCTCCTCGGACGCAAAGTCCATCATCCCCCAAACGGCGTGCAGCCAAACGACCCGGGAAGACCTTGCACCCGCTTTCTCAAATCAATCGTCCGATTCTGTAAATCTCCGTCGACCGCAGTGGAGGCGCCCCGTCCGTGATTGAAATGACCTCTCCGGAGTTGCATCCTTCGCTCCCATGAAAAGCCAGACGCCACGGGCCACGGGCCCGGCAGACGATCATGCTGAGGGCTTCATCCGCACCCTTCTGGCCGGCCCGAATGGCCGCCTGTCGCAGGCGTTCGAGAACGCCTGGACCTCGCCCCACACGTCCCGCGTCGAGGCCAACACCGAGCGCGGGGTCACGCGGTTCCTCGTCGACCGCAGCCTGCCGCATGCCTCGGGCCGATACGAACTGTTCTCGATACGCGACCAGATCCGCGTGGTCATCGAGGACCTCCAGAACACCGGGCCGCGGCTCGAGAGGGCACCCGGCGAGAACCTGATCTCCTTACGCATCCAGCTGGCCGGCGAGTTCATCGCCGGCATCGGCGGCAGCGACCCGGTGCATTTCCATTGCCCGCATCTCGGCGCACGCTTCCAGCCTCGCGGCACCTCGCTGCGTCTGTATTTCCCGCCTACCCGGCTTGCCCGCTCGGTCACGCTGTTCTGCACGCCGCAGTTCCTGCTAGGCAATCTCGTCACCGAGCGCGACACCCTGCCGCCGCAAGCGCAGCAGCTGCTGACCGCCGCAGCGCCCGATTTCAGCTACTGCCGTCTCACGGTGACGGCTGAGATCATCCAGTGCGCCGCCGCGCTGCTAAACAACCCGGTCTCCGGGCTACTGCGCCTACCCTACGCCGAAGCGAAGGTGCTCGAGCTGCTGACGCTCTGCGTCGCGGCCTTCGGCCGGCTGGAAGCTGCGTCGGTACAGCAATTCTCGGAGACCGATGTCGCGCGGTTCCACAAGGCCCGGGAGATCCTCGCCACCAAGTTCAGTCCGCCGCCCACCATCGCATCGCTGGCGCGTGAGCTCGCCATCAACGAAACGAAGCTCAAGAGCGGTTTCAAGGCGCTCTTCGGCCATACGGTGTTCGAGTACGGGCATGAGTGCCGCATGCAGCATGCGCTGCATCTGCTGCGCGACAAGCGGATCCGCATCAGCAAGGTCGCTGAGGCGGTGGGGTACCAGCATCAGGGCACCTTCGCATCGGCGTTCAAGGCGCACTTCGGCATCCGCCCGAAGGACGTCCGTCTGCCGCCCGAGCCGGAGGTCGAGGCTTCAACACACAACTAGCGTGTGTTGGCGATCGGGAAGCTTGACCGGTGACTGGGGGCGAGGTCAGTCAGCGGCCCGCGGGCTCCGCGGCGGGCGCCGTCCGCCGCTGCCAGAGCAGCGCCGGCAGGATGCAGGCCAAGGCGATGCCCAGGGCCATGGCGCACATCGACACGACCCGAGTGTAGTCGCCCGACTCGCCAAGCAGCCTCGCCGCAAGTGCCGGTCCGATCGCGACGCCGCACATCTGCGCAACGGTCGCGTACACCACGAGCTTGCCCGTCCGATCGAAGCTCGAGATCGCCGACAGCAGATACGGATGGGTGTGGTTCCACAAGAACGCGAAAGCGAACGCGCTCACCGTGAAGGTCAGGGCGGTGAGATGCCCCTCGAGCAGCAGCAGCGCGCCGACGGTGGCCAGCAGCCCCGCCGTGATCGGCCACAGACGCCCGAGGCGGTCACCGGTCACCACCACCAGCAGTCCGCCCAGGATGCCGAAGATCTGTGAACTGGCGAGCGCGCCCGAGATCGAGGATTCCGCGACGCCACCCGCTGCTGCGATCAGCGAGAAATACGCCCAAGCGCCCATCATGCCGATGAAATAGAAACCGAGCGTGAGGACAGTGACCGGCCGTAGGCGCGACGGCAGCGTATGCAGCACGCCGGACGCCGCATCAGCCCGGGCATCGACCGACGCCGCGGCATCGCCACCTGCGGTGGCCGGTACGGCCCCGGTGGCGAGCAGCCCGATGAGCGCAAAGGCTGCGTAGAACACGAGGCCGCCCGCGAGACCGAACTTCGCGTAGAGCAGCGGCAGCACCGTGAACGCCACCGCGCCATACATTAGCAGCGTGGTCAGCAGCCAACCGAAGTTGCGCTCGCGCTTGGCCGTCATGCCGACCATGGCATACGCGATCGGCACCACCATACCAGGCGCCATACCGCAGACGAAGCGCACGACCGCTAGCGCGGTGAAATCGGTGACGAACATGCTGACAAGGTTGCCGACGACCAGCAGCGCAAGTGCGAAGCGCACCAGCCGGCGCCATTCGATCTTGTGGACGAAGAACAGCAGACTGATGGCCGCCAGCGCCTTGCCTACGCTCTCGGCCGCCTGCACATAGCCGGCCTGTGCAGGCGTCAGCTGCGCCCACTTGACCATCGCCTCGACGAACACCGGCGCCGTGATGAAGGCCTGCGGTGCGCTCAGATGGATGACGAGCGCTGCGATCAAGAAGCCGAGCGTGTCGGATCCCGATGCCGCGCTGCGCGATACCGGATGTACGCTCAAGGCAGCGGCCGGATCTTCGGTGCGCGACCAGGCGGATACAGCGACGGGATGCGCAAGCCCCCGAAGACCTCGTAGCCTGTCAACTCGTTCGGGTCCTCGATGATGGCCTCAAACAGCACGTCCTTGGTCGCGTGGTCGTACTCGCGGATGCGGCCATAGCTCGGCACCTCGTTGAGGTACTTTCCGGCGTCCGACTCATCCACACCGAGACCGCGCTCGCGGTCGGCGCAGATGGCATCGACGATGAACATGTTGCCGGTCTTCGACAGGCGCCGCGCGTCGCTCATGGCCCACGAGAAACACGAGCCGGGGACCGGCCCGTCATGCGACGACCAGACCTGCCGTACCGTCATCGCCTTTTCGTCGACCTTGTACTCGACGCCGCGGCTGAAGGACTTGTCGGGCGCCATCCAGGGCTCGGGCGGACGCGCCCGCAGGAAGCCGTTGTCGTAGACCACGATCGTACCGAAGGCCGTGAGCTGCGGATTGTGCTGGTGCGACGGCCAGAGGAACGGCTGGCCGACGGGGCGCAGCACCTTGTCCTCGAGCGCGCCCCAGCCGCCGGGACGGCCGAGGATCCACTTCACCTTGCCGCTCTTGCGGTCGATCTTGAGGATCGCTTCCTGCGTGCGGAACGACACCAGCACCGAATCGTCGGCGGCGTCGTACGACACGCCGTTGCCGTGCGTCCAGTCCGCATGGTCGGGGAACCCGCGCGTCGGCCAATAGGCGTTGGTCGCCTCGTAGCCGATGCGGAACGGGTCGATATGGTCCCAGGCGCTCCAACGCCACAGCACGGCGCCGGTCTTGCGGTCGATCTCGATGATGTCGTCGCCCATCACCATGCGGTCGCGGCGCTTCGAGAGGTCGAAGGCGTCGTCGTAATAGCCCTTGACCATGCGCGCGTTGGCGGTCAGCGCGAGGAAGTTGCCGTTCGGCATCTCGTGCGGCTGGTGGTGCAGCGTCTGCACGTCGATGCCCACGCCCGCGCTGGAGGTGATATCGGGGTTGCGCGCGGCGTACCACTGGTTCACGACGTTGCCGAGCAGGTCGACCTCGAGCGTGCGGTTGTCGGCGCGGTGGAACAGGATGTTGCCGTCCTCAAACTGGTCGATGCCGGCGATGCGCGATTCGGATTCGTAGCGCCAGACGATGCGGCCGTGGTCGTCGAGGACGACCAGCGCGCCCCATTGCCGCATGAAGTTCAGCTGGCCCACGCTGCGGTACGGCGGCCGGATCGGCACGGCGCGCCGCAGCACGAACAGCGTGTAGCCGGGCTCGGTGCGCCCCGGAGAGATCTTGGTGACCCGGATGCGCGGGCCCGCGTAGGCCGCGCTCGCCATCGGCTGCGGGACGAAGACGAGCTTGTTGGGGAACCGGGCGGTCTCACCGGCTGCGTTGCGGATCGTCACGAAGATCTCGTGCCGCACATCTGCCTCGAGACCGAGCAGCGGGATGCCCTTCGACGGATCCCAAGACGCATCGAACTCCATCTCCCAGCGGCGCGAGCGGTCCGAGACGCTGAGCACCGTCGTCACCGGTTGGTCGCTGGCGAACCGCAGCATACCGACCATCGGCGCACGCAGGTTGGCGTTCGGCCCCACCGTCGGACGCTTGGTGAAGGTAGGGGCCGCCGCCTCGAGCGCGCTCGGTAGGCAGAGAGCCGCGCAGGTAGCGAGAAGCAGGCGGGCAGAACGGAACATACTGCGGGATCTCATGTCATCACCTCGGAGGAACGGTCACAGAGACTTGAGCGCGGCGTCGATGCGCCGCAGCGCATCCTCGAGCTCCGCGGCGCTCAACACGGTGGAGACGAAATAGCGGTCGCCGCGTCCAGGGTAGAGGCCCTCGCGGATAAGCAACTGCCGGAACCGGCGCGCCTTCGGCAGGTCGGCATGCTGTGCCAGCTCGCGCGGCGAATGGGCGACAGCGAGATCGGTGAAGTGCACACAAAACACGCCGCGCACGCCCTGCACCAGCGCCGCATGGCCGTGCCGCCGCGCGCGCTCGCGGATGCCTTCCATCAGCGCGGACTGCATCGTGTCGATACGGCGGAACGCCGCACCGTCGTCGCGCTCGAGCATGGTGAGGGTGGCGATGCCAGCGGCCATACTCACCGGCGCGGCGTTGAAGGTGCCGGCATTGACCACGCGGTTGACCCGAAGCAGGTCGAGGATATCGCGCCGTCCGGCCACCGCCGCGAGCGCCATACCGCCTGCCAGCGCCTTGCCGAAGGTCGAGAGGTCGGGCGTGACACCATAGTGCTGCTGCGCGCCCCCGAGGCCCATGCGGAATCCGGTGATCACCTCATCGATGCACAGCAGCACGCCGTGTCGCGTGCACAGCTCGCGTACGCGCTCGAGATAGCTGGGACGCGGCAGGCAGCAACCGCCGTTGGTCATCGCCGCTTCCATGATAACGAGCGCGATCTCGTCGCCGCGCTCGCTCAGCAAGGCCTCGAAGCGCTCGATGTCGTTCCAAGGGATCTTGAACGACTCCTCGAACGCCACCGGCGAACGGCCCTCGGTGTGCATCGGGTCATCGACGCTCTCGATGGCGTGCGGCGCGGCGCGCATGTCCGGGTTGCTGCGGCCGCCGAGCACGTTGTCGATCCAGCCGTGATAGTTGCCGTCGAAGCGCACGAAGCGCGGACGGCCGGTGAAGGCACGCGCGAGGCGGATGACGAGCTGCACGGCCTCGGAGCCGCTGGTGACGAAGCGCACCTGCTCGGCGCAGGGCACGTGCTGGACGATCTTCTCGGCCAGAGTCACCTCGTGCGGGGTCTGCAGCATG